>CAWDCA010000028.1:0-291171 GCA_963800695.1 uncultured Alphaproteobacteria bacterium | reverse complement strand
CCAATTGCTGCATATGCGAAGTCGCTGAAAGCGTCCGCCAAAAGGTGAAGATGCTTCGCCAGCATGACAGCGACGAACCGATCGGCGTTTGGCTCGATCTCGCCGAAGACAGCAAGGGGCTTCGCGCCAAGGGCAAGCTGATCCTGGACACCGTGAAGGGACGCGAGACGCACGCGCTGATGCGCGCAGGCGCGCTCGATGGCCTCTCCATCGGATTCCGCACCGTCAAAGATCGCTTCGATCGAGCGAAAGGCATTCGCTTCCTCGAAGAGCTCGACGTTCCAGAAATTTCCGATCGTGACGTTTTCGGTGAACCCGCGTGCGACCGTTTCAACCGTCAAAGGGCATGATCCGGAGCGCGCGCGGGCGCTCGTGGGGGCCATCAAACGGGCTAAGGAGGCCCTGCGAGCATGAAGCACTATCGCGATAACGACTGGCGCGGTCGCACCGCCCTTACGCCGCTGAATTCAAGGACGAAAGCGGCGGCGGTAACGAGCCCGATCCGGTGAAGGCGATCGAGGAGTTGTCGACGGCGCTCACCGGCAAGATGGACGCATTCGCCGCCGAGCTCAAGAAGGTGAACGACAAGGTTGACGCCGAGATCGTGAAGGTCAAGCGGCCCGGCACGGAAACGAAATCCGAAGCGAAGAGATCGAGCGCAAGGCGTTCGAGCTGTTCCTCCGCAAGGGCCAGGAAGCGCTCGGCTCCGATGAAGTGAAGTCGCTTCGCGTGTCGGATGACACCGCCGGCGGCTATCTCGCGCCGGCCGAGTTCTCGGCCGAAGTCGACAAGAACATCGTCCAGTTTTCGCCCGTGCGCCAAGCCGCGCGCGTCGGGCAGACTTCAAGCGGTTCGGTGATCATTCCGAAGCGCACCGGCCGCGCCGACCGGCGGATGGGTTGGCGAGACCGAAACGCGATCGAGCACCGAATGCGACCTACGGTCAGGCCGAAATCCCGATCGATGAATTCGCGTGCTACGTCGACGTGAGCAACAAGCTCTTGGAAGACGCGGCGGTCAATGTCGAGGCAGAGGTCGCTTTCGATCTTGCCGAAGAGTTCGGCCGCGGCGAAGGCGCGGCGTTCGTCTCGGGCGACGGCGTGAAGAAGCCGCTCGGCTTCATGTGCGACACGAACCTTATCTACACCGCCGGGCAGCCGATGCGAACCTGATCACAGGCCGATGGCCTGATCGATCTCTTCTATGCGCTCGCGCCGTTCTATCGCAGCGCGCGCGTGTGGATGCTGAATGGCATCGACGCTCGCGGCGATCCGCAAGCTGAAGGACGGCCAGGGCCAATATCTCTGGCAGCCGGCCTTGCCGCCGGCCAGCCCGAGACGATCCTGGGCCGGCCGGCCGTCGAAGCCGTCGACATGCCGGACATCGCCGCCAATGCCTATCCCGTCGTGTTCGGCGACTTCGCCAGCGCCTATCGCATCTATGACCGGATCGCACTGTCGCTGCTGCGCGATCCGTACACGCAGGCCACGAACGGCCTGACGCGCTTCCATGCTCGGCGCCGCGTCGGCGGCCGCGTGGTCCGCGCGGAAGCGATCCGCAAGCTCAAGATCGCCACGAGCTAACGCCGCAACACGGGTCCCGATCGGCGGCCCTCCCCCCTTTCCCTTTTCGGAGATTTTCGCCATGCGCGACCTTCACAACAACATCCACCCCAAGTGCCGCTGTTCGACCGTCGCCGCGCAGACCGACAACACGCCGCTACGTTTCCGAGATCGTTGACACGCTCGGCTATGACATCTTGGAATTCATCTGATCATGATCGGCACGAACACCGACGCGATCGCGACCTTCACCGTTCTGTTCGAAGACGGCGACGCTTTCGATCTCGTCCGATCGATGCCGCGGTCGCCGACGTCGATCTGGTCGGCACGGAAGCGCTCGCGAGCTTCCCATTCGACGACGACATCGAGTGCCGCAAGATCGGCTACATCGGCAACAAGCGCTATTGTCCGCGTCACCGTGACCCCGACCGGCAACAACTCCGGCGATTGGTTCATGGCCGGCGTGGCCATCCTGGGCAATCCGCGTTCCGCCCCCACCGCCAATCCGCCGCAGTAAAAAGGGGCCGACATGACCGCCAACACTTCGAACTATACCGAGCAAGGCGGCGCCCGCACCGTCATTGGAGGCGAGATCGATATCGTCTCCGGTGGCGCGCTCAAGATCGCAGGCACCGACAAGACGGCCGCGCTCGCGGCGGCTGTCGCAACGCCTGCCGCTGGCGTGGCGGCTGGTTACATGATCGCGCGTGGCGAAACTGCACTTGATGGCAGCAACCCGACGCCGGTCGCAACCGGCCTCACTTCGGTTGTCGGGTTCTCGGCCACGCTCAAGGGCAGCGCAGCGCCAGGCGTCGGGACTTCCGTTCTGACGGCTGTGATCTCCGGCGCGACCGTCAACGTCTATGCGTGGAAGCCGACAAGCAATTCCGATCCGACGCTGATCGCGTCGACCGGAACCGAAAGCTTCTATTGGACGGCAACCGGAACCTAAACCGAATGCCCTGCCGCCGGAACTCGGCAGGGTAACGCGGCGGGCGCGAGCGAGCACAAGCAAAGGATCATCCCGACCGAAGCCGAACGCACCTCGCGCCCGCCGCACACTCTCAGGATAAGAAATGCTCACCGTCACGACGCCCGCAGAGAGTTACGATCTCACCGTGCTCGCCACGGTGAAGTCAGAACTCGGCATCACCGATCGCAGCGAAGATGAAAATCTTGCGCGCTGGATCACGCAGGCCAGCGGTGAAGTCGCCAAGCGATTGAACCGCGTGTTCGCGGAAGAGACTGTCACCGAAACCTTTCGCTTCACGAGCCGGCAGGACGGATTGTTGCTGAGCCGTTTTCCCGTGAGCGCAATCGCATCCATCGTTGAAAACGATACGACGCTGACAGCAGCGGATTATGAGCTCGTCGCGCAAACAGGCGAGTTGAACCGACTGCGCAGCGATCGCGCGTGGCAATGGCCGATCGGCAAAATCGTTGTCACGTATACGGCAGGCTATGCGGCGATCAGCGATCTCCCCGAAGGGGTCGAGCGCTTGGCCATCATTTTCGTCAATCAATATCGCTATGCCGCGCCGCGCGACCCGTTGCTCCGCAGCGAGACGACTGACGGCGCGGGATCGTCGTCATACTTCGACGCGGGATCCTCGCCTGAAGCACAGAATTTGATTTCACAACTGCGCAAACCCGCGAACGGATAATCGAATGTTGAACCCCGGCGACTATTCACTGTGCGATCATTCGCTGACGACGGCGCTCGCATCCGTCGCGCAAACGCCAATCCAAAATCTCGAAGGCATGATCGCCGCGACGATCCTGCTCAAGTTCTCATACGGTTCCGGAGGAACGACAGCGCGCGCCTATGTGCAGATCACGCTCGACGATGGCGTGACGTGGATCGACGTTGCGTGCCGATCCTGGACCAACGTCAGCGAAACAAAAGTCATCAACCTATCCGGCCTCACGCCGGTTGCGGCGTTCACGCCAAGCGATGGCGCGATGGCCGACAACACCCTGCAGGATGGCGTGCTCGGCTCGGCGATGCGCGTGAAGCTGCTCACGACGGGCACTTATGCGAACACAATCATCAGCGTGAAACTCAGCGCGAAATGAATGCACTGCTTGCACAACTTGATCGAAGGCTGGCGCGGCGTGGCGAGCAAATCTATTTGCGCCGCACCGTCGGCACGTCGAATCAATCGTTTGTGCAGTGTCGCGTGCCGGCGCTCGTGCGCGCGCTGACCGCCGAACAGTTGATCGGCGGCATTACGCAACAGAATTTTTTCATCATCTGTAGCCCGACGCACATCCTCGAACAGCAGTGGCCTGGAGGAAAAACGCCGAGCGCCACGGGGGGCATCATCGCGCCGAGTGATCCGCGCATCCCGACTTCAAACGATACCCTGTGGCTGCGAGGCACATCGAAAGCCGTGCAGCGCGTCGCCCCTGTCTTTGATCGCGGCGAATGCATCCGCATCGAAATTAATGTTTTGGGATAAGCGATCATGCCGATGCGCGCCCCAAGAGTTTGTCAATGCGGCCTGCTAGTCGCGCCGGGCGCTGTGTGCGTTTGCCAGCGGCGCCGCGCCGAAGAGGCAGAGCGGGCGCGGCCAAGCGCACGCGAGCGCGGCTACACGACCGCATGGACGAAACAGCGCGACGCCTACTTGCTCAAAAACAAATGGTGTGTCGGCAAGGTGGACGGCGGTCGCCAGTGCGGGCGGCCGGCAACCGTTGTCGACCACATCACCCCGCACCGTGGTGAACATCGCCGGTTCTGGTCGCATTCGAATTGGCAGCCGCTATGCGCGCCCTGCCACAGCCGAAAGACGGCATCGCAAGACGGCGGCTTCGGTAATCCGTCACAGGCGGTGCGACGATGAGGGGCGCAAGACCGGAGCTTCGCATCGTGGAAACGGTCACTCACGAAGTACCGTTTAAAGATTCCAGTTCGGATCTTTGGAACTCGGAGATCGCGGGAATTTCAAACCGCCAATTGGCGACATGAAAAACGATGCAAAAACGGTATCGTTTCCGCCCGCCGCGCTGCCGGCTGAGATCGCGGAGGAATGGCGGCGAGTGGTCGCCGATCTTCGCGAGCGCCGTCTGTTCAAGGATTCGATGGCGGGCATGGTCACGTCCTACGTGCTCGCCCAGGCGACCGCCCTACGGCTGGAAATTCAGATCGCAGCCGAAGGCGCGGCCGTGGCGGGCGCGGGCGGTGCGCTGAAGCCACACCCGGCAACCGGCTTGCTGCGATCGTCGCGCGAAACCGTCGCGCGGCTCGGCGCCGAATTGGGCCTCTCGCCGACAGCACGTTCGCGGAAGCAATTGAGGCCCGACCCCGGTCCCGGCCTCTTTGGAAATGAGTTTGACCTGTGATGCTGTCCGGTCCTGCATGGCTCTTTGATGGATCGCCGATCGATGATCCGCGCGGTGACGCTGCGCTTGCGCTGAAATTTCTCGGCATCCTGCAGCATCCGAAAAGCCGGAAGCCGGATCGCGCGCTGACGTTCGATGAGTGGCAGCAGCGCATCATTAAAAAAATCTATGGCCCATGCGATGCGGACGGAAATCGGCTTTGTCGCGTGGTCTATCTGCAAGTCGGGCGCGGGAATCGCAAGACGTCACTCGGTGCGGCGCTCGAGCTCCTACACACGTTCGGCCCGCAACGGATCGAGGGCGGGCAAAGCCTCTCGGCTGCGGCCGATCGCAAGCAGGCCCGCATCGCTTTCGATGAAGCGTGCGGCATCATCGCGGCGACGCCCGCGCTAAAGAATGCTGCACGTGTCCAGGATTTCAAAAACCGGATCGTGCATCCGAAGTCGGGCGCGGTCTATGAAGCGATCAGCGCCGACGCCGCGACGCAGTTCGGGCGCACGCCTTCATTCGCACTCGTTGACGAATTATGGGCGCACAAAAAAGACGGCCTCTGGCACGCGATCCGAACCGGCCTCGCAAAGGTGGCAGGCTCGTTGCTGGTAATCACGACCACGGCCGGCGCCGGAACGAACACGCCGGACTTCCCGATTTACGAATACGCGAAGAAGGTCGCGTCGGGCGAGATCATCGATCCGAGCTTCCTGCCGATCATCTTCGAAGCGCCGGCCGATTGCGATTGGCTCGATGAAGCAATCTGGCACGCGGTCAATCCCGGCCTGCGTCATGGTTATCCGGACTTGCCGTCGCTGCGGCAACTGTCGCTTGAGGCCCGCGAGCGTCCAGCCGATCGCGCGGCGTTTCAGCAGTTTCACCTTGGCATCCGTCAGCAGCATTCAACGGCGCCGTTTGTCGACATCGCGGTCTATGACGAAGGTGCGGCCCCGGTTGATCTTGAAAAGCTTCGCGGGCGGCCGTGCTGGGTATCCGGCGACATGTCGTCAACGACCGATCTCGCTGCGGTGTTCGCGGCGTGGCCTGACGACGATGACGGCTTCGATGTTTGGGCTTGGTTTTTCGTGCCGGAGGATAACCTTCAGGCGCGCGCCGATCGTGATCAAGTGCCCTACCCACGTTGGGCGAAAGAAGGCTTCATCACGCCGACGCCGGGAACGCCGTCGACTTCCGAGCGATCGAGCTTCATATCCGTGATCTCTGCACCACCTATGACGTGCGGGAAATTTCATTTGATCGCGCGTATGCGCAGCCGGTCATCGGCCCATTGCTGGAAGATGGCTTTCCGGTTGTCACCCTGCAGCAAGGTTGGGTGACGCAATCGCCCGCGCTCAATCTTCTAGAGCGCGCGATCATCAGCCGGAAGTTTCGGCACGGCGGGCATCCTGTGCTGCGCTGGAATTTCGAAAACGTCACGATCCACGTCGACAGTGCCGGCAATCGCGTGATGCACAAAGGCAAGTCGCGCGATCGGATCGACGGCGCCGCAGCGGCTTGGATGGCCGTGTCGCGAGCGTCGGCCGGCGACGTGAATCGGTCGGTCTACACTGATGTGGAGGCGCGGCCCGCTGGCTTTCTTTTCGTTTGAGAAGGCAGCCTTCGCGGAACCTCGCACAAGCCGCGGGCGTTCTGATAAGGGACGTGGTAGGATCAAAAACTTGTGGAATGTGGCAAGTACATCGTTCATACACCTATTGGAAAGTTCCTGTAGCGTCTATTATGAGCGATTCGGTCTCGCGGGGGAGGGTATCAATGGCCACTGAGAACGTGAATCCGATTGATCTCAGCGCGGAAGCCGCCCTCGAACTTGAGGAATTCAAGCAAGGAGTCCGCCCCGACGTCCCCGCCTTGCGCGACTTATTCACTTACCTCCAGACCCCAGGCCCCGCATACTCCGGCGAAAGCATCAGCATGCTCGGCGACGTTCGGTCATACGCCCTGCTGAGGGATTCGTTGGGATTGCCTCCAAAAAATCCCTCTGGCTTTGGCGAATTCAGAAAATCTGTTGAGATGTATTTAAGGGACTTGGAGGCCGGTGTTGCGGTAGGCAATGAAGAAAAAGTCAAAGAAGCTAAGAGGTTTTGCCTTTCCTTCAATGCGAATTTAGTCGCCAAACAAATGAGCGAAATTTACGCCCGACGCGAGCGTGCAGACTCTGCGATATGTAGACCATGAGTCTTTATCACAATTCTAAACACAAGCTTAGAAACGTCTATCGCACTATAGACGCCTTGCTTGATGGGGATTTTCCCATCAGCTCAGGCAAGAACGCGCTTTCGCGATTACGCGAAGTCTTTGAGGATCAAGAGAACAAGCTGGATCGCGCCCGAAAGATCCGTGATGACAAGACGGAAAGGCAAATTGCAAATATCATAAACGGCAAAATTTACCTGAGCCTGCCGATTTTGGGATTTATAATTCGATCTACGAACGTTAGAAATGCATTTGAACTCCTTGCCCCCCTGCAATATATCGCGGACGCGATCCTTCAGGGAAAGCCGCAAGTGCTCTTGTCATCAGAATGGGACTACGTCCCCTTTGCGTATCCGCAATCCTTGGAAGACCTGAAGAGCTTTGTGCTGATAGGGCTTCCTGCATCTGAAGCTGCGACGGCGCTATTAGTCCCGCTCGCGGGACATGAATTGGGTCATGCGGTCTGGAGAAATCGAGGAATTGGAGGTTCGGCGCACGCTACTCTGCAGGCCCGATGCGAGCAATTATTTAACAAGAATTCGGAAGAATTCAAAAAGTATTTTCCCGCTTATAATCCGAATGACATGATTGCTAAAGAGATATTGCCGGAAGCGATCGCGGAGTTTGTTGAGATTGCAGTGTTTCAAGCCGAAGAGCTATTTTGCGATATGTTTGCTTACGCGCTATTTGGGGAAAGTTACCTCTACGCCTTCGCATATATTCTTGCTCCAGGTCGGGGGGAGCGCGACGATCCATGTATCCATCCTACAAGACTCGTATCTCCGTATTGAGGGAGATCGCGAAAGGTGAAGCGGTTGCTCTTCCGGACATTGACACGCTAGCTTTCGTTGAGGAGACCATACGCCAAAATCCGCAGGATCGTTTTATCATGCGAATGGCTGAGAAGAGCGTTGAAGAGATTGTGGTTGGTCTTTGGTCGAACGCTACCTCGCTCATTGCCGCTGGTAAGGTGCTCCGTCCAAATCCGAAACTTTCAGCTCTTCACCTTCGCGAGTTTCGTCTTGCGGATACCGGCTCATCAGCCGGCTTGCCTCGGTGATATAATTAACGCGGGGTGGACCTACTATCGCGAGCTACACGCTTTGGACTCCGCGTCCGAAATCGCCGATAGGACCGACTATTTAAACGAAATGGTTCTGAAGACAATCGAAGTCCTTGAGTATACGCGGCGGATCTCCTGATGATATTAAGTGCCAAGCTATTATCTAAAGAAATAGTTCGTGGTAACGCGGGGGAGGAAAGCGGTATCGCAGTTGTTCCTACCCCTGAAATAGTGAGGCTGGCGGATGGAGGTGAAGCGGCCGTGAACCTTCGCTTGGGGCGTTGGTTTTTGACCCTAAGACAGTCCAGCGAGACGCATCTTAAAGCAACGCCGGGAGGCCCTTCAAACGAGAACAAGTTCTCCAAGAAGTATTTTGTGCCTTTTGGAGAACCGTTTATCTTGCATCCAAACCGGTTCGTTCTAGCAAGCACACTAGAATGGATAAGGTTACCGGTGAATTACGCGGCCTTCGTAGTTGGCAAATCGACCCTTGGACGCCGAGGGATAATTATCGAGACCGCGGCAGGGGTCCATCCGGGGTTTTCCGGTTGCCTGACACTAGAAATCGCAAATGTGGGTGAGGTTCCTGTCGAACTTGTTTCTGGTATGTTAATTTGTCAATTGTTCTTTCATTCCTTGACGGGCGACTTGTCCGCTAGTCAAACGAGTTTGGCGGGGCAAAGAAAACCGCGCCTTGGAAAGCTCAGAGATGATCCGATTCTGACAAAGTTGATAAAATCCAAGAAATAGAGTCGGCGCTCGCGTGGATTATGCCGGCTACAGTCTTAGGGGCTCTGATGACGAAGTCGGCCCCCTGAGCTTTTGCTCATCATCGATTGCCCGATCGATAGCCTCTATCTGCTCCTGCACCTTGGCAATGTCATTGGCCCACGACGTGCTGGGGCGGTCGTCCTTATTCGCTAGGGCGATCTCGATTGAGTTTCGAGCGGCGTCGCGGCGCTTTTCTACGAGCGCGGACCGGAGTTTCTCAAGGTTTTGAACATATTCCACGGTGGCCATGGCGATTCTCCCATTTCAGGGAACGATACGCCGGAGCACGCACGACTGAAAGCCCGCCCCGCGTGGGGCTGGCGCTTCAGTGACAAATCAGATTCAATGTCCGTGGGCCTGAAAACCCGGACCAGTGATAGGCGGGCTGCCGATTGGCGTCGGAAGCCGCTGAACAAATGCGAAGCATGCTTCGCATTTCGGCCGCGCCTTGGCGGGCGCGACAACCTTGGCTGCGTGCATAGCACCGGCCGGGGTGGTGTCGCAACGCCTTGGGCGCAAGCCCCGGGCAATGTCCAGGGCGAAAGCCTAAAGGCGACGCCGCGTGTCTCACTGGCACGTTTTCAGACCCCGGCTTTGCCCGCCGTCCGGGCAATCGGCCCTGAAAAGCCAAAAGCAGTGAGCAACCCACATGACAAGCGAAACGACCGCAGTCCGCTCGCGTTCGATGAGCACGGCGCCGATCGTCGGCGCTGTGTCAAACGTGAGCAGGAGAAGCGCAATGAACATGATCGTCAGTGCATCTGCAATTTCCGCCGCGACGCTCGCGCCGGCCATCGCATCCACGTCTGCTGATCCAATCTTCGCGGCAATCGAGCGTTGCCGTGCTGCGGAAGCGGCTGCGCTGATCGAGGCCAACGCCAAACAGCCGCGCGATGTTCGGCCGGCGCGTGAAGCGCTGGCGCGCACAGCGCCGACCACGCCGGAGGGGTTGGCTGCACTCGCGGCCTTCCTCAAGGAGCAAACGGTCGAATTCGGCGAATTCTATTTTGAGGGCGAAGATGAAGAATTGTCCGAGCAAATCCAATTCGCCAAAACGCTGGCGTTCGCAACGCAGGCGATGATCGGACGCGAGCCTTGGAAGGCGTATGTCTCGCCGATCGATCACGCTGCGGACGCCGAGACGATTGCGCTCGGCAAGGAGTTCATGGCGCTGTTCTCGAAATGGATTCCCATCCATGCGCGCCATGTCCTCACGGGCCGCGCGGCACACGAGCTTGCTGGAAGTCGCTACCACGGAAACAGCGGCGACGAAGCGGCGCTTTCAGAATTGGGCCGGGCGAGTGATGAGACCGGTTTCACTGAGGCGTGGCGGGCGGCCAACGAGATCGGCAAAAAGATAGAGCCGTTGGTAAAGAGGATCATGGCGCTGCCATCGCAAACTGATGATGCATTCGAGCTCAAGGCGTTCTGCATCATGTATAGCGGCTGGGCTTGGTGGGCTCAGAGCGAGATCGAGGATGACTATCCGGAAATCCTTTCCCGACAGATGGCCGAATCGGTTGTGCGCAGTTCGGGCGGCCAGTGGATGCTGCAAGCATTCAAGGACATGACCGCGACGCTCACAAAAGACGATGATGCTGCGCCGGCTTCCGACGCCTGAACAGGCTCGCGACCGACCGTTTGGCCCCGCCCGGAAAAGGTTCCGGGCGGGTACTTTTTCGGCCCTTAGGGCGTTGAAGTTTCACCTGATGATCGCAGTTGATCGCAGTTTGTCGCTTTTCTGACGCGCCCACGTCAAAGCCGATTGACAAGGTAGCGTCAAAGACGGCTTACTCCGCCCATGATCAAAGATGACAACCGCCTGCTTTGGTACCTCGAGGGCCGCTTCACGGCCGAAGACATGACCCGGGGGACTGGCTTGTCGGAGCGGTCACAGCGCACGCTGGCGAAGCTCGGCATCCTGCAACCAATCCCCCAGGCGCGGACGGCGCCCCGCTTATTCGACGCGCGTATGTTCAAGCGCGCGGCGCTGGTGGCACCTCTGATCGGCATGGGCCTGAGCTTGGAAGTCGCGGGCACGATCGTCTATGCCGCGCCTTCGCTGGAAAGCTTCACGTTCTTGAAGCTCGATCCGTGGAAGTTTTTCTTCGGCGAAGCGCTGCCGACGGAAGACGGCAAGGCACCGCCGATCAACCCCTACTTCGGCAAGTTCACGGACCCGGCTTGGTATGACCCTGCGATTCCTCCCGCGCCGAGCGGCGGCGACGTTCTGATTGAGATCGTCAACGGTCGCTACGTGGTTTGCGCAATGGTCGGGCCTCCCGACAAGGTTTTTCATCCGAACGTCTATGGCGAGCTGTCCGCTGACATGACGCGGTTTTTGTGGTGGGCGCACGTCGCGGAGGTCGCACCGGCGCCCGCGAACACGACTGCGCCCATCACGCAAGACGTGCAGATTTATGGACGGCCGACAGTTCTTCGGCGCGACATTGACCATTCTATCGGTGAAAAAATCCGCGAGTGGCATGTGCGAACGGTGCCCGAAGATGAGCAGCGCGCCGTGGAAGCGATGCTTACCGGGCCGCTCACCAAGATGACGTTGAACGCGAGCTTCACACTGCGCACTGCGCTGCGTCGACTTCTCTACATCGATCCAGTTTGAGTGTGTTTGTTTTGCGTCATGGCTGCTCACATTAGGAATGGTCGGGATGATCAATTCGAAACCGAGCGCCCTTGTCAGGGGCGCGAAAGCGATCGCTGAGTTTTTGGAAGTCTCGCCGATAACCGTTATGCGGTGGGCAAAGAGCGGCCCACTCAAGGGGCTCGCCTACAAGCCGAACGGCAAGACATCGCCGCTCACCATCGTGCGCGCGGACGCGGAGCGCGTTCGCGGAAAATTGCGCGGGGTGGCGCAATGAGCGGAGATGTATGGCATCAGGGGATGGTTGATCGCGCAGTCATGATGCTGGTGGGCGTACCCTTGGATCAGCGCCCCGAAGTGTTGACCGGGATGGGTGTCGATTACGAGGACCATCTCGAGGCCGCCGGCATTCCGAAGAGCACCGTCTTGATGATGTCGAGACTTTGGACTTTCGACGTGTTGAAGCGCGTGCACGAAATCACTCTCACAGGCGGCAATGCTGTCGGGCGGGCCTAAAGGACCATGAACGATCTCCGCACGCTTGCCGAGATAGCGGATCGCCTCCGCTATGAAGGCTGCGACCGCGAGCGGAGCGTTCGCCGACTTTTTCGCAAGCACAAAATCGAAATCATTCGCCGAGATCGGGGAACGTACCTCATCTCTGAGATCCAGTACGCGGCGTTGTTGGAGGCAATATCGTCATGCTCACGATCAGGAAGCGCGGCAAATATTTCCACGTCCGCGGTTCGACCCGCGTCGGGCGCGAAACGAGGATCGTCAAAGAACATTCTTGCGGAACAGATCGCCGCGACGATGCCAACGACTATAAGGCGAAGCTCGAAACCGACATCCGTCATGAAATCCTTCACGGTACTGGAGGGCGGACGCACAGTCTGACGATCGCCGATGCGGGGCTGCGCTACATGGGGCGCCCCGGCGGGCTGCGCAGTTACGACTTGTGGCGGCTTCAGCAAATCAACGCGGTTGTCGGCGACTACACGATCGCGCGCGCTGGCGATGCCTGGACAGAATTTCGCCGCGTCCGCTGTGGCGGGATCGAGCCGACAACTGTCCAGCGATTCCGATCAACGTTCCGCGCCGCGATCAACTATCTCGCGGACGCCGAAGGTTTCGATCCGCCGCGCCTGCCAAAGCGGCCGAAGGGCGAGCGTATCGACAAGAAACGAATTAAGTTCCTGTCGCCGACGCAAGCGGACCGCCTGATTGAAAGCTACGCCGAGCACGTCAAGCCGATCGCGATCACCTTGCGATGGCAGGGGATGCGCATCAGCGAAGCACTGCGGGTTGAATGGCCGCACGTCAACTGGAAGGCCAATTCGGTTTTCATTGCCGAGAGCAAAAACGGCGAGGCCCGGACAGTCACGATGCACAAGAAGGTCCGCGCGGCCTTGCATCGGCAATGGGTCGGTCAAGGCTCGCCCGATGAGGGCCGCGTGTTCCTCACGCAGCTCGGCGAGCCGTACAACGACACGCGCGAGTACAAATTCCAAAGCGGAAGCCCGATCAAAAAAGCGCACGGCACAGCTTGCCGCCGCGCGGCGATCGATGACTTCCATGTTCACGACTGGCGCCACCATTGGGCGTGCTGGTGCGTCATGAACGGAATCGATCTCGAAACGATCCGTCAGGAAGGCGGCTGGAAGTCGCTGCGGATGGTGGAGCGCTACGCGACCGTGAGCGCGGCGCATCGGACGCACGCAATGCGCAAGCTCAAGTGATTGGGCAAGGTTTGGGCAGTGGCATAGGAGATGCTGGAAATTACTATGAGTGACAATCACTTAGCCGACACGGAAACTACCTTGCCAAGGTCGGGGTCGAGGGTTCGAATCCCTTCGCCCGCTCCAGTTTCACTCTCGATTGCGGCTAGAACTCGCGTGTCCGGGCCTATTGGGCTATCGGAATCGCCGCAATTCGCTCCACTGTTGCCCTTGGGTTACAGCGCAGTTCCCGCCCGGGGCCTACCCTTTAAAACAGGGTTAAGCAGGCTTGGGGCGCGCGGCCATGAAGAAACTCTTGTTGGCGAGCACGGCATTGATCGTCGGCGGACAGGCTTTCGCGGCCGACATTCCCGCCAAGGCACCGCGTATCGCTACGGCGGCTCCGGCCGCGTACTCGTGGACCGGCTGTTATCTCGGCGCGCATGTCGGCGCCGGAAAAAGCCGCACCGAATTCTCTGATCCCGGCACGACGGCGATCCCGTTTTTCGGACCCGCGCCAGCGCTGCAACAAAACATCGCACCGCTCGGAAGCTCGGTCAGCGTGACGGGCTCTGTCGGCTTTGTCGGCGGCGGGCAGGTCGGATGCGATTACCAATTCGCGAGCAATTGGGTCATCGGATTCGCGGGCGATTTCTCCTTCGCGAACATCCAGGGCCAAGGCGTCGATCCATTCTTCGGTGGCAAGAACGGTGGCCCGCTGACGCTCACCAGCAAGACCGACGCGCTCGCGAGCGCGACCGGCAGGATCGGTTATGCGTTTGATCGCGTGCTCTTCTACGGCAAGGGCGGCGCCGCATGGGCGCACGACCGGTACAGCGCCCAGAACATCGCGTTCTTCAACGGGAATCCATGCGGCTTGGGCGGAGCGTTTACGCCGTGCAATCCGTCGGGCACCACGACGCGCTGGGGCTGGGTTGCGGGCGCCGGCATCGAGTGGTCGTTTGCAAGCAACTGGTCCGTATTCGCCGAGTACGACCACTACTTTTTCGGCAGCAAGACTGTCCAATTGAGCGATGCCACGGTCGCCGCCGGCACGCCCACAGCAGGCAATTTCAACATCAAGCAGGACATTGACGTCGTCAAAGTCGGCATCAATTATCGCTTCTAGTGCCTGCTTGCCGGCGCGAGAGGTTCTCGGCTTTCCAGCTGCGCCACGTTTCGCGTGAATAGCTGAAGAAGCACAGGTCCAGCATCGAGTCGTCCGTCTGTGATTTCACATGACGTTCGATCGTCTTGTCGAGCGACCATCCAAGCCTGAGCAGAAAACCCGTGAGTGCGCGGTTGCTGGCCAGCACGGTCGCCAGCATCGTTCTTAGATCGAGCGTCTCGAAGATCAGGTCGTAAAACGGCACCTTGATGTCCGTCATCAGAAACCAGTGCCGGTACTTTGGCTCACCGATCAGGAACACGAGGCACCGGTTCAGCGCGTAATCGATGTCGACGCGGAACGTACCGACATGCGTGCCTTTCTTTTTGTCGAAGATGCCGAGCAGGAGATGCGATCGTTGATCGAATTGCTTGATGTAAGCAACGATGTCGTTCTTCGTCATGTGCTGTGGCGCTGCATTCACCAGCCGCAGGTTCTTGGGGTCGTCCATCCAACCCGCCCAGCGGCCGGACGCGTCGTCGGTCGTCAGCGTGCGGATTAGAAAACCACCGCAGTCGATGCGAATCTTCTTCTTCGGAATCGTCTTCCCATGTGGCGCCCGCATGGGTCAGTACCCTGCCGCCAATGTCCCGCGCTGGCGCGGGTCGGCGGCGCCGGTGAGGCCTTCGGGCGTCGCCATGATCGAGTTGGCCGAGCCGAAAGTCCGGCCGACCGCGATCTTGTGCCCGCGTGCTTCGAGCAGCCGGATGGTGTCGGGCGAAAGCCCGCGCTCGGCGTCCACCAGATCCGGCAGCCATTGGTGATGGATGCGCGCCGCCGCCACCGCCTCTGCGATGTTCATCTGATGATCGATCACGTTGAGAATGACCTGCAGCACCATAGTGATGATGCGGCTGCCGCCGGGCGTGCCGGTGACGAGGGCCACGCGGCCGTCGCGAAACACGATGGTCGGCGACATGGATGACAGCGGGCGCTTGCCCGGCCCCGGCGCGTTGGCGTCGCCGCCGACGAGCCCATAGGCGTTTGGCGCGCCGGGTTTTGCCGCGAAGTCGTCCAACTCGTTGTTGAGCAGGATGCCGGTGCCTTCGGCGACGAGACCGAGGCCGTAGCTGAAATTGAGCGTGTAGGTGTTGGCGACCGCGTTTCCTTGCGCGTCGATGACGGAATAGTGCGTGGTGTTGTCGCCCTCGTATGGCAACGGGTTGCCGGCGCGGATGTCCTGCGCGGGCCGTGCCCGCTCGGGGTCAATCGCCTTGCGCTGCTCGGCGGCGTAGCGCTTCGAGGTCAGGCCCGCGACCGGGATTTTCACGAACGCCGGATCGCCGAGAAACGCCGCGCGGTCTGCGTAGGCGGGCTTCATCGCTTCGATCATCAGGTGCAAGGTCGCGGCGGACTGCGGCCCGCTCTCGCGCAGCGCGAAGCCTTCGAGGATGTTGAGCATCTGGATCAAGTGCACGCCGCCGGAGGAGGGCGGCGGCATCGAGGCGACCTCGTAGCCGCGATACGTGCCGCGCACGACCGGCCGCACGATGGCGCGGTAATCCTTGAGGTCGCCGGGCGTCATGATACCGCCGTTGGCGCGCACACCGGCGACGATCTTTTCGGCGAGCGGCCCTTCGTAGAAGGCACGCGGCCCGCCGCCGGCGATCGCGTCAAGCGACGCTGCCAGATCGGATTGCACCAGCCGGTCGCCGCGACCGGGCGCGACGCCGTCGGATTTGAGAAAAATTTTCGCCGAACTCGGCCAGCGCGCGAGACGCGGCTGCGCGCGCGGCAGCGTGTCGGCAAGCTCATCGTCGACCGCGAAGCCTTCGCGCGCGAGCCTGATCGCAGGCGCGATCAGTTGTGCGAGCGTGAATTTGCCCGACCCATACTTCTCATGCGCGAGCGCGAGCCCCGCGACCGTGCCGGGCACGCCGACGCCGAGGGCCGAGTCGCGCGACTTGCGCGGGTCCGCTTCGCCCTTCTCGTCGAGGAACACCTCGCGCGTCATCGCGGCCGGCGCGGTTTCGCGATAATCGATCGCGACGGTTTCGTTGCGGGCGGCCAGATGCACCAGCATGAAGCCGCCGCCGCCGATATTGCCGGCCTGCGGATGCGCCACCGCGAGCGCGAAGCCGACCGCGACCGCGGCGTCGATTGCGTTGCCGCCGGCTTTGAGAATATCCACGCCGATGCGTGTCGCGAGTTTTTCCTGGCTCGCCACCATGCCGCTTTTCGCCAGAACGGGGAGGTAGCGCGCCGCATTGGTGAGGATGGGCGCCTGCGCGGGCGGTGCGGTTTGGGCAACACAAGGCGTTGCGAACGTCAAACAGACGGCCGCGAGCCCAGCTCTCAGAGAAAATCGCATGGAGTGCCTTGCGCGATCTGAGAAAGTCGAAGCGCTACCGCCCCTGCCCATGATAAACCGCGTTCGGCCGCATATCGGTTGCGCTGGCGACGCGGTTCGACATGTTGAAGAAGCCCGCGACCGCCGCGATGTCCCAGATGTCGCGATCCGAGAATCCGACGCGGCGCAAGCCTTCGCGGTCCTGCTTCCTCGATCGCCCAGGATTCGTTGGTGATCTTCACGGCGAAATCCAGCATGGCGCGCTGCTTCTTGGTCAGTTTGGCGGCGCGATAGTTCATCACCATCGTCTCGCCGAGCGCCGGATCGCCCGAATAGACGCGCACCGCCGCGCCGTGCGCGGTGAGACAGTAGTAGCAGCGGTTCTGCGACGAGACCGCGACCGCGATCATCTCGCGCTCCAGCTTGGAGAGCCCCGACGGCGCCAGCATCAG
Source organism: uncultured Alphaproteobacteria bacterium (assembly GCA_963800695.1). Taxonomy (GTDB): domain Bacteria; phylum Pseudomonadota; class Alphaproteobacteria; order Rhizobiales; family Xanthobacteraceae; genus PALSA-894. The sequence goes on along the minus strand of CAWDCA010000028.1, from coordinate 273,995 downwards.
ATCGTTGTAGAACGCCGCGAAGGCTTCCAGCTTGGCGTTGTCGAACGCATAGGCGAGCAGCACGTTCGGCACGAAGCCGAGCTTCTCCTGGCATTTCTGGAAATACGCCTCCATGGCGGGCGAAAGCGTGCCCTTGGGCAGATCGAGCGCCATCACGCGGCTGTCATCCTGGCGGGGAACGCCGGAGCCTGCGTCCTTGCCGGCGGTACCCCCCGGCTTCTTCGGCGCTAAAGCCACGACATTGGATTTGCTGGACTTTTTTGCCACGGCCACGTTCCTCCTAAAACCCGGTTTTCACCCGCACCGTACAGCGTCGGTGGCCGGTAAGAAATCACCGATCATGCCCGACGCACCGATGTATCTCGACGCCGTGATACGGATCGGTGAGACTCAGCTACACAACAGCGAATCTCGCCCGCCCGGGGAAGGCCATGAACATCCAGGGACAATTCGGCAGCGACGACGAGCGTGCCGCGCGCCGGCTGATCGAGCAGGCCGGCACCATCCTCAAAGGCCTGCGCGGCGACATGCCGGAGAGCTTCACGCCGCTGATGTTTGCGGGCGTCTCGCCCGAGGATCTGGTGCGCTACGAAGCGCGCGAGATTGCCGACCTCGCCGAGGCTGCCTGGCTGTTCCTGGCTGAGCGCAAGCCCGGCGCGCCCAAGGTCCGTTTCGAGTCGCGCCCCGGTCCGACCGGCGCGGAGCGCATCAAGGCCGTCTCGATCATCGAGATGATCAACAACGACATGCCGTTCCTGCTCGACTCGGTGATGGCAGAGCTGACCCATCAGGGCATCGATGTCCGTCTGGTGCTGCATCCGATCTTCACCGTGGAGCGCGACCACACCGGCGCGCTGATCGGATTCCGCGGCGACGGCTCGGCGGTCGGTTCGGCGCAACGCGAAAGCTTCATCCACGTCCATGTCGAGCGCATCGAGGATGTGGCGCGCCAGGCCGAGATCGTCCAGGCGATCGAGGCCGTGCTCGCCGACGTGCGCGTGTGCGTGCAGGACTGGCGGCCGATGATGGCGCGCGTTGGCGAGGTGATCGCCGAGATCAAGAACAATCCGCCGCCGCTGCCGGTCGAGGAAATCGCGGAGGCGACCCAGTTCCTCGAATGGCTGGTCGCCAACAACTTCACCTTCCTCGGGCTGCGCGACTACGCGCTCACCGCCGACGAGCAGGACAACGAGCCGATCTTCGAAACCGGCCTCGGCATCTTGCGCGACCCCGAAGTGCGGGTGCTGCGCCGCGGCAACGAGCTGGTCTCGGTCACGCCCGAGATCATGGAATTCCTGAAAGAGCCAAAGCAGCTCATCATCACCAAGGCGAACGTGCGTTCGCGCGTGCACCGGCGCGTACACATGGACTACATCGGCGTGAAGCGCTTCGACGATGACGGCCGCCTGATCGGCGAATTCCGCATCGTCGGCCTGTTCACCTCCACGGCCTATACGCGCTCGACCCGTTCGATCCCGTATCTGCGGCGCAAGGTCGACAACCTGATGCGCCGCTCGGGCTTCGATCCCGACAGCCATTCGGGCAAGGCGTTCGCGGCGGTGCTGGAAAATTATTCGCGCGACGAACTGTTCCAGATCGACGAGGACACGCTTTACCAGTTCGTGCTCGCCATCATGCATCTCGACGAGCGCCCGCGCGTGCGCGTGCTGGCGCGGCGCGACCGCTTCGACCGGTTCGTGTCCGTCATGGTGTTCGTGCCGCGCGAGCGCTACGACTCCGCGGCGCGCGAGAAGATCGGCAGCTATCTGGCGAGCGTCTACAAGGGCCGCATCTCGGCGTTCTACCCCTTCTTCACCGAAGGGCCGCTGGTGCGCGTGCATTTCATCGTCGGGCGCTACGCCGGCGAGACGCCGGATCCCGACCGCGCCAGCATGGAGCAGGCGGTCGAGGCGCTGGTGCGCACCTGGACCGACGGGCTCGCCGAGGCGTTGACCCTGGTGCACGAGCCGATCAAGGCGCAGCAGCTCGTCCGCCGCTATCGCGACGCGTTCCCCGTCGCCTATCGCGATGCCTATGTGCCGCCGGTCGCGGTCGCCGACATCCGGATGATCGAATCGCTCTCGCCGATCCGGCCGCTCGGCGCGGACTTCTACGCGCGGCGCGAGGGGGACAACGCAGGCGCCGGCCTCAAGGTCTGGAGCCGCGAAAAGCCAATCCCGCTGTCCGAGCGCGTGCCCGTGCTGGAAAACATGGGCTTCAAGGTGGTGGACGAGCGCACCTACCGGATCGAGCCGAGCGACATGGGCGCGGTCGAGGTGTGGCTGCACGACATGCTGCTGGAGCGCGCGGACGGCCAGGCGTTCGGCATCGAGGCGCTCAAGGCGCGGCTGGAAGCGACGTTCATGGCGGTGATGCGCGGCCGCGCCGAGAACGACGGCTACAACGCGCTGGCGCTCACCGCGGGGCTGCAATGGCGCGACGTCGCGCTGGTCCGCACCATTTCGCGCTACCTGCGCCAGGTCCGTGTCGCCTATTCGCAGGACTACATGTGGGCGACGCTGCGCCGGCATCAGGGCGTCGCCGCCCAGGTCGTGGCGCTGTTCCATTCGCGCTTCGATCCGCGCATCGATATTTCGATGGAGGGGCGCGCCGAGAGCCAGACCGCGCAGCTCGCCGAGATCGAGACCGCGCTCGCGGCGGTCGAAAGCCTCGACGAGGACCGCATCCTGCGCCATTTCGTCAATGCGGTGACGTCGGCGCTGCGCACCAATTTCTATCAGACCGAAAACGGCCAGCCGAAGCCGACCATCGCGATCAAGTTCGACAGCCGCAAGATCGAAGGCCTGCCGCTGCCCAAGCCGCTGTACGAGATCTTCGTCTACTCGCCGCGCGTCGAAGGCGTGCATCTGCGCTTCGGCAAGGTCGCGCGCGGCGGCATCCGCTGGTCGGACCGGCCGCAGGATTTCCGCACCGAGGTGCTCGGGCTGGTCAAGGCGCAGCAGGTGAAGAACGCCGTGATCGTGCCGGTCGGCGCCAAGGGCGGCTTCGTGCCGAAGCAGCTTCCCTTAAGTCCGCGCGAGGCCGTACAGGCCGAAGGAACCGCCGCCTACACGGTGTTCATCTCCAGCCTGCTCGATATCACCGAGAATCTCGGCCCGGACGGCGTCATTCCGCCGGACAACGTCGTGCGCTACGACGGCGACGATCCTTATCTGGTGGTCGCGGCCGACAAGGGCACCGCAACCTTCTCGGATACGGCGAACCGCATTTCGCTCGAGCACGGCTTCTGGCTCGGCGACGCATTCGCGTCCGGCGGCTCGGCCGGCTACGACCACAAGAAGATGGGCATCACGGCGCGCGGAGCCTGGGAGGCTGTGCGGCGCCATTTCCGCGAGATGGACGTCGATATCACCGTGACGCCGTTCACGGTGGCGGGCGTCGGCGACATGTCGGGCGACGTGTTCGGCAACGGCATGCTGCGCGAGCGCACCATCAAGCTGGTCGCGGCGTTCGATCACCGCGACATCTTCATCGATCCTGCCCCCGATGCGGAGCGCAGCTTCGCCGAGCGCCAGCGCCTGTTCGATCTCTCGCGATCGAGTTGGCAGGACTACAACAAGGATTATCTCTCGGCGGGCGGCGGCATCTATTCGCGCAAGGCGAAGGAGATCGCGCTGAGCGAGGAAGCGCGCGCTCTGCTCGGGCTCGACGAAAAGGTGACGCCGCAGCAGGTGATGACTGCGATCCTCAGGCTCAACACGGATCTGCTGTGGTTCGGCGGAATCGGCACCTACATCCGCGCCACCAGCGAGAGCGACGATCAGGTCGGCGACCGCGTCAACGACCCGATCCGCGTCACCGGCGCGGCGTTACGAGCCAAGGTGGTCGGGGAGGGCGCCAATCTCGGCGTCACGCAGAAGGGCCGCGTCGAAGCCGCGATGCGCGGCGTGCGGCTCAACACCGACGCGATCGACAATTCGGCCGGCGTCAACACCTCCGACGTGGAGGTGAACATCAAGATCGCGCTCACGCCCGCGATGCGCGACGGGCGGCTGTCTCTCGATGCGCGCGACAAGCTGCTGGTCGAGATGACCGACGAGGTCGGCCATCTGGTCCTGCGCAACAACTACCAGCAGACGCTCGCGCTTTCGCTCTCGCAGCGGCGCGGGCTGGAAGACCTCGGCTTCCAGCAGCGGCTGATGCAGACGCTGGAGAGCCGCGGCCATCTCGACCGCGCCGTCGAGTACCTGCCCGACGACATGGAGATCGGCGAACGTCGGAAGCGCGGGCAGGGGTTGACGCGGCCGGAGCTTGCCGTGCTGCTCGCCTACGCCAAGCTCACGCTCTACGGCGACTTGCTGGAATCCAGCGTGCCGGACGATCCCTATCTCGGCCGCGAGCTGTCGCGCTATTTCCCGAGCCAGCTGGTCGCGCGCTTTCCCGATGCGCTCGAGCAGCACCGCCTGCGCCGCGAGATCATTTCCACCCAGCTCACCAATTCGATGATCAATCGCGGCGGGCCTTCGTTCGCGGTGCGTATCGGCGATCAGACCGGCGCATCCGCTTCGGCGATCGCGGCCGCGTTCTTTGTGGTGCGCAACAGCTACGACTTGATTGCGCTCAACGGCGCGATCGATGCGCTCGACAACAAGGTCACCGGCAAGCTGCAGCTCGATCTCTATGCGGCGGTCGAGGACCTGCTGCTCGACCGCATCGTGTGGTTCGTGCGCAATGTCGACGTCTCCAAAGGCTTGGAAGCGATCGTCGAGCACTATCGCGCCGGCATCGAGGCGGTTGCGGCCGCGCTCGACAATGTGCTGCTGGAGGACGCCCGGAGAGCGCTCGCGGCGCGCGTCACCGAACTGACGAATGCCGGCGTACCGGACAAGCTCGCGCGCGGGATCGCAAACCTGCGCCCGCTCGCCGCCGCGCCCGACATCGTGTCGGTGGCGGACCGCACCGGCAAACCCGTGGAGGATGTCGCCGCGACCTACTTCGCGGCGGGCGCCTTCTTCCAGCTCGATCGCATCGCCAACGCGGCGCGCGGCATCGTGGTCACGGACTATTTCGACCGGCTCGCGCTCGACCGCGCGCTCGACTTCGATCGGCGAAGCCGAACGCCGCCTCACCGCCGAAATGGTCGGCGATGGCATGACCGGCCCGCAGGCGGTCGACGCGTGGGTGACCCCGCGCGCCGGCGAAGTGGAGCGCATCCGCGCCGCCGTGCACGGCATCGCGAGCTCGGGGCTGACGCTCTCGAAGCTCTCGGTCGCCGCCAGCCTGCTGGGCGATCTGGTGAAGCGTTGAGCGCGGAACGCTACGCCCCGCCCCGCGCCATCGTCGGCTGGGTGCTGTTCGACTGGGCGGCGCAGCCATTCTTCACGCTGATCATTACGTTCGTTTACGCGCCGTATTTCGCTTCCGCGATTGCCGCGAACGCGGTCGAGGGTCAGGCGTTGTGGGGCTTTGCGACAGCGGCGGCCGGGTTCACGGTCGCGGCACTCTCGCCGGTACTCGGATCGATCGCCGATGCGTCGGGGCGGCGCAAGCCGTGGATCGCGGCGTTCGGCGTGCTGGTCGTTGCGGGTTCGGCGCTGCTGTGGCTCGGGCGCCCGGGCGACGCATCGGTCATCCCGCTGGTGCTGTTCGCCTACGCGGTCGGCGTCGTCGGTGTCGAGTTCGCGGGCGTGTTCACCAATGCGATGATGCCCTCGCTGGTCCCGCCCGAGCGGCTCGGCCGATTGTCGGGCACCGGCTGGGCGGTCGGCTATGTCGGCGGGCTCATTGCACTCATCCTCGTGCTCGGCTTCCTCGCCGGCAGCCCGCACACCGGCAAGACGCTGCTCGGCGTCACGCCGCTGTTCGGGCTCGATCCCGTGTTGCGCGAGGGCGACCGTGCGGTCGGGCCGCTGGCCGCAATGTGGTTCGTGGTGTTCATCCTGCCGCTGTTTGTCTTCACGCCGGACCGGCCGGCCGCGATGCCGCTCGGCGCGGCCGTGTCGCACGGCTTGCGCGAACTCGCCGTGACGCTGCGCCGGCTGCCGCAGCATCGCAATGTCGCGGTGTTCCTGCTGGCCCAGATGATCTGCGCCGACGCGCTGCTCGCGCTGTTCGCGTTCGGCGGCATCTATGCGGCCGGCACCTTCGGCTGGAGCACGATCCAGATCGGCGTGTTCGGCATCCTGCTGACGATCACCGCCACGATCGGCGCCTATGCGGGCGGCAAGCTCGACGATCGTGTCGGGCCCAAGCGCGTGATGCTCGGCAGCCTCGTGATCCTGCTGATCGCGACCGTCGCGATCCTTTCGACCGGCCGCGATCACATCCTGTTCGTCGTTCCGGTTGCGCCGCCGGTGGCGGGCGCGGGACTGTTCGCGGCGCCGGCCGAGAAGTTCTTCATCGCGATCGGGCTGTTCATCGGGATCGCGGCGGGGCCTTTGCAGGCGGCCGCGCGCACGCTGCTGGTGCGGCTCGCGCCGGCGGACAGGATCACGCAATTTTTCGGATTGTTCGCGCTCTCGGGAAAGGTGACGTCGTTCGCCGGGCCGCTGCTGGTCGGGATCGTGACCACAGCGTTCGCAAGCCAGCGCGCCGGCATGGCGGTGCTGGTGGTGTTCTTCTGCGTGGGCGCGCTGGTGTTGAGCCGCGTGCAAATCGCGAACCCTGTTCGCTGATTGCGGCTTTCCTTACGCGCGGAGGCTCTGCATCAGCGCGGCAATCTTGATGCGTGGCGAATTTGGAGAATGTGTCGGAGACCGCATAGGGCAGGATGATCTGATCGTTGTGGCGCATCGCCCCGCATGTATAGACGACATTGGGGACGTATCCCTCGCGCTCCGACGGCTCGGGCCGGACCAGCGGCTCGCGCGACCGCGCCAGAACCTTGGACGGATCCTGCTTGTCGAGGAGAACCGCGCCGATCGAATATTTCCGGACCGGGCCGACGCCGTGGGTGAGCAGCAGCCAGCCTTCGTCGAGTTCGATCGGCGAGCCGCAATTGCCGATCTGCACGAACTCCCAGGGAAATTGCGGCTTCAGAATCGCAACGCCGCCTTCCCAGGAATACAGATCGTCGGAATAGATCAGGTAGAGGTTCTCGTTGTCCTGCCGGCCGATCATGGCGTACTTGCCGCCGATCTTGCGCGGGAACAGCGCCATGCCCTTGTTGCGCGCGGCGGCTCCGCTGCAGCGGCGACATGCGGAAGGAGACGAAATCGGTGGTCTCGATCAGCTCGGATCGTATCGCCCTGCCGCTATAGGCGGTGTAGGTCGCGTAAAAGATCTTTCTCGCCGCCATCGTCGAATTCCACGAAGCGGGCATCTTCGATGCCGTTCGATTGGGACAAGGTGACGGGAAAGATCACCCGCTCGCTGATATCCTCGTCCGGCTTGAAGATCACTTCGACGATCGTCCCCGTCCGGACCCGATATCCGACTCTTCACTTTGGGAACCGAAGCAAGCCGCGCTGCCGGATCGACCGTCACGCTGCCGTCCGCCGCGACGCACCCCGACCGGAACGTCAGCGACGAAACATGCCCTTCCCCGACCGCGCGAAGGCTGAGGATGAAGCGGCGCCCGCCTTCCGGCGCGCCGGACTGATCGGGATGGGAGACGATGCTCGGATTGAACAGCGCCGACGCTTCGAAGGAATATTCGTGGAGAAAATAGGCCCCGACCAGTTGGCGCTGGATCTCGGTGAAACCCGCGTGCGGCGCAAAGGCGTCTTCCATCTCGTCGGCGCGCGCCTCGAAGGTCGCCAGAAGATTGCGGTGGCGGCCCTGGAAATTCTCAAGGACATCGGCCAGTTGGCTGGCTGCCATCTCGGCATCGAGCGCCAGGACCCGGTCGACGATATGGTTCGCCCGTGTCTTGTCGGTGGGGTTGAAGTAGCTGCGGCTCGATCGCCGGCTTGAACGGGCGCACGACCACCCGCGCGGGATCGGGGCGCAGATGGAGAGCCTGCCGGTTCAGGAACGTGACTTGCGACAAGGCGCCCTCGGCTCGTTCGGATGGGATTTCGCGGAGCTCAAGCACGCAACGCCTGAAGCGGCGGACGTCTCGCGCTGTCGCCGCTCGTCAGCGCGAGCTGACGAATTTCCGCGAGGCTGAGAAGATAGGACACGACCGACTCGCCGCCCCTGTTCTCGTTCGGGCGGTCGCGATGCAATCCATCGCGACAGCTGCCGGTTTCCGGTATCGACCAGGGGCAGCGTCAGATCGTTGCTCGCCGAGGAACCAGGCGAATGCGCGCGCCGCGTCCGCTCTCCATTCGGGATCGCCATCCGCGCGCCAGGCCGCAAGGCAGGCCGAGATCGTCGCGGTGGCTTCCAGGGGCTGCTGATCGAACGCCTGCGGCTCGCTGCCGCTGGTCGCCAAACCCCTGCGTACCGACGGGCCTGAACAAGCCTGCCGGCGTCGTCTGCCGCGTCATGAGCCAACGCAGCGATCTCAAGCCGGCCTCGACATAGGTGGGCGTTCCGGTCGCATCTCCCGTCACGATCAGGGCCTGCGGCAGACGCGCATTGTCGTAGGACAGCCCTTCCTCGAACCAGACCCAATCCTTGGTCTCGACGGCCGACAGGATGGACATCAGTCTGTCGGCGAGGACATGCCGGAGCCGCCCGGCGAGCGAATCCTCAGGCGTGACCGCGCAATAGGCGTCCAGCCCGAGCAGTGTGAAGGCCCAGGCGCGCGGCGAGCTGAAGTCCTCGGCCGGCCGGCAACGCCTCGGCGAACAGCGCGGTGGCCCAGCGCCGCCGCGACGGATTGGCGTCGCCGCGTGCGCACTCGCCCAAGGCCCAGAGCGTGCGCCCGTGGCTATCCTCCGAACCGCGATCTTCCAGCCAGCGCCGGTCGAAGCTCATGAAGTTGCGAAACCGCTTTGTATCCGGATTCCATGCATGCTGGACAAACGCAGCAAACCGGGCCGTCAAGGCTTCGGGCAGGCGCTGCTCGCCGGGGCCGTTGAGCGCACACGCCAGCAGCAGCGCTCTGGCGTTGTCGTCGACGCAATAGCCGTGAGCGCGATCCGGCACCGAATGCACCGCATGCTGGAACAGCCCGGTATCGTCGCACATCGACAGGAAATGGTCGATGCGCATCTCCGGGGCGGCTTGGCTGTCGCGCGAGGCAACGTTTTGGTCGGGCCGCGCGATCACCCTGAGCCGATGCCCGCGCCGCGCACTCTCGAAAGCCGTCAGGTAGCGCTCCGCGGTCCGCTCCCAGGTCATCGGCCGGCTGCTCGCATAGGCGCGCTTGCGCATGGCCTGCCGCCGGGCGTGGTCGGTCAGCAATCCCGCGATTTCGCTGCCGATTGCCGCCGAATTGGCGAACGGGACCAGAATGCCGCGTCCGTCGGCCAGCAATTCCCGCGCGTGCCAATAGGGCGTTGAGACGATCGCCTTTCCGAGCGCGAAGCTGTAGGCCAACGTGCCTGACGTCATTTGCGACGCGTTGAGATAGGGCGTGACGTAGACGTCGCACATCGCGATGAAATCCAGCAGCGTCGCCTGGTCGACGAATTGATCGAGGAACACGACATTGTCCTCGACGCCGACTTCCCGCGCGCGCGCCACGAGGCTGTCGCGGTAAGCCTCGCCCTGCTGCCGAACCAGATTGGGGTGCGTGGCGCCGAGAACCACATAGACCGCATCGGGGCAGCTATTCAGGATCGACGGCATGGCATCGATCATGAATTCGATGCCCTTGCTCGGAGAGAGCAGCCCGAACGTCAGGATGACGGTTCTGTTGGCTAAAGCCCAGCTTGGCCTTCGCTTGTTCGGGCTCGACGAATGGAAAGTCGGGAGTCCCGTGCGCGATGAGCTCGATCTTCTCTGCCGGCACCCGGTAGACGGTCCGCAACAGATCCCGGCCTTTCTCCGCCATGACGACGACGCGCGACGACACGTCGACGATCCGATCCAGGACGCCGCGTTGCACCGGTGTCGGCTCGGACAGAACGGTGTGAAGCGTCGTGACCACCGGCATGGTCAGGCGCGAGAGCAGCGCCATGATGTCGCCGCCGGCTTCGCCGCCGAAAATGCCGAACTCATGCTGCAGCGAAACGACCTCGTATTGACCCGCATTCAGGAAGTCGGCCGCACGCACGTAATCCTTGATCTTGTCGTCGTTGATTTGCAGGCGAACGACGGATGGATAGTCGTAGGCATGACCGTGATCGGTCATCGCCACGATCGCGGTCTCCACCTCGGCGTTCGATGCCGCGATGGCCTGCTGCAGATCGGTCGTGAAGGTTGCGATGCCGCAACGGCGCGGGAGCGAATTGCCGATGAACGCGAGGCGACTCAACTGTGTCACGAGTGTACTCCCGGGGCGCGCCACGACGAACCGGCGGCTGCTTGCGATGATGAAGCGGGCAGCGCGAACGGCCGGATTTCAAATTCGGCATCCTGTCGATCGAGCTTTTGCAGCAAACCCAGATTCGGCTTTGGACCCATATAGGCGAGCAGCCCCTTGAAGCCGCCGGTTCCAACCTTGAGGTCGGTACGATCCGCTTCCACGAAAATTGCGTCGCCAACGAACGCGTTCATCTGCCCGATCTGGACATGTCCCTCGATAACCAGGACCCAGGTCTCTTGCTCGGCGTCGAGCTCCCAGGTCGAATTCGGCGGCAGGTCGAGATGCTCGAGAATGAAATGCGGGCTGGCGACCAGCACGGATCGCGCATCGGTCAGACGCCGCGGCATCGATTGACGTTCGGCCGGCCCCGCATTCGCCGCCGCCACGGCGTTGTCCACGTGGATTTCGCGCTGGCGGCCGTGATCGAACAGGCGAAACGTCGTGTCGCTTCGCTGCTGGATTTCGGCCAGCACGAGTCCCGGCCCGATGGCGTGGATGGTGCCGGCCGGGACGAAGATGACATCGTCCTTGCGGACGCGGCGCCACTGAATCAGGTCCGCGATCGAGCCATCCTCGATCGAGGCCCGCAATTGCGCAGTCGTGAGCTGCCGCTTCAGCCCGACGGCAACTTCAGCCTCGGGCGTTGCGGACAGAACGTACCAAGCCTCGGTCTTGCCGTTCGTCATAGGCCGATTGAATGCGCGAATGCATCGTTCGGATGAACCTGAATGGAAAGCGGCTCTTTGGTGAACAGCAGCTTGAGGAGCAGGGCGGAATCCGGCGCATTCGCGTCGGGACGTTGAAACCAAAGTTCGCCGATTGCGACATCGTCCGGCTGGATATCGCTCCAGGGCAACAGGTCGGTGCTACCCCAAGGCTTGCTCACAACGCGCGTACAGGCATGCTCGATCGTCACGCTGCTCTCCTGGTTCGGGACCGCCCAGATCGGGTAGCGTAACGATGGCGACGCCGTGCTCCGAAGACACATCCGCGTCTCCGTTCAACGGCTGTGCGGCGAATAAGTTGCGTCCTCGCCGACGAGGGGAGTCAATCGGCCGCCACGTGCGGGCGCTTAAGCTTTAGCGATCGATGAATGCTGCGGGCGACCGTAGATGGGTACGACACGGCCGGGTTACTAGGACGGCGACATTGATTGCTCGCACGAGTTCCTCCTTTTCAGGAGCATTTTAGCCGCGCCAATCGAGTAACGACTTGCGCCTCGGCTCAATCAAATCCGGCCCATCAGAAGAAGTACGACCAGTACGATGATGATGATGCCGATGATACCGACGCCGCCATGGCCATAGCCGTAACCGTAACCGCCGAAACGGCCACTGAAGCCACCAAGCAAGAAGATCACGAGAATGATGATAAGGATAAGCCCAATCGACATGATCTATCTCCTGCTGCAGCGCCTCCCCCGCCCAACAAATCTCGTTCCCTCGAAATCTGGGGCACCGGATGTCGGCGACGGAGGCGGCCTTTGCGACGCCCCGGTCTTGTGCAGGTTAGGCAGGATCACGCGTGGCGTCTGAGCAAAATTGCACAGTTCCGCCAACAGTCGCAGCGCCCCGAAACGGCATCCTGAAATGACATTCAGTGCCGGAAATGCCGCGTCCCGGTGAACACCATGGCGATGCCGTGGTCGTCGGCCGCCTTGATCACCTCGTCGTCGCGCACCGAGCCGCCCGGCTGGATGACAGCGGTCGCGCCGGCCTCGATCGCGACCAGCAGGCCGTCGGCGAACGGGAAGAATGCATCGGAGGCGACCACCGAACCTTTGGTCAGCGGTGCCGACAGCCTCTGTTCCTTCGCCGCGTCCTCGGCCTTGCGCGCCGCGATGCGCGCAGCATCGACCCGGCTCATCTGTCCCGCACCGATGCCGACGGTGGCGCGATCCTTCGCGTAGACGATGGTGTTCGACTTGACGTGCTTGGCGACGCGGAACGCAAATCGCAGGTCGGCCAATTCGGCTTGCGTCGGCGCGCGCTTCGTGACGGTCGCAAGCTGCATCTCGTCGACAACCGCATTGTCACGGGACTGCACGAGAAGTCCGCCCGCGACGGATTTCACCGTCAGGCCATCTGCCTTCGGATCGGGCAAGCCGCCGGCGAGCAGTAGCCGCAGGTTCTTCTTCGCGCCCACGATTGCGATTGCCTCTTCGGTCGCATCCGGTGCGATGATGACCTCGGTAAAGATGTCGGTGATAGCGCGGGCGGCCTGCGCATCGAGCGTGCCGTTGAGCGCCACGATGCCGCCGAACGCCGAAGTCGGATCGCAGGCGAGCGCCTTGGCGTAGGCCTCCGCGAGGTTCGCGCCTTCGGCGACGCCGCACGGGTTGGCATGCTTGACGATCACGCAGGCCGGTCCGCGCGCGGGCGAAAACTCCGCGACGCACTCGTAAGCCGCGTCGGTGTCGTTGATGTTGTTGTAGGAAAGCTGCTTGCCCTGCACCTGCCGCGCGGTCGCGACGCCGTAGCGCTGCTCTGGCGCGCGATAGAACGCCGCGCTCTGGTGCGGATTCTCGCCGTAGCGCAGCGCCTCCGCGAGCTTGCCGCCGAACGCCCGATAGGCGGGCGCACCTTCGCCAAGCTCGTTGGCGAACCAGTTGGAAATCGCCGCATCGTACGCGGCAGTGCGCGCGTACGCCTTTTGCGCCAGCGCCTTGCGCAGCGCGAGCGTCGTCGCGCCACTACGCGCTTTCAACTCGTCCAGCACGCGCGCGTAATCGCCGGCATCGACCACCACGGTAACATCGTTGTGGTTCTTCGCCGCCGCGCGGATCATCGCCGGGCCGCCGATGTCGATATTCTCGATGCAGTCGTCGAATGCCGCACCCTTCGCGACCGTCGCCTCGAACGGATAGAGATTGACCACGAGCAGATCGATCGGCGCGATGCCGTGATCCTTCATGGAGGCCGCGTGCGCGGCGTCGTCGCGGATCGCCAGCAGCCCGCCGTGCACTTTCGGATGCAGCGTTTTCACGCGGCCGTCCATCATCTCGGGAAAGCCGGTCAGCTCCGACACATCGCGCACATTCAGCCCAGCGTCGGCCAGCGCCTTGGCGGTCCCGCCGGTCGAGACCAGCTCGATGCCGTGTCCGACCAGCGCGCGCGCGAACTCGACGAGTCCGGTTTTGTCGGACACCGAGAGGAGGGCGCGGGTGATGCGGCGGAGGTCGGGCATGAGTTCTCTTATAGCGGCAGTTCCGGCTCTTCGCGCACCTCGGCGTGGCGTACCGGTTCCTGCGCGTCCTGATGCGACAGGGTCCAGTGCACGCGCGGCACCGCGCGGGCATGGCCGTAGATGACGATCTGCACGGCACGGCGGGGGCCGTCGGGTCCGGCGAGATAGACGCTTTCCTCCAGCTCGACCCGCTCCTCGTAGGCGTCGAAGGTCCACACCTCCTTGTTCGGCAGCACCAGCATGACGCGGTGGCCGTCGCTGTGCCGGTTCGCCTTGACGAGGGGATGGAGGTGGAAGCGCACCGCGAAGGCATCGCCGCGCCGGGCCGGCAGGCTCTCGCCATGCGCCGGAACGAACAGGTCCTCGCCGTCGAGCCGCCTGCCGTCGCGCGAGAGCCGCAGCGCGCGCTGATGCACGACGCCGAAGCGCGCCGCATAGCCGTCGTGCGACATGCGCAAGGTCAGGCCGTTGTCGCGCTCCTGCCGCGAGACCTGCACGTTGGACGGTCCGGACAGGATCGGCGCGCCAAGCAGCGGTTTCAGCGATTCCGACGTGAGGAAGCGGCAGGATGAGGTGTCGTTGAACACGACGGTCGAGTGCGCGGCGGAGGCGCGCGCCACATGACGCCAGGTCTCGCGACTGGTTTCGGGCAGGCCGCAATTGACCACGATGCGGTGATATTTCGACGACAGCTCGAACGACAGGCAGCCGGCGTGCGCCTCGTGGCTCATGGGAAGCGGCGGCGGCGGCCCGGCGTCAACAAGCAGCAGCGTGTCTCCCGCCTGCGCGCGCTGATAGCCCGAGTGCGGCGCATTGGCGACCGGCGTGCCGCGTGCGTCGTCATAGGCGAGTACGGTGGAGACGAGGTCGGTGCGCGTCGGCCCCATGCCGTTGAACAGTGCGAAGTTACCGTCGCCGTGGCGGAAGAAGCGCAGCATCGGCATCATGCGGTCGATCGCATTGTTCAGCGCCGGAGGCGGCGGCACGTTGCGCGCGGCGAAAGCCTGGCGCAGCGGCAGCAGATCCAGCAGCAGATCGACCAGCGCGCCGGGATTGCGGCTCGCGTGGCCGCCGTCGGGCAGAATCTGGCGGGCCAACTCGTCGGTGAGCATGCGCGTCACGCTTTTGAGCATGCGCGCCTGCGCCTGCATGCACAGCGCCGCGTAAGTCAGCGCCACGATCGCCTGCAGCCGCGGCACGCCATCGCGCGTCGCCGGATAGCTGCGGCGCAGATAGCGCACCTGGCGGGTGAGGTTGCGCAGGAAGCGGCGGTAGAACCGCATGTCGGCTTCGTGCAGCACCAGCGGCGCCTGGCACAGCCACGAGATGATGCGGCGCGCCACGAGGTCCGGCCGCCAGGCCTCCATGCTGTCGAACGCGCCCTGCAGCGAAATCCATTCGTCCACCAGTGCGCGCGCATTGGCGCGGGTGATGGCGGATTCGGCGGCGCGCAGATGGCGCAGCCAGCCGAAGCCGAGCAACTGGTCGGACCATTCCTCCGATGGCGGCTCGATTTCGAACGGCGAGCGGCCGTCACAGATCACGATCTTGCCCGCGAAGGCGAAGCGGCCGGAATAAATCTCGCTCGCGCGCGTCGGATCGGCGGTACGCAGGTCCTGCGGGGCGATCAACAACCGGTCGGCGATGGCGGACGTGAAACGCCAGCGCACCATCGGGTGGGCGTTGAACCGGCCCATGCTGGTGCGCAACGCCCGGCGCGCCGCGAATGCGGCCAACCTCGTGCGATCCGCGATGGACCCGCGGGACATTGACGCCCTGACCCCCTGCCGTCGCGGGCCGAATCCCGCCGGATTTGGGCCAAGATAGCGCCCGCGCGACTCCGGGCCAACAGCGGCGCGAAAACGCCGTTAAGTCCGCTCCAGCCGGGCCGCAAAGAAGCCGTCGAGGCCGCCCATGCGCGGGTCGGGATCGGCCCAGTGGCTTGGCAACGTGCGCAGATCGCCGTTGGGACTAAGGAACTCGGCGATGCCGGCGATCTCGTCCGGGCGGATCGGCTTGCGGCGGACGCCCGCCTCGCGCGCGAGCAAGGCTTCGACCTGCTGCTCGCCTTCCTCGGGTTCGAGCGAGCAGACGCAATAGACGATCTGACCGCCGGGCTTGGTCAGCGCGACCGCGCGGTCGAGCAGCCGCTGCTGCAGGCCGGCGAGTTGCGCGAGATCGGTCTCGTTCTTGAGCCAGCCGACGTCGGGATGACGGCGGATCGTGCCGGTGGAGGAACAGGGCGCATCGACCAGCACGGCATCGAACGGGCCGCCCTGCCATTCGGTGGCGTCGGCGGCGATCATGTCGGCGTGCAGGCCGAGCCGCATCAGGTTCTCGCGCACGCGGACCAGCCGGTTGGCCGAGCGGTCGACCGCGGTGACGCGCGCGCCGGCCTGCGCGAGCTGTGCGGTCTTGCCGCCGGGCGCGGCGCAAAGGTCCGCCACATGCTTGCCGGCGATGTCGCCGAACAGCCGCGCCGGGAGTGCCGCTGCCGCATCCTGCACCCACCAGGCGCCCTCGCTGTAGCCGGGCAGCAGCGAAACCAGTCCGCCGGTGCCGGTGCGGACAGTGCCGGTCGGCAGCACGCGGCCGCGCAGGCGCTGCGCCCAGTTTTCGGCGTCGGCCTTGACGGTGAGATCGAGCGGCGGCTCGTGCGCCGTGCGCGATTGCGATGGCGCGCGCGGACTCGACGCCGAAGTTCGTGGTCCAGCGCTCGAACAGCCAGGGCGGTGTATCGAGCGGCACGGAATCGAGCGCGGCGATCAGGTCGGGGCCCTCGCGCGTGACCCGGCGCAGCACCGCATTGATCAGCCCCGGATACTTGGCGGCGCGCCGGTCCGCCTGCACCAGCCGCACGGAGAGATCGACCGCCGCATGGTCGGGCACGTCGAGGAACAGGATCTGCGCGGCGCCGATCAGCAGCACGGTCTCGACCCGCGGCGCATCCTTCGGGAGCCCCGAGTTGAGGAACTTCCCGATCAGATGCCGCAGCGTGCCGATCCGCCGCAGCACCGTTGCGACCAGCTTGCGCACCAGCGCGCGATCGCGGTCGGCGAGTGCGGCAAGTCCCGGATGTTGCTCGGCGCCGTCCAACTCGCCATCGAGCGGGCGGCGGCGGCGCAGCACGTTGTCGAGGATGTCGGCGGCGATGCGACGCGCCGCGAGGCCCTGAACCTCTGCGGGCGCTACACGTCGTGCTGTCGGTGTCATCGGGCGCAAGGTTCGCCGGTTCCATATTTGGAGGCGGCTCGCAGAACGCGAGCGGCCGACCGAATCACTTTTGCCATTGTAACGAAGCGGAAGCGTGACGGTTGCTTTACGGGCTTAACCCCACGGTCCGCGGCGCTGATTTCCGCCCCAAGGCCCGTTCGCCGGCGCGGTCGGGCGCGGCTGCGGCTGCGCCTGAGGACGATAGCCGCCGCGTCCCATGTGCGCGGCGAGTTCCTCCAGTGCGGCGATGCGGTTCTCGGTCGCCGGATGGGTCGAGAACAGGTTGTCCATGCGCGCACCCGACAGCGGGTTGACGATGAACATGTGCGCCAGCGCGGGATTGCGCTCGGCAGCTTCGTTCGGGATTGCGTGCGCGGCCTGGTCGAGCTTGGCAAGCGCGGAGGCCAGATAGGCTGGCTCGCCGACAATCTCGGCACCGAGCCGGTCGGCGGAGTACTCGCGTGTGCGGCTCACCGCCATCTGCACCAGCATGGCGGCGATCGGCGCGAGGATCACCATCGCGAGCGTGCCGATGATGCCCATGCCGTTGTTGTTGTCGCGGTTGCCGCCGAAAAACATGCCGAACTGCGCCAGCATCGAGATCGCGCCCGCGATGGTCGCCGTGATGGTCATGATCAGCGTGTCGCGGTTCTTGATGTGCGCGAGCTCATGCGCGATCACGCCCGCGGCTTCCTCGCGCGACAGCGTGTTGAGCAGGCCGCTGTTGACCGCGACCGCGGCGTGCTCGGGATCGCGGCCGGTCGCGAACGCATTCGGCTGCGGGCTGTCGATGATGTAGAGGCGCGGCATCGGCAGGCCGGCGCGGCCCGCCAGCTCCTGCACCAGCCGGTAGAGATCGGGCGCGGTGCGCGCATCGATCTCCTGCGCGCCGGTCATCGACAGCACCATGCGGTCGGAGTTCCAGTACGTGAACAGGTTCATGCCCGCCGCGACCACGAGTGCGATCATCGCGCCGCCGGAGCCGCCGATCAGGTAGCCCACGCCCATGAACAGCGCGGTCAGGCCCGCGAGCAGCATGGCGGTACGGAAGTAGTTCATCCTCTCCTCCAAGGCCGCCGGCCGGGTGCCGCACGGCATCAATTCCTAGTCGGACCGGAAATGATATCGCTCCGGGATCGCTTCAAGACGGTGCGACGTGATGCAACGCCGCCACCCTTAGGCGTCGGTCCGAGCGTCTCAGCCAACGCTCCGCCGCCCATTCGTCGGGGTGCGGGGACACCCGTTCCCGTTTTCCGTCCCCTGCCGAAGCGGGAAATGGAGCGCCGGGAGGCGCCAGGGCGCTGCGCTACGGCGCCCTTGCGGCGCCCCTTGCGATCGCGGGCCCCTCAGCGCGCCGTGCAGGAGCGGGATTGCGAGACCCGCTCCGAGGCGCGCGCGGCCCGCAATGGCGGGTTTGCGAGGCCCGCCGCCGGACGCTGCGCCTCCCGGCGCTCCACCGCAGGTCTCGTTGTCGGAGACCCGCTCCCTGCTGCTTGCCGGCCGCGTCATGACAGCGACCCTCAAGCCAGCACGGATGCGAAAAGTGTAAGTCAGGTTTTTCGCGCGGGGATAACTTTTTTCAGCGGCAGCCGTGCCCGGATGAAGCGCAGCGAAATCCGGGGTACACCCGCGATGACCCCGCACTACGCTTCGCTTCATGCGGGCTACGAAAGAAGAGATGCCATCCACACCCCTTCCACCTTCGTCCTCGTGCACGGCGCGTGGAGCGGCGGCTGGTGCTACGCGCGTGTCGCCGCATTGCTGCGCGCACGCGGCCACACGGTGTTCACGCCGACGCTCACCGGCCAGGGCGAGCGCGCGCACCTGCTCTCGGGCGCGATCAATCTTACGACCCACATCGAGGATGTGCTTGGCGTGTTCAAGTTCGAGCGGTTGAACAACGCCGTGCTCGCCGGGCACTCGTATGGCGGCATGGTGATCACCGGCGTGGCGGATCGCATCGCCGACAAGATCAAGGCGCTCGCCTACCTGGACGCGTTCGTTCCGGAGGACGGGCAGTCGCTGTTCGACATCAACATCCCGGCCAACACGCAGCGCTTTCTCGATAACGCCGGTGCGAGCGGCGGATTGAGCGTGCCGGCGCCGCCCGCCGCCTATTTCGGCGTGAACGCCGCCGATGCCGCAACGGTCGACGCGCTTGCGACCCCGTTTCCGCTCGGCTGCTTCACCGAGAAGCTCAAGCTCTCCGGCGCCTATCGCGCGGTGAAGAAGCATCTCTATGTGCACGGTACCGTACTGCCACGCGAGAGCCCCTTCCGGCCGTTCTACGAGCGCGCAGTCGCGGCGGGCTGGAGCGCGCATGCGCTCGCCTGCGGGCATCACGTGATGCTCGATGAGCCGCAAAAGACCGCAGAGTTGCTGGAAAGTCTCGCGTAGCGTACTGGCTCACGCGATTGGACCTTTATGAGTTTCTTGAATAGTCTGACCTAAATTCAACGCCCCGGCTTCGGCCGGGGTAAAACGTTATGGTTCGCATGCCGGTTCCGCGTATCAAGCGCCGCTTCCAGTTCGTGCTGATCAAGCCGTCGCACTACGACGCGGACGGCTACGTGGTGCAATGGGTGCGCTCCTCGATTCCGGCGAACTCGCTGGCCTGCCTCTACGCGCTGGCGCAGGATGCCGCGCAGCGAACGCGCTCGGGGCCGACGTCGCCATCGATATCAGCGCGGTTGACGAAACCAACACCCGCATCCGCACCAACGCCATCATCGACCAGTTCAAGCGCCATGGCGGCTTCGGCATGGTCGGACTGGTCGGCGTGCAGTCGAACCAGTTTCCCCGCGCACTGGACATCGCACGGCCATTGCGCGCGGCCGGCATTCCGGTCGTGATCGGCGGCTTCCACGTCTCCGGCTGCCTCGCGATGCTGCCGGGCGTTCAGCCCGACCTTCAGCAGGCGCTCGACTTGGGCATCAGCCTGTTTGCCGGCGAGGGAGAAGACAGACGCCTCGACCAGGTGATGCAGGACGCCGCGAATGGCACGCTTGCGCCGATCTACAATCACATGAACGACCTGCCCGCGCTCGAAGGGGCTCCGACGCCGTTTCTGCCGCCGCAGGTGCTGCGGCGCACGGTCGATCACTACGCGAGTTTCGATGCCGGCCGCGGCTGCCCGTTCCAATGCTCGTTCTGCACCATCATCAACGTGCAGGGCCGCAAGTCGCGACGGCGCTCGCCCGACGACGTCGAGCAGCTGATCCGCGCGCATTACCGGCACGGCATCCACTGGTACTTCATCTCGGACGACAATTTCGCGCGCAACAAGGATTGGGAGATCATCTTCGACCGCATCATCCTGCTGCGCGAGCGCGACGGGATCGAATTGAAGATCGTCATCCAGGTCGACACGCTGTGTCACAAGATTGCGAACTTCATCGAGAAAGCGGCGCGCGCCGGCGTGCGCAAGGTGTTCATCGGTCTGGAGAACATCAATCCCGCGAACCTGCTCGCCGCGAAGAAGCGGCAGAACAAGATCACCGAATACCGCAGCATGATGCTGGCGTGGAAACAGGCCGGCGTGATCACCTATGCGGGCTACATCCTCGGCTTCCCGAACGACACGCCGGAGTCGGTGCGCGAGGATATCGAGATCATCAAGAAGGAACTGCCGATCGACATTCTGGAGTTCTTCTGCCTGACGCCGCTACCCGGCTCGGAGGACCACAAGGTGCTTTCGCAGAAGGGTGTCTGGATGGATCCCGACATGAACAAATACGATCTCGAGCATGTCGTGACCGGGCATTCGCGGATGTCACAGACAGAGTGGGAAGGCGTGTACGCCAGCGCGTGGAAGACCTATTACACGTTCGAGCACATGGAGACGGTCCTGCGCCGCGCCGCGGTGTTCGACCTCGGCGTCTCGCATCTCTCAGGCCTGCTTTACATGTTCGGCAAAACGGTCGAGGCCGAGGGCGTGCATCCGCTGCAAAGCGGCTTGATCCGCCTCAAGTTCCGCCGCGACCGCCGTCACGGCATGCCGCTGGAATCGCCGCTGGTGTTCTATCCGCGCTTCGCCAAGGAGTTTGTGGTGCGCTACGGGCGGGTGGCGATCGACATGCTACGGCTCGAACGCATCCGGCGCCGGGTGCTGAAGAATCCGCAGCGCTATGTCTACATGGATGCGGCGCTCACGCCGGTGACGACCGAGGAGACCGGGACGCTCGAGCTGTTCAGCCACAACGCAGCGGCGCGCGACGAGGTTGTGCGCACGCGCCGGATCGCCGAACTCACGCACGGCGGATGAATCCCGGCACGTTGGACTACCGCACCACCATCACGGTCGTGCCGACGCTGACCCGGCTGTAGAGATCGACCACATCCTGATTGTACATGCGGATGCAGCCGTACGAGACGGAGCCGCCTATCGAGCCCGGCGCGTTGGTGCCATGGATCGCGTACTCGCCGCCCGCGAGCGTGAGAGCGGCGGCACCCATCGGATTTTTTGGCGACCCTCCCGCGATCACGTCGGGCAATGACGGCTTGTCGCGTTTGACGGCGGCGGGCGGCGACCAGGCCGGCTGCACATATTTCCCGTCGATGCGCGTGACGCCAGACCACTGCCTGCCGGCCTTGCCAACTCCCACCGGATAGCGGATCGCGCGGCCATCGCCGATCACGTAATAGAGCCGCCGTTCGCCGGTGCGCACCACCACGGTGCCGGCCGGGACATCGCGGCGAAAGGCCACGACCTCGCGCGCCTCAATGGGTGCTGCGCCGAGCAAGCTCGCCACAACGAACGTCGCGCCCGCAAGCGCGCGCCCGAACTGCCGCATCGGAAATCCCCTGACCGGAATGTTTCGCGCGCCCCAACGCACAAGACCCGTCCGGCGCCGATGATAGCGCAGACCCCGCCGCTGCTTGAGCGCGACCTGCAATCAGGGTGAAAAAACCATCAAGATTTTACCCGCCCATCAATCCGCCGGCGGCGCTAGGATGGGGACGAAGGCACTTGTGCGGCGATGAGGCGAGCGGGGGCGAATGAGCGCGCTTTGGAGATCGGTTGCCGGGTGTGCGGTCTTGTTGCTGGGCCTTGCCGGCGCGGCGGCGCAACCGACGGTCAGCCAGACGCTGAACGCGCGCGAGGCCGCCGGGGCGAAAGCCGTCCTCGAGGCGGCGCGCAAGCGATGCCTGAAGGCGAACGGGCACATGCTTGTACTCGAGCCCGGTGCGGTGAGCCGCCACGACCTGACCGGCAATGGTCGTGCCGACTACATCGTCGATTTCACCTATGTGCGCTGCGAGCGGCTCGGGAGCATCTTCTGCGGCACCGGCGGCTGCGAACTTTCGATCGTCGTGGCGCTGCCGCGCGGAAAATTCCGCGAGGTGTTTCGCCAGCAGGTGATCCGCTACGAGATCGAGCCGAGCGACGGGAGCATGCGGACGATCCGCTTCGACCTGCACGGCACGTTCTGCGGCAAGACCGGCCCGGAGCCGTGCAGAGAACGCCGGCTCATCAATGGCGAGCGGTTCGCGTTTCGCGGGCCCGCGTAGGCTTCGTCGCTGACGGCTAGGAGGCCTTGTCGCGCACCGCTTCCAGCGGCGCGTCGATGGTGCACACCACGCCTTTGGCCGCATACTCGATCGCGACCTTGCCGGAGAGCTGCAGCGCGAGCGTGCGCTCGATCATGCGCGAGCCGAAGCCCTTGCGTTTCGGCGCCACAACGCGCGGCCCGCCGCGCTCGCGCCACGACCAGCGCAAGCGCCCGTCCGCGACGCTCCAGCCGACATCCACGTGGCCAGCCGCGGCGGAGAGCGCGCCGTACTTCATCGCGTTGGTGGCCAGTTCATGCACCGCCATCGAGAGCGCGACCGCGCTCTGCGGCGAAAGATGCAACTCGGGTCCTTCGATCGTGAAGTGCCGCTCGCCGGGCACGCCGTGCGGGCGCAACGCCGAGCGCACGATGTCGTGCAGTTCCGCGCCGTCCCAGCTCTGCTGCGTCAACACGGAATGCACGTTGCTCAATGTGATGAGGCGGCCCTCGAACGCGCGCTGTACAGCCGGGTCGACGTTGCTGTGGCGGAACGTTTGCGCCGCGATCGACTGCACGATCGTCAGCGTGTTCTTGACGCGGTGTTCCAGTTCCTTGATCAGCAGGTCGCGCTGCTCCTCGGCGACACGGCGGTCGGTGGTGTCGCGGAACACGGCGCCAAGACCGTCGCCGAGGGGAAACAGCCGGTAGGCCATCCAGCGGCCCTTGAACACGATGGATTCGGTTTCGGACCGAACGGTTTCCCGGCTCGCCATGACCTTGTGGTAGAGCCGCGCAAGCCCGGTGTTGCGCGTCCCCGGGAATGCCTCCCACAGCACGCGGCCGATCACATCCTCCGGCTTGCATTTGAAATGCCGCGCCGCCTCGTTGTTGAACAGCAGAATGCGCCAGTCGCGGTCGACCGCGTAGAAGCCCTCGCCGATGCCGTCGAGAATTGTCGCGAGGCCCGCCTCGCTGCGCAGCGCGGCGAGTTTGCCGGCAATGAGGGATTTGGGATCGGGCGGCTTTGGCAATTGGGCTAGGCCGGTGAGGGATAGCCCAACGCTATAGGCATTCCGTCGGGTGGGCAAACATGGAACATTCGTGCGCGGCGGCGCTGATTCCGCTCAGGCGTGCTTCCGCTTGTTCTGCCTGTTGTTCACCAGATCATCCACCACCGCGGGATCGGCGAGCGTGCTCGTATCGCCGAGACTGCCGTACTCGTCCTCGGCGATTTTGCGCAGGATGCGCCGCATGATCTTGCCGGAGCGCGTCTTGGGCAGGCCGGGCGCGAACTGAATGAGATCGGGCGCTGCGATCGGACCGATCTCCTTGCGCACCCATCCGACCAGTTCCTTGCGCAGCGCTTCGGTCGGCTCTTCGCCGGCCATCAGCGTCACGTAGGCGTAGATGCCCTGGCCCTTGATGTCGTGCGGATAGCCGACCACGGCCGCCTCCGACACCTTGGCGTGCGCGACCAGCGCGCTCTCGACTTCGGCCGTGCCCATGCGGTGGCCCGACACGTTGATCACGTCGTCGACGCGGCCGGTGATCCAGTAATAGCCGTCGGCATCGCGGCGGCAGCCGTCGCCGGTGAAGTACTTGCCCGGATAGGCTTTGAAATAGGTGTCGATGAAGCGCTGGTGGTCGCCATAGACGGTGCGCATCTGGCCCGGCCATGAGTCCGCGATGCACAGATTGCCGGCGGCGGCGCCTTCCAGAACCTTGCCCTCCGCGTCGACCAGTTCCGGAATCAGGCCGAAGAACGGATTGGTGGCGGAGCCGGGCTTGAGCGGCGTTGCGCCGGGCAGTGGCGTGATCAGAATGCCGCCCGTTTCGGTTTGCCACCAGGTATCGACGATCGGGCAGCGGTTGTCGCCGACCACGCGGTAATACCACTCCCAGGCTTCGGGATTGATCGGCTCGCCGACGCTGCCGAGCAGCCGCAGCGATTTGCGCGAGGTTTTCTTCACCGGCTCTTCGCCCGCCTGCATCAGCGCGCGGATCGCGGTCGGCGCGGTGTAGAAGATGTTGACCTGGTGCTTGTCGATCACCTCCCAGAAGCGCGACATGCTCGGATAGTTCGGCACGCCCTCGAACATCAGCGTGATCGCGCCGTTACTAGAGCGGGCCGTAGATGATGTAGCTGTGGCCCGTGACCCAGCCGACGTCGGCGGTGCACCAGTAGATGTCGCCATCGTGATAATCGAACACGAGCTGGTGCGTCATCGCGGCGAACAGATTGTAGCCCGCGGTGGTGTGCAGCACGCCCTTGGGTTTTCCGGTCGAGCCCGAGGTGTAGAGGATGAACAGCGGGTCCTCGGCGTTCATGTGCTCGCACGGGCACTCGCTGGTCACCACCTCGGCGGCTGCGTGGTAGTAAACGTCGCGCACCGGATCCATCTCGACCGGCGCGCCGGTGCGTCTCACCACGATCACATGGTCGACGCCGCCGACCTTGGCGATTGCCGCATCCACGTTGGCTTTCAGCGGTACCTTGCGGCCGCCGCGCAGGCCTTCGTCGGCGGTGACGATGACCTTGGAGGCGCAGTCCTCGATGCGGCCGGCGAGTGAATCCGGCGAGAAGCCGCCGAACACCACCGAATGGATCGCGCCGATGCGCGCGCAGGCGAGCATCGCGTAGGCGGCTTCGGGGATCATCGGCATGTAGATGGTGACGCGGTCGCCTTTCTCGACGTTGCGGTTGCGCAGGATGTTGGCCATCCGGCACACCTCGTCGTGAAGCTCCTGATAGGTGATGTGCTTGGACTCGGACGGATCGTCGCCTTCCCAGATGATCGCGGTCTGGTTTGCGCGCTTTTGCAGGTGACGGTCGATGCAGTTGTAGGCGACGTTGGTGACGCCGTCCTCGAACCACTTGATCGAGACGTCGCCGGGACCGAACGAGGTGTTCTTGATCTTGGTTGGCGTGCGGTACCAGTGCAGGCGCTTGGCTTCGTCCGCCCAGAACGCGTCCGGGTCCTTGATCGAGCGCGCGTACATCTCGCGGTACTTCGCGTCATTCACGTAGGCGCGCGCCTTCCACTCGGCCGGGACTTGATACACCTTGTCTGACATCGCATCCTCCGGCTACGCGGGCGGCGTTTAGGCCAGCCCATACTTGTTTCCTCTGGCACTATTATGCGCCGCGGCCTTGATCTGGAACAAGGTCGGCGCTGTCACACTTTGGTCGACAGCAGCAGCGGAGTTCTTTGCCGGGCAACCGGATGTTGTATAGTCCGGCTCCTTGTCCAAGGCCGGGGAGCTCGTCATGGCGAAGAACGTCACCGTGTTCTGCGACGGCACGGGTAACGACCGCACCAAGGACGAATATCAGACCAACGTGGCGGTGCTGTGCGATCGCGTCCTCGAAGGGCCGCAACAGGCGGTCTACTACGACGCCGGTGTCGGGACGGAATTTGGCGACCTGATCGGCCAGGCCACAGGCAATGGCATCAGCAAGAACATCCAGGACGCCTACGACTTCGTCATCAAGGCATACGAGCCGGGCGACAATATCTTTGTGTTCGGTTTCAGCCGCGGCGCCTACACGGTGCGCAGTCTCGCGGGCTTGCTTGGTCTCTGCGGCGTGGCACAGCCGACACAAACCATTGACGGCAAGCGGGTCGATCTGCGGAACGACGAGAAGGCACAAGCGAAAATCGTCGCGAAAGCATACGACGTGTACAAGACCGGCCAAGGCGAGCAGGGACGCGAGGAACGGCTCAAGAAGGCGGCCGACTTTCGCCGCGACCATGCGTTTCCCGAGCACAATGACCCGGCTCATCCCGAGAATCGCGCCGTGCATTTCATCGGCGTGTGGGACACGGTGCGTTCGCTTGGCATTCCGCTCGGTGTGACGGACGTCGAACTGACGATCTGGCCGCACCAGTTTCACGATCACGATCTGAGCGAGCACGTGCGCTACGCCTATCATGCGCTCTCGATCGACGACGAGCGGCAGGCGTTCCACCCGACGATCTGGAACGAGCCGACCAAGGCCGAGCGCATCGCCAAGGACACCGGGCAGCCGTCAAAGCAGAAGTTCGAGCAGCACTGGTTTCCCGGCGTGCACAGCGACGTCGGCGGTGGCTACAAGGAGCGCGGACTGGCAAACATCACATTCCGCTGGATGATGGAACGTGCCCTGGCGGCCGATCCGCCGCTGCTGATCGCGCCGCATTTCGCCGACGATCCCTTCAAGGATACCCCGCCCAATCCGCACGACGTCCTGCACAACGCGCGCGACAAATGGTGGAAGAAGGCGCTCTACCGCGTCGCGTCGCGCGCCGTGTGCAAGGGCGAACAGGCGCCGGACAGCAAGCTGATCAAGAAGGGCGGCGACGGCGAAGTGAGCCGCCAATGGCTCGAGCGGTTCTCGAAGGACCACAAGGCGTACAACCCAAAAAGCATGCACGAGCATGCCGACTACCGGCTGGCGCTGGAGCAGATCACCGCCGGCAAGCCCGTGACCGGGCCGTGGCAGTTCTTTCGGCCGAAGGACTGACGACGCTTAGCGGCCGGTGCGAGCAGTCTGGTGCCTGGGAGGCTTTTGCCGGAGTCCGGGACCTGCTTATATCGGCGGGCCGATGGACAAAATGAATCGTCATGAGCGGCTTGCTGCCGGGCCGCGCGCGGAGCCTCCGCGATGCGCCTCACGTTCGGCACGGCTCTGCCAGCGCTCGCCGTGCTGGTCATCTTGCTGACGCTGTTCACGCCGACCCCGCATCTCGCGCATGGCATCCGTCCGACGTTTGTGTTCACGCTGTTCTCCGCTCTGGTCCTGATCGTCGCCGCATTCATCGCCGCACTTGTCCTTTCCAGCAGCGACTTGTCCGTGCGGCTCAGCTTCGTCTGGCTACCCGCGGCGCTGATCCTGGCGATCGGCGTCGCGGCCGAGCTGGCCTTTGTGCCGCGCGAGACCTGGTTCGGGCGCGTCACCGGCGCCCATCCGTTTGCCTGCTTCGCGAGCATATTTCTCCTGTCGCTTCCGGTATTGGCGGGCGCGCTATGGGCTTTGCGCGACGGTGCGTCCGCACATGCGAAGGCGACGGGCGCTTGCGCCGGACTGCTGGCCGGTGCCGTATCGGCCGCGCTTTTTCTCGTGCATTGCCCGGAAAATTCGCTGCTCTACACGCTTGCATGGCATGTGCCTGCGGTCACCTTGACGGCAGCACTCGGCGCAATCGCGGGTGGGCGGCTCTTGCGCGGCTGATCAAACCCCCATCCAGCCGATCACCACGCCCATCAGCGCCAGCACGATGAGCCAGTGGCCGGCGTCGATCGCGGCGAGCTTGTAGCGGCGCCCGCCGAACGAATGGTTCACGGCGATCGTCGTGAGCACGAAACCCACCCACGCGAACAGCGCCGAGATGACCGCGCTGCGGATCGTGACGCTGCCCATATGGCCGACCATGCCGGCGAGCACTCCGGCCATTACCAAGTTCGCGAGGAGTGCGAGGATGAACGGGATTTGGCCCGAGAACTTCCCGATCATCTCGGCCTGCTGCGCCTTGAATTCCTCCATGGTCCGGCCTTGCGCCGCGACCCAGGCCTTGCCGAGCAGGCCGTAGTAAACGGCGCCCGCGAGCCAGCCGACGACGGCAGCGAACAGGATGGCGAGATAGTTGATCCCGGCGAAGGTCATGGGGGCTCCACTGTCATCCCGGAAACCGCGAAGCGGCTATCCGGGATCCACGGTGCAACATTCTCACGAAATTGCAACTCCAGCGACATGTCGGTCCCGGGTCTCGCGGCCCTTCGGCCGCTCGCCCGGGATGACAATCGTGTCATATCAACTCCCATACCGTCGTGCGCTTGATCTCCAGATCCTCCAGCTCGCGCGTCACCGGCACCGAATATTCGGCGAGCCGCCTCAGCCGGTCTTTCGGCAGATAGGTGCGGCCGGGATCGCCGATCAACACGCGCGTGCCGGTGGCGGCGTGGCGATCGAGGAAGGCGAGGGCGCGCCCTGCGGTGTCGCGCTCATAGAACAGATCGCCGACCAGAATGACGTCGTAGCGCGGCGTCGTCCTGCGCGGGCTGATCGAGCAGATCCTGTACGAGAACCTCGATGTACACGTCGTTCGCCTCCGCATTGATCGCGACTGCGCTTTCCGTGAACGCATCGATGTCCACGGCAATCACCGGCGCGGCGCCGGCCATCGCGGCGGCGATGGCCACAAGGCCGGAGCCGGACGCGAGATCGAGCACGCGCTTGCCCGCAACGGTCGGCGGGTTGTCGAGCACATAGCGCGCGAGCGCCTGTCCGCCCGCCCAGGCGAAGGCCCAATACGGCGGCGGCAGGCCTATTGTGGCGAGCTCTTCCTCGGTCTTGAGCCAGATCGGCACGGATTCGTCGGCAACGTAGAGCGAAATCTCAGGCACATGCGGGACGGGCTTGAGCCGCGTATTCGTGCGGATGAAGGCTTTGCGGTCAGCGATCATGCTGGCATTGTGCATACACCAAAGAGGAGAGTGTTTTGCCCGCCATCAAGCCCGACCGCCTGCTCGGCGATCTCAATAAGCTCCGTACTTTCGGCACCTACAAGACCGGCGTCCACCGGCCGACCTTCTCGCCCGAGGACATCGCATCGCGCGCCTGGTTCGCCGAGCAATGCACGGCGGCAGGTCTCGACACCACCATCGACGGCATCGGCAACATTTTGGGAAAGAGCAAGGCGGCGGGCGCGAAGGCGCTGTCGGGCTCGCATCTGGAATCGCAGAACCATGCCGGCTGGCTCGACGGTGCGCTCGGGTGCGTCTACGCGCTCGAAGCTTCGCGCGCCATCAAGGAGGCGGGCGGGGATATCGGCGTCGACGTCGTGGTGTTCTGCGACGAGGAGGGCCACTTCGGCTCGTTCCTCGGCTCGAAATCGTTCACCGGTGTGCTTACCGAAGAAGACATCGACAGAGCGAAAAACAAGAACGACAGCACGCCGCTGCGCGAGGCGCTCAAGACCGCCGGCTATGCGGGCCGTCCGCGGCTTGCGATCGAGCCGGAGCGCTACAAGGCGTTCTTCGAGGCGCACATCGAGCAGGGCGACTCGCTGGAGATGGGCCAGCTCAACATCGGTGTCGTGACGGCGATCGTGGCGATCTGGCAGTACGGCATCACGGTGACGGGCGAGCAGAACCACGCCGGCACCACCTCGATGGCGCGGCGGCGCGACGCGGGCCTCGCGCTGATCAAGCTGCTCAACGCGATCGACAAGCGCTTTCCGGAAATCTGCGGGCCGCGCACGGTGTGGACCACCGGGCGCATCGCGCTCGATCCCGGCAGCCACAGCATCATTCCGGGCCGCGCCGAGGCGCTGTTCCAGTTGCGCGATGCCGATCCGGCGATCCTCGATAAGCTCCAGGCGGAGCTGCATGACCTGATCGCTGCGGCCAACCGCGTCAGCCGCTGCAAGTTCGAGCTGTCGGTGGTCTCGCAGAGCACGCCGGCCGTGATGGACGAGCGGCTGATGGCGGCGCTCGACACCGCAGCCGAACGCCATGCACCGGGCAAGCACATGCGCATGCCGAGCGGCGCCGGGCACGACGCGCAGTGGCTCGCGCGCAAGCTCCCCGCCGCCATGATGTTCGTGCCGTCGATCGGCGGCATCAGCCATCACTGGAGCGAGAACACCTCGGACGAAGACCTCGTGCTCGGCGCGCAGGTGTTCACCGACGGGATCGCCGAAGCCCTGAAAAGCTAGCGCTCTGGAACTATTTGCACCTCGACCGACTTTCCTTGTCCTGCCCGGACAAGGAACTTTGCGATGGCCGAGACCAATGGCGAGCAGGCGGCGAGAAGCTCAGATCGCGGCTCGCCACGCGTGCGCTGGCGCGCCTCGGCCTGCGCCATATCTCGACCGACGAGCTGACGATCCGGCGCAAGCGCATCGGGACTAAGTTCACGTTCGTGTCGGCACGCGGCCGCACCATTCGCGACGAGATGACGCGTGCTCGGCTCAAGCGCCTCGCGGTGCCGCCCGCCTACGAAGAGGTGCTCTACGCCACCGACCCGCGCGCGCACCTCCAGGCGATCGGGCGCGATGCCGCCGGGCGGCTGCAATACCGCTATCACGCCGAGTGGGAGAAGGTGCGCGAGCAGCGCAAGGCGCGGCGCCTGCGGCGGCTGGTGGAAGCACTGCCGCGCATCCGCCGCGCGGTGAACAAGCATTTGGGAGCCGCCGAACCGACGCGCGAATTCGCGCTATCGGCGGTGATCGAACTGGTCTCGTGCAGCGCGATCCGGCCGGGCAGCGAGAGCTACGTCAAGTCAAACCGCACGCGCGGCGCCGCCACCATGCTCAAGTCCAACATCGTGGTGAGCGGCGGAACAATCGCGCTGAAATTCCGCGCCAAGGGCGGCAAGAACGTCGAGAAGGAATTTCATTCTCCGCGCGGCGCGAGCGCCATCAATGTGCTGCGCGCGCTGCCGGGGCGCCGCATGTTTCAGTATCGCGCCGAGAACGGGGATATTCGGATCGTCACGGCGAGCGACGTGAACGTGTTTCTGCGCGAGATCGCGGGCGTGAAGATTTCGCTGAAGGATTTCCGCACACTCGTCGCATCGAGCGCCGCGCTCGAAGCGCTCGCCCATGTGGCGCCGGCCGCGAGCGAGCGCGGACGGCGGCGGCAGGTGAAGGAAGCCGTGACGGCGGTGTCCGAGCAGCTGTCCAACACGCCGACGATCGCACGCAAGAGCTACGTGCACCAGACCGTGGTGGCGGCGTTCGAGAACGGCGCGCTGGAGAAGTTTTCCGAGGGGCTGAAAGGCCGCCGCTCGCCCGCGCATCGCGAGAAATTGCTGGCGCAGGTCATCGCCAGCGTGGCTGCCTAGTCTTTCACCCCGCCCATTTTACAAATCAGCTTCCACTCCTCATCCGCCACCGGCTGCACCGAGAGGCGCGGCTCGCGCGCGAGCTTCATGGTCTTGAGCTTCGCGTCCGCCTTCACGGTCGCGAGCGTCACCGGCTTCGGGAATGGCTTTACGGCGCGGGTGTCGACGCACACGAACACGCCCTTCGGATCGGTCTTGTCCGGATAGGCTTCGCGGATGATCTCCACGATACCGACGACCTGCTTCTCGTCGCCGGTGTGATAGAAGAAAGCCTGCTCGCCCTTCTTCATGGCTTTCAGGTTTCCGCGCGCGGTGAAATTGCGCACGCCGGTCCACGCCTCGCCCTTAGGCCCGCGCTTGACCTGATCGTCCCAGGAGAATTCTTCCGGTTCGGTCTTCAATAGCCAATACGCCACAGGTCGCCTCCGTTGCGGGGCTGCCCATCATTGGGCAATGTTGAGCGCAACGATAACCGGAAAGTTCCGTTCTGCGAAACAGGGGGAGGGGACAATGAGGAGAGTTGTTTTGCTTGCGGCCGCGCTGGTCGCGCTCGCGGCGCCCGCGCTGGCGCAACAGTTTCCCACCCGGCCCGTAACATTGATCGTGCCTTGGCCGCCGGGCGGCTCGACCGACATCGCGATGCGCGCGCTTGCGACCGCGACCGAGAAGCACCTCGGCCAATCGATCGTAATCGAGAACCGGCCGGGTGCGGGCGGCACGCTCGGCCCCGGCAACATGGCGGCGACCGCGCGGCCGGATGGCTACACGGTGGCGCAGTTCCCGATCACCATCTTCCGCATCCCCTATATCCAGAAGACGGCGTGGGATCCCGCCACGGACTTCACTTACGTGATCCATCTTACCGGCTACACATTCGGCGTGGTGGTGCGGGCGGACTCGCCGTTCAAGACGTTCAACGACATGATCGAGCACGCCCGCGCCAATCCCGGCAAGGTCAACTACGGGACGCCCGGCGCCGGCACGAGCCTGCACGTCACCATGGAGCAAATCGCGAAAGCGAAGGGCATCAAGTGGACGCAGGTGCCGTTCAAGGGCGGTGCCGACAACATGAATGCAACGCTCGGCGGACACATCGATGCGACGGCCGACTCGACCGGCTGGGCCGAGCTCGTCAATGCGGGAAAATTTCGCCTGCTGGTGACGTGGGGCGCGCAGCGCACCAAGAACTGGCCGAACGTGCCGACGCTAAAGGAGAACGGCATCAACATGGTGTCGAACTCGCCGTTCGGCATCGGCGGCCCGAAAGGGATGGACCCGGCGGTCGTGAAGGTGCTGCACGATGCGTTCAAGAAGGGGATGGAGGAGCAGTCCTACAAGGACACGATCCTCAAGCTCGACATGGAGCCGTATTACCTGAGCACGGCCGACTATCAGGCCTACGCAAAGCAGCAGATCGGCGAGCAGAAGCAGCTGATCGAAGAGCTGGGGCTGCGGCAGCAGTGAGGGGACAGTCGATGCGAAGGATCATTCTGCTTGCGTCGGTACTCATGGCATTTGCCGGGGTCGCGCAGGCGCAGCAATTTCCCACAAGGCCCGTGACGCTGGTCGTGCCGTGGCCGCCCGGCGGGGGCACCGACATCGGCATGCGCGCGCTCGCGCTCGCGACCGAGAAACATCTCGGCCAGAAAATCGTCATCGAGAACAAGCCCGGCGCGTCCGGCACCATCGGGCCCGCCAACATGGCCGGGACCGCTGCGCCGGATGGCTATACGGTTTCGCAGATTCCGATCACGGTGTTCCGCCTGCCCTTCATCCAGAAGACCAACTACGACCCCGCGAAAGACTTCACCTACATCATCGGTGTCACCGGCTACACGTTCGGTGTCGTGGTGAAGCGCGATGCGCCGTGGAAGACGTTCAACGAGCTGCTCGACTACGCCAAGGCCAATCCCGGCAAGCTCAACTACGGCGCCCCGGGAGCGGGTACGAGCCTGCACATCACGATGGAGCAGATCGCCAAGCAGAAGGGCATCAAGTGGACGATGGTGCCCTTCAAGGGACAGGCCGACAGCCTGACCGCGCTGCTCGGCGGACACATCGACGTCGAATCCAATTCGACCGGCTGGGCCGGCGCTGTAAATTCGGGTGATGCCCGGCTCCTCGTGACATGGGGCGCGCAGCGCACGAAGAACTGGCCGAACGTGCCGACGCTCAAGGACATCGGCATCGACATGGTGTCGAACTCGCCGTTCGGCATCGCGGGACCGAAGGGCATGGACCCGGCGGTGGTGAAGATTCTGCACGATGCCTTCAAGAAGGGCATGGACGAGCCGTCCTACAAGGACGCGATGGCAAAGCTCGATCAGGAGGACAACTACCTCAGCACGGCCGACTATCAGGCCTACGCGATGCAGCAGCTCCGCGAGCAGAAGCAGCTGGTTGAGGAGCTGGGGCTGCGGCAGCAGTAGGTGCGCGCACCAGCTTCGCCTGTCATCCCGGAAGCCGCGAAGCGGCTATCCGGGACCCATAACCACGAAAGCTCATTGGAGCGCACAACTGTGCATCATTGTTGGGGTTGGGGTTATGGATCCCGGCTCTCGCTTCGCTCGGCCGGGATGACAGTTAACCCTCCGCCCGGAACGGCCTTGTGAGCAGCGACTCGATCGCCTGATCCACGGTGAGCGTCCCGTCCAGCACCGCCGCGACCGCGGCCGCGATCGGCATCTCGACGCTGTTTCTCGTTCGCAAGCTCGACCAGCGCTGCCGCCGTGAACGCTCCTTCGGCGAGGTTGCCTTCGCTCTTGCGGCCTTCGCCGAGCGAAATGCCGAGCGAGAAATTGCGCGATTGCGGCGACGAGCAGGTGAGGATGAGATCGCCTAATCCCGAAAGGCCGGTGAGCGTCTCGCTGCGCGCGCCGAGAGCGCGGCCGAAGCGCGCCAACTCGGCAAAGCCGCGCGTCACCAGCGCGGCAGTGGCGCTCGCGCCGAGCTTGCGGCCCGCCACGATGCCGGCAGCGATGGCGAGCACGTTCTTGGCCGCGCCGCCGATCTCGACGCCGCGCACGTCGGTGGTGTGATAGGGGCGGAAGGCCTGCGAGCCGAGCGCGCGCGCGAGCGCGGCGGCAGTTGCCTCGTCCGCGCAGGCGAGCGTCACGGCGGTCGGCAGCCCGCGCGCCACGTCGGCGGCAAAGCTCGGGCCGGAGAGGATCGCCGGCACCGTGTCCGGCAATGTCTCGGCGATGATCTCGGT
The DNA here is from genome assembly GCA_963800695.1 of uncultured Alphaproteobacteria bacterium. Lineage (GTDB taxonomy): Bacteria > Pseudomonadota > Alphaproteobacteria > Rhizobiales > Xanthobacteraceae > PALSA-894. The sequence continues at coordinate 239,745 of CAWDCA010000028.1, read as the reverse complement.
CATGAATTTGTGCGTGCCGCGCTCGATGCCCTTGGCGCAGGCGACGACCGGCGTTCCGGACCGGACATGCGGCGCAAGGCCGGTTGCGGCGGCGCGCGCGTGCTGCGCCGGCACCACGAGCAGCACCGCGTCGGCGCGCGCGATGTCCGCGATAGCGCCGGTCACGGCGACGCGATCGTCGAGGCTCGGGCGCGGCAGGTCCGGGTCATCGCGCTTCTCCGCGATGGCGGCGACAACCGCCGGGTTCGCGCGCCCAGAGCGTCACGTCGCGCCCGGCGCGCGCAGCGCTGCTGGCGAGCGCCGTGCCCCATGCGCCCGCGCCGATCACCGCGATGCGTTGGAAGCTCACGAGCGCTTCTCGCCTCGCCGCGGCCACTCGTCGCCGTCGAGCGGCCAGCGCGCGCGCGGCGCGACGTCGAGCGTGTCGGTGAGGCCGCGCACGAGCCGCTCGCAGCCGGCCCAGGCGATCATCGCGCCATTGTCGGTGCATAGTTCCGGCGGCGGCGCGACCAGCACGGTCCCTTCGGCGATAGCGACACGATTGAGCGCGCGGCGGATCGACTGGTTGACGGCGACGCCGCCGGCGACCACCAGCGCGGTCGGCCCGCCGAATTTTTCGCGGAACGCGCGCATGCCCGCATGCAGCCGGTCGCTCACCACGTCGACCACCGCCGCCTGGAACGCCGCGCACAGGTCCGCCACGTCCTGATCGCTCAACGGCGCGACCTTTTCGGCTTCCATGCGCAGCGCGGTCTTCAGACCCGACAGCGAGAAGTCGGGCTCGGCGCGGCCGAGCATCGGGCGCGGCAGGATGAAACGGTCCACGTCGCCGCGCTGCGCCTCGCGCTCCACCTCCGGCCCGCCCGGATAGGCGAGGCCGAGCAGCTTTGCGGTCTTGTCGAAGGCTTCGCCGATCGCATCGTCGACCGTGGTGCCGATCCGCACGTATTTCCCGACATCGAGCACCGCCAGGATCTGGGTATGCCCGCCGGACGCAAGGAACAGGCAATAGGGAAACGCCGTGTTGTCGGTCAGCCGCGCGGTCAGCGCATGGGCTTCGAGATGGTTCACGGCGATCAGCGGTTTCTCGGCAACCAGCGCGATCGCCTTCGCGGTGGTGAGTCCGACGATCACGCCGCCGATCAGTCCGGGACCTGCCGCTGCCGCTACGCCGTCGAGCATGGAAAAGCTCAGCGCCGCCTCGATCATCGCCTGCGCGATGATGCGGTCGATCACCTCGACATGCGCGCGCGCGGCGATTTCCGGCACCACGCCGCCATAGGGCTGATGCTCGGCGGTCTGCGACAGCACGATGTTGGAGAGGATTTCGCCGCGCCCGTCCTCGTCGCGCCGCACCACCGACGCGGCGGTCTCGTCGCAGGTCGTCTCGATGCCGAGAACGAGCATTTGTTTGGCCAAACTCGCGCTATAAGCTTTCGTCCGCGTAGCATTGTGAGGTCACGTGACGCAATCCACGATTCTGCGCATCGGCACGCGCGGCAGCCCGCTCGCACTGGCGCAGGCGCGCATGACGCGGGCGGCGCTCGCCGCGGCGCATGGCGTCGCCGAAGATGCAATCGAGATCGTGACGATCCGTACCTCGGGCGACCGCATCCAGGACCGTCCGCTGCGCGAGGCCGGCGGCAAGGGGCTGTTCACCAAGGAGATCGAGGAAGCGCTGCTGGCGGGCGCGATCGATCTGGCGGTGCATTCCGCCAAGGACATGCCGACGGTGCTGCCGGACGGGCTGATGCTTGCCGCGTGCCTGCCGCGCGAGGACGTGCGCGATGCCTTCATCAGCCGCAAGGCCGCGAATCTCGCGCGACCTGCCGCACGGCGCGGTGGTCGGCACCGCCTCGCTGCGGCGGCAGGCGATGGTGAAGCGGCTGCGGCCGGATGTGTCGGTTGTGCCGCTGCGCGGCAATGTCGAGACGCGGCTGCGGAAGCTCGAAGCCGGCGAGGTCGATGCGACGTTGCTGGCGCTCGCGGGACTGAAGCGCCTTGGCCTGGCCGACAAGGCGACCGCGCTGCTCGACGTGCAGGAGTTTCTGCCTGCGGTCGGGCAGGGCGCGATTACCATCGAGGCGCGCGCGGACGATGCGCGCACGCGCGAATCTGCTGGCGAAGATCGATCATGCGGATACCAGCGTGGCGCTGGCCTGCGAGCGCGCGTTTCTTGGCGTGCTCGACGGCTCGTGCCGCACGCCGATCGCCGGGTCATGCGGTGATCGACGGCGATGCGATTTCGTTTCGCGGCATGATCCTGCGGCCCGATGGCAGCGAAGCATTCGAGACAAGCCGCGCGGGCCAGCGGCGGGATGCCGTGGCGCTCGGCGCGGACGCCGGCGCGGAATTGAAGCGCCGCGCGCCGCCCGATTTCTTCAGCGCCTGACATGCGCCTGCTCGTCACGCGGCCGGAACCCGACGCCACGCACACTGCGCAGGCGTTGCGCACAGCGCGGGCACGACGGTGCTGGTCGCGCCGCTGCTGCAAACGCAAACGATCGATGTGGAGTTTTCGGCGGACCCTATGCGGCCGTGCTGATGACCAGCGCGAACGCGGCGCGTGCGCTGGCGTCGCATCCGCGCGTCGCGCGAATTCACGCGGCTTCCCGCATTCACGGTCGGGGCGCGTAGCGCCGAGGCGGCGCGGGCTGCGGGATTTGGCGATGTGACGTCGGCCGACGGCGCGCTGGGCGATCTCGTGACGGCTGGCCGCATCGCATTTCGCGGGACGTTCGCAACCGCTCCTTTACCTCGCGGGAGAGGATCGCGCGGGCGATCTGGCAGGCGATCTTGGCCGTCGCGGCGTCACGGTCGAGACCGCGGTCATTTATCGGGCGGTCGCGGCGGAGCGCCTGCCGGCCGAACTGAAACAGGCGCTGTCAAACGGCGAGCTCGACGGCGCGCTGCATTACTCCCGCCGCAGCGTCACCACGCTGATTGAACTTAGCCGGGCGGCCGGCGTTCTTAATGCGCTGCTCAATCTTGCCCATTACTGTTTGTCCGACGAGGTGGCGGCCGCGTTGCGGAGCGCGGGCGCGCGGCGGATTTCGGTCGCGCCACGTCCCGACGAGGCGGCGCTGATCGGCCTGCTGTGAGAAATTTGCCCGGCTGGCCGCGCCCGCTATAAGGCAGGGCAGGGGCGTCGGCCGGGGACGGGAGGCGCATGATGGCAGATGACAAGGGCAGTCCTTCCGGCCCGCCGGGCGGCAAGCGCCGCCGACCGCCGACCACCATCGACCTGAAAGCCACCGAAATCGCGTCCAGCCCGTGAATCCGATCAGAACCCACTGATTCTACTAAGGAAACGCCGCCGCTCCGAGGCGCCGGCTGCCGCCAGCAAGGCCGGCGAAGTCCTCGCCGCGAGCCCGCGCCAGCTCCGACGCCGGGGCCGCGGCTGGCGGCCCGAATGGCTCGCGTCGGCCGCCATGAACGACCGCCTGGCGGCGTTGCGCGCGCGGGTGGCGGAGCAGAACTGGCGGCTCGCCGCAGCGGGTGCGGCCGGCGCCGCCGCGATGCTTGTCCTCTTTCTCGCGCTCTGGGCCTTCGGCAGTTTCGCCGCGCGCGACGATCGGACCGTCCCGCTCGCGGCGCGCCTTGTGAACGTCGAGTTGCAGGTGCGCGATCTGGCGGCGCGGCCGCAGCCGCCGGCGGTTGACCCAAAGGCACTCGCGGATCTTACCGCTCGCGTCGGCTCCGCCGAGCAGGCGATGGCGCGCCTTGCCGATTTCGAAGCGCGCGTCACCAAGGCGGAAGCTGCCGCCAGCGGCGCCGCGTCCCGCGCAGGCCGATCCGGCATTGACCGCTCGCGTTGCGGCGCTGGAAGCCGCAATGCGTCCGCTCGCCGAACTTGGGTCACGGGTTGAAGCAGCCAGTGCCGCGGCGCGCGACGCAAAGGCCCGCGCCGATGCGGCGTTCGAGACCGCGCAGAAGAATTCCGCCGTGGCGCCCGCGCAGGCGGCGGACCACAGGGAAATCGAAGCGCTCGTGGCACGCGTCGCAGCGCTGGAGCAGGCCGCGAAGGGCACCGAGGAAAAGATCGCGCGCGCGGCCGTTAGCGCGGGCGCCGACCGCGCCGGGCGGCTTGGCTTTCGTCGCGGTGGCGCTGCGCTCCGCGGTCGAACGCGGCGAGCCGTTCGCGCAGGAACTCGCTGCCGTAAAGCCGCTGGTGCCGGATGCCGCCGCAACGGTGCCACTCGAACCGTTTGCCGCGACCGGCGTGCCGCGTACCGCCGCGCTGGCGCGCGAACTCTCGCAGCTCGGCGGTGCGATGCTCAACGCCGCGGGTGCGCCGCCGCGCGACGGCGGCATCATGGATCGCCTGGCGCAGAATGCCGAACGGCTGGTGCGCATCCGGCCGATCAACGAAGCGCCGGGCGACGATCCCGCGACCGTGGTGGCGCGCGCCGACGCGAAGGCGACGCATGGCGATCTCGTCCGGCGCGCTGGCTGAACTCGGGAGCCTGCCCGCTCCGGTGCGCGCGCCCGCGCAGCCGTGGATGAGAAAAGCCGAAGCGCAGATCGCCGCGCTGGCGGCGGCGCGCGCGCTTGCCGACAACGCGGTCGCGGCACTGGCCAAGGCGGCGCCATGAGCGGATCGCACGCATGATCCGCGTCGTTACCTTTCTCGTCGCGGCGGGACTGCTCGCGCTCGGCGTCGTGTGGCTTGCCGACCGGCCCGGTCAGATCGCGATCACGTGGCTCGGCTATCGCGCCGACACCTCGGTGATGGTCGCCGTGATGGCAATTTTTGGCGTCGCAATCGCGGCCGTGATGCTGTGGTCGCTGGCGCGCTTCATGCTGCGCTCGCCGAAGCTGTTTTCGCTGGCGCTGCGCGAACGCAAGCGGCGCAAGGGTTACGAGGCGATCTCGCGCGGCCTGATCGCGATCGGCGCGGGGGACCAGCGCGCCGCGCAACGCTTCGCGGCGAACGCCGAGAAGAGCCTGCCGGGCGATCCGCTCGCGCTGCTGCTGCGCGCGCAGACCGCGCAGCTCAACGGCGACCGCGCCGGCGCCGAGGATGCGTTCCGCGCCATGGCGGGGCGGTCCGACACGCGGCTCTTGGGTCTGCGCGGGCTTTATGTCGAAGCGCAGCGGCGCAACGATCCGGTGGCGGCGCGCCTCTTCGCCGAGCAGGCCGCCAAGGATGCGCCCGCGCTCGCCTGGGCCGGACAGGCGGTGCTCGAATTCCGCTGCGCGGCGGGCGACTGGGACGGCGCGCTCGCAATCCTGGAAGAGCATCGCAAGAACGGCATGATCGATCGCGCGGCGTGGCGGCGGCTGCGCGCCGTGCTGCTCACCGCGCGCGCGATTGCCGGCGAGGAAGAGAACCGCGACGCCGCGCGGGGCTCTGCCCTGGAGGCGACGAAGCTGGCGCCCGAACTGGTGCCGGCCGCGGCGCTCGCAGGACGGCTGCTGGCCGAGTCCGGCGAACGGCGCAAGGCCGGCAAGATTCTCGAAACCGCCTGGAAGGCCAATCCGCATCCCGATCTCGCCGAAACCTACGCGCATGTGCGCCTGTCGGATTCGGCGCGCGACCGGCTGTCGCGTGTGCAGGTGCTGGCGCGCATGGCGCCCGGCAACGTGGAAGGTGCGCTTGCGGTGGCGCGGGCCGCGCTCGATGCGCGCGAGTTCGCAACCGCGCGCGCCGCGCTTAGCACCCTCGCCGCCGAGCCGACCCAGCGCGTCGCCATGCTGATGGCGGAACTTGAGCAGCTTGAGGGCGATGAGGGCCGCGCGCGCGAGTGGATGCGCGCGCGCGCTCAATGCGGCGCGCGATCCGGCCTGGACGGCGGACGGATACGTGTCCGACCGCTGGCTGCCGGTTTCTCCCGTGACCGGACGGCTCGATGCGTTCCAGTGGAAGGTGCCGGTGGCGGAACTGACGGCGAGCGCGAGCCGTTGCTGATCGAGGCGGCGCCGCCCGAAATGCCGCGCCAGGACTGCCGCGCCAGAACTTCCCCGTGAAGTCGCCTCGCCGCCGCTCGGCAACGTCACGCCGGATAACGGAGGCCAGTCGGCCGGCCTGTCGCGTCCTGCCGCCATGGCTCGCCCGGTGCCGCGTGTTGCGCCGATCGTCCCGCTGACGCAGATACCCGACGATCCCGGCCCGGAGCCCGAGACGGAGCCCGACATCGAGGTCGCGACCGAGCCCCGGCCGGATGCCTGGCAACGAATTCGTCAGCTTTTCCGGTGAAGCTTGTGCGGTCCGGCAACGGACCGGCCGGCCTCAGGCGTTCCTGGCGTATTTTCGGGATTGTGGCCGGCCGACCCGTTCTTGCGGATTGGCGCGCGGGCGACTATCAGATGCGGCAAGAAGCTGCCCAATGCCGCGGTAGCTCAGTTGGTAGAGCACCGCTTTCGTAAAGCGGGGGTCGGGGGTTCGAGTCCCTTCCGCGGCACCACTGCTCCGTTCCATAGATGTTCTTAGTGGCGCATAAGTGCTACAATAACAGCATATTAGTGCATTCGATCTCCACATAGCGACCCATGCCGACCTATGACAGCCTGGGTACCGCTGGGTATAATTCTGGGTACCGTTCCTTGACACAACAGGGTGGTACCCATGGCTCTCAATGCCCTTGCTGTTCGAAATGCAACGGCCAAGGAGAGGCCGTACAAGCTCGCTGACGGTGACGGGCTGCATCTTCTCGTGAAGCCGAACGGAAGCAAGCTGTGGCGCTTCCGCTATCAGTTCCGCGGAAAGGAGAAGATGCTTTCGCTCGGCTCCTTTCCGGAAGTGTCGCTCGCTTTGGCGCGCGAGAAGCGGATGGAAGCTCGCAAGCTCGTCGTTGAAGGCAAAGACCCGTCGCAGAAGAAGCGCGATGATCGACTTGCTGCATCGATCGCCGCCCGCAACACCTTCTCGGCGGTTGCCGCCGAGCACTTGGAGAACCTCCGAGCAAATGGCGCAGCTCAAACGACGATCGACAAGAACCGTTGGTTGGCTGAAGACCTCGCGGCTCCCCTTGCCCATCGTCCCATCAGCGAGATCACGCCAGCCGAAGTGCTTGACCTGTTGAAGAAGGTTGAGAAGACAGGCCGGCGCGAAACCGCGCGACGATTGCGAGGCACCATCGGCAGGATTTTCCGTCTCGCCGTGGTCACCCTCAGAGCGTCGAACGATCCGACCCATGCGCTCAAAGGCGCGCTCCTAAGGCCTCAAGTACAGCACCGCGCGGCGATCACGGACGAAGTGAAGCTGGGGGGACTGATGCGGTGCATCGATGAGTACGATGGTTGGCCCACGATCCGGGCGGCTTTGCTTTTCCTTGCGCTCACGATGACGAGACCTGGAGAGGTTCGGCACATGAAGCGCTCGGAGATCGTCTTTCCGAAAGCGACATGGAGAATACCTGCCGAACGGATGAAGATGAGACGGCCGCATGACGTGCCCCTATCGCACCAAGCGCTAGCGGTCTTGCGCGAAATCTGGGACGCGACGGATGGTGACCTCGTGTTTCCCTCGATTAGATCGTGGAAGCGCCCGCTATCGGAGAACGCCATGAACTCCGCGCTTAGAAGAATGTCGGCTCTCAACCCCGTTCGAGCCAGCGTCTTCACCGCGCTCCATAACCTCGTCAAGCTGCGTCTGGCCGACAGTCGCCGCACCGAATGGCAATCGGCCTATACCCACTCGGGTTATGGCTCGGGCTCGCGGCGTGCCGGAGACATCCGCAGAATTTACGAGACGAGCGCACCGCCGATCAGTTCGTCGATGAAGCCGCAGGCTCGCGAGTTTCTGATCGAGGTCATCAACATCGTTCGAAGCGGCGTCGAAAAAGCTGGCGGCTCCTTCGATTTGCCCCAAGCCGCCGAGTAGCGACGTCGCCAAGGCGTGTAAGCGATTGCGTCCAAGGCACTAAAAGCGTCGCCTACCGCCCCCACTCGCGACGCTCATTTTGGCCGTGTATGTGTTGATATGCGCACGTTGAGGTGTCGTGAATTTCCGCGTATGTTTCGCGGTGCCCAGGGCTCACCGGGCGTTGCAACGTCCCTTTCACGAGGGACATGCAATGACACGGAAGCTCGTATCGAAGAAGGAACTCAAGTCGCTCTTTGGTATCCCCTACTGCTTCGCGCACATCGCGCGTCTGGAAGCCGCCGGCCAATTGGCCTGCACCCGGTTTGGATGACACCCGCTTAAGCTAATCCAGCCTTGGTCTCGAACTCCATAGGGCTCAGATATCCGATCGTCGAGTGACGACGCCTGCTGTTGTAGAAGCGCTCGATGTAATCGAACACGTCGGCTCTTGCCTCGTCTCGCGTCCGATACGTTTTACGCGCTGTCCGCTCGGTCTTGAGCGACGAGAAGAAGCTCTCCATCGCGGCATTGTCCCAGACGTTGCCGGATCGGCTCATCGAGCAGACGACGCCATGATCAGCCATCAGCCGCTGGAACTGTTCGCTGCTGTATTGGCTGCCGCGATCCGAGTGGTGCAGCAGCGCATCGGGTTTGCCCCGTCGCCAGATCGCCATCACCAGAGCATCCGTGACGAGCTGCGCCGTCATCGCTGCGCTCATCGACCAGCCGACAACGCGCCGGGAGAAGAGATCGACGACAGCCGCCACATAGAGCCAGCCCTCGGCGGTCCAGACGTAGGTGAAGTCGGCAATCCATTTGCGATTTGGTGCATGCGCTTCGAAGCTGCGATCGAGCACATTCGGAGCGACGGCGCAGACCTGCCGCTCACCCAGGTCGGGTGGCAGGCGACGCCGTCGCGGGCGTGCTTTGAGGGCCTGTAGCCGCATCAATCGTTCGATCCGGTGCAGGCCGCACGACAGACCCTCCGCCAGCAGGTCGCGCCACACCCGCCGAGCGCCGTAGGTCCGATCGCTCGCAAGGAAGCTGGCGCGCGCCTTCGCACCAATCTCTTCATCGCTCCGGCTGCGCTGACTGCGCGGCCGTGTCAGCCAGGCATAGAACCCACCTCGCGAGACACCGAGCGCCCCGCACAACCAATCCGCCGGCCAGATCCCCCGGTGCTTCGCGATGAAGGAGAACTTCACGTCAATTCCCTCGCGAAGTAGGCCGCGGCTTTTTTTAGAATGTCCCGCTCGGCCTTCAGCTTGATCACCTCGCGCTTGAGTCGCGCGATCTCCAGCTGCTCGGGCTTCATCTGGCCGTGGCCAGGAAAGGCGTGTTGCGGATCGTCGGCGAGCTTCTTCACCCACTCGCGCAACTGCGACACATGTACGTTCAGGTCCTGCGACGCCTGAACATACGACACGCCTCGATCCTTGATCAGGCGCACCGCCTCAAGCTTGAACTCTCGCGTAAACTTCCGCCTCTCCATGACCCACCTCCAGCTCCATCAAAACACCTAACTCGGTGTCTTCGGAACCGGGTGCAGGCCAGTAGATCGCTATACCCGCTGAATGCACATACCCGGACTCTCTCGTTACAGCACCAATATCTATCTTTAGAGAGCGCGGAATGAAAACGAATACTGACGTGAAGTACATATCGAAAATGATTGTTTGTTCGAAAAAATTCGAGTGAAAGGCTACTATGCTGGAAACTGCTTTCCTTATTTTGTTTTTGATTCTCGATTGCCTGCCTTGAATTTTCTCTGAAAATACGGACTGCCACAAGTTTGTAAGAAATGCTTTATAATCCTCTGTCGTTGTAAAGTCGACTTGAAGCCGGCGGTTTGTGCTGCGGCTCTTTGCATATGTCCTCAGCAACGCCGCGAGTTCGCTGACCGAGATGTTGGTTACGGAAAAATTCTTCCATAAGAGGAAGAAGTACGATCCTGATGCTTCCGATGCATTCAGCGTTAACGGATCGTCCGAGAGAACCAACCAACGTTGCAAGAACTCCTCGGACAATTGGCTCCACGCGGCAGGGTCATCCAGCGTTCGCAATTTCTTGTAAACATGCTCGGCAGCGCCCGTTAGTGCGGTCGAAAGCTTGACAACGCTCATCGTATCGGTCCGGGTCAGCTGGGCGCACCGCAGTATACCGGTAGCGTGCGCTGACCGGCCTGTGGCTAATAGAATGCAAAGATGTGCAGCCAGTTCGGTCGCTATGAGCTGGCTACAATCCCTAGTGCCCATCAAGTTAGACGCAATTCGCGCGAAGTCTATCGGCGTTGCCGCTTTCCCCATGATTCACACCGAGGAGGGCGTCGTTCAACTGGTGGGGATTCATCGAGAAAGAGGCGCCCAAGTTCTGCGCGACGATTGCAACGCGGTGCTTAACCCTCAGCGCAAGGGGCACGCTGTGCAGCGTTGTCGCCGAAATCGTTGGCGCGCAGCGTTACAACCCGCCCATCGATAGACAATCCCTATGATGCCGCGTCGTCATCGCTGTGGTCCCGTCGAGAGCCAAAATCTCGCAGCGATCTCCCCGATCGGTCGTTTCGCAGGGATGTCGCGAGGCCCTCAGCGTCAGTCATTCTTGCTTGCTAAGTCCGGGAGGCCGCCCTAATTGACGGACCGCGAAATGGGTACCCTCCTGGGTACAATATTTCGACAGCTCGACAAAATGGACTTAAGTTCAACATCTTAGCGGCGGATCGAGGGTCCCTTCCGCGCACCATCGGTTCAAATTTGCCGACCTATAGCCTGTAGCCCGCATGAGCAACGCGATATGCGGGGTCCCCGGATGTCGCTGCGCTCATCCGGGCTACGCCTGCTTCGACCCTTGCCGCCAGCACCACCGGAACGCTGTCGGATGCGCCGGGTTGTCCGTGATGAGGGGCAACCAAAAGGTCGAATCCGATGAACTCTGTTAAGGCAATCACAACGGCTGCGGCGTTCGCTCTCGCGCTGTCAGGCTATGCACTTGCCCAAAGCACGTTTGGTCGTAGCAGTACGGATGCTCCCCCGGATGGCGGTGCGGTCGACTCGTCACGGGGCGCTGTCAATTCCGCCCGCGGCGCCGTCAACACTGCCCCGAGCGCTGTCGAACGCGCGCCCAGTGCCGTCGAGCGCACTCCAAGTGCTGTCGAGTCATCGAGCCGAGGCACCTCTTCCGACTTTCGGGCTCGACGCAGAGCGGCGGCACGACACGTTCGGACCGAGCGACATCAACGCGCTGAAATGGCTTCTCTGCTGCCGGGGAAACGCCGGGCAAAAGGGCGTTCACGCCCGTCTTCGACGTGCTATCCCCGGCCATGACGGTGTAGAACGATTGCCATGCTTGGCAGCCCTTCCCTGGACGAGCAATCCCATGACACCCATCGACCGCATCAAGACCTTCCACGCCGAACTGACCGCGACGCGGCAGGACATCCACGCCCATCCCGAGCTTGGGTTTACCGAGCACCGCACCTCCGACGTTGTGGCGAAGCAGCTTGAGGCGCTCGGCATCGAGGTGCATCGCGGCGTCGGCGGCACCGGCGTGGTCGGCGTGCTGCGCGAGGGCAACGGGCCGGTGTCGATCGGGCTGCGCGCCGACATGGACGCGCTGCCGATCCTCGAGGCGACCGAGCTTCCCTACAAGTCGACCAAGCCGGGCGTGATGCACGCCTGCGGCCATGACGGGCACACCACGATGCTGCTTGGCGCGGCGCGCTATCTCGCCGAGACGCGCAACTTCAACGGCACGGTGAACTTCATCTTCCAGCCGGCCGAAGAAGGGCTCGGCGGCGCGCAGGCGATGCTCAAGGACGAGCTGTTCGCAGCGCTTTCCCTGCGACACCGTGTTCGGCATGCACAATCATCCCGGCCTGCCGGTCGGGCAATTCGCGATCCGCCCCGGCACCATGATGGCGGCGGGCGCGTTCTTTGACATTCATGTCGAGGGGCGCGGCTCGCACGGCGCGCGGCCCGAGGTCAGCATCGATCCGGTGCTGGTCGCGAGCCACATCGTGACGGCGCTGCAGGCGATCGTCGCGCGCAATGTGAGCCCGATCGATACCGCGGTGGTCAGCGCGACGGCGATTCATGGCGGCGACGCCTACAACGTGATCCCGCAATCGGCCGAGATCCGCGGCACGGTGCGCACCTTCAAGAACGAGACGATGACGCTGGTGGAAGAGAACATGAAGCGCACCGCCACGGGTGTCGCGGCCGCGTTCGGCGCGACCGCGAGCGTCGATTTCCGCCGGCTGTTCGCGCCGCTGGTGAACGATCCGGCCGAGACCGCCGAGTTCGCCGATGTGGCGGCTGAGATGGTCGGCGAGCAGAACGTCGACCGCGAGCGCAGCCTGATCATGGCGTCGGAGGATTTCTCGTTCATGCTCGAGAAGCGCGCCCGGCGCCTACATCAACATCGGCAACGGCGACACGGTCGGCAGCGTGCCGGTGCACAATCCGGGCTACAATTTCAACGACGAGATCCTGCCGCTCGGCGCCGCGGCGCTCGCCGGGATCGTGGAGAAGAAGCTGGCGAGGTTTGTCGGCTAGCGAATCCCCGCGCGCATGAAGCTCTGCACGAACTGGCGCTGGAAAAGCAGGAAGCCGATCAGCAGCGGCGCGGAGGTCATCAGCGTGGCGGCGCAGATGATCGCCCAGTCGATGCCCTGATCGGCGGAAGAGAACACCTGCAGGCCGACGGTGAGTGGGCGCGCCTCGACCGAATTGGTCACGATCAGCGGCCAGAGAAAATTGTTCCAGTGATAGCTGACCGACACAAGCCCGTAGGCGACATAGACCGGGCGGGCGAGCGGCACGTAGACCTTGAGAAGCACCTGCAGCGGCGTCGCGCCTTCGACACGCGCCGCGTCGTCCAGTTCCTTCGGCACGGTCTTGAAGGTCTGGCGCAACAGGAAGATGCCGAAGGCGGACGCCACATAGGGCAGCGCGATCGCCGGGATGGTATCGATGATGCCCATGCGGCTCATGGTGCGGTAATTCTCCACGATCAGCACGTCGGGCATGATCATGAGCTGTGCGAGCACGAGTGCGAACGCCACGTTGCTGCCGACGAAGTCGTAGCGCGCGAATGCATAAGCGGCGAGTGTGCACAGCACGAGCTGGCAGCCGAGCGTGAGCGTGACCAGCACGAAGGTGTTGAAGAAGTAGCGCGCGAACGGCGCCGCGATCCAGGCGCGCTCGAAATTCTCAAGCGTCAGCGGCGCGAACAGCGAGAAGCGCGTGGTGAACTCGGCCGGATGAAACGCCGCCCACACCGCATAGGCGAGCGGCAATATCCAGAGGACCGCCAGCAGCCCGGCGGCGGCGCTTTCCAGCGCGCGCCACACGCCCGTGGGCGCATAGGGGTCGGGGCGCTGCGTGCTCATCGGTAGTGAATCCGGCGTTCGAGGAAGCCGTATTGCGCAAAGGCCGCGAGCGCGAGCATGACCAGCAGGATCGCGGTCAGCGCGGCCGCATAGGTCGTGTCCCAGAAATTGAAGCCGACCTGATAGATGTAATAGAGCAAGAGCGTCGTGGCGTTGTCCGGTCCGCCTCGCGTCATCACGATGATGTGGTCGACGGTGCGGAAGGCGTTGATCACGGCGTTGATCAGTACGAACAATGTCGTGGGCATCAGTAGCGGAAACTGCACGCGGCGGAAGAAGGTCCAGCGCGAGGCGCCTTCGAGCGCGGCGGCTTCGGCGAGCGACGGCGAGATCGATTGCAGCGCCGCCAGATAGAAGATCATGAAGAAGCCGGCTTCCTTCCACACCGCCACGATGATCACCGCCATGAGCGCGGTGTCCTGCGAGCCGAGCCAGTTGTGCGACGAAAAGCCGAACGCGCCCGTGACCTGCTCGAGCAGACCGTACTGCGGCGTGTAGAAGAACAGCCAGATGTTGGCGACGGCGATCATCGGCAGGATGGTCGGCGTGAAGTACGCCATGCGGATCAGTGTGCGACCCGCGATGCGGTCGTTCACCCACAGCGCCATCAGAATCGCGAGCGCGATCGAGACGGGAATCGTGCCGAGCGCAAACCACATGTTGTTCCAGAGCGATTGCCAGAACACCGGATCGGCCATGATCGTCGCGTAGTTGTCGAGCCCGACGAAGCGCGACGGGCGGCGCGGGCGCGGCGTCGAGTAGAACGAGTCGATAAACGTCGCGACCGCCGGCCAGTGGGTGAACAATGCAAGCAGCGCCATCGCGGGCAGCAGCAGCAGCCAGCCGTGGATGGTGGCGGTGAGGCGATTGTTCATAGGTGCGCGCCGCTCTCTCACTCGTCATGCCCGGGCTTGACCCGGGCATCCCGATAGAGCGGATACGATCTTGCGTCCCTAAGCGGGATGGCCGGGACAAGCCCGGCCATGACAGGTGAGAGATTCACCGATACGACCGCAAAATCCTCTCCGCCTCGGCCTGCGCGTCCTTCATTGCCTGCTCGGGCGGCTTGGTGCCGGTCAGGGCGGCCTGCAGGCCGTCGTTGAGCGCCTTGGTGACGCGCTGGTTCTCGTGGGTGGAAAGTTCCGCGACCGCGAACTTGAGCTGATCGCGCGCGACCGCGGCGGGCGGGAAGTCGGCGGCGTATTTCTTCATCGCTTCCGTCTCGTAGGCGTCCGGCCGCACCGCCACGTAGCCGGTGTCGATGCTCCATTGCGCGGCGCGCTCGGGCGTCGTGATCCACTTGATGAGCTGGAACGCCGCCGCCTGCTCGGCCGGGCTCGCTTTCTTGGAGATGTAGAAGTTGCCGCCACCGGTCGGCGAGCCGCGCCGCTTGTGTGCGGGCAGCATCGCGACGCCGAACGGGAATTTGGCGTTGGCCCGCACGTTGGTGAGGTTGCCGGTGGTGGTCCACATCATGGCGACCTTGCGTTCGAAGAAATCTTTCGGCGTGGTGCCCCACTCGACGATGCCGGGCGGATGGACCTTGTGCTTGCGCGAGAGGTCGACCCAGTACGACAGCGCTTCGATCACCTCGGGCTTGTCGTAGGCGGTGCGATTGCCGTCGGCGTTCGCGAGGATCGCGCCGGCCTGCGTGGTCAGTCCCTGGAACAGCCAGTACGGAAATCCTGACGACGGGATCTGAACGCCCCACTGCGTGGTGTTGCCCGAGGCGTCGCGCTTGGTGAGCTTCTCGGCGAAGGCCTGCATCTCGGCCCAGGTGGCGGGCGCCTTCTCGGGGTCGAGGCCGGCTTCCTTGAACAGCTCCTTGTTGTAGTAGAGCACGATGGTCGAGCGCTGGAACGGCACGCCCCAGGTCTTGCCGCCGGTCTGGCTGTTTTCCATGAAGGCCGGGAAGAAGCTGGCGAGCCACTTCTTGTCGTCGTCGGTCTTGATGAAGCCGTCGATCGGCACGATCGCTTCCTCGTCGATCAGCGTGAACATGTCGGTCGAGAGCAGCACGGAAGTCACCGGCGGCGTGCCGCTCTTGTGCGCCGTCAGCGCCTTGGTGATGCTTTCCTGATAGGTGCCGGAATAGATCGGCTTCACCTTGATCGACGGATTGGCCTTCTCGAAATCCGCCGCGTAGCCGTCGATGATCTTGGTGATCGGGCCGCCGACCGCGATCGGATAGAAGAACGAAACTTCCGTTGTCTGCGCGAGCGCGGGATTTGCGAGCGTGCTGCCGGCGAGCGCCGCGCTGCCTGCCAGGAATTTTCTGCGATCCATGATGTCTTCTCCCTGTGGATGATGCTTGTTTTATCGATCGATACGACGCTGTGACGACAGATCGAACCAGTGCGCGGCCGCAGGGTCCCATGCGATGTGCACGGTTTCTCCGACGGCCGTATTGGTGCGGCCGGGCAGGCGCACGATGAAGGATTGCTCGGAGATTCTCGTATCGATCAGCGTATCGGCGCCGAGATATTCGACCGCCGCGACCGTCGCCGGCATGCCGTCCGCGCCGAGACGTGTCGCTTCGGGCCGGATACCGATCGCGAGGTTGTCGTGCGCGCGTCCGGCGGGGAGCGATGCCAATGCGCCGGGAACGAGCGCCGCCGGGATCACGTTCATGGGCGGCGTGCCGACGAAACGCGCAGCGAATATGGTCGCGGGCTTCTCATAGAGCGCCGCGGGTGCCGCGTCCTGTTCGATGCGGCCATTGCGCATCAGCACCACCTGATCTGCCATCGTCATCGCCTCGACCTGGTCGTGGGTGACGTACAGCATGGTCATGCCGAGGCGGCGCTGCAATGCTCGGATTTCGCGCCGCATCTCGACGCGCAACTGAGCGTCGAGATTCGACAGCGGCTCGTCCATCAGGCAGACGCGCGTTTCCGCCACGATGGCGCGGCCGAGCGCGACGCGCTGCTGCTGGCCGCCGGACAATTGCGAAGGTTTGCGCTCAAGCAGCGCCTCCAGGCCGAGGATGCCGGCCGCGCGCGCGAGCCGCGCATCGCGCTCAGGCCTGCGGCACGTCGCGGACGCGCAGCCCGAACATGATGTTCTCGGCGACCGAGAGGTGCGGGAACAGCGCGTAGCTCTGAAACACCATCGAGACGCCGCGTTTGGCAGGCGGCAGCGTCGTGACGTCGCGCTCCGCGATCTTGATTGTGCCCGCGCTCGCGGTCTCAAGCCCGGCGATCAGCCGCAACGTGGTCGACTTGCCGCAGCCCGACGGGCCGAGCAGCGCCACGAGATGCCCGGCCGGCGCCGAGAACGTGATGTTCTCGACCGCCGCAGCCGCACCCCAAGTCTTGGTGATTCCCTCGAGACGGACGTCCGCCATTCCGCAATCCTTACACGGAATGGACCTTATGGGTCCGCTCATGCCCGCGAAAGCGGGCATCCAGTTTTTGGCCAAGCACTGGGTCCCCGCTTTCGCGGGGACGAGCGGCAACAGGCTCCATCAACGCAGTTTCGCGCCGAAATTCCGCTTCGGGTCGAATTCCTGCGTGGCCCGGCCGAGCGGCTCGGCGGCGGCCCCGCCCGCGCGGGCCAGGAACTGGCCCGAGCCCGGCCGCGTCCTGAGCTTGCCGTCCGCGACCAGCACTTCGCCGCGCAACAGCACGGTCGTCGGCCAGCCCTTCACGGTCCGGCCCTTCCACGGCGTGTAGCCGGCCTTGTCCTTCACCATCTTGTCGCTGAATGTGACGCTCTTCTTCGGGTCCCAGATCGCCACGTCGGCATCCGAGCCGATCGCGATCGTGCCCTTGCGGGGATAGAGATTGTAGATCTTCGCCGGGTTGGTCGAGGTCCACTCGACGAACTTCGTCACATCGAAGCGGCCGTTCGACACCATCTCGTTGAACACCATCGGCAGGCGGCCCTCGTAGCCGGGCATGCCGTTCGGCACCTGCTTGAAGTTGGCGCTCTTGCCGCCCATCAGCTTGCCGGTCTCGTTGAACGCGTAGGGCGCGTGGTCGGACGAGATGAGTTGCAAGTCGCCGAGCGCGAGCGCCTGCCACAGCGCCTCCTGGTCCGAGGCGTTGCGCGCGGGCGGCGAGAACATCCACTTGCGACCCTCGACGCCCGGCACGTCGAGCTTCTCCTTGGTGAGGAACAGGTACTGCGGGCAGGTCTCGGCAAAAATCTTCAGGCCTTCGCCGCGATAGTGGCGGATCACCTGCGCGCCCTCGGCGGTCGAGACGTGGAAGATCATGATCGGTTGATCGACCAGCGCGGCGCACGCGATGAGTCGATGGAACGCCTCCGGCTCGCACAGGCGCGGATGCGCGATGCCGTGAAATTTCGGCGCCGTGTAGCCGTGCTTGAGCAGCCTCTTGCCGAGCCACGAGATCATGCCGTGATTTTCGGCATGCACGCAGACCATCGCCTTGTTGTCGCGCGCGGCCTGCAGCACGTTGAGCAACTGCTCGTCGTCGACCTTGAGGCGGTCGTAGGTCATGAACACTTTCAGCGACGAGTGCCCGGCCTTCACGAGCGCCGGAACTTCCTTCTCCAGAACTTCCTCGCGCGGGTCGGCGAGGATCATGTGGAACGCGTAGTCGATGACCGCGCCGCGCTCGGCGAGCTCGTGATATTCGTCCACCACGGTCTTGAGACTCATGCCGACGTGCTGCGCGGCGAATGAGATCACGGTCGTGGTGCCGCCGTGCGCGGCCGCCGTGGTGGCGCTCTCGAACGTGTCGGCGTTCATCTTGCCCGACGCGGAGAGCTGCTCGATGTGGCCATGCGCGTCGACGCCGCCGGGCAGGACGAGCTTGCCACGCGCGTCGATTTCCTTCTTGCCCTTGTCCAGACCCTCGCCGATCGCCGCGATCTTGTCGCCGCGGATGCCGAGGTCGGCCTTGAAGCTGTCGGTGGCGGTCGCCACCGTGCCGCCGCGGATCACCAGATCGAAGGGTTGCATGGTCTCTCCTTGGTCATTCCGGGGCGCCGCGTCAGCGGCGAGCCCGGAATCCATAGCCACTGAATATTCCGTATTGTACGGTCTCGCCAATATCGCAACAGTGGTGTTTATGGATTCCGGGCTCCGAGCTGCGCTCGGCCCGGAATGACGGAAGCAATCTCATGCCCATGCTCGATACCTCCGCCCACGGCGTCTACATCATCGCGGCGACGCCGTTCACCGACGACGGCGCGGTCGATACAGCGAGCCTCGACCGGCTGATGGATTTCTACGTCGGCGCCGGCATCACCGGCGTGACCGTGCTCGGCATCATGGGCGAGGCGCCCAAGCTCACCCACGCGGAGTCCGTCGCGCTGACGCGGCAGGTGGTGCGGCGCGTGAACGGCCTGCCGGTGATCGTCGGCGCTTCGGCACCCGGCTTTGCCCAGATGGCAGCGCTGGCGAAAGACGTGATGGATGCGGGCGCGGGCGGCGTGATGATCGCGCCGCCGGGAACGCTCAAGACCGATGACCAGATCGTGACGTATTTCGCCAACGCCGTGGAGGCGATCGGCCCGGACGTGCCGTTCGTGCTGCAGGATTATCCGTATGCGTCGGGCGTCTACATGACGCCTTCGGTCATCCGGCGCATCGTGACGGACAATCCCTCCTGCAAGATGGTGAAGCACGAGGAATGGCCGGGGCTCGAAAAACTCACCGCCCTGAAGGCGCTGATGTCCAACGGAATGCGCAAGGTCGCGATCCTGTGCGGCAACGGCGGCATCTTCCTGCCGCACGAGCTGGAGCGCGGTGCGGACGGCGCCAACACCGGCTATGCGTATCCCGAAATGCTGGTGCAGCTCGTCAAGCTGATCAAATCCGGCGAGCGTGCGGAAGCGCACGATCTGTTCGACCGGCATCTGCCGCTGCTGCGCTACGAGCAGCAGCCCGGGATGCTGGGGCTTGCGGTACGCAAATACATCCTCAAGCGCCGTGGCGCGATCGCCTCGGATGCGCAGCGCAAGCCGGGGATCAGATTGTCCAAGGAAGCAATCGCAGAGATTGAATTTCTGATCGCGCGGCTGGAGCGCAACAACTAGCGACATCTCCGCTGTCATCCCGGAAGCCGGCGCAGCCGGCTATCCGGGATCCATAACCACGACCAGTGCAGTCTCGAGAGAATTGTGGTTATGGATCCCGGGTCTCGCTCCGCTCGCCCGGGATGACAACTGTTCACTGCGGGCTTCCGCTTGACCCCAACGCCATGCGAACATCGGGCATGCTTGCAAAAACCAATGGCCGCGACGTCCGCATGGCGGTCGACATCGGCGGTACCTTCACCGACATCGTGCTCGATCGCGGAACCGAGCGGCTCACCCGCAAGGTGCTGACCACCGCGAAGCGCCCCGAGGAGGGCGTGCTCGACGGCGCGCGGCTCGTCCTCGGCGATGCGGGCCTGCATTTCTCCGACATCGATGTGTTCATTCACGGGACCACGTTGGCCACAAACGCGATCATCGAGCGGCGCGGCGCGCGCACCGCGCTGATCGCCTCGGATGGTTTCCGCGACGTCCTCGATATCGCCAACGAGAGCCGCTACGACCAGTACGACCTGACCATCGAGAAGCCGCAGCCGCTGGTGCCGCGTTCGCTGCGCTTCACCGTGCCGGAGCGCGTCGACATCCACGGCAAGGTGCGGCTTGCGCTCGACGAGGCGGCGGTCGAGGCGCGCGTGCAGGCGCTGCGCGACAACGGCATCGAGGCGGTCGCGATCTGCTTCATGCATTCGTATGTGAATCCCGCGCATGAGGAACGCACGGCGGAGATCCTGAAGAAAGCGATGCCCGGCTTGAGCATCACGCTCTCGTCGGAGGTCTGCCCGGAGATCCGCGAATACGAGCGCACCTCGACGGCGGTCGCCAACGCCTATGTGCAGCCGCTGATGGACGGGTATCTCGCCCGCATGGACGATGCGCTGCGCGTCGAGCAGTTCCGCGGCGCGATCTATCTGGTCACCTCCGGCGGCGGGCTCACCTCGATCGATACGGCGCGGCGCTTTCCGGTGCGGCTGGTCGAGTCGGGGCCGGCAGGCGGCGCGATCTTCGCCGCGCAGGTGGCGGCGCGCGCCTCCGAGAAAAAGGTGCTGTCGTTCGACATGGGCGGCACCACGGCGAAAATCTGCCTGATCGAAAACTTCGAGCCGAACTCGGCGCGCGTCTATGAAGTCGATCGTCAGGCGCGCTTCCTGAAGGGCTCGGGCTTGCCGCTGCGCATTCCGGTGATCGAAATGGTGGAGATCGGTGCGGGCGGCGGCTCGATCGCCAAGGTCGATGCGTTGAAGCGCGTTACCGTGGGCCCGGAAAGCGCGGGCTCGGAGCCGGGGCCTGCGTGCTACCGGCGCGGCGGCCTGTTGCCGACCGTGACCGATGCGGATGTGGCGCTCGGCTTGATCGATCCGGCAGCGTTCGCGGGCGGCACCATCTCGCTCAATCCGGACCTGTCGCGCGCCGCATTGGTGACGGCCGTCGGCGATCCGCTCGGGCTGTCGCCCGAGACCGCCGCCTACGCGGTGCACGAGATGGTGTGCGAGAACATGGCGAGCGCGGCGCGCGTGCATGCGGTCGAGCGCGGCGAGGTCGTCAACGATCACACGCTGATCGCGTTCGGCGGTGCGGCGCCGCTGCACGCGGCGCGCGTTGCCGAGAAGCTTGGGCTGGCGCGCGTGCTGGTGCCGCCGAACGCCGGCGTCGGCTCGGCGGTCGGCTTTCTGGTGGCGCCGATTTCGTATGAACTGGTGAAGAGCCGCCATATGCGGCTCGACGATTTTGATTTCGCGGGTGCTTCCGCGCTGCTCGCCGAGATGTCGCACGATGCGCGCGCGCTGGTCGAGCCGGGTGCGCGCGGCGCGCCGGTCACCGAGCGCCGCCTCGCCTACATGCGTTATGTCGGGCAGGGGCACGAGATCGCGGTGCCGCTGCCGGTGCGCGATCTCGGCGGTGAAGACGCCGCGATCCTGCGCGAGACATTCGAGCGCGAATATTCCGTGCTGTTCCGCCGGCCGATCCCGGGCGCCGCCATCGAGGCGCTGAGCTGGTCGGTGCTGATCTCCACCAAGGCGCACCGGCCGGACACCATGGCGCCGGTTAGCGACAAGCGCGCGCCATCGCCGGACGGCAGCCGCGCGTTCTTCGATGGCCGCGCCGGCAATACGATCGATGTCCCGACCTACAGCCGCTCGCGGCTGGAGGCCGGCGTGCGTGTGCCGGGGCCGGCGATCATCGCCGAGGACGAGACGTCCACGTTCGTCACCGCGAGCTTCGACGCGCGCATCGATGCCGCCGGGTGTATCGTGATGGAGCGGAGGGCGTGATGCGAACCGCATACTCGGTGGGCTCCCCTCCCCCTTGCGGGGAGGGGTTGGGGGTGGGGGTCCATGTGGGACCGCTGTCGCCAAACTCGCGACCCCCCTCCCTACCCCTCCCCCGCAAGGGGGGAGGGAACACACCTGTGCGAATGGCACGCGAGGCGCTTCCATGACCGACGCAACACGCCTGATCGACCTGCAGATCATGTGGAACCGGCTGATCGCCGTTGTGGAAGAGCAGGCGCAGGTGCTGATGCGCACCGCGTTCTCGCCGATCGTGCGCGAGTGCGGCGATCTCTCGGCCGGCGTGTTCGACCGCCAGGGCCGCATGCTGGCGCAGGCCGTCACCGGCACGCCCGGCCACGTCAACTCGATGGCGGAGTCCGTGAAGCACTTCATCCGCCACTTCCCGCTCGACATGATGAAGCCCGGCGATGCCTACATCACCAACGATCCCTGGATGGGCACCGGGCACCTCAACGACTTCGTCATCACGACGCCAGCGTTCAACTCGAAGGGCCAGCTGGTCGCGTTGTTCTCCTGCACCAGCCACCTGATGGACATCGGCGGCATCGGTTTCGGGCCGGACGCGACCGACGTGTTCATGGAAGGCCTCTACATCCCGATGCTCAAGCTGGTCGATCAGGGCAGCGTGAACGAAACCCTGATGGCGATGATCCGCGCCAACACGCGGCTGCCGATCGACACCGAGGGCGACACCTATTCGCTCGCCGCCTGCAACGATGTCGGCGCCAAGCGCCTCGCCGAGATGATGGACGAGTTCGGCATCGACAATCTCGACGTGCTGGCCGAGCACATCTGCGCGCGCTCGCGCGAGGCCGTGATGGCTGAGATCGCGAGACTGCCGCGCGGCACCTGGCGCAACGAGATGACGGTCGACGGCTACGACGCGCCGGTCACGCTCGTGGCGGCGCTGACGGTCTCGGACACCGGCATTCATGTGGATTTCACCGGGACCTCGCCGCAGTCGCGCTACGGCATCAACGTGCCGCTCGCCTACACCACCGCCTATTCGGTGTTCGGGCTCGGCTGCGTGGTGGCGAGTGCGATCCCGAACAATGCGGGTTCGCTTGGGCCGCTCACGGTCTCGGCGCCGGTCGGCTGCATCCTGAATGCGCCGAAGCCCGCGCCGGTGTGCAGCCGCCACATCATCGGGCAGATGCTGCCCGACGTGGCGTTCGGCTGCCTGCGCCAGATCATTCCGGATCGCGTACCGGCCGAAGGCACATCGTGCCTGTGGAATCTCAACGTGCGCGGCGAGACGCAAGCCGGTTCGGGGGGCAATTACGGGTTTACCATGGCGGTGACCTCGAACGGCGGCACCGGCGCGCGCCCCGACAAGGATGGCTTGTCGGCCACCGCCTATCCGAGCGGTGTGCGCGGCACGCCGGTCGAGATCGCCGAGAGCCAGACGCCGCTGATCTTCTGGAAGAAAGAGCTGCGGCCCGACAGCGGCGGCCTCGGCCGCACGCAGGGCGGACACGGGCAGATCATCGAGATCGGCAGTGGCATCGACCGGCCTTGGGACATACTGGCGGCGTTCGACCGCATCGACCATCCGGCGCGCGGGCGCGATGGTGGGCATAACGGTGCTGCGGGCTACGTCGGCCTGAAGTCCGGTCTCAAGATGCGCGGCAAGGGATTCCAGCAGGTGCCGCCGGGCGATCGGCTGGTGGTGCTCACGCCAGGCGGCGGCGGCATCGGCGCGCCGGGCGAGCGGCAAGGCGAGCGCGTCGCGCGCGATCTCGCCGATGAGTTGGTGTCGAAGGAAACGGCACGGGATTTGTATGGCTACACGCCGGTGAAAGCGGCGGAGTGAGAGTGCGACGACGACAGAGAGGGGAGTTACTCATGTTCACGCGACGGGAATTCATGGCGGGCACCGGCGCGGTGCTTGCGAACAGCGCGTTCAACCCGGCTTCGGCCGCGACCAGCCTCGATCTGGCGACAGTGTGGCCGGACGGGAATTTCCACACCACCAATGCCAAGAAGTTTGCCGAGGAAGTCGGCAAGGCCACCGGCGGCGAGGTGAAGATCACCGTGCAGGCCGGCGGCTCGCTCGGTTTCAAGGGGCCCGAACAATTGCGCGCGGTGCGCGATGGGTTGGTGCCGCTCGCCGATATTCTCAACATTCAGCAGATCGGTGACGAGCCGATGCTCGGCACCGAGTCGATCCCGTTCCTGGTCGGCTCGGATCAGGAGCTGAAAATCCTGCACAAATATCTGCGCCCCGAATACGAGGCGATCGCGGCCAAGAACAATCAGAAGGTTCTCTACATGGTGCCGTGGCCGACGCAGTACCTGCACCTGAAGGTCAAGACGGACACGCTCGACGGCCTCAAGGGCGTGAAGATCCGCGTGCCCGACAAGAACGCGCAGGACATGTGCGCCGCCGTCGGCATGGCGCCGGTGCTGATCCCGTGGGGCGAGACCATTCCGGCGCTCGCGTCGGGCGCGGTCGCGGGCGTGTCGACGTCCTCGGTGTCGGGCGTCGACGGAAAGTTCTGGGAATTCCTGAAATACGTCTATCCGACCAATCACACCTGGTCGTGCCAGATGGTCAACGTCAACAACGACACCTGGAAGAAGCTCTCGCCCGCGCACCAGAAGGCGATCGAAGAACTGGCGAAGAAACTCGAGCCCGATTTCTGGGCTGCCTCGCTCAAGGCCGATACCGACAGCCTGAAGCGGCTGACCGACGGCGGCATGGAAGTGGTGAAAATCCCGCCCGCCATGATGAAGGACTTCCAGGCCAAGACCGCGCCCTTGCAGGAGGCGTTTCTCAAGCGCGTGCCGGCTTCCGAGAAGCCCGTGAAGGCATTTCTCGCGGACGTGAAACGAAGCTCGTGAAAGCGAGCCTCAACGCAGCGGCGCCCGCGCCGCTGCGGCTGCTGCTCGATGGCATCGAACGGCTCGGGCGCCTCGACGGCTGGATCGGGGCGGCTTGCCTTGTGACCCTCACGCTCCTGATGCTCGCCGAGATCACCGTGCGGGCGCTGTCGAATTTCATTTCATGGGTGCCGGCCGACATTCCGGTGGCGTGGGAATACTCGTCTTATCTGATGGCGGCGTGTTTCACCTTCGGCGCCGCCATGACGCTGCGCGCGGGCGGGCACATCCGGGTCACGCTGGTGCTCGGGCGGCTTGCGCCGCCGGCGCGGCGCTGGCTTGAGGTCGCGGCCTCGCTGGTCGCGACGTGCTTTGTCGGGTTTCTCGCCATCGCGATGGCGCGCTTCGCGTGGACGGCGTTCCAGGGTGGGCAGACTTCGATCTCCTCCGGCACAATGCTGTGGATTCCCGAAAGCGTGATCGCGTTCGGCATGGTGCTGCTCGCGCTGCAATTTCTCGCGCGTTTCATCCAGGCGCTGCTCGGCTTGCCGCTTGAGGACCATCGCATCAAGGCGGCGCCGGTCGAATAATGGGCGCCATCACCGGAACGATGTTTGCGATCCTGTTCTCGGCGCTTGCCGGGGGCATCTGGATCGGGCTGACGCTGGGCGCGACCGGCGCGGTGATGCTCGCGCTGTTCCGCGACATCCCGCTCGACAAACTGCTCGCACAATACGCGTGGAACATCCTCACCACGCAGGAGCTGCTCGCGCTGCCGATGTTCATCCTGATGGGCGAGATACTGTTTCAGTCGCGCCTGTCGCAGTCCCTGTTTCGGGGCCTCGCGCCGTGGGCGGGGCTGCTGCCCGGACGGTTGCTGCATGTGAACGTGATCGGGTGCTCGATCTTCGCGGCGATTTCGGGCTCGTCGGCCGCAACCACGCAGGTGGTCGGACGCATGGCGCTCACCGAATTGTTGAAGCGCGGCTACTCGAAGGACATTGCGATCGGCAGCCTCGCAGGCGCGGGTACGCTCGGATTCCTGATCCCGCCGTCGAACATCCTGATCATCTACGGTGTGCTCGGCGACGTGTCGGTCATCAAGCTGTTCACGGCAGGCTTTATTCCCGGTGCCTTGCTCGCGGGATGTTTCATGGCGTGGGTGATGATTCACACCACGATCCGGCCGGGGCTCGTGCCCGCAAGCGAACGCGCGTTGAGTGCCATTTCGTTCATCGACCGCTTCAGGGCGTTGAAGGAGCTGTTGCCCGCGATCTTCCTGATCGTTGCGGTGCTCGGTTCGATGTATGGCGGCATCGCGACGCCGTCGGAAAGCGCGGCGGTCGGTGTGCTCGGGGCGCTCATCGTGGCGGCGCTGCAGGGCGGTCTGACGCTGAAAGCGCTGCGCGACATCGCGATGGGCTCGGTCATGACGTGCTCGATGATCGCCATGATCCTGTTGGGCGCCTCGATCCTCGGGAGCGCGGCCGCGTTCCTCGGAATCCCGCGTGCCATCGCGGATTTTGTCGCCACTATGGGGCTGTCGCCCTTCATGCTGATCGTCGTGCTGATCGGCTTCTATCTGATCCTCGGCTGCTTTCTCGACGGCTTCTCGATGATCGTCCTGACTTTGCCGATCGTGCTGCCGATCGTGAAACAGGCAGGTTTCGATCCGGTGTGGTTCGGCATCTTTCTCGTGCTGGTGGTCGAGATGGCGCAGATCACCCCGCCGGTCGGGTTCAACCTGTTCGTGATCCAGGGACTGACCGGCGACGGGCTTGGCTACATCGCCAGGGTGACGCTGCCGTATCTGGTGATCATGGTGTTGTTCACGCTGGTGATCACGGTGTTTCCGCAGATCGCGCTATTCCTACCCAATCTGCTGGCGGGGCGTTAGCGCGCATTGCTCTTGCGCAGCCGCCGAAATATCGTGCGGCCCGAAACCACAGGGATCGGAAAATGGCCAAGTTCGGAATCGGGCAGGCGGTGCGGCGTGTCGAGGATGCGCGGTTCCTCACGGGATCGGGGCGCTATGTCGACGACATCGTGCTGCCCGGCATGTGCCACGGCGTGGTGCTGCTTTCGCCGCACGCGCACGCCCGCATCAGGAAGATCGACACCGCCAAGGCGAAGGCGGCGCCGGGCGTCCTGCTGGTGCTGACCGGCGCCGACGTGGCGGCCGAGAAGCTCGGCACGTTCACGTCCGCCATGATGCCCGAGGACCTCGGCGCCCCGAAGGGCCATCGCATCCATCAACTGCTGTTGCAGGCCGACAAGGTGCGCTTCGTCGGCGATCGCGTGGCGTTCGTGGTCGCGGAGACGCAGGCGCAGGCGCGCGACGCCGCCGAGATGATCGAAGTCGATTACGACACGCTGCCCGCCGTGGCGCTGGTCGAGGACGCCGCTAAGGATGGCGCGCCGAAGGTGTGGGACGACAATCCGAACGGCAATACCGCCTTCATGCTGGCGTTCGGCGATCAGGCGGCGACCGACGCGGCCTTCGCCAGGGCGAAGCACGTCGCGAAGCTGCGCGTGGAGAACAACCGCCTCACGCCGGTGTCGATGGAGCCGCGCACCGCGATCGGCGACTACAACGCGGCGGATGATGCCTACACGCTCTATACCTCGTCGCAGAACCCGCACGGCGTGCGCATGGAGATCGCGCACATCTTCCATGTGAACGAGAACCAGGTGCGCGTGGTCGCGCCCGACGTCGGCGGCGGCTTCGGCCTGAAGGGCGGTGCGTTCCCGGACGATGCGCTGGTGATGTGGGCTTCGAAGAAGCTGCGGCGGCCGGTGAAGTGGGTCGCGACGCGCTCCGAGAGCATGATGAACGACCACACCGGGCGCGACCTTGTCAGCTATGGCGAGATGGCGCTCGACGAGAAGGGCAAGATCCTCGCGATCCGCTCGCAGTCGCTGTTCCAGATCGGCGCCTATTTCGTCGGCCCCGGCATGGTGAGCGGCCTGTTCTCGCTGCGCTTCATTCCGGAAGCCTACGACGTGCAGACCATGCACATCGTGTGCAAGGGCCTGTTCACCAACACGCCGCAGGCCGGCCCGTACCGCGGCGCGGGGCGCCCGGAGGCCGCCTATTTCACCGAGCGCATGATCGAACATGCCGCGAAGCAGATCGGCATGGATGTCGCCGAAATCCGCCGCGTCAATCTCATTCCGCCCGATAAATTCCCCTACAACACGCCGACGCTCTACACCTACGACTCCGGCGAGTTCGTCCGGCTGCTCGACAAGTGCGTCGATATGGTCGACTGGAACGGCTACGAGAAGCGCCGCAAAACGTCGGAAAAGAACGGCAAGCTGCGCGGCCGCTCGGTCTGCTACTACATCGAGTTCGGCGGCATCTTCAACGACCGCATGGACATCCGCTTCGATCCGGGCGGCAGCGTCACGGTGTTCGCCGGCACGCACTCGCACGGGCAGGGACACGCGACCGTGTTCGCGCAGTTGGTGCACGAATTCCTCGGCGTGCCGTTCGAGTCCATCCGCTACGTGCAGGGCGACACCGCGCAGGTGCAGTTCGGGCGCGGCACCTATGGGGCGCGCAGTGCGGTGGTCGGCGGCAGCGCGCTCAAGCGCGCCGCGGATGTGATCATCGACAAGGCGAAGCCGATGGCCGCCGCCATGCTGGAGGCAGACGCGGGCGACATCGAGTTCAAGGACGGCAACCTTCAAGGTTGCCGGTACCGACAAGGCAATCCCGCTCACCGAAGTCGCGAAGGCCTCGTTCGCCCCGATGGGACCGATGACCAAGTTCGGCATCGGGCTCGAAGGTTCGGGCTCGCATTCGCCCGAACCGCCGAGCCATCCGAACGGCGCGCACGCGGTCGAGGTCGAGATCGATCCGGAGACCGGCGAGGTGACGGTCGACCGCTATGTGATGGTCGACGATCTCGGCCAGGTGCTCAACCCGATGATCGTCAACGGCCAGCAGCACGGCGGCGTCGCGCAGGGGATCGGGCAGGCGCTGTACGAACACGCGGTCTATGATCGCGAGTCCGCGCAGCTCGTCACCGGAAGTTTCATGGACTACGTGATGCCGCGTGCCGACATGCTGCCCGACTTCCAGATCGCGCTGGAGGAGGTGCGCTGCCTCACCAACCCGATCGGCGTGAAGGGGATCGGGGAATCCGGCACCATCGGCGCGCCGCCGGTGGTGATCAACGCGGTGATCGATGCATTGAGCCCGCTCGGCATCGATCGCATCGACATGCCGGCGACGCCCAGCCGCGTGTGGGCGGCGATCCAGGCCGCGAAGGCGGCCTGACGCATCCATGACTGTCGATGCCGGCACCTACGATTACGTCGTCGTGGGCGCCGGCTCGGCCGGTTGCGTGCTGGCCAATCGCCTCAGCGCCGATCCGAACGCGAGCGTGTTGCTGCTCGAAGCGGGCGGCAAGGATGACTTCTTCTGGATTCATGTGCCACTCGGGATATTCCGTACGCTCGGCAATCCGCGCACGGACTGGTGCTACACCTCGGAATCAGAGGCCGGGCTGAACGGGCGTGCGATTGCGATTCCGCGCGGGCGCGTGCTCGGCGGTTCGTCGTCGATCAACGGCATGGTCTATATCCGCGGGCAGTCGCGCGATTACGACCACTGGCGCCAGCTCGGCAATCGCGGCTGGTCGTGGGACGACGTGCTTCCTTACTTCAAGCGCCACGAGGACTTCTACGACGGCGCGAACGAATGGCACGGCGCGGGCGGCGAACTGCGCATCGAGGGCCCGCGCCTGCGCTGGGAGATTCTCGACGCCTTCGTCGAGGCGGCGGCGCAACGCGGCATCCCGAAGGTGACCGACCTCAATCGCGGTGACAACGAGGGCGTTGCCTATGCACACATGACGACGCGGCGCGGCGTGCGCGCATCGGCCGCCAGGGCGTTTCTCCATCCGGTGATGCACCGAAAGAACCTGCGGGTCGTCACGGGCGCGCAAGTGAAATCGCTGCGCCTCGACGGCAAGCGCGTGACGGGTGTCGAATTCTGGCAAGGCGACGAGGTGTGCGTCGCGCAGTCACGGCGCGAGGTGGTGCTGTCGGCGGGCTCCGTCGGCTCGCCGCAGCTCCTGCAAGTGTCCGGCATTGGCCCCGGTGCGCTGCTGAGCGAACACGGGATCGCTGTGCGGCACGCGCTTCCGGGCGTCGGCGACAACCTGCAGGATCATCTCATGCTGCGGATGATCTTCCGCATCAGCAACGCGAAGTCGCTCAATCAGGTGCTCGGCAGCCGGCTCGGGCGCTTCGTGATGGGCGTGAAGTATTTCGGCTTCAAGCGCGGCCCGATGACGACGATTCCGGCGCAGATCAGCGCCTTCACGCGGAGCGACGACTCGCGCGACACGCCGAATGTCCAGATGCAGGTCTCGGCGCTCAGCTTCGACAAGTACGGCGATCCGGTGCACGACTTTCCGGCGTTCACGCTTTCCTGTGTGAACGTGCGGCCGACGAGCCGTGGGCATGTGCGCATCAAGTCGGCAGACGCGCGCCAGCATCCCGTGCTGCGGCACAAATATCTCTCGACCGTGGACGACCAGACCGTCGCGGTCGAGATCGTGCGGCTCGCTCGCCACATCGCGGCCGCGCCCGCGCTCGCGCGCTTTTCGCCGCGCGAGTACAAGCCGGGCACCGGCGTGCAATCGGACGCAGACTTGTTGGGCTTTGCGCGCGACATCTCGACGACCGTATTCCACCCCGTCGGCACCTGCCGGATGGGGCAGGATGACATGGCCGTCGTCGACGATCGCCTGCGCGTGCGCGGCATCGCGGGTTTGCGTGTCGCCGACGCATCGATCATGCCGACGCTCACCTCCGGAAACACCAACGCGCCCGCCATCATGATCGGTGAGAAAGCCGCGGACATGATCCGGGCAAGACGCGAAGGCCACGGCGTGAGCTCTACAGGCCGAGATATGCTTCTCTCACGCGTGGGTCCTGCCGCAGCGTCGCGCTCGCACCGGACAGCGTGATGCGGCCGGTTTCCAGCACATAGGCGCGATCCGCGATCGCGAGCGCGGCGTGCGCGTTCTGCTCGACCAGCAGGACGGTGAGCCCGCCTTTCCGCAGCGCTGCGACGTTCGCCAGAATCTGCTCGGCCAGCATCGGCGCGAGACCCATCGAGGGCTCGTCGAGCAGCAGCAGCTTCGGCCGCGCCATCAGGGCACGGCCGATCGCCAGCATCTGCTGCTGCCCGCCGGAGAGCGCGCCGGCCGCGATGTGGCGCTTCTCGGCCAGCGCCGGGAATGTCGCGTAGATTTCATCGAGATCGCGCGCGATGTCGGCATCGCGGCGGGTCCAGGCGCCGAGCCGCAGATTGTCGGCGACCGGCAGTGGCGCGAACACCTGGCGGCCTTCCGGCACCTGCACGATGCCGGCGCGCACGCGCGCATGCGCGCTCAACTGCTGGATCGGCTTGCCGCCGAACGTGATGGCGCCGCGGCTCGGCTGCACGCCCGAAATCGCGCGCAGCAGCGTGGTCTTGCCGGCGCCGTTGCTGCCGACCAGCGCTACCATCTCGCCTGCCGCGACCTCAAGCGACACGTCGCGCAGCACCGCGATGCGGCCATAGCCCGAGTTGAGATTTTCGACGCGCAGCATGCTCATGCGTGCGCCCCGAGATAGATCTTCACCACTTCCGGATTGGCGCGCACCTCGGCGGCCGTGCCTTCGGCCAGCGTGCGGCCCTGATCGAGCACGTGGATGCGGCTGGAGATCTTCATCACCAGCTTCATGTCATGCTCGACCAGCACCACGGCGACGCCCGATGCCGCGACCCTCTGGATCACGGCGTCGATCTCTTCGGTCTCCACCGCGTTGCAGCCGGCCGCGGGCTCGTCGAGCAGCAGCACCTTCGGTTCGGTCGCGAGTGCGCGGGCGATTTCGAGACGCTTGAGCGCGCCGTACGGCATGGTGCCGGCAGGCTGATCGGCCAGCGCCGAGAGGCCGACGAAGGCAAGCAGTTCCTCGGCTTTCTGGCGCGTCGCGCGGTTCTGCCGCAACACGGACGGGAGCGCGAACAGATGCGGCAGCAGCGCACGGCGCTCATGCAGGTGGCGGCCGACCATCACGTTCTCGGCCGCCGTCATGCGGAAGAATATCTGCAGGTTCTGGAACGTGCGCGACAGGCCGTGCCGGGCCAGGAGATGCGGCGCGAGGCCGGTCACGTCCTCGCCGTGCAGCATGACGCGGCCGCGCGAGGGCCGGTAATGGCCCGCGACGATATTGAACAGCGTGGTCTTGCCGGCGCCGTTCGGCCCGATGATGGCGACAATCTCACGCGGCGCGACCGCGAACGATACGCCCGCAACTGCCGCGACGCCGCCGAACGAAATCGCGACGTCGGTCACGGCAAGCGCGCTCATGGCTGCCGCCGCTGCATCAGCCGCGCGAGCGACGGCACGATCCCGGCCGGCAAAAAGATCATGAAGATCATCATCAAAAGCCCGAGCACGACGTGCTCGTAGTCGTGGAATGCTGTGAGGACCTGCGGCAGCAGCACAAGAACCGCCGCGCCCACCACGCCGCCGAGGATCGAGCCGAGGCCGCCGATCACCGCCATGGTGACGAACTCGATCGAGCGCAGGAATCCGGCCGTGACCGGCGTCACCAGCGCGTCGAACAGCGCCAGATAGGCGCCCGCGACCGCCGCATAGATCGCCGAAAGAACGAATGCCGCAAGCTTGTAGCGCGCGACGTCGATGCCGAGCGTGCGTGCGGCGGTCTCGCTGTCGTGGATCGCGCGGAAGGCGCGGCCGGTCGGGCTCTCGATCAGGTTCACGGCGATCAGCGCGCCGAGCGATCAGGCTCACGCCGGAAATCCAGTACCAGGCGATCGGCGCGCGCGCGCGCCAGCCGAACAGTTCCAGCCGCGTCACCGGCATGCCGTCCGGGCCCGCCGGTCCAGCGCGCCTCGTTGGTGAACACCATCGCGATCAGGATGCCGAGCCCCAGCGTCGCGACCGCGAGATAGTGGCCCTTGAGCTTGAGGATCGGCCGGCCGACGAGATACGCGAGCACGCCCGCAATCGCCGCGCCCGCGATCAGCGCGGCCCACGAGGGAATGCCGAGATGCGTCGGCCCGATCGCGACCGCATAGGCGCCGATACCGAAGAAGCCCGCATGGCCGAGGCTGACCTGTCCGGCAAAGCCCATCAGCAGATTGAGGCCGACGACGGCGAGCGCGAAGATGAAAACAAGCGCGGCGATGCGCAGGTAGAAGGTCGAGGAGATGAGCAGCGGCAGCGCCAGCACGATCGCGGCCAGCAGCACGATGACCGCGTAGGGGCTGCGGACGACGCGCGCATCTAGACCCGCTCGATCGCGGCGCGGCCGAACAGACCCTGCGGCATGGCGAACAGCACGCCAAGGATGACCAGGAATGCGATGGCGTCCTTGTAGGATGACGAGAGATAGCCGGCGCTGAACGCTTCGAGCAGGCCGACGATCAGCCCGCCGATCACCGCGCCGAGCGGATTGCCCATGCCGCCGAGCATCGCGGCGGCGAAGCCTTTCAGCGCGAGCAGCGTGCCGACGTCGTAGCTGGTCAGCGTGATCGGCGTCATCAGGATGCCGCCGAAGGCGCCGATTGCGGCGGATACCGCGAAGGCCAAGCCGACGATCGCGCTGGTGTTGATGCCCACCAGCCGCGCCGCCAAGCGGTTGGCGGCGGTCGCGACCAGCGCCTTGCCGGTCAGCGTCATGGTCATGAACGCCCACAGCGCGACCACGATCGCGCCCGCGCCGAGCAGCACGATCAGGCTCTGCGGCAGCAGCGCCGCGCCGCCGATCATCCACGGCTCGGTGCCGGCGAAGGCCGGGAACGAGTGGAAGTTCTTGTCGAACACGATGGCCGAGATGCCGCGCAGGAAAATCGAAGCGCCGATGGTGATGATGATCAGCGTGACGGCGGATGCGCCGCGCGCGGGCTCGATCGCCAACTGGTGCAGCAGCAACCCGACGGCGGTCGCGACCACGATGGCGAGCAGGGCGGCGAGCGGCAGCGGCACGCCGGCCGCGGCGGCGAAGAACGTCACCATGCCGCCGAGCATGACGAATTCGCCCTGCGCGAAGTTGATCACGTCCGAGGCGTTGTAGATCAGCGTGAAGCCGACCGCGACCAGCGCGTAGATCGCCCCGACGGTCAGCCCTGAGAAGAAGAACTGGAGGAATTCGGGCATTTGCTTCCTTTATCCCTCCCCCGAAGGGGGAGGGTGGATGCGAGCGAAGCGAGCAGACGGGTGCGGTCTACCCGACAGCGCATCAAGCCCCACCCGGCCGTCGCTTTCGGACGGCCACCCTCCCCGGAGACGGGGAGCGGATTAAGACCCAGCCCCCGCCAGGGCCCAATCGCCGTTCTTGATCTCCAGCATGCGGAAGGCCGAAAGATCGAGCCCGAGGTGGTCGGTGGGCGACATGTTGACGACGCCGCCGGTGCCGACGAAGCCCTTGGTCTTCTCGATCTCGTCGCGCACCTTGGCCTTGTCGGCGCTTTTCGCCCGCTGCATCGCCTCGACCAGGATCATCAGGCCGTCATACATGTGTCCGCCGAAGGTCGACACCGGCTGGCCAGTCTTGGCCTCGTAGGTTTTCGTGTAGTCGACCACGACCTTCTTCTGCGGATCGTTGTCGGGCAGCTTGTTCGCCACCAGCAGCGCGGCGGCCGGCAGCCGGACGCCTTCGGCGGCGGGGCCGGCGAGCTCGATGAACTGCTTCGAGGCGACACCGTGGCTCTGGTAGAACGGCAGCGTGATGCCGAACTGCTTGTAGTTGCGCGTCACGACCGCGGGGCCCTGGCCGAAGCCCGGATTGATCACCGCCTGCACGCCGGCCTTGCCCTTGATGTTGGTGAGCTGCGGGGTCATGTCGCTGTCGCGCGGGCCGTAGGTCTCCTCGTGCAGCACCTCGATGCCGTATTTGCCGGTCACCGTCGTGCACTGGTCACGCATCGACTTGCCGAACGCGTCGGTGCCGGAGATCAGCGCGACCTTGGTGAGGTTGCGCTTCTTCAGGTCATCGAAAATCTTCTCGCACGCCATCAGGTCGGTGTGCGGCGTCTTGAAATTCCATTTCTTGACCGGATGCACCGCCTGCACGGCGCCGGCGAAATTGATCAGCGGCACCTGCGCGTCCTCGGCGAGCGGGATGATCGCCATGGTGGTCGCCGTGGTGGAGCCGGCGAGCAGCGCATCGACCTTGTCCTGCTCGATCGCGCGTGTGCCGAAAGTGCGCGCCTGGTTCGGGTCGCCGCCGTCGTCATAGACGAATAGCCTTATCTGCTGGCCGTTGATGCCGCCCTTGGCGTTGATGTCGGCGACGTACATCTCCAGCGTCTTCTTCTCGGGATCGCCGAGGAAGGATGCAGGGCCGGTGACGGAGAGCACCGCGCCGATCTTGATATCGGCGTACGCGGCGGTCGAGGTGAGCAACAGCGCCGCCGCAATTGTTTTCAGGATCAATCGCATGGGTTTCCTCCAAAAGGCGGCCCGTTCCCGGGTCTCGCGTGGTTCGCGTGGCGCCAAGTCTAGCCCTCAGGCCACGACCCGCTCAACTGCCACGGCGCGGCAATCCATCTCGTATTCGAGCTCCCGCACCGGCGGCCGGTCGTAATGCCAGGTCAGGCCGGCGCGCGCGGCCCCGCGCCGCACGATCTCGCCCGCCAGAAATGGGTGCAGATCATGCACGGTGTAGACCTGCGTGGCGGTGGTATCGGCCCAGCCGAACCCGAGCGCCGCGAGACGCCGCTCCATCTCGCCCAGGACGTAGCGCGCCTTCTCGAGGATCGCGTCCGGCGACGTTTCGCCGCGCCGCACCGTGTGATCGCGGTAATTGCCCTTGCCTTCGACCGCCTCGCCGCTGCCTGCGACCACGAAGGTCGGGATCGTGCTTTGCACCGGGGCCGTGAAGCAGAAGGCATGTAACGACGGCTCGGCGGGCGGATCGATCGCTGGGCAGACATTGCTGCGCGCCACCGGGTTGGTATCGCCGGTCATGACGCCCCAGCGCTTGAGGGTGCCGGCATAGATCTCGTTGAAGGCGCGGAATCCGTCCTCGGTGAACGGGGCGGGCGAGCGCAATTCGCAGGCGCAGAAGGCAGTCAGCGGCCGGCCGGCATCCCGGATCAGGCGCTCGATGCGGGCAAAGCCGTCATTGAGCGGGACCGGCCGGTGGAAGCGGATGCGGACGATCTCGAAGCCCGGTTCGGCCGCGACACCGCCCGAATACTGAAAGACCGCCGGGATGTAGCGATATCCGCCTGCCGCAAACGTTGCCGTCGCCATGACGTCCCCTGCACGAATTCACACCACGCTGCGGCAACCGCGCACCATTGACAAGCCCGCGCCGCGCTCCGCACACTTGACGTAACAAGAACATCACGCCGCTGGCGGTCTCAGGGAGGATAGGATGATCCGCGCATTCGCCACCATAACGCTTGGAATAGTCGCCGCCGCATTCGCCTGCACGGCGAACGCCGCCGACATCAAGATCGGCACCATCTACGACTACACCGGCCCATTCGCGGGCGGCGGATCGAAGGCAGCGGGCATAGGCAACAAGATCGCGATCGACCTGATCAACGAGCGCGGCGGCGTCGAAGGCAACAAGATCGTCGGCATCTATACGGACGCGCAATCGAAGACGGACGTTGCGATCAACGAAGCCGAGCGGCTGCTCAACGAGCAGAAAGTCGACGTGATCATGGGCGTTTATTCGAGCGCGCATTGCGTGCCGATGGCCGCCAAGGTCGACGCCGCCAAGAGGTTCATGTGGATCAACACCTGCGTCGCCTCGGCGGTGCTGAAGGACAAGAAGCTGCAATACGTGTTCCGGCCGCAAGTGCATTCGGATCAGTTCGGCGAGGCGTCGTGTGTGTTCCTCGCGGAAAATTCCAAAGCGAAGCTCGGCAAGGAAGTGAAGGATCTCAAGGTCGCGATCATCAACGAAGACGGCCCTTATGGCGTGGGCGTCGCGATGGGTAACGAGGCGAAGTGCAAGGAACTCGGCATACAGATCGTGCACAAGGAAGCCTATTCGGCGACCTCGACCGATCTCTCGGCGCTGGTAACCAAGCTGCGCCGCGCGCAGCCCGACGTCATCCTGCACACCGGCTACAATCCGGACATCACGCTTTTCCTGCGTCAGGCCAAGGAAGCGAATTTCAAGTTCCTGGCGATGATCGGCCACGGCGCGGGCTACGGTCAGATCGACAAGCTGATCGAGACCTTCGGCAAGGACGTGAATTATTTCTACAATGTCGACCCGGTGGCGGCGCAGTTACTCGATCCGAAGTCGCTCAAGCCGGGCGTCGCGGACCTGACCGCCGAAATGGTCAAGCGCTACAAGGCCGAGACCGGCGCGCAGGAAGTGCCGCCGCATACTTCGATGGGCTTCAACAATGCGTGGATCTTCCTTTCGGACGTGCTGCCGCGCGCGATCAAGAAGCATGGCGGCTACGATCCGGAGGCGCTGCGCAAGGCCGCGCTCGAGACCGACATTCCGGAAGGCGGCACCGTGCAGGGCTACGGCGTGAAGTTCTTCCCGCCCGGACACTTGATGTCGGGGCAGAACGAGCGCTCCTCGCCCGTCGTGATGCAGTATGTCGACGGCGCGACCAAGATCGCCTGGCCGTCGAGCATCAAGACCATCGACGCCGTGCTGCCGCTGCCGAAGGGGCACGCCTACGCGCGGTAATGCCCGCTAGTCCCGGGCGCGGCGCAGGAGGAAGGAGACCGCGCCGACCCGCGACCTCTCCGCCCGTGATGAGGCCGGACTGAGGAGGACCGTTTCACGCTGCATCGCGTCCGGGACGTGCGCCGACGAAATGCCCCTCATGCCGATTTTCAGTGTCTCCGGGCTTACCAAGAGGTTCGGCGCCCTGCGGGCGGTCAACGAGGTTTCGTTCGACGTCAATGAGGGCGAGATCCTCGGACTGATCGGGCCGAACGGGTCGGGCAAGAGCACGATCTTCAACTGCATCGCGGGTCTCTACCCGCCGAATGGCGGCACGATCGGCTTCGAGGGCGCCGACATTACCGGGCTCACGCCGAACCGCATCTGCCACAAGGGCATCGGGCGCACGTTCCAGATCCCGCGGCCGTTCCGCAATCTGACCCTGGTCGAGAACGTCGCGCTGTCGGCGTTCTTCGGGCAGGACAGCCGCAGTAAGCCGCACGGACTGCTGGCGGCTTGCCGAAGAGGCGCTGACGCTGGTCGGCCTGCCGACCGATCCTCGCATCACCACCGATGGGCTCGGCGCAGCCGCGCTGAAGAAGCTCGAGCTTGCCCGCGCGCTCGCCACGCAACCGCGCCTGCTGCTCGCGGACGAAAGCCTGAACGGGCTCGATCACTCCGAGATGGAGCAGGCCGCCGACATGCTCCAGCGCATCCGGCGCGAAATGGGCATCACCATCGTGTGGGTCGAGCACATCATGGGCGTGCTGATGCGCGTGGTCGATCGCGTGGTGGTGCTCGACCACGGCGAGGTGATCTTCTCCGGGCCGCCGAAGGAAGCGCAGAGCAATGCGCGGGTGATCGAGGTTTATCTCGGGACCGAGGCGGTCGCCTGATGCTGGAACTCTCCAACATCGATGCTGGCTACGGCGCCTTTCAGGCGCTGTTTGGCGTTTCGATGACCGTGAAGGCCGGCGAGGCCGTGGCGGTGATCGGCGCGAACGGCGCCGGCAAGACCACGCTGCTGCGCGTGATTTCCGGGCTGCTGCCCGCGACCGCCGGCGCCATGTCGATGGAAGGCGTGTCGCTGCGCATCACGCCGCCGCACAAGATCGTCTCGACCGGCATCGCGCATGTGCCCGAAGGGCGGCGGTTGTTTCCGCGCCTCTCGGTCGAGAGCAAT
This sequence comes from uncultured Alphaproteobacteria bacterium, assembly GCA_963800695.1. GTDB lineage: Bacteria > Pseudomonadota > Alphaproteobacteria > Rhizobiales > Xanthobacteraceae > PALSA-894. Next base: position 201,565 of record CAWDCA010000028.1, on the reverse strand, counting down.
CTGAAGATGGGTGCCTTCATTCCGGCGGCGCGGGCGAAATTCGAGGAACGGCTCGCCTTCGTCTACGAGCTGTTTCCGCGGCTGAAGGAGCGGCGCGCGCAGCTTGCCGGCACGCTCTCGGGCGGCGAGCAGCAGATGTGCGCGATCGGCCGCGCGCTGATGAGCGGGCCGAAGCTTGTGCTGCTCGATGAACCCTCGATGGGGCTTGCGCCGGTGATCGTCGCGCAGGTGTTCGATCTGGTGCGGCGCATCCGTTCCGAGGGTTACACCGTGCTGATCGTCGAGCAGAACGTGCGCCAGGTGCTGAAATTCGCCGACCGCGCCTACCTGCTCGAAGTCGGGCGCCTCAAGATGAGCGGCAGTGCGGACGAGTTGCTCGCGAGCGACGAGATCCGCAAGGCGTACATGGGGATTTGATGGACTGCCAACTCGACATCTTCTTCCTCGAGGCGATCCTCAACGGACTGCTGCTCGCGGGCCTGCTCGCGCTGCTGGCGCTTGGACTCAATCTCATCTTCGGCGTCATCGACGTGGTGTGGATTTGTTATGCCGAGCTGATGATGGTCGGCATGTACGGCATCCACTTCGCCTACAAAGCCGGCACGCCGTTCCTTCTCGCGGCCCTCATCGGTATCGTGCTGATCGCCGTCGCGGGCGTGATCATGCATCAGCTGGTCATCCGCCCGGTGCTCGATTCCGCGCCGATCAACCAGCTTCTCGTTACCGGCGGCGTGCTGTTCTTCCTGCAGGCCGCCGCCACCATGGTGTTCGGCATCGACTTCAAGAACCTCGGCATCCGGCTCGGCTCGCTCAATGCCTTCGACATGTCGTTCTCGTATGCGCGGCTCGTGACGTTCGCCGTCGCGCTCGCCGCCATGCTGCTGCTGTGGCTGTTCCTGTCGCGCACCTACATCGGCATCGCGATCCGCGCCATCGCGCAGGACCGGCAGATCATGCCGCTGATGGGCGTCGATCAGCGGAAAGTCTATCTCGTGACCTCGGCGATCGGCGGCGGGCTTGCGGGCCTCGCGGCGGCGCTGATGGTTCTGCAATACGACATCTATCCGCAGATCGGCCTGCAGTTCGGCCCGCTGATCTTCATGATCTGCGTGCTCGGCGGGCTCGGCAACATGATCGGTGGGTTCATCGCGGCGTTCATCATCGCGCAGTTCATCGCGGTCGGCTCGTCGTGCTTCGCGACCGAATGGGGCTACGCGATCGCGTTCCTGTTCTTCATGGTGGTGATCTTCATCCGGCCGCAGGGGCTGTTCGGGGGCAAGTCGTGAAGCGGATCTCGCCCTCGATCCTCATCGGCGTCGCCGCGCTGTTGCTTATTCCCGTTGCGGTGCGCTTCGTGTTTCCGGCGGCCGAGAAATACTACCTGCACCTGCTGATCCAGATCCTGATCTGGTCGTTCATCTATACCGGCTGGTCGCTGATGGGCCGCTTCGGGCTGACCTCGCTCGGCCACGGCGCCTTCACCGGCATCGGCGCCTACGTGATGGTGCTGCTGTGGAACTACGGCGGCATCACGCCGTGGATCGGCATTCCGGTCGCGGTCGTGGTTTCGGTCATCGTCGCACTGCTGGTCGGCTACCCGTGCTTTCACCTGCGCATCATCGGACATTATTTTGCTCTGCTGACGCTCGCACTCACCGAATTCGTGCGGTTGGTCATCGTGGGCTTGCGCGACTACACCGGCGGCTCGCTCGGCACACAGCCGAAGCGCTTCGGCGACGGCGTTTCGCTGTACGCGATGCAGTTCGAGCCGGACCGCGTGCTGTCGTACTACGTCGCGCTCGCGCTGTGGGCGGCCGGGCTCTACATCTGGTGGCGCGTCGACCGCAGCATGGACCGCTTCGCGCTTGAAGCGGCGAGCCAGGATGAGGATGCCGCGGCGTCCGTCGGCATCGACGTGACGCGCGAGAAGCTCAAGATCACCGCGATCTCGGCCGCGATGTGCGCGGTCGGCGGCGCGATTTATGCGCAATACCAGATGTATATCGGCCCCGACACGATCGCGGGTCTTGGCGTGTCGCTCAACATCGTGTTCGCCGTGATCGCCGGCGGCATGTGGGTGATGCTCGGGCCGACCGTCGGCGCGATATTCACGCAAATGCTCTCCGAGGTGCTGCGCGTCACGATTTAGAGTTCGGTCCCCTTGCAGAAAATTTTCGGCTCGGCGGTGCTGGCGCTCGACGGGATGATTTACGGGCTACTGCTGATCTTGTTCATCATCTACATGCCGAAGGGAATTCTCGGCACGCTGCTGGAGTGGCGGGCGAAAAAGAAACACACGCCGGGAATGAGCGGAGAACTTACCTCGTCTCGGTCTTGAACGCCTTGGCGACGACGCGCCAGCCATCCTTGGTCTTGAGCAGCGTCAGATAATCGACGAAGAAGCGCGGCGGCAGCGCGCATTCCACCTTGGCGAAGGCCGAGACCGGCCCGGACTGGTCGATCGTCACGATGCGATCGTGGCGCGGCAGCCCTTGCGACTTCGCCGACGGACGGCTGCGCACCATGTCGAGCCATTTGTCGCGCGGCACGTCCGCCACATCGCCATTCGTCTCCGAGTAAAGATGCGACACCGGATGGAAGGCCTGCGCGATCTTGTCGGCGTCGCCTTCATGCAGGCCGTCGAGATAGGTCCACAGCGTCTTCTCGATCGCGGCGGTTTCGCTGGACATTCAAATCTCCCCGGTTAGGCGACCTTCGCGGTCGCAGCCTTGCGGCTGAGCGGCGTGACGTGAAGCGACGTGATCCGGTTGCGCTCTTTCTTGAGCACGCGGAAGCGGAAGCCGTGGAACGTGAAGCTCTGCCCCGCCTCGGGGATCGCGCGCGCCTCGTGAATCACCAGGCCGGCGATCGTGGTGACTTCCTCGTCGGGTAGATTCCAGTCCATCAGGCGGTTGAGATCGCGGATCGGCACCGCGCCGTCGACGATCACCGAACCGTCGATCTGCCGCGCCGCGCCGGCGACCGCGATGTCGTGCTCGTCGGAAATGTCGCCGACGATCTCTTCGAGCACATCCTCCAGCGTCACCAGGCCCATCACCTCGCCGTACTCGTCGACCACCAGAGCGAAATGGGTCTTGCGGCGCCGGAACGCCTTGAGTTGCTCGGAGATCGGACGGATGTCGGGGACGAACCATGGCGGTCGCGCCAGCGCCACCACGTCGATCTTCGAAAGATCGCCCTGCGCGGCCTGGATGGCGCGCAGCAGATCCTTGGCGTGCAGGATGCCGATGATGTTTTCCGGCGCGTCGCGCCACAGCGGAATCCGCGTGTACTGCGCGGCCAGCACCGCGCTGAGGATATCCTCGATCGGATTATCGGCGTTGATGGTCACCATCTCGGTGCGGTGAACCATCACGTCAGAGACCTCGAGATCGCCGAAACGGAAAACGTTATGGATGTACTCCGCCTGGCCCTGCGGCATCTTGCCGTGCTCGGCCGACACTTCGACGAGACCCTCGATCTCGATGTCGCTGAGGATTTCGTGTTGCGGGGCGTCCTTGATGCCGAGCGCCTTGAGGATCGAGCGCGACGACATGTTGAGCATCCAGTTCAGCGGGTAGAACAGCACATAGGAGGCGTGCAGCGGGTAGGCGACCCAGAGCGAGACCGGTTCCGGCTCGCGGATTGCCAGCGTCTTGGGAACCTGTTCGCCGATGACGATGTGCAGCGACGAGAAAACCAGGAATCCGACCAGGAACGACGTAAAATGCAGCGCCGCCTCCGACATTCCGAGCGGAATGAGAACCGGCGTGAGCAATGCCGATACGGTCGGCTCGCCGACCCAGCCGAGGCCGAGCGACGCCATCGTGATGCCGAGCTGGCAGCACGCGAGATACGCCTCGAGATTCTGGAGAATTCTTTTGACGAGGCGCGCGCCGAAGCGGTTCTCCTCCGCCAGCGTGTTGATGCGAAACCCGCGGCATTTGACCAGCGCGAATTCCGCCGCGACGTAAAACGCGTTGGCGGCCAGTAGAAAGAACGCAAGCAGCAGGCTGATGAGGACGGACGTTCATCGGTTGCGGCCGAGGTTCATCGGGATAGCGCCTGCTCGAGGAACTCGCGCACCTGCGCGGGATCGATATCGCGGGCGACGAAGGCCTGGCCGATGCCGCGCACGAGGATGAAATTGAGCTTGCCGCGCTGCACCTTCTTGTCCTGCGCGATCAGCTTCATCAGCGCATCCGCCGTCGTGCGCAGCGCGGGCACGTCGCTCAGACGTGTCGGCAGTCCGACCGCCGCCAGGTGATGCGCAACGCGGCCGGCGTCGTTCGTCGGCAACAGGCCCAGCCGGGTGGAGAATTCGAACGCGCACACGATGCCGAGCGCGACGGCTTCGCCGTGCAGCAGCCTGCCGGAAAAGCCAGCCGCTGCCTCGAATGCGTGCCCGAATGTATGACCGAGGTTGAGCAGCGCGCGTTCGCCGGTCTCGCGTTCGTCACGTGCCACAATGCCGGCCTTGCCGCGGCACGCGACCGCGATCGCGTGCTCGCGCGCAGAACTTCCCGAAGAATTGCCGCCGGCGAACACGCCCTGCCAGTTCGCCTCCAGCCAGGCAAAGAAGCCGGCATCGCCAAGCAGTCCGAACTTCGCAAGCTCCGCATAGCCGGCGCGGAACTCGCGCGCGGGCAGCGTGTCGAGCAGCGCGGTGTCGGCGATCACCAGCATCGGCTGATGGAATGCGCCGACGAGATTCTTGCCGTGTCTCGAATTGATCCCGGTCTTGCCGCCTACGGATGAATCGACCTGCGCCAGCAATGTCGTCGGCACCTGCACGACATCGAGGCCGCGGCGCAGGATCGCGGCCGCGAAACCAGAAAGGTCGCCGACCACGCCGCCGCCGAGCGCGACCACCACGTCGTTGCGTTCGATGCGCGCATCGAGCAACCGGTCGCAGACCTCTTCGAGCCTGTCCCAGCTCTTCGACGCTTCTCCTGCCGGCACGACGATCGGCACCGCGCGGATGCCGGCCGCGGCGAGCGCGGCCTCGGCCGCTTCGAGGTGGCGTGCCGCCACGGTCTCGTCGGTGACGATTGCGGCCGATGCGCCGGGCTTGAGCGCCGCGATGCGTTGTCCCAGTTCGGCGAGCAGGCCGCGGCCGATCGCGATGTCATAGGCGCGGTTGCCCAGCGCCACCGGCACCGTGGTGATCTCGCCGATGCGCAGCGGGGCGGTCATCATGGCGTGGCTTCCGCGACATTCGCCGGCGTGGCGGACGCAACGCCGAGAACGCGGCCAAGTTCGCAGACGATCTCGCCCACGATGATCTCATGCGAGACTTCGCGCGATTCCACCGTGACGTCCGCCTCGCGCATAGACCGGATTGCGCTCATCCAACAGTTGCCGGATGCGCTGCGCCGGGTCGCCTTGCAGCATCGGGCGGTCGGCGGTCGCGCGACGCTTGACACGCCGCACCAGCACATCGAAATCGGCCTTGAGCCAGACCGAGACGCCCTTCTGGCGGACGCTGGCGCGGGTCTCGGTGTTCATGAAGGCGCCGCCTCCGGTCGCCAGCACCTGCTGGTCCTGGTCGAGCAGGCGGGCGATCACGCGCGCCTCGCCGGAGCGGAATTCGGGCTCGCCATAGCTGCTGAATATCTCCGCGATGGTCATGCCCGCCGCGGCCTCGATCTCGGCATCCGCATCGACGAAGCCTACCCCGAGCCGCTGCGCAAGGCGCCGGCCAATGGAGGATTTGCCCGCTCCCATCATGCCGACGAGCACGATCGAGCGCCGCCCGAGCGCCGCCAGCAATGCGGCCTCTTGCGGCGCCACAGCCGCGTCATGCGGGGCAGCCTCGTTCATCGGTATTCCGGTTCCAACTGGCGGCCCGAATTGGCGCCATTCACCTTGATTTTGCGAAAGGATATACCGCGGCCACGCCTCGCTTGCCAGTTCCGCCAGGACGTGATGGTTAGCCGCATCCGCCGGCACCTGTGTGGCGGATACTTTCGCGCTATTCCGCAGCGAACCGCTGTATACTTGCGCGGCAAGTGCCCTTGAGTTCGCCTCGATGCCGAGCCTCATCCGTCTTCTTATGGTCGTTGGCCTTTTGGGCGGCGCTGCTTATGGCGCGATGTTCGCGCTCGCCAATTTCGTGCAGCCCAAGCAGCGCGACATGAGCATCACCATCCCGCAGCAGCGCCTCTCCAAGCCGAACTGATCTCCCCGGCGTGCCGCTGGCGGGGTAGACCTTCGTGCGGAACGATTCGCATGAAGCTATCCGACGAGCGGCTGATCGATCTGTACCTCGACATGCTGGCGGCCGAGCGTGGCGCAGCCGCGAACACGCTTGAGGCCTATCGGCGCGATCTTGAGGATTTCTCCGCCGACCTTGGCCAGCATGGCGGCACAGTCGCGGCGGCGAACAGTGACGCAATCCGCGATTATCTCGGACGCTTGAGCGGACGCGGCTTTTCGGCGGCGTCGGTTGCGCGCCGGCTCTCGGCGATCCGCCAGCTCTATCGCTTCCTCTACGCCGAGGGGAATCGCAAGGACGATCCGGCGGCCGCGATCGAAGGGCCGAAGCGCGGCCGCGCCTTGCCCAAGGTGCTTTCGGTTGGCCATGTGGATCAGTTGCTCGCAACCGCGCGCGCCGGCATCGCGGGCGAGGGTGCGATCTCCGAACGCGTGCGCGCCGCGCGGCTCAACTGCCTGCTCGAAGTGCTGTACGCGACTGGAATGCGCGTTTCCGAACTGGTTGCGCTGCCGGCCTCGGCGGCGCAACGCGATCAGCGCATGCTGATCGTGCGCGGCAAGGGCAACAAGGAACGGCTCGTGCCGCTCAACGAGAGCGCCAAGCAGGCGATGCGCGATTATCTCGCGTTGCGCGAGGAAGCGGGCGCGAAGCTCCCGAAGAAAGGATCGGCCAAGGCGTCGAAGTGGCTGTTTCCGTCCTTCGGCGCGAGCGGCCACCTGACGCGCCAGCATTTCGCCCGCGACCTCAAGGCGCTTGCGGCCGCGACCGGCCTGAAGCCCAAACAGGTCAGCCCGCATGTGCTGCGCCACGCCTTCGCGAGCCATCTGTTGCAGAACGGCGCCGACCTGCGCTCGGTGCAGACGCTGCTCGGGCACGCCGATATCTCGACCACGCAGATCTACACCCACGTGCTGGAGGAGCGGCTGAAGAGCCTGGTGCGCGACCTGCATCCGTTGGGGGACGAGTGACGAGCCGCTAATATCCCAGCCATTTCCTTGACTTGAGTGCCTCCAACGGCCAGTTTCCGCCGCGCGCAGCGGCGCTGAACTTTCATCCCTATATTGAGACGTGATGCGCTCTTATCTCGATTTCGAAAAGCCGGTCGGCGAGCTCGAACAGAAGATCGAGGAGCTGCGCGCCATGCAGGCGAGCGGCGACGTGTCGGTCACCGACGAGATCGAGCGGCTGGAAGCCAAGGCCACAGAGACGCTGACCGAGCTCTACGACAATCTCACGCCGTGGCAGAAGACGCAGGTCGCGCGCTGGCCGACGCGCCCGCACTGCCTCGACTATGTGGCCGGACTGATCACCGACTTCACGCCGCTCGCGGGCGACCGCAAGTTCGGCGACGACGAGGCAATCGTCGGCGGGTTCGGCCGGTTCCAGGGCGAGAGCGTCTGCGTCATCGGACAGGAGAAAGGCTCCACCACCGAGAGCCGGCTCAAGCACAATTTCGGCATGGCGAAGCCGGAAGGATACCGCAAGGCCGTGCGGCTGATGGAGATGGCCGACCGCTTCAACATTCCGGTGATCGCGCTGGTCGACACCGCGGGTGCCTATCCGGGCATCGGTGCGGAGGAGCGCGGGCAGGCGGAAGCAATCGCCCGGTCGACGGATGCCTGCCTGATGCTCGGGGTGCCGAATGTCGCCGTCATCCTCGGCGAAGGCGGGTCCGGCGGCGCGATCGCGATTGCGACGGCGAATCGCGTGTTGATGCTGGAGCACGCGATCTACAGCGTGATCTCGCCGGAAGGCGCCGCCTCGATCCTGTGGCACGACACCTCGAAGGCACAGGATGCCGCCACCAACATGAAGATCACCGCCGAGGACCTGATGCGTTTCGGGGTGATCGACGAGATCATCCCCGAACCTGTGGGGGGCGCGCATCGCGACCCTCCGGCCGCCATACAGGCGACCGGGACGGCCATCGGGCATGCCCTGGCGGGCCTGTCGGGGCTCGACCGGGACGCCGTCCGGCGGGAGCGGCGCGAGAAATTCCTCAACATTGGCAGGGTCCTGTGACCGCCCTTTGACCTCGGTTTACCTTTCGTTCACCATATCCGTGCTGCAACGCCGGATCGGAGTTTGCGCTGCCTTGCGATTGCCGCATCTTTAGGGATAACGGTTACGTTAATGCGGGCCTGTGGTGACCGTCTCGGGAACTCCAGCAGGCCGGGGAGCATGGGGTTGAAGCCTTCCGGTTACCTCAGGGGTCTGATGACCTCGGCGGCGCTTGCCGCCGCGGTGGCGCTCGCCGGCTGCGAGACCGACGGCCTGAATTACGGCCGCGCGATGCGCGAGATCTCGGCCGAGCTGCGCGCTGAGCTGACGCAGAAGAACATGCCGGTCGAATCGCCGCTGCTGGTGCGCCTGTTCAAGCAGGAGGCCGAGCTCGAACTGTGGAAGCAGGACGCGGCGGGACGCTACGAACTGCTCAAGACCTATCCGATCTGCCGCTGGTCAGGAGAACTCGGACCCAAGATCAAGGAAGGCGACCGTCAGGCGCCCGAGGGTTTCTACAACATCACCCCGGCGCAGATGAATCCGAACTCGCAGTTCTATCTGTCGTTCAACATGGGCTATCCGAACGCCTTCGATAAGTCGCACGGGCGCACGGGCGCGCACCTGATGGTGCACGGCGATTGCTCGTCGCGCGGCTGCTACGCCATGACTGACGACCAGATCGGCGAGATCTACTCGCTCGCGCGCGAGTCTTTCTTCGGCGGCCAGCGTTCGTTCCAGGTTCAGGCCTATCCGTTCCGCATGACACCGGCGAATTTCGCCAAGCACCGCAACAATCCGAACGTTCCGTTCTGGCGGATGCTGAAGGAAGGCAACGACCACTTCGAGGTCACACGGCAGGAGCCGAACGTCGAGGTGTGCGAGAAACGCTACGTGTTCAATGCGCAGGCGCCGCAGCAGCAGAATTTCACGCCGGCGAGCAACGGCATCAAGCTCGGCACGCCGTGGGGGGGCTTCCGCGAAGCGCAGCCGCAGCAGGCGTCGCTCAAGTTCAATCCGACCGGCAAGTGCCCGGTGTACGAGATTCCAGCCGAAGTGCTCGCCGAGGTGAAACAGAAGCAGCGCCAGGACGATCAGCAGATCGCGTCGCTGTCGATGCGCACCATCGCGGCGCCGATCAAGACGGGCCGCGACGGCGGCATGCATCCGTATTATCTTGCCAAGCTCAAGCCGACGGAAGTGCGCGAGGCCGACGGCACCGTGCGCTACATGGTTGACGAGAACGCGAAGAAGAAGCTCGGCAGCTACGTCGTTCCGCCGTTCGAGACTTTCCCAACCGAGGAAGCGACTCCAGCCGCTGCAAAGCAGCCGGCTCAGAAGGGCGCGCCGCAGCAGAAGTCCGCTCCGGCGGCGAGCAGCAGCTACGTGGTGGCGGCGGCGGAATCCAAGCCCGCTCCGGCTCCGCCGCGTGCATCGAGCGAATCCGGCGGGATGTTCTCCAGCCTGTTTTCCTCGACCAGGAGTTCGGTCGGGCGCCTGTTCGGTGGCGACGACGAGAAGCCCGTGTCGCCGCCCGCCGCCAGGTCCGCGGCGACGCCCACTCCGAAGCCGGCTGCGCGTCCGCAGCCCAGCGCAACGGTCGCGGCGCAACCGAAGCCGGCCGCGCAGGCTCAAGAGCCAGAGCGGACCGCGCAGGCAGCACCTGCTCCGACACCCGCGCGGCAATCGGCGGCTAGCGGTGCGAGCCTGATGAATGGCGCGACGCCGACGGTTCCGACCGGAAGCTTCAGTTCACGCTGGGGCGGCCTCCAGTAGCGGCCTACGCCGCCGAATTTAAAAGAAAAAGGCGGGACCTGGTCCCGCCTTTTTCTTTTCGGCTTATCCAAACCGCCCGTGGCAGTGCTTGTACTTCTTGCCCGAGCCGCATGGGCAGGGGTCGTTGCGGCCGACCTTGCCCCATGTCGTCGGATCGTTCGGATTGACGGCGCGCGAGGTTCCGTTGCCGTTTCCGGCCAGCGCCGGCGCGAGCGAGGCGTTCGCGAACGAGTCTTCGCCCGTGGCGGGATCGATGTGGTGCGCCTCCATGTAGGGCAGGTTCGGCTGCTGCTCTTCCTCGGGCGGCTGCTGCACGATTTCCACGCGCATCAGCTGCGCGGTGACGGCCTCGCGCAGCTTGGCGATCATCGCCTCGAACAGGTTGAACGATTCCGACTTGTACTCGTTGAGCGGATCGCGCTGGCCGTAGCCGCGCAGCCCGATCACCTGGCGCAGATGTTCGAGCATCAGCAGATGCTCGCGCCACAGATGGTCGAGCGTCTGCAGCAGGATCGATTTCTCGACGTAGCGGATGACGTCGGGGCCCCACTGCGCGACCTTGCCGGCCATGTGCTCGTCGGCCCGCTTCTCGATGCGGCTGATCAGCTCTTCGTCGGCGATGCCTTCTTCCTTGGCCCATTGGTCGACCGGAATGTCGAGGCCGAACACGCGGTCGAGCTCGGTCTTGAGCCCCGGCGTGTCCCACTGCTCCGGATACGCGTTTTCCGGCACGTGCTTGGCGACGAGATCGTCGATCACGGAGTGACGCATATCGGCGACGGTGCCGGCGACGTGTTCGTCCTTCATGAGATCGATGCGCTGGTCGAAGATGACCTTGCGCTGGTCGTTCATCACGTTGTCGAACTTGAGGATGTTCTTGCGGGCGTCGAAGTTGCGCGCCTCGACTTTCTGCTGCGCCTTCTCCAGCGCCTTGTTGATCCACGGATGGACGATCGCCTCGTCCTCCTTGAGTCCAAGCTTGGTGAGCATGCCGTCGAGCTTGTCCGACCCGAAGATGCGCATCAGGTCGTCTTCGAGCGAGAGGAAGAACTTCGAGCGGCCCGGATCTCCCTGACGGCCCGAACGGCCGCGCAATTGATTGTCGATGCGCCGGCTTTCGTGCCGCTCGGTGCCGAGCACGAACAGGCCGCCGGCCGCGAGCGCGGTCTCCTTCAGGCGCGCCACCTGCTGGCGGATCGCGTCCGCGCGCGGATCGCGCATGCGCGTTGCGTAGTCCTCGACGTCGGACAACTCCTGGCGGATGCGCATGTCGGCATTGCCGCCGAGCTGAATGTCGGTGCCGCGGCCCGCCATGTTGGTCGCGATGGTGATCGCGCCGGGCACGCCCGCCTGGGAGACGATGTAGGCTTCCTGCTCATGATAGCGCGCGTTGAGCACCGCGAAGACCTTCGTCTTCTTGGCGCCTTCGTCGCCCGTATAAAGCGCCGCGAACGCGTTCGGATCGGAGAAGTCGTGCTGCTCCCAGCCCTTCTGGCGCAGCATCTCGGCGAGCTGCTCGGACTTCTCGATCGACGTGGTGCCGACCAGCACCGGCTGGCCCTTGATCTTGCACTCGTCCAGCAGCGTGATGATGGCGCGGTATTTCTCGACGTTGGTGCGATAGACCTCGTCGTCCTCGTCGAGACGCGCGAGCGGCATGTTGGTCGGGACTTCGAGCACCTCTAGCCCGTAGATATCGGCGAACTCGTCCGCCTCGGTCAGCGCCGTGCCGGTCATGCCGGCCAGCTTGTCGTACATGCGGAAATAGTTCTGGAAGGTGATCGAGGCGAGCGTCTGGTTCTCCGGCTGGATCGGCTGGTGCTCCTTGGCCTCCAGCGCCTGATGCAGCCCTTCGGAGTAGCGCCGGCCCGGCATCATGCGGCCGGTGAACTCGTCGATGATGACGACCTCCCCGTTACGCACGATGTAGTCCTTGTCGCGCGAAAACAGCTTGTGTGCACGCAGGGCCTGGTTCACGTGATGAACCACCGAAACGTTCTCGACGTCGTAGAGCGAGTCGGACTTGAGCAGGTTGTCGGCCTTCAGCCGGTCCTCCACCTTGGTCATGCCGACTTCGGTGAGGTTGACGGTGCGCTGCTTCTCGTCGACCTCGTAATCCACCTTGTCGAGGTTCGGGATGAACGCGTCGATGGTGTTGTAGAAGTCCGAGCGGTCGTCGAGCGGGCCGGAGATGATCAGCGGTGTGCGCGCCTCGTCGATCAGGATCGAGTCCACCTCGTCGACGATGGCGTAGACATGGCCGCGCTGCACCATGTCTTCGAGCCGGTACTTCATGTTGTCGCGCAGATAGTCGAAGCCGAGCTCGTTGTTGGTGCCGTAGGTCACGTCGCACGCATACGCGGCCTTGCGCTCCGGATCGTCGAGACCGTGCACGATCACGCCGACGGTGAGCCCGAGGAAGCCGTAGATCTGCCCCATCCACTCGGCGTCGCGCTTGGCGAGGTAGTCGTTGACGGTCACGACATGCACGCCCCGGCTGGAGAGCGCGTTGAGGTACACGGCCAGCGTTGCGACCAGCGTCTTGCCTTCGCCGGTCTTCATCTCGGAGATCTTGCCGTCGTGCAGGATCATGCCGCCGATCAGCTGCACGTCGAAGTGGCGCTGGCCGATCGAGCGCTTGGCGGCCTCGCGAACGGTCGCGAACGCCGGCACCAGAACGTCGTCGAGGGTCTTGCCGTCGGCGAGCTCTTTCCGAAACTGGGCGGTGCGGGCGCGCAGTGCCTCGTCGGACAGCGCTTCCAGCTCCTTTTCCAGCGCGTTGATCTCATCGACGCGCGGACGATAGCCCTTGATTTGCCGCTCATTGGCGGACCCGAACAGCTTGCGGGCGAGACCGGCGAACATCAGTGGCAAATCCTTTTCGGTTCCGCATCCGGGATGCGGCCTGCGCGCCCCGGTGCGCCTTTGGCGTGGCGCTTTTCAGGCTTCGTGTGGCGGGCAACGTAAAGAGCCCCGCCGGACAGGCCTGCGAGGTGCTTTCCGACAGATAGGAGGGGGTCCGATCCTTGTCAATCGGCCCATATTTGCCGCTTTTCCGCGCCAAATGAGCGCACGCTCACGCCGTTGTTAGGCGCGCCTGTCAATCTGGCATTGCCAAAAAACCACGATTGCGCGAGTGTCCGCCACAATCGCGGGCGCATTTTTCCCGGATCGTAAGGACCCTTCATGAAACTGCTGTCGTTGTCTGCCCACTTGGGCTTGTCCCGCTCAATTCTTCTCGCTTCGGCGCTCGCCGTCGTGGCGGCCGGTACGCTCGGCGTATCGCTGCTGCGCGCACAGGACGACCCCGTGGTCGCTCGCGTCGAGGGCACCGACGTCCGCCAGAGCGATCTCGCCATGGCCGAGGAGGACCTTGGCGGCAACATCCCGCAGATGACGCCGGAAGCGAAGCGCGACTACCTGATCACCTTCGTGGGCGACATGATGCTGGTCGCCAAGGCGGCCGAGGCCAAGAAATTCGGCGACGGCGACGACTTCAAGCGCAAGCTCGCCTATGCGCGCACCAAGCTGCTGATGGAACAGTACCTGCAGAGCGAGGCAAAAGGCGCCGTCAACGAAGCCGCGATGAGGAAGGTCTACGACGACGCGATCGGGCAGGTGAAGAAGGAGCCTGAGGTGCGCGCGCGCCATATCCTGGTCGAGACCGAGGATGAGGCCAAGGCCGTGGTCGCCGAATTGAAGAAAGGCACCGATTTCGCCGAGCTGGCGAAAACCAAGTCGAAGGATCCAGGCTCGGCCGACGGCGGCGATCTCGGCTACTTCACCAAGGACCAGATGGTGCCGGAATTCTCCGAGGTCGCGTTCAAGCTCGACAAGGGCGCGCTGTCCGATCCGGTCAAGTCGCAGTTCGGCTGGCACGTCATCAAGGTCGAGGACAAGCGCGAGCGCCAGCCGCCGGAATTCGACAAGGTGAAGGACCAGCTCGAGAACTTCCTGGTGCGCAAATCGCAGAGCGAACTGATCACCAAGCTGCGCGCCGAAGGCAAGATCGAGCGCGTTGGTGCTGCGGCGGCTCCGGCACCCGCTGCGCCGCCTGCTCCCGCCGCTCCGCCGGCCGGGCAGAAGAAGTAGAATTGATCCAGCGCAAACTGCGGTGTAAAGTCACGTCAATGCCCGGCCGCCGCGCCGGGCATTTTCGTATCTGACGCATCGTTCTGACGCATCGGTATCGCCATGTCCCACGCCGTTTCTCCGCTCGCCCCGAAACACGTCCCCGACATGCCGGACATTCCCGGCGTCCGGCTCGCGACCGGCGCTGCCGGGATCAAGTACAAGGACCGCACGGACATGCTGCTGGCGCTGTTCGACAAGGGCACCGCGGTTGCGGGCGTGCTGACGCGCTCGAAATGTCCGTCCGCGCCGGTCGATTGGTGCCGCGCCAGGCTCAGGAGCGGCACGGCACGCGCCCTGGTGGTCAATTCCGGCAACGCCAATGCGTTCACCGGCAAGACCGGCCGTGCCGCGACGGCATTTACAGCGAAGCTTGCCGCGCAGGCGGCCGGCTGCAAGCCCGCCGACGTGTTTCTCGCCTCGACCGGCGTGATCGGCGAGCCTCTGCCGGCGGAGCGTTTCGACGGCGTGATGGAAAAGCTCGCCGAGCAGGCCGCGCCGGGACGCTTTCTCGACGCCGCAAAAGCGATCATGACCACGGATACGTTCCCGAAGGTTGCGACCGCGCGCGCGAAAATCGGCGACGCGATGGTGACCATCAACGGCATTGCCAAAGGCTCCGGCATGATCGCGCCCGACATGGCGACCATGCTGTCGTTCGTGTTCACCGATGCGCCGATCGCGGCGCCTGCGTTGCAGGCGATCCTTTCCGAAACGGTCGTCGACACCTTCAACGCGGTGACCGTCGACGGCGACACCTCGACCTCAGACACACTGCTCGCGTTCGCGACCGGTGCGGCGAAAGGCGCGCCGAAAATCACCCGTGCCAGCGATCCGCGCCTGAAGGCTTTCCGCGCGGCGTTCGGCCAGGTGCTCGCCAATCTGTCCGAGCAGATCGCGCGCGACGGCGAAGGTGCGCGCAAGCTGGTCGAGATCATCGTCGAAGGCGCGACCTCGAAAAAATCCGCGCGCCGCATCGCGATGTCGATCGCCAATTCGCCGCTGGTGAAAACCGCGATCGCCGGCGAGGACGCCAACTGGGGCCGGGTCGTGATGGCGGTCGGAAAGGCGGGCGAGCCCGCCGACCGCGACAAATTGTCGATCTGGTTCGGCGGCACGCGCGTGGCGCACAAGGGCGCGCGCGATCCCGGCTACGACGAGGCGGCGATGTCGCGCTACATGAAAGGCCCGGAAATCACCCTGAAGGTGGCGCTGGGGCTCGGCAAAGGCCGCGACCGCATGCTGACCTGCGACCTGACCAAGGAATACGTCGCCATCAACGGCGATTACCGTTCGTAATCGGTTCAACTTGTACGCTTCCGGTTACCCGATATTACCCAGTAGTTTCCGCAGATGTGTTGAGCGGTCCTTAACCCGGCACCGCCTAGTCTCACGGGGGCGTATGCGGTGAAAGTTGTCGTGGTCGCTGCCTGCGCTCTGGTCGATCCCGACGGTCGTGTGCTGCTGGCGCAGCGGCCCAAGGGCAAGCCGATGGCCGGCTTGTGGGAATTTCCCGGCGGCAAGGTCGAGACGGGCGAACGGCCCGAAGAAGCGCTGATCCGCGAGCTCGAGGAGGAGCTGGGTATCGTCGTCAAGGAGGCTTGCCTCGCGCCGCTCACCTTCGCGAGCCACACCTATCCGGAGTTCCATCTGCTGATGCCGCTCTATGTGTGCCGGGTATGGGACGGGACGGTGACCGCGAAAGAGGGCCAGGGGCTCGCCTGGGTGCGGCCGAACCGGCTGCGTGAATACCCGATGCCGCCCGCGGACGTGCCGCTGGTGGCGCACCTGACGACGCTGCTCTGACCTTCCCGCCGCAACAAGGGGCGAGGCTGATGACTAACGAGTTGCTGCGTTCCTTCGGGCCTCTGGCGCGGCGCTTCCGCGCCGACGAGAGCGGCGCGACCGCGATCGAATACGCGCTGATCGCCGCCGGCGTCGGCGCCACCATTGCGGCGACCGTCTACAACATGGGTTCCCAGCTCAAGACCACGCTGTGGGACAAGATCGCCGGCGCGATGTGACCACGGGCTGCTGTATTCCAATTCGATAAGTGCCTAACATCCGCCTCCGCTAACGAGCGGTTTGGGGGCACGGAGTGGACGCAGACGCCATTGTGGTTGGCGCGGGCCTTGCGGGGCTGGTCGCTGCCGCTGAACTTGCCGACGCGGGACGGCGCGTCATCATCCTCGATCAGGAACCGGAAGGCTCGCTTGGCGGACAGGCGTTCTGGTCGTTCGGTGGATTGTTCTTCGTCGACAGCCCGGAGCAGCGGCGGCTGCGCATCCGCGATTTGCGCGACCTGGCGCTGCAGGACTGGCTCGGCTCGGCCGGCTTCGACCGCGATGAGGATCATTGGCCGCGAAAATGGGCCGAGGCCTACGTGGATTTCGCAGCGGGCGAGAAGCGCGCGTGGTTGCGTGCGCAGGGTCTGCGGATTTTCCCGATCGTCGGCTGGGCCGAGCGCGGCGGATATCTCGCAACCGGTCACGGCAATTCGGTGCCGCGCTTTCACGTCACCTGGGGCACCGGCCCGGGCGTGATCGAACCGTTCGTGCGGCGCGTGCGCGAGGCGGAGAGCCGCGGGCTGGTGACGTTCCGCTTCCGCCATCGCGTGACGTCGCTGACCAGGACCGGCGGTGTGGTCGACGGGGTGCAGGGCGACGTGCTGGAGCCGAGCAACGTCGAACGCGGGATGGCAAGCTCGCGCAGGCTTGCCGGCTCGTTCGCGCTGCGCGCCCAGGCGATTATCGTCACCTCCGGCGGCATCGGTGGAAATCACGATCTGGTGCGGCGCCACTGGCCAAAGCGGCTCGGTGCGCCGCCGCGCCATATGATCTCGGGCGTGCCCGCGCACGTCGACGGGCTGATGATCGATGTAGTGCGTGCGACCGGCGCGCGCGTCATCAATGAAGACCGCATGTGGCATTACCCGGAAGGCATCCAGAACTATGCGCCGATCTGGAATCGCCACGGCATCCGAATCCTGAGCGGTCCGTCGCCGCTGTGGCTCGACGCGCGCGGCAGGCGATTGCCGGTGCCGCTATTTCCCGGCTTCGACTCGCTCGGCGCGCTCGAACAGATCACGCGCGAGGGCCATGACCATTCGTGGTTCGTGCTGAACGAGCGCATCATCGGACGTGAGTTCGCGCTCTCGGGCTCGGAGCAGAATCCGGATCTGACCGGGCGCAGCATCAAGCTGGTGCTTGGCCGCATCGGCAAGGGCGCGCCCGAGCCGGTGAAACGCTTCATGGAGCGCGGCGTCGATTTCGTGATCCGCAAAACGCTGCCCGAGCTGGTCGCCGGCATGAACCAGATCGCGGGCGGACACTTGATCGATGCGGCCGAGCTTGAGCGCGAGATCGTCGCGCGCGACCGCGAGATCGACAACAAGTTCGGCAAGGACGCGCAGGTGATGGCGATCCGCGCGGCGCGCCAATACCTCGGCGACAAGCTGATCCGCGTGGCGAAGCCGCACAAAATTCTCGATCCCGCGGCGGGACAGCTGATCGCCGTCAAGCTCTCGGTGCTCACGCGCAAGACGCTCGGCGGACTCGAGACGGATTTATCCTCGCGCGTGCTGGCGCCGGATGGCGAGCCGCTGCCGGGCGTGTACGCGGCCGGCGAGGTCGCGGGCTTCGGCGGCGGCGGCGTGCACGGCTACCGCGCGCTCGAAGGCACGTTTCTCGGCGGATGTATCTTCTCGGGAAGAATTGCCGGCCGCGCGGCGGCCGGCTGAAGCGTTACTTCTTCGCAGGCGCGGGCGCGGCAGCCTGCTTCGCGATGATCTTGTCCTTGATGCCGTCGTAGACGTTCTGCGGAATGACCTTGTTGTTCACGAGGTCGTCCTTGCCCTTGTACGGGCGGCCCTTGATGATCGCGTCGGAGCGCGCCGCCCCGATGCCGGGCAGGGCGTCGAGCTGATCCTTCGTGGCCGAATTGATGTCGATGAGCGCGGCTTGCGCCAGCGCGGGGGTGGAGGGCACCACCAGTGCCGGGGCAGCGAACACAAGTCCGAGTGCGACGAGCGTTGCGCGAATGACGTGACGCATGCGTTTCTCCTGTCCGGCCGTCGTGGCCGGTGCGCCATCTTACACGGAACTTTGCGGAAAGACCGTGGCGGAAAGCACTACGGCTTGGCTGCCAGCGCCTTCTCGATTTCGGGCTTGAGGGCGCGCTCAAGATTCGCCTCGGTGATCGGGCCGACCAGCTTGTAGGCGATCTTGCCGTCCCGGCCGACCAGAAATGTCTCCGGCACGCCGTAAACGCCCCATTCCATCGAGGCACGGCCATTGCCATCCGCGCCAGCCGCGACGAACGGGTTGCCGTGGCGGCCGAGGAAGCGGCGCGCGTTGTCGGGCTGGTCCTTGTAGTTGATGCCGACGAGTCGGATGCGGCGGTCCTCGGCGAGCGCGTTGAGCAGCGGCGCTTCGTCGTGGCAGGGCACGCACCACGAGGCCCACACGTTCACCAGCGTCACGGCACCCTGGTAGTCGGCGGCCGCAATGCCCGGCAGCGGCTTGCCGTCGCGTGCGAGCAAGCCCGGCACGGGTGGCATGTTGGTCTCGGGCGCCGGGCGCCCGATCAGCGCGGAGGGAATGCGCGCGGGATCGCCCGAGCCGAGCCGGAAGAAGAACAGCGCCGCGAGGCCGAGAAAAATCGCCAGCGGCAGCAACACCAGGAGCCGGCGGCGCGTGGGTTTTTCCTGGGCAGGCGGTCGCGCTCATGCGGCCTCCGATTTCGACCGGCGCGTCACGCCGCGCGCTTCGAGATCGGCGAGCAGGCGGCGTTGCGCCGCATGGTCGGCAAGCACCCAGGCGATCAGGCCGAGCACGACAAGCGCCGCCGTCGCGTAAGCGGCGATGATGAATGCGCCGTGCGGCCCGAGGTCCATTCACGCTCCCTGCGCGGCATGCGCCTGCATCAGCCACATCGCGCGCACGCGCCGCCGCAGGATTTCGTTGCGCATGGCGGCGAGGTGCAGCGTGACGAACAGCAGCCCGAACGCGAGCGCCATGACAAGGAGCGGCGTCAGGATCGACGGATGGATCGCCGGCCCGCCGACGCGCAGCACCGAAGCCGGCTGGTGCAACGTGTTCCACCAGTCGACCGAGAACTTGATGATCGGCAGATTGATGGCGCCGACCAGCGTCAGGATCGCGGCCGCGCGCCCGGCGCGCGCCGGATCGTCCACGGCGCGCCACAGCGCGATCACGCCGAGATACATCAGGAAGAGAACCAGCACCGAGGTGAGCCGCGCGTCCCACACCCAGTAGGTGCCCCACATCGGACGGCCCCACAGCGAGCCGGTCAGCAGCGCGAGGAACGTGAAGGCGGCGCCGAGCGGTGCTGCGCTCTTGCCCGCCACGTCGGCGAGCGGATGGCGCCACACCAGCGTGCCGATGGCGGCGATGCTCATCACGCTCCACACGCCCATCGCGAGCCAGGCGTTGGGAACGTGGATGAACATGATCTTGACCGTCGCGCCCTGCTGGTAGTCGTCCGGCGCCACCGCCCAGACGAGATAAAGCCCGACCGCGAATGCAAGCGCGGTCGCGGCCGCGAGCCACGGCAGCACGCGCGCCGTGAGCGCGAGGAAGCGTGTCGGATTGGCGAGGTCGATCAGGGCCATCGCGGCTTTCTTAGTAACGCTCCACGATTATCGCAATGCGGCGCGGTCACGGCCGTCAACATCCTATGAACGGTTCTGCATTGATCTTACTCAAGTCCATGGCGCAGCGCGGCGGCGGCGGCGAACGGCCCGAGAACGAGGCTGCCCAAGGTCAGCGCGCACAGGATCATGAACGGCGCGCCAAAACTCATCGGTCCCGCCACTGCGGCATTCGAGGCCGCGACCCCGAAGATCAGCACCGGCACCGTCAGCGGCAGCAGCAGCACCGGCAGCAGCAGCCCGCCGCGCCGGAGTGCAACAGAGAGCGCCGCGCCGATGAGGCCCATGCAGGTCAGCGCCGGCGTTCCGGCGAGCAGCGTCAGCGCCACCGCGCCGATCGCCGATGGTTCGAGATTGAGGAGCAGCCCGAGCAGCGGTGTCGCGATCACCAGCGGCAGGCCGGTGGTGATCCAGTGCGCCGCGGCCTTGGCAAGGAGGGTCAGTTCCAGCGGCGTGCCGCCCATCAGGATGAGATCGAGCGAGCCGTCCTCGTGGTCGGCGGCAAGCAGGCGGTCGAGGGTGAGCAGCGAGGCGAGCAGGGCGCCGAGCCACAGGATTGCCGGCCCGATACGGCGCAACTGGACGAGATCCGGCCCGACCGCGAACGGAACCAGCGTCACCACGATGAGGAAGAACAGCACGCCCATCAGCGCGCCCCCGCCGACCCGGATGGCGAGCCGCATGTCGCGCAGGATGAGAGCGGAGAGGGCGGTCATGGCGAACCTCCCAGCCGCAACTCCGTTGCCTCAATCCCCAGCGGTCCGTGCGTCGCCGCCACGACCATCCCGCCTGTGCCGAGATGCCGTCGCATCAGTTCCGCGAGCCGTTCCTGCCCGGCCGCATCCAGCCCGGAGGCCGGCTCGTCGAGCAGCCAGATCGGGCGCGGCACCGCAAGCAGGCGCGCGAGCGACAGCCGGCGCCGCTGCCCGGCCGAGAGGTACGCGGCAGGCAGTTCGGTCAGGCCGCCGAGTCCGACGGCCGCCAGGGCCTCGCCGGCAGGGCTGGCCCCATCCCCCAGATAGCCGGCCCAGAAACCGAGGTTCTCGGCCACCGTCAGCGAGGGCTTGAGGGCGTCGAGATGGCCGAGGTAATGCGCCTGCTCGCCGATCGTGCGCTCGGCTTCCCCGCCCTGAAGCTCGATCTGGCCCGCGGAGGGCCGCAACAGGCCGGCGATCAGCCGCAGCAGCGAGGATTTGCCCGACCCGTTCGGACCGATCAGAGCCAATGCTCCTCCTGAGGATAACTCCAGGTTGATGCCGCTGAATACGCTTCGCGATCCGCGAACGCAGCCAAGGCTGGAGGCCGAAAGCCGAAGCATTTCAGGGTGCCGCCTGCATGGCCGCGCCGCAAGCCCGGGCGGGCGGCTGAAATGTACGAAATGCATGCCTTCCGGGCACTTCAATCAGTAGCATGTCAGCCGAAAAGCCCTTATAAGCCGGTACGTTGCGTGGGGCGGCGCAATACCGGACGTGCCCGGCCCATTGCTGGACGGAACACCTTCTGGCGGCGCGTTCGCTGCTGCCCGCTGTTCCGATTGGATGGAAAAGGCCGTCATGACATCGCTCGACAGTTTCAAATGCGCCAAGACCCTCACGGTCGGCAGCAAATCCTATGTCTATTACAGCCTACCCGAAGCCGAGAAGCACGGGTTGCGCGGAATTTCCCGCCTTCCGTTCTCGATGAAGGTCCTGCTGGAAAATCTGTTGCGGCACGAAGACGGGCGCACGGTCACCAAAGAAGACATCCAGGGCGTTGCGCAATGGCTCAAGACCAAATCGTCGGACCGCGAGATCGCGTTTCGTCCGGCGCGCGTGCTGATGCAGGATTTCACCGGCGTTCCGGCGGTGGTCGATCTCGCGGCGATGCGCGACGCGATGAAGACGTTGGGTGGCGATCCCACGAAGATCAACCCGCTGGTTCCGGTCGATCTCGTCATCGATCATTCGGTGATCGTGAACTTCGCCGGCTCGCCGACGGCATTCAAGAAGAACGTCGCCGAGGAATATGCGCAGAATCAGGAGCGCTATACCTTCCTGAAATGGGCGCAGAAGGCGTTCAATAATTTCCGTGTCGTGCCGCCGGGAACCGGCATCTGCCATCAGGTCAATCTCGAATACCTCTCGCAGACCGTCTGGCTGAGCGCCGACAAGGAAAAGGTGAAGGTCGACGGCAAACCCGTCACCGCCGAGATCGCCTATCCGGACACGCTGGTCGGCACCGACTCGCACACCACGATGGTGAACGGGCTCGCGGTGCTCGGCTGGGGCGTCGGCGGCATCGAGGCGGAAGCCGCGATGCTCGGTCAGCCGTACTCGATGGTGCTGCCCGAAGTGATCGGCTTTCGCCTCGGCGGCAAGCTGAAGGAAGGCATCACCGCCACCGATCTCGTGCTGACCGTCACGCAGATGCTGCGCAAGCGCGGCGTGGTCGGCAAGTTCGTCGAGTTCTTCGGGCCCGGGCTTGACTATCTGACGATCGAGGATCGCGCCACCATCGGTAACATGGCGCCGGAATACGGCGCGACCTGCGGGTTCTTCCCCGTCGACGACGACACCATCGACTACCTGACCAAGACGGCACGCAAGACCGATCGCGTCGCGCTGGTGAAGGCCTACGCGAAGGCGCAGGGAATGTACCGCACCAAGACCACGTCCGACCCGGTGTTCACCGACGTGATGAAGCTCGAACTCGGCTCCGTCGAGCCCTCGCTCGCCGGCCCGAAGCGCCCGCAGGATCGCGTGGTTCTCAAGGAAGTGAAGAACGGTTTCGCGGCCGCGATGGACAAGGAATTCAACAAAGGCAGCGAGGCGGCGAAGCGCTTCCCGGTCGAAGGACGCAAGCACGATATCGGACACGGCGATGTGGTGATCGCCGCGATAACGTCCTGTACCAATACGTCGAATCCGAACGTGATGGTGGCGGCCGGACTGCTTGCCAAGAAGGCGGCGGCGAGGGGCCTGATGCCCAAGCCCTGGGTGAAGACGTCGCTCGCGCCGGGTTCGCAGGTCGTGGCGGAATATCTGGAAAAGTCCGGACTGCAGAAGGATCTCGACAAGCTCGGCTTCAATCTGGTCGGCTTCGGATGCACAAGCTGCATCGGGAATTCCGGCCCGCTTGCCGAGGAGATCTCCGAATCGATCAACAAGAACGACGTCGTCGCGGCCGCGGTCCTGTCGGGCAACCGCAATTTCGAGGGCCGCGTGAATGCAGACGTGCGGGCCAACTATCTCGCTTCACCGCCGCTCGTGGTCGCCTATGCGCTCGCCGGCAACATGAACATCGATGTGGCGCGCGCGCCGATCGGCACGGACGCCAAGGGCAAGAAGGTCTATCTGCGCGATATCTGGCCGACCAGCCGCGAGATCGCCGCCGTCATCCGCAAGTCGATCAACAAGGGCGTGTTCGCGAAGAAGTATGCCGACGTGTTCAAGGGCGAGGCCAACTGGCGCAAGATCGCCGTGAAGGGCGGCATGACGTTCCAGTGGAGCGACCGCTCGACCTATGTGCAGAACCCGCCTTACTTCGACGGGATGGCGAAGCGTCCGCAGCCGGTCGAAGACATTGTCGATGCGCGCGTGCTCGGCCTGTTCCTCGACTCGATCACCACCGATCACATTTCGCCGGCGGGTTCGATCAAGGAGGAAAGCCCGGCGGGTCATTATCTGCGCGACCACCAGGTGCGTCCGAAGGACTTCAACCAGTACGGCACGCGCCGCGGCAATCATGAAGTGATGATGCGCGGCACCTTCGCCAACATCCGTATCAAGAACCAGATGGTGCCGGGCGTGGAAGGCGGCGTGACCATTCACTATCCGTCCAAGCAGCGCATGACGATGTATGACGCCGCCATGCGCTACAAAACCGAAGGCGTGCCGCTCGTCGTGTTCGCCAACAAGGAATACGGCACCGGCTCCTCACGCGATTGGGCCGCCAAGGGCTCGACGCTGCTCGGCATTCGGGCCGTGATCACGCAATCCTTCGAGCGTATCCATCGCTCCAACCTGATCGGCATGGGTGTGATTCCGCTCGTGTTCGAAGAAGGGACCTCGTGGCAGACGCTTGGCCTGAAGGGCAACGAGACGGTCACGATCCGCGGTCTGCATGGCGATCTCAAGCCGCGGCAGCGGCTGATCGCCGAGATCGTGGCGGCGGACGGCGCACTAAAGCGCGTGCCGCTGATCTGCCGCATCGATACGCTGGACGAGCTCGACTACTTCAAGAACGGCGGCATCCTGCACTATGTGCTGCGCCATCTTGCGGCGTAGCGACGGCAAGTTGCATCCGCGCCGGTCTCATACGTATTTCGCCTTACTGCGCTGCAATAGCGGCCACTCACCGCGAATTGAGTGGCCGGTGATCGGCGTTGTGTCTATGTGTTGGCCGGGAAGACATCCGCGGTCTGACGGATTGCGTATGGCACGGTGGCCGAACGCCGCGCCGGAATGCGTCGGGGACTTGAGGATGTGGAGATCGGCATGAAACGCCGCCAGGTCGCGTTACCGTTAGCGGTTGTTGCTTCCGCCATGTTGACGTCGGCAATCGCGTCGGCCGAGCCGCGCGCCGTCATCGAGCTGTTCACCAGCCAGGGATGTTCGTCGTGTCCGCCGGCCGACAAGCTCGCGGGCGAACTCGCGCGCGATCCGTCGCTCGTCGTGATGAGCCTGCCGATCGATTATTGGGATTATCTCGGCTGGAAGGACACGCTGGCCACCGCCGGACACACCACCCGGCAGCGAGCCTATTCGAAGTCGCGCGGCGATCGCGAGGTCTACACGCCGCAGGTCGTCGTGAATGGCGTCGCGCATGTTCTCGGCAGCGACAAGGGCGCAATCGACAACGCGATCGCAAAGACGCGCAAGCAGCCCGGCACGCTGTCGTTGCCGATCACTTTGTCGGTCGCGGGCGATCAGATTTCAGTCACGGTGCCGGCCGCCAAGGATGCCACCAAAGGCGAGATCTGGCTCTGCCCGATCAGCAAGACCGTGCCGGTGACGATTGGCCGTGGGGAAAATACCGGCAACACCGTCACGTATTACAACGTGGTGCGGCGCTGGGTGAAGCTCGGCGACTGGACCGGTGCGGCGCGCACCTTCAAGATTCCGTCGAGCGATGTGACGGCTGCGGGCGGCGATGCATTCGCGGTGGTCGTGCAGGCCGGCAGCAAGGAAGCGCCTGGCAACATGCTCGGTGCGAGCGTCGCGTCACTGAACTGATAATCCCGGATATGACAAAAAAATGGGGCCGGTGTGAACCGGCCCTAAGAACGTTGGGGGATTGAACCGTACGCGTGACCAGGGCCCGGTCAGTCCAAGCCCCGGGGGGCTGGGGGGCTGAGGAATCCGGTGCTCAAACGCAACCGGGCCCTAATCGACTGTTCGGTTTCTCGCAGGCCACGAGGGCGCGTCCGGGGCCGAAATAGGGCTTCATTGTGAAACTTCTTCACGAATCCGTGGGCGAATGACCGTCTTCGTGGAAGATTATCCCGGAAATCCGCCGCCTCGGAGAGTTTGTCATTCTGTCACGGCCGGCCGGCCGCCCCCTTGCGGGGAACACGCGGCGAGGCGATCATTCGTTCACCGCAAACCAAGGAGGCGCCGCATGACTTTCGGCGAAACCGACCCGAGCGAGCAACGCGGGGGCGAGGTCACGGCAGGCTCCGTCCCCGGGAAGGTCACTTTCAGCCGGCGCGAGCTCGACCGCATTCTTGGCCTTTATGGCCGCATGGTCGCAGCCGGCGAGTGGCGCGATTACGCGATTGATTTCCTCAGAGACCGGGCGGTGTTTTCCGTCTTCCGCCGTTCTTCCGAAGTGCCGCTTTACCGCATCGAGAAAAATCCCCGGCTGGCGCGCAAGCAGGGCGCCTACAGCGTGATCTCGGCGACGGGTCTGATCGTCAAGCGCGGCCACGAGCTCGACGGCGTGCTGCGCGCTGTCGACAAGTCGCTCAAGCTGGTGGCGGTGTAGCAACCTTCCGCTCGTCCCCGCGAAAGCGGGGACCCAGGGCCAAATAAAGAAAGACGGGATTCCCGCTTTCGCGGGAATGAGCGGAGCGAGTGCTTACGGCGGCGCCGACGAGCCCTTTCCGAGCGGGCGCTGCATCAGCACGGTGTCGAGCCAGCGATCGAACTTGTAGCCGACTCCCTCGAAGGCGCCGACGAGCTTGAAGCCCGCGGCGCGGTGCAGCTCGATTGACGGCGCTTGCGCCGAATCTCCGATCACGGCGATCATCAGCCGATAGCCGCGTGCCTCGGATTCGGAAATCAGTCTGTCGAGCAGCAAGCGGCCGATGCCGCGACGATGCGCTTGCGGCGCGACATAGACCGAATTCTCGACACTGAAGCGATAGGCCGGACGTGCGCGGTATGGCCCCGCATACGCATAACCCACGACTGCGCCGCTGCTCTCCGCCACGAGATACGGATACTCGCCATCGGAAAGCGCGCGCTGGCGCCGCAGCATTTCGGCTTCGTCCGGCGGCTCAAGCTCGAACGACGCGGTGCCGTGGCGAACTGCGTGGGCATAGATGCGCGTGATGGCGGGGATGTCGGCCGGAGAGGCGGCGCGGATCGAAATGTCGCTCATCCGGAAAGACTAAAACGAAAACGCCCCGGGGGTGAACCCGGGGCGTTCGTGCATCGATTTCGTGTCCGTCAGCGGCGGCTGCCGAAGATGCGCAGCAGCATCAGGAACAGGTTGATGAAGTCGAGATAGAGCGACAACGCGCCCATCACGGCCTTGCGGCCGGTGACGGTGCCGTCGTCCATCGGCGAATACAGCTCCTTGATCTTCTGGGTGTCGTAGGCGGTGAGGCCAGCGAACACCACCACGCCGATCATCGAGACGATCCAGTCGAGCGCGCTCGACTTGAGGAAGATGTTGACCAGGCTCGCGATGATGATGCCGATCAGGCCCATCATCAGAAACGAGCCCATGCCGGTGAGGTCGCGCTGCGTGGTGTAGCCCCACAGCGAGAGGCCGCCGAACGCTGCCGCCGAGATGAAGAACACGCGCGTGATCGAGGCGTCGGTGTAGACCGCGAAGATGACCGAGAGGGATGCGCCGAGCAGCGCCGCATAGACGAAGAACAGCGCGCGCGCGGTCGAGACCGAGAGGCTTTCGATCTTGTAGCTCAGGAAGAACACCAACCCGAGCGGCGCGAAGATCAGCACGTACATGATCGGGCTGCCGTGGAGGGCCTGCCCGAAGTACGCGTTCGTGAAATAGGCGACAAGACCGGTCAGCGCGACACCGCCGGCCATGTAGTTGTAGACCCGGATCATGTGGGCGCGCAGGCCCGCATCGACCGCAACCGTCCGGGCGGCGCCCGGGTAGGCCGCGACATTCCGGTCAAAGTCCGACATGGAAGCATCCTCCTGGTTGGTCCGGGCGCATTGCCGGCGGACCGAAGCGCGGCGGTTTGGCCGCCGTGCGCTCATGCGGGCGAATCTAGTGCGGGACCCAGGCGAACGCTAGGCCGGTCCTTCCCCAATGGCCCTAAGAAAAAGGCCCCGGCGTGAGCCGGGGCCAGTATGTCGTGTGGATAACAGATCGTTAATACATCACTCGTCGCGGTTGCCCAGCAACGACAGCAGCATGGTGAACAGGTTGAGGAAGTCGAGGTAGAGCGACAGCGCGCCCATGATGGCGGAGCGCTCCATCACGTCGCCGTCCATCGCGCCGTGAACATACTCGTTCTTGATCCGCTGCGTGTCGTAGGCGGTGAGGCCGGCAAAGATCACCACGCCGACGACCGAGATGATCCACTGCATCATCGAGCTGACGAGGAAGATGTTCACCAGCGACGCGATGATGATGCCGAACAGGCCCATGATCAGGAACGAGCCCATGCCGGTGAGATCGCGCTGCGTGGTGTAGCCCCACAGCGAGAGCGCGCCGAACGAGGCGGCCGTGACGAAGAACACGCGCACGATCGAGGTGTGCGTGTAGATGAGGAAGATCGACCCGAGCGACACGCCGACCAGCGCGGCGTAGATCCAGAAGGTAATCTGCGCCGTTGCCGGCCGCATGTTCTGGATACGGAACGACAGGAAGAAAACGAGTGCCAGCGGCGCCAGGATCACGGCCCATTTGAGCGGGCTCACGAACAGCGCGTAGCCGACATTGGTCAGCATGATGCTCCGCACCTTCGCGACCGCGAGGGCGGGATCGGTCGTGACCGACAGCATGTAGACGCCGAGCGCTGCGACGCCGGTGATGGCGAGGCCCAGCACCATGTAATTGTAGACGCGCAGCATGTAGGCCCGCAGGCCCTCATCAACGACCGCCGCTTCGGCCCGCGTCAGCGGCCGACCGTACTGCGCCGTGGCGGCATTGCGATCAAAGTCCGACATTGTCGAAACCTCGTGTTTTCGCCCCTTGCGGGACGCAGGCGAAGCCGGCGTCCGTGGCGCGCTCAATATGGCGAAAATGGATGGACGAACAAGGTGCCTAACCGACGCAGGGGATTGCGCGATGCGCTTAGGTCGCGCGGCGGATTGTCGCAAACCGTACAAAGGCTTGCGTGTGTTCCACTTACAGGTGGCGCAAAACCGGTGCGGGTTTCTGCCCGAGCGCCGAAAACGTGCCGATCAGCCCGAACGCGATGGTTAACGCCGTCGCACCGAGCGTCGCGACAAGCGCGGGCCCTGGCAGCCAGACGAAGGCGAGGTTCATGACCTCGGTCATCACCATGAATGCCGCGAGCGAACCGGCAGCGACGCCGACGATCGCGGTGGCCAGCCCGATCAGCAGGTATTCGAGCGCGTAGGCGGCGAGCAGGCGGCGCCTTGTCGCGCCGAGCATCTTGAGCACCACCGCGTCATAGACGCGATGGCGGTGGCCGGTGGCGAGCGCGCCGGCCAGCACCAGCACGGCGGCGATCAGCGTGATCGTGCTTGCGCCGCGGATCGCCAATGTCAGGTCGAAGACCACCTTGGCGACGGCTTCGAGCGCTTCGCGCACGCGCACCGCCGTGGCGGTGGGGAATTCGGCAGACGCTGCCTTGAGCAGTGCCATTTCCTCCTCCAGGCTGCTGCCGCCCGGATACGTGAAGGTTGCGATATGAGTGTGCGGCGCGCCGCGGAAGCTGCCTGGCGAATAGACAAGCACGAAATTGATCCCGAGAGACTGCCAGTCGACCGCACGCGTGTTGGCGAGCGTCGCCGTGATGTTGCGGCCGAGCATGTTGACGACGATCGGGTCGCCGATCTTCAGGCCGAGCCCATCGGCGATCTTGCTTTCGAATGAAACAAGCGGCGGGCCCTGGTAGTTCGGTCCCCACCACTCGCCCGAAACCACGCGCGATCCACCCGGCACCTCGCCCGCATAGGTGATGCCGCGGTCGCTTTGCAGCACCCATGAGGCGTTCGGCGCCGCTTTGAGATCCTCGGCGCGGATACCGTTGGCGCTGACGATGCGTCCACGCAGCATCGGCACGCGCTCATACCTGGCAGCCGGTGCCGTGCGCTTGGCGAATTCATCGAAGCGGGCCACGTCGGCATCCTGGATGTCGACGAAGAACACCGAGGGCGCCTTGTCGGGCAGCGCCGCGACGAACTGATTGCGCAGGTTGCCGTCGATCTGCAGCAGCGTGACCAGCAGCGCGAGACCGAGGCCAAGCGACAGCACGACGCTCGGCGTGAGTGCGCCCGGCCGGTGGATGTTAGCCAGCACCAGCCGCAACAGCGCGAAACGCGGGCGCGGAGCGCTACGCGCAGCCCACATGATCAGCATCGCGACGAGGCGAAGCGCCAGAAATACGGCCGCCGCCGACGCGATGAAGATTGCCGCGATCTTGCGGTCGTAGGCGAGCAGGATGGCGAGCGCGGCGAGCGCGGCGATCACCAGCACGGTCAGCGCCACGTAGCGTTTGCGCGGGATGCGCCGTTCCGGCGCAACGGCATCGCGATAGAGTGCCGAAACCGGCACGTCATGGGCGCGCCCGAGCGGCCAGAGCGCGAAGGCGAGCGCGGTGAGGAACCCATAGAGCACCGCGAAGGCCAGTTCGCGCGCGTGCAAGGCGGGAACAAGCGGCAGCGGCATTACGCTGCCGAAAGCAGCAGAAATCGCAAACGGCAGGATCGCGCCGAACACGAGTCCGATCACGGTGCCGACCGCGGCGAGCAGCATGACCTCGGTGAGATAGATCGCGAACACGCGGCCACCGGTCGCGCCGAGTGATTTGAGCGTTGCGATCACCTCGCGGCGCCGATCGAGGTAGTGCTTCACCGCGTTGGCGACACCGACACCGCCGACCAGCAGCGCGGTCAGGCCCACCAAGGTGAGATACTGGGTGAAGCGTTCAATATTGCGGCCGAGCGCTGGGGAAGCATTGGCGCGCGTGCGCACTTCCCAGCCGGCGTCCGGGAGTTGCTTCTCAGAAGCCGCAACGACCGAGCTCGCCGCGCGGTCGTTGGCATCGGCGGCGGGCACGCGCAGCCGGTAGTGCCAGCGCACCAGGCTTCCCGGCTGGACAAGGCCGGTCGCGCGCAACGCCGCTTCGCCGATCAACAGGCGCGGGCCGAAACCGATGCCGCCCGCGAGCTTGTCGGGTTCGGTCTTGAGGATCGCGCGCAGCGCGATTGTCGCCGATCCGACCGTGACACGCGCGCCGCGCTCGATGCCGAGACGCACGAGCAACGCCGGATCGACGGCGGCGCCGAACACGCCATCGCTTTCCCCCAATGCGGCGGAGAGGTCGCCTGCGGGCTCCAGCGCGACCGTGCCAAACAACGGATAGGCGTTATCGACGGCCTTGATCTCCACCAGCCCGGTCTGGCCGTCGGCCGCACGCACCATCGCCCGCATGGTGGCGGCGACCGAGAGGCGGCCGTTCTCTTCAAGGAATTTGCGCTCGGCCGCATTGGTCTCGCGCGCCATCAGCGAGAATGACACGTCGCCGCCGAGGATGACGCGGCCTTCGCGCGCCAGCCCGTCACCAAGGCTGCGGGCGAACGAGCCGACGCCGGCGATCGCCGCGACGCCGAGTGCGATGCAGGCGATGAATACCGCGAACCCACGCAAGCCGCCGCGCATTTCGCGCAACGCGAAACGCCATGTGAGCCCTGCCGTTGCGCCGCTCGTAACGTTTTGCGCGACGCTCACGCGACATGCTCCGCAAGTTCGATGTGCCCAGAGCGCAGCCGCACCACGCGGTCGCAGCGCCGTGCCAGCGCGGCATCGTGCGTGACCAGCACCAGCGTGGTGCCGCGTTTCTCGTGTCCGGCGAACAAGAGCTCGACAATCTCGCGCCCGGTCACTTCGTCGAGATTGCCGGTCGGCTCATCGGCAACGAGGATTGCGGGATGCGGCGCGAGCGCGCGAGCGAGCGCGACGCGCTGCTGCTCGCCACCGGACAACTCGGCCGGATAGTGGTTCACGCGTTCACGAGGCCGACCGAAGCCAGTTCGGCCGCCGCGCGCTCGAACGCATCGGCGGCACCTGCGAGTTCGAGCGGCACCGCGACGTTCTCCAGCGCCGTCATGGTGGGGATGAGGTGAAAACTTTGGAACACAATTCCGATATTTTTTCCGCGGAAGCGGGCGAGGGCGTCTTCGTCGAGCGTGCCGAATTCCTGGCCCGCCACCTGAACGGCGCCGGTATCGGGCCGCTCCAGCCCGGCCGCGACCATCAGCAGGGTCGATTTGCCCGAGCCCGACGGGCCGACGAGGCCGACCGCCTCGCCGGTGCCTATATTCAGATCGATGTCCTTGAGGATATGGACTCTGGCCGCGCCGCGGCCGAGCGACAGGTTGACGCCGGAGAGGCGGATGGCAGGCGCAATCGAGGTTTGGTTCATGTGGTCTTGTCTACGCCCGTTCGGTCGTTCCAGCCGGTCATATGGGAAGCCGGGCCGTCCGGTCCAGCCGTTCCGCCGTAGGATGGCGCTCGCATGTTTCGGGTTTATTGCCGCGATGTTGCCGGCCGCAGCGGCGCATGCGGCGGATCGTCCGGTGCGCATCGTGGTGCTGGGTGATTCGCTCAGCGCCGGCTTCGGGCTTGCGGCGCCGGATGCGCTTCCGGCCAAGCTCGAGCGGGCGCTGAAAGCCAAGGGGCACAATGTGACGATCGAGAACGCCGGCGTCTCGGGCGACACCGCGGCCGGCGGCCTCGCGCGGCTCGACTGGTCGGTGGCGGACGGCACCGACGCCGTGATCCTCGAACTCGGCGCCAATGACGCATTGCGCGGGGCCGATCCGAAACAGACGCGGGCGTCGCTGGAGGCGATCATCCGCAAACTGAAGGAGCGCCGCGTCGCGGTGCTGCTTGCCGGCATGCTGGCGCCGCGCAACCTCGGGCCGGACTACGCCAAGGCCTTCGATCCGATCTATCCGGAACTCGCCGCCGGGCACGGCCTGATTTTCTACCCGTTCATCCTCGATGGCGTCGCCGGAGACCGCGCGCTCAATCAGGCCGACGGCATCCACCCGACCGCCGCCGGCGTCGATGTGATGGTGAGCCGCATGCTCCCCAAAGCCGAGGAACTGGTCGCCCGGGTAAGGGCGGGGCAGTGAGACGGCCGTATTGCGGTTTGCCGTCAGCTTCCTCCATGCTTACCTTTGATTCGCTGGGGTCGCCGGTCCCCGTTGGTCCCGGAGTTGTCGGATGCCGCGCCTGTTCGTCGGTCTGGAAATTCCACGCGAGGTCGCCCAGGCGTTATCGTTGCTGCGGGGCGGGCTGCCGGGGGCGCGCTGGATCGACCCGGAGAACTATCACATCACGCTGCGCTTCATCGGCGACATCGACGATCGCCTGGCGCACGACATCGCATTGCTGCTCGACGGCGTGAAGCGGCGCAGCTTCGAGGTGCGCTTCGGCGAGTTGGCGGCATTCGGCGGGCGCAAGCCGCGCGCAGTCGTCGTCAGCGTCGAGCCGATCCAGCCGCTGATCGAGCTGCAATCCGAACTGGAACGGCTGATGCAGCGCCTCGGGCTGGAGCCGGAGGGGCGCAAGTTCACGCCGCATGTGACGCTTGCGCGCCTGCGCGACGTGAAGAGCCATGACGTCGCCGAGTATCTTTCCACGCGCGGGCCGCTGTTCGGCTCATCGTTCAAGGTGTCGCGCTTCGTGCTGTTCTCGGCGCGCGCCTCGGTCGGCGGCGGGCCGTATGTGGTAGAGGCCGACTACCCGCTGGCGGCGTAACCTCTCTTTTATCCCTCCCCCGCTTGCGGGGGAGGGTAGGGTGGGGGCACGTGAAAGGATCAGATATGTCACGTCCCCAGAAACTCTCCGGCGATGCCCGCAAGACCGCGCTCGCCAAACTGTCCGGCTGGAGCGACGTCGCGGGCCGCGATGCGATTACGAAAAAGTTCACGTTCCGGGATTTCAACGAAGCCTTCGGCTTCATGACGCGCGCAGCGCTTGTCGCCGAAAAAATGGATCACCATCCCGAGTGGTTCAACGTCTACAAGACCGTCGAGGTGACGCTCTCGACGCATGATGCGGGCGGCGTGACCGAGCTGGATGTGAAGCTCGCCGGCGCGATGGACAAGATCGCGGCGGGTTGAGTTTTTCTTCGTCATGCCCGGCCTTGTGCCGGGCATCCCGCTTAGGGACGCACCGTGTCTTCCTTGTCGGGATGGCCGGGACAAGCCCGGCCATGACGGAGAGAGGCGCCTTGCCCGCGCCCATTTCGCTTCCCATGTTCTGCCGAGAGTTGGGAGGGAACCCATGAAATTCGCCCGCGCCGCCGCCTGGAACGAGTCCGATTTTGGTAGCCCCGATGCCGACCGGATGGCGCGCGACGAGGAGACGGTGCGGCGCGGCTTCTGGCGCAAGGCGCGGACCTTCGCCACGCGGCTCCCGTTCGTGGAAGATTTGTTCGCCGCATATTACTGCGCGTTCGACCGCGACACGCCGATGCAGGTGAAGGCCGCGCTCATCGGCGCGCTCGCCTACTTCGTGCTGCCGTTCGACGTGATGCCGGACGTGATGCCGATGCTCGGCTTCGCGGACGATGCCGCCGTGCTGGCGACGGCGCTGCGGCTGGTGGCGAGCCACTTGAAGCCTGCGCACCGCGAGGCGGCGAAGCGCGCGATGGCGCGGGGGGAATAAGCAAGTACTCCGCTCATTCCCGCGAAAGCGGGAATCCAGTTCTTGGCCAAAACACTGGGTCCCCGCTTTCGCGAGGACGAGCGGTCGGTTGTTACGGCCGCAGACCTTGCAAATGTCCTAGTTCCAGTCTATATTCCTATCCATGCGCCCTCCCATCTTCTCCCCCTCCATCGTCCGTCTCAGCGGGCGCCCGCGCCCGGGCGACGAAGGCGCGCCGATACCGAAGGGCGCGTACGGCAAGGGCCGGCCATATGCGGACGGCGCGGTCGAATCCGTGCGGGCGCTGATCGAGGAAACCACGCTCACCTACCATCAGATCGCGGCGCGCACCGGCGCCTCGCCCGCCAGCATCAGCCGCTGGATGCAGGCCGGCGGATGGAAGCGGCCGCTGTTCGCGCCGCGCTCCATGCTGACCGTGCCGACCCCGCGCGCGACCGCCTACAACAAGCACCGCTTGCTGAGCCGCCGCCTTGCCGCGCTCGCCGAGCGCTACCTCCGCGAACTGGAAGAAGCGCCGACAATCGATCTCGACAGACTTGGGCAGGCGCTGGAGCTTGCCAGGATGGCGCGGCTTGCCGCGATGACCCGGACGCGGCGCCGGACCGAGGCCGCGATGTGGGGCGAGCCGATGCGCCCGATTGCCGAACTGTGCGCGGCCGGCGTCGACCTTTCCCGCGCGCCGCGCGCGGCGGTCAAGGATTTCCTGGAACATCGCGCGGAGCCGGCCGAGGAGGACAAGCCGCCGCGCTCGCGTGGCCGGGGAAATGCGCGATACCGCACGCGAAAGCAGCGCCATGAGTGGATGCTGGAGAGGGAGTGACGGTACTTGGTCGGCCGACCTCTCTCGTTGTCCCTTCCCCGCTGAGCATCAGCCCGAGTAAGCTGGGTGCATGTCGAAAGACCTGAACCCGGAAAAAGCGCTGATATTTCGGATTGTGCACCGGAACAATATGCCCGACGTGCTCGCCAATGGATGTCACTGCAAGAGCACGACCCAAGGCAAGCCATTCACCCAAATCGGCAATTTGGAACTGATCTCGAAGCGCGATTTGCGGGCAGTTCCATGCGGGCCGGGCGGGACGCTGAGCGACTATGTACCGTTCTACTTCACGCCCTACAGCCCCATGCTCTACGATATCAAGACAGGCCACAATGGCGTACAGAAACGGCCAGTTGAGGAGATCGTGATCCTCATCTCCTCCTTACATACGCTCAAAAAGCAGGGCATTCCGTTCGTATTTTCGGACAGGCATGCCTATCTAAAAACGGCGCTTTTTTCGGACGATCTTCCCGATCTGAACCGGATCATCTGGCCGACGCTTCAGGCCCGCAACTTCCGCAAAGACGACCTCGACCGGTTCGAAAAGTATCAGGCCGAAGCCTTGGTCCACAGGCACATGCCGCTGACTGCGCTACATGGCATAGTCTGCTACAATGATTCGGTAAGATCCGACATGCGGGCTGCGGCCGACGCGCGCCAAGTGCCAGTCAAAATTATCAAGCAACCAAATTGGTACCTCTGATGATCACCTTCACGGAAGGGAATCTTCTGGAAGCCGATGTCGATGCATTGGTGAACACCGTGAACACCGTTGGCGTTATGGGCAAGGGCGTTGCCTTGATGTTTAAGGAGGCGTTTCCCGAGAACTTCAAGGCTTATGAAAAGGCGTGCAAGGACAAACGCGTGCGGCTGGGTGAAATGTTTGTCACCGAGCGCGAAGACCTTCTGGGGCCCAAGTGGATCATCAATTTTCCCACCAAAGGGCATTGGAAGTATCCATCACAGATCAAATGGATAGAAGACGGCTTGGCGGACCTCGCGCGTGTGATCGAGGAAAAGAAGATTCGATCAATTGCTGTTCCGCCACTTGGAAGCGGCAACGGTGGCCTTCAATGGGCGGAGGTTCGTCCGCTGATCGAGCAAGCCTTGGGCTCGCTTGAGGGCGTAGAAGTGATTGTCTACGAGCCAACGGCTAAGTACCAGAATGTGTCCAAACGAACCGGTGTTGAGGAGTTGACGGCACCCCGGGCGCTTATCGCCGAAATGGTGAGGCGTTATTCGATCCTGGGGATCGAGTGTTCCCTGCTTGAAGTCCAGAAGCTCGGATATTTCTTGGAGCGTGTCGTGAAAGCGCTCAATCTGGACAACAAATTCAAGTTCGAATTTGGCGCCAACAAGTTTGGCCCGTACTCGACAAAGCTCAACCATCTGCTGAATGGCTTAGATGGCAGCTACTTGCACTGCTACAAACGCATTGCCGATGCTGGCCCGTTCGAGCCTATTCGTTTTGACGATGCGAAGAAGGACAAGGTTGCGGCGTTTCTCACGACGCCAGAGGCGAAAGTCTATCGCCCAGCATTGGAGGCCACGACCGCTCTTATCGATGGCCTAGAGTCGCCGTTCGGGATGGAGCTTCTTTCAACGGTTGATTGGCTGATCGACCACGAAGGCGTCCAACCCGAAGTTAAGGCGATGCGTGAAGCATTGGCGAAGTGGCCCGGTGATGATGGCAAGGCAGCCGCACGCAAGCTTGAACTGTTCGACGAGCGAGTGATAGGCATTGCCCTCCAATGCCTATCCGAATCTAAACTGAGTTGAGCAACCCAAGTACTTAGCGCACGCGCAAAGGCTCGGCCGACGTGAACACCGCGGCCGCCCGCTCATAGACGACCGCCTGCTCGATTTCCGAGGCTCCAAGACCGTAGTCGGCAGCGAGGTCGTCGACGGATTCACCCGCATCGACGCGCTCGGCAATCGTCGAGGTCGAAATACCCTTGCGCAGCATCACCGGACGTCGAAACGCGATCCGTGGATCGATCACGATCGGGCGTTCCGCGTTGGAGGCCGAGGGAAGAACGAACGGATAGAGCCGCACCGGGTAGCGCGACGAGTCCCATTCGATCCGTTTCAAATGCTCGTCAAACACGCGCCGCATTGCGAGCTGGCCGGATGCCGTAAGCTCGATCAGTTCTCCGTAGCGGTCGAGAAACACCTTGCCCGGATTGGCGCGCAGTTCCGGCCGAAGCAAAAGGCGGTCGATGCCGAGCGTTTTCTCCGCATAGGCAAGCGCGCTGCGGAGCGCTTTTACCGGCACGCCGTGCTCGGCGCGGAGCGCGCGCAGCACATGGGCCTCGATCAGGTTCGAGAACGAGAGCCACGCCGGTTCCCGCGATGCCGGCCGGATCAGTGGTGGAAAATCACCACGGCCATCGGCTTTGGGGTACTGCCGCCCCAATACCCACGAGCGCAACGTGGCCGCTGGCAGCCGCACGTAGCGGGCCGCTTCGGCAAGCGTATAGGCGGCAACGTCGCGATCGAAATCGGCATCCTTCCGGCGGCTGGCGCTCATGCGCGCATCATAAGCAGATGCGGCGAGAATTCCAGAGTCTGTGGAGACCAAGCGGCAAACTGGGCGGCCGCGCGCCACCACCCACTTCCCCCTCCCCATAACTCGGGCATAATCTATCCCCACTGCGCCCCGCCGGATGGCACGTCCGCGAGGAGCGCAGACCAGGGAGGGGCTATCCATGACATTTCCCCGTCGCACATTTTTGGCGCTGGCCGCAGGTGCCGCCGCGCTGCCGGCCGCCTCGCGCATCGCGCGGGCGCAAGCCTGGCCGTCACGCCCGGTGCGCATCATCGTCGGCTTTCCGGCCGGCGGGGCGACCGACATTCAGGCGCGGCTGATGGGCCAATGGCTGTCGGATCGCCTCGGCCAGCAATTCATCGTGGAGAACCGCGCCGGCGCGAGCGGCAACATCGGCACCGAGGCGGCCGTGCGGTCGCCCGCGGATGGCTACACGCTGCTGCAGATCGTGACGCCGCATCCGATCAATGCGGCGCTCTACAGCAATCTGAGTTTCGACTTCATCCGCGACATCGCTCCGGTCATTTACGTGGCGCGGCTCGCATACGTGGTCGTGGTGCATCCGTCGGTTCCGGCGACGACCCTCCCCGACCTCATCGCGCATGCGAAGGCAAACCCGGGCAAGATCAATTACGGATCGGCGGGTCCCGGCACACCGCAAAACATCGCGTGCGAACTCTTCAAGATGATGGCCGGGGTAAACCTGGTGCACGTCCCGTATCGGGGCGGCGCGCCTGCGGTGACCGATCTGATCGGCGG
Organism: uncultured Alphaproteobacteria bacterium; assembly: GCA_963800695.1. Classification (GTDB taxonomy): domain Bacteria; phylum Pseudomonadota; class Alphaproteobacteria; order Rhizobiales; family Xanthobacteraceae; genus PALSA-894. The sequence goes on along the minus strand of CAWDCA010000028.1, from coordinate 163,590 downwards.
CCACCTGCAGGTGATTTTCTGTCCGGTGTCGGAATGCCTCGAGCACATCAAGAGCGGGAAGCTGCGGCCGCTCGCGGTGACGACCGCGGCCCGGCTGGAGGTGTTGCCGGACGTTCCGGCGGTGGGAGAATTCGTGCCCGGCTATGAGGCGAGCGGCCTTGCGGGTATCGGCGCGCCGCGGGGCACCCCGCCCGAAATCATCGCGCTGCTGAACAAGGAGCTCAATGCGGGCGTCGCCGATGCCAAGATCAGACAACGCATCACCGAGTTGGGCGGCACCCCGACCGGAGGCTCGCCCGCGGAATTCGGAACGATCCTTGTCGATGCGGTGGAAAAGTGGGGCAAGGTGATCAAGTTCGCGGGCATCAAGGTGGAGTAGGGGCGGGCGCGACCAGAAGTCTCGTTTCGTCCGCTTGGAGAATCCGGCCGGACCTCTTATGTCGGATTGACCTTCGATCTTCGCATTCAAGCGGGCACGGCATGGCAAGTCGATTTGTGGCGGCGCAGTCCATCATCGCGATGCTCGCCGCGATGGCCGTTGGGACGGCGCTGACCGCCGACGCTGTCGCGCAGCCGGCCCGCCCCGCATCGTCACCCAAGCAGGCGCGCCCCGCGCCAGCGCCCAAGGAGGCGACGGCGCCGCGCGATGCCGGTGAGCCGATCATGGCGATCGTCTCGATCAAGTCGCAGCAGGTCACGCTGTACGACGCCGAGGGCTGGATCCTGCGCGCGCCGGTGTCGACCGGTGTCAGGGAACGCGAGACGCCGGCCGGCGTCTTCGCCATCGTCGAGCGGAAAGAGGACCACCGCTCGAACATGTATGACGATGCGCATATGCCGCACATGCAGCGCATCACCTGGAACGGCATCGCGCTGCACGGCGGGCCGCTGCCCGGCTATGCGGCCTCGCACGGCTGCGTGCGGATGCCCTTCGGCTTTGCCGAAAAGCTCTTCGGCAAGACGCGGATCGGGATGCGGGTGATTATCTCGCCGAACGACGCCGCGCCGATCGAGTTGTCGCACCCGGCGCTGCTGGTGCCGAATGCGGAGGCCCTCGCGGCTGCGCCGGTACGCGCCGAGGCGCTCGTCCGCGAGGCGATGGAAGCCGCGCGTGCCGCGGAAGAGGCGAAGAAGACCGCCAACACGACGGCGCGCGAGTCCGCCGCGCTCGCGAAATCGCTCCGCGACCTGAAGTCAGCCAAAGCGCGCGCGGACGGCGAACTCGCGGCAGCCGAGCGGGCGCTCGCCGCCGCGAAGACGGACGAAGCGAGGACGAAGGCCGAGGACCGCAAGCAAAAGGCCGGGGCCAAGGCCGCCGAGTTGGCGATGCAACTCGACACCGCGACCGCCGACGCGAAGGCGAAGCTCGGTGCGGCCACGGCGGCGAAGGACGCCGTCAAGCCGGCCGAGGCGAAGAAGGCCGCCGCCGCCAAGGCGGCGCTCGAGGCGAAGCTCGCGCTCGAGCCGGTCTCGATCTACATCAGCCGCGCGACGAGCAAGCTTTACGTGCGGCGAAACACGCACAAGCCCGCGCCGGACGGGGGCGGCGAGGTGTTCGATTCGTCTATCGAGGCTCCGATCGCGATCAGCGATCCCGGCAAGCCGATCGGCACGCATGTGTTCACGGCGGTCGCAGGCGACCGCGCGGGTCTGCGCTGGACGGCGGTCACGATCGACGGGGACGACGCGAGGAACGCACTCGACCGCATCACCATCCCGAAGGATGTGCTCGACCGCATCGCGCCGACCGCGTTGCCGCGCTCCTCGATTGTCATCTCGGACGAGCCGCTGAGCGAGGAAACCAACTACCGCACCGAGTTCGTCGCGGTGCTGAGCCACCAGCCGCAGGGCGGCTTCATCACGCGCGAGCGGACTCCGATGATTGCGGCGACCGACCCGTACGCCGACGACGGCTTCTCGTTTTTCCAGCGCGGCTGGGGCTCTCAGCCCGGCAATTCTCCGCAGCGCGGCTGGGGTCCTCAGGGCTGGGGGCCGCAACCTGATCCGCAGCGCGGTCAAACTGGCGCGCAGCGCAGCGGGGGCTCTGTCTTTGATTCTCAGCGTGGCTCGGGCCCCCAACCTCGCAATTCAGGTTGGCGCGACGACGACCGGTATTTTCGCCGGGAGCAACAACGCTGGTGATCGGAGCGGCGCGCTACGGCCTCAAGATCACTTTGCCCATCACCTTGCGATCGGCGATCGCCTTTAGCGCCGCGGGCGTTTCGGCCAGCGGATACACCGCGTGCACGTGGGCCGAGATCTTGCCCTCGTCGGCCCAGCGCACGAGCTGCGCCATGTTGGCCTGATGACCTTTTTGGTCGCGCTCGATGAATGCGCCCCAGAACACACCGACGATATCGCAGCCCTTGAGCAGCGCGAGATTGAGCGGAATTTTCGGGATTTCGCCGGCCGCAAATCCGATCACCAGAAACCGCCCGCCCCACGCGATCGAGCGCAGCGCCGGTTCGGCGTAGGGCCCGCCGACCGGATCGTAGATCACGTCGACGCCTTTGCCGCCGGTAACACGGCGCAGCCCTTCCTTCACGTCTTCCTTGGCGTAATTGATGACGTCGTCGGCGCCGCGCTCGCGGCAGAAGGCGAGCTTGTCGTCGGACGACGCGCAGGCGATCACGCGCGCGCCCATCAGCTTGCCGATCTCGATCGCCGCCAGACCCGTGCCGCCCGAGGCGCCGAGAACGGCAAGCGTCTCGCCGGATTTGAGGTGAGCGCGATCCTTCAGGGCATGCAGCGTGGTGCCGTAGATCACCGTGATGCCGGCGGCGCGGTCGAAGTCGAGCGAGTCCGGAATCTTCACCACGCGCTGCGCACTGATGGCGATCTTCTCGCGCGCCGCGCCGAAGCCGCCATAGCCGAGCACGCGGTCGCCCGGCGCGACAGTCGTCACACCCGTGCCGACGCTCTCGATGACACCGGCGAATTCGGACGCGGGCGAGAACGGGAACGGCGGCTTCATCTGATACTTGCCGGCGATCAGCAACGTGTCGAAGAAATTCAACGCCGCGGCCTTGATGGCGACCACCACTTCGCCCGAACCGGCGACGGGGTCGGGCAGATCGGCGAATTCGAGATCGTCGGGGCCGCCGAAGCGGCTGCAGAGGATGGCTTTCATGGTGGGCTTCGCATTCGGGGGAACAAGGCCCGCACCTTAAGGGGCCGGAACAGCGCCGTCACGCGGGGGCGAAAGCTGCGTACGGCTGGTGCTAGTGCCTTCACATTGCCGATTTCCCCCGTTATTTCTATGACTTCCGGGGCGTTGAGTGAGGCGGGAGGCCCGATGACGACGATTTCCTATCGACTTGCAGTTCCGCTCGCGCTGGCGGCGGCGTTCGGCCTGTTCACGGCCGCATCGGCGCAGCAGAGCCCGCCCGCCAAGCAGGCCAAGCCCGCCACCAAGTCCGAACCCAAGTCGGAGGCGAAATCCCCGCCGGCGAAGCAGACAAAGCAGACCGCGCCGGGCCCTGCCGGCGGCGCGCAGCCGACCCTGCTCGGCCAGTTCGGCGACTGGGGCGCCTACACGGCATCGAACGGCGGCAAGAAGCTGTGTTACGCGCTGGCCAAGCCCTCATCGTCGGCGACCGAACCGAACCGTCCGCGCGATCCGGCCTATGTGTTCATCTCCACACGGCCGAGCGAGAGCGTGCGCAACGAGATTTCGATCGTGATCGGCTATCCGTTCAAGCCGGGCTCCGAGGCGTCGGCGGACATCGGGTCGGCAAAATACGCGATGTACACGCAGGCCGACGGCGCCTGGATCAAGAATGCCGCCGAAGAGGCGCGCATGGTGGACGCGATGCGCAAAGGGTCCGACATGGTGGTGGCGGGCGAATCCGGCCGCGGCACCAAGTCGACCGACCGCTATGCGCTCAAGGGATTGTCGCAGGCGCTCGATCGGGTGGCGCAGGAGTGTAAATAGCTCTGGTGTCATTCCGGGGCGCGACGAAGTCGCGAGCCCGGAATCCATAACCACCAAGTCTCTCGATTTGATCGTGGCCGCCCGGATCGCGTTTATGGATTCCGGGCTCCTCGCTTCGCTCGGCCCCGGAATGACGTGTGGCGAGCGCCCCGCGCCCCGCTTATGTTAGAGCGCAATGACGACACTCCTTGAAACCACATCGCCGCGCGGCCTCGTGCTCGAAAAGACCGCGCTGGAACGCTATGTGCCGCCGGAGAAGCCCTCGCTGGTCGGGCCTTTCGCGCGCCGCGCTCGCCGATGCGCTCGGCGAAGTCGGCGTTCCCGAAAAGCAGCGCAAGATGCGCGTGCAGCAGCTCTGGAACTGGATCTATGTGCGCGGCGTGACGCGTTTCGCCGACATGACCAGCGTATCGAAGGACCTGCGCGCCGCGCTCGATGAGCGCTTCACGCTGGAGCGCCCGGAGGTCGTCGCCGAACAGGTTTCGGTCGACGGCACGCGCAAGTGGCTGCTGCGGCTGCCCGGCGAGCACGCCGGCGAACGCCCGCATGAGGTCGAGTGCGTCTACATCCCGGATAGCGGGCGCGCGACGCTGTGCGTGTCGAGCCAGGTCGGCTGCACGCTCACCTGCACGTTCTGTCACACCGGCACGCAGCGCCTCGTGCGCAATCTCACGCCGGGCGAGATCGTCGGGCAGGTGATGGTCGCGCGCGACCGGCTCGGCGACTGGCCGGGCGGCACGCCGCCCGAGGGCGCGATCGTTCCGACCGATGGCGGACGCCTGGTGACCAACATCGTCATGATGGGCATGGGCGAGCCGCTCTACAATTTCGAGGCGGTGCGCGACGCGCTGCTGATCGTGTCGGACGGCGACGGCATCGGCATCTCCAAGCGCCGCATCACGCTCTCGACCTCGGGCGTGGTTCCGAATATCGCGCGCGCGGGCGATGAGATCGGCACCATGCTGGCGATTTCGCTGCATGCGGTGCGTGACGAGTTGCGCGACGAACTGGTGCCGTTGAACCGCAAATATCCGATCGCCGAACTGCTCGACGCCTGCCGCAATTATCCGGGCGTCTCAAATGCGAAGCGCATCACGTTCGAATACGTGATGCTCAAGGACGTGAACGACTCGCTCGCCGATGCAAAAGCACTCGTGAAGCTGCTTAAGGGCATTCCGGCCAAGATCAACCTGATCCCGTTCAATCCGTGGCCCGGCACGCGTTACGAATGCTCGGAGTGGGAGCAGATCGAGAAGTTCTCCGAATACATCTTCAACGCCGGCTATTCGTCGCCGGTGCGCACGCCGCGCGGCCGCGACATTCTCGCGGCGTGCGGCCAGCTCAAGAGCGCGACCGAGAAGCTCTCCGCGCGCGAGCGCATGGCGCTGCGCGCGATGGCGATGACGGATTGAGCATGGACGCCGTCCTGCGCCTGCTGCTGCGCTTCATCCTCGTGCCGCTCGGCTATCTGGCGGCGGTGACGGTCGGCGCATGCGTACTCGTGCTTGGCTCATGGAAGACCGGCACCATGATGCTGAGCGAGAATCCCGATACGGCGACCGCCGGATTCTTCGCCGCACTGGTGGCGGGTCCGGTGATGTTCGTGATCCTCGCCTCCACGATGTGGCTGCCCGCGTCGGTCGGCATTCTGATTTCGGAAGCGATCGCGATCCGCAGTTGGATTTTCCACGCGCTTAATGGTGCGATCTCGGGATGGATCGGCTGGCAGACGTTTTCGTCATTCGATGCGTCCACCGCGCCCATGAACGAGACGACGTTCATTTTCGGCGCCGGGCTCGCAGGCGGGTTCGCCTACTGGGGGGTGGCGGGCTGGAGCGCGGGCTTCTGGAAGCCGGTATTCAGGCGGCGTGCGTTGCCGCCGCCCGCGAACAATCCGTTCAATCCGCCCGCGCGAACAGAAGCCTGACGGCGAATGCACCCATCAGGCCGGCGAACAGGTAGTCGATCGCCCGCATGACGCGCGGCGAACGCCGGATCGCGCCGGTGAAGCGCTCGGCCGCGAGGATCAGCACGAGGCAGATCGGAATGCCGAGGCCGATGAAGTAGAGTCCGAGGAACATCAGCTTGGCGCCGGCGTGCGGATCGCTCGCCGAAACGAACTGCGGCAGGAAGGTCAGGAAGAACATGATGATCTTCGGGTTCAGCAGGTTGATCCCGACACCCATCAGGAACACCTGACCGAGCGGTTGAGGCGCGCCCGCGCCGGGCGCAAGCGTGAGCGCGGAGCCGCGCCGCAGCGCGTCGAACGCGAGCCAGAGCAGATAGGCGCAGCCCGCGATCTTGAGCACGCCGAATGCCGTCGCCGAATGCGCGAGCAGCGCCGAGAGCCCGAACGCCGCCAGCATGGTGTGAACCACCAGACCCGTCGAGGCGCCGAGAAACGCCGCGATGCCGCGCGCGCGGCCGCCGGTCAGCGTCTGGCCGAGAAACAGCGTCATGTCCGGGCCCGGCGTGATCACCAGAATGATCGCCGCCGCCGTATAGGCAAGCATGACCGTAAGATCGGGCAGGAACGTCATGGTTTCCTCGCGTAGCCGAGCGCCTGTTCGCTGCGCGGCAGATCACGCCACGGCGCGCCAGATCGCAAGACCAAAAAGATGCCATTTCGCAGGTGGCAGAGGCCGGACGATGCGGTACGCTCAGCGCAAATAAAAGGGGGGAAACATGTCGTTGAAATTCAATCGCCGTCATTTCGTCGCCGCCGGAACGGCCGCCGCAGCGATGCCTTACCTCGCGCGTGGCGCTTCCGCGCAAAGCACTTGGCCGTCGCGTACTATCCGCATGGTCGTCAGCTACCCGGCGGGCGGGCAGACGGATCTGCTGGGGCGCGCCTTCGGCGATTACATTTCCAAGCAGGTGGGGCAGACGGTCGTCGTCGAAAACAAGGCGGGCGCCTCCGGCTCGATCGGTGCGGCGGAAGTCGCGCGCGCGGCGCCCGACGGTCACACCATCCTGTGCTCGATTTCGACGACGTATGTCATGAACCGGGTCATGCTGAAGAATCCCGGCTACGACATGGACAAGGACCTGACGCTTCTCAGCATCATTCCCGGCGCAGGGCTGCTGCTGATTGCGAAGAAGGATTCCGGCATCAAGACGCTCGACGATTTCGTCACGTTCGCGCGCAAGAAGGACAAGGTGAACTTCGGCACCTACAGCGCCGGCTCGGCACCGCACATGACGGTCGTCGCGCTCAACCAGCAATATGGCCTCAAGATCGAGCCGATCCATTACCGCGGCGAAGCGCCGATGTGGACAGGACTGATGGAAGGTTCGATCGATGCCGCGATGGGCAGTTATACGGCCGCGCAGCCCGTCCTTCAAAGCAATCGCGGCGTGCTATTCGCCGTGCATTCCAAGAGAATCCCGGCGCTCCCGGATATGAAGACGCTGCCTGAGCAGGGCGCGACATCGAAATTCTTCACGATCAGCGGCTTCACCGGCTGGGCCGTGCCGAAGGCAACGCCGCAGCCGATCGCCGACCGGCTCGCCGAACTGTTCGTAGCCGCCAACAGCGATCCGAAGGTGAAGGAAGTTCTCGCCACCTTCGTGCTGGAGCCGGCACTCGGTTTCAAGGAAAGCAACGCGCTCTATCAGCGCGAATTGCCGACCTGGATGGAGAGCGCGCAGTCGCTCGGTCTCGATCCGGTATAGCGGGTGCAGCCTCTTTCCCTCATCGGTTCTCTCCGCTAGACCGCAGCCCATGAATCGGACGGGACTTGTGATCGCGCTCACCATCGGCGCGTGTGTCGGCGTTGTGTTCGGCGTGTATTCGCAGCTCGACATCGCGGTGTCGCGCCTTTTTTTCAATGAGGCGTATCGGGTCTTCCCGCTGCAATACAGTCTCGTATCGCGCCACCTGCGCGAAGTTTTCACCTGGGTCATCGCGCTGCTTGCGGCGCCCGCGTTCATTGCGCTCGCACTGAAGATCATCCTGCCGCGCCGCCGCATGCTGATCGCGGCGCGCGCATCCTTGTTCCTGATCGCAACGCTGGCGCTCGGTCCCGGCCTGGTGGCCAACGTCATCTTCAAGGACAACTGGCACCGCCCGCGCCCGCCGGAAATCACCGAGTTCTACGGACCGGAAAAGTTCATGCCGTGGTGGGACCCGCGCGGCGCGTGCGGCCGCAACTGCTCGTTCGTGGCGGGCGAAGGCGCGGGCGGGTTCTGGACGCTCGCGCCCGCGGCGCTCGCGCCGCCAGCCTGGCGCGCGGCCGCCTACGGCGCGGCGCTGCTGTTCGGCACGGCAGCCGGTGCCCAGCGGCTCACCGGCGGCGCGCACTTCTTTTCCGACGTGGTGTTCTCCGGGGTCTTTACCTTCCTCGTCATCTGGGCCGTCCACGGCCTGATCTACCGCTGGCGCACGCGGCTCACCGACGCGCAGGTCGAGGGCTGGATCGAAAGCATCGCGCCCGCACGGCTATTTGACCGCCTTCGCGGGCCTTGAGCTTCATCCCATTCCCCCTATAGTCCGCGCGCAATTTGTTCCTCTGGCGGAATTTCCATGGCTAAATCCGACGTGAAAAAAGTCGTGCTCGCCTATTCGGGCGGGCTCGATACCTCGATCATCCTGAAATGGCTGCAGCAGACCTACCGCGCCGAGGTCGTGACGTTCACGGCCGATCTCGGGCAGGGCGAGGAGCTCGAGCCCGCGCGCGCCAAGGCGGTGCTGCTCGGCATCAAGCCGGAGAACATCTTCATCGAGGATCTGCGCGAGGAATTCGTGCGCGACTACGTGTTTCCGATGTTTCGCGCCAACACGGTCTACGAGGGGCAATATCTGCTCGGCACCTCGATCGCGCGGCCGCTGATCGCCAAGAAGCAGATCGAGATCGCCGAGAGGGTCGGCGCCGACGCCGTGGCGCATGGCGCGACCGGCAAGGGCAACGATCAGGTGCGGTTCGAGCTGGCGTATTATGCGCTCAAGCCCGACGTGACCGTGATCGCGCCGTGGCGCGAATGGGATCTGACTTCGCGCACCCGGCTGATCGAGTTCGCCGAAGCGCACCAAATTCCGATCGCCAGGGACAAGCGCGGCGATGCGCCGTTCTCGGTCGATGCCAACCTGCTGCACGCCTCATCCGAGGGCAAAGTGCTGGAAGACCCCGCACAGGAAGTTCCCGACTACGTTTATTCGCGCACCGACGATCCGGAGAGCGCGCCGGACAAGCCGACCGTCATCACGGTCGATTTCGAGCGCGGCGATGCGACCGCGATCGACGGCAAGACGATGTCGCCCGCGACGCTGCTCGCGAAGCTGAACGAACTCGGGAAGCTCAACGGCATCGGCCGGCTCGATCTGGTCGAGAACCGCTTCGTCGGCATGAAGTCGCGCGGCATGTACGAGACGCCCGGCGGCACGATCCTGCTCGCCGCGCACCGCGGCATCGAGAGCATCACGCTCGACCGCGGCGCCGCGCACCTGAAAGACGAGCTGATGCCGAAATATGCCGAGCTCATTTACAACGGCTTCTGGTTCGCGCCCGAGCGCGAGATGCTGCAGGCCGCGATCGATCGCTCACAGGAATTCGTCACCGGCCGCGTGCGGCTCAAGCTCTACAAGGGCTCGGTCGCGGTGATCGGTCGCGAGAGCCCATACTCGCTCTACGATCAGGACCTCGTCACCTTCGAGGAAGGCGCGGTCGCCTACGACCATCGCGATGCTGCGGGCTTCATCAAGCTCAATGCGCTGCGCCTGCGCACGCTCGGGCAAAGGAAGCGCAAGCTGAAGCTCTGAAAACGCCTCACCGCGTTACCGTCCGTCATGATTTGTTCACCATCGGCACCGGGGTGGTGCTTGACGGTGCTGCGCCCGGCGGGGATTCTGAATAAAGTCGGGGCCAGGGCGGACATCGTTGGCGGAGCAAACGATGAGTGATCATCTGGCTGCCGGGCGATCGGCGAACGCCGATGCCGCCGCGCTCCGGGACGATCCCCCGGCGGGTTCTTCATCGGACGGCAAGGCAGGCGCGCCGGCGCGGCCCAGCGCCGAGGGATTCTCGCCAGCATCTCGGATGCGCATCGTTCTCGATAACGATTGGCGGCTGGTCTACTCCAATCCCGCGGCCGAACGGATCTGGGGCGCGCGACGCGGACAGCTTGCTCGGCCGGCGCTGCATGAGTCGCTCGATCATCGCGCCCGACAATCCGTTCCTGACCGCCTACATGAAGTCGAAGCAGAGCGGCGAACCGCTCGCCTATGCGGGCTATTCGGAGGTCTTTGGCGCGTGGGTGGACGCGCGCGGCTATCCGCATCCGGACGGCTATACGATTCTGTTCAGTGCCGGCTCGAAAGAGCGGCCGATTGTGCGGACGCGGAGACCGCGCGCGAGCGTGAGGCGACGCGCTCGATCAACCAGCGCATCTTCGATACTTCGCTCGATCTCATTCTGGTGGTCGACCGGAAGGGCGATTTTCTTCGCGTCAGTCCGAGTTCGCTCGTGATCCTCGGCTACCAGCCGGACGAGATAGTCGGACGAAGCGCGAAGGAGTTCGTGCACGCCGACGACCTCGAAGACACGCGCAGCAACATGCGGCTGGCGCGGCGCGGGCGGCTCCCGCGCACGTTCGAATGCCGTTATTTGCACAAAAACGGCCAGCTGGTGCCGCTGGCCTGGACCGGCGTCTGGTCGGAGCCGGACGAGCGGTACTTCTTCATCGGCCGCGACATGACCGAGCGGGTCACGCTCGAAAGCCAGCTACGCCAGGCGCAGAAAATGGAGGCGGTCGGCCAGCTCACCGGCGGTGTCGCGCACGACTTCAACAATATCCTGACGGTCATCATCGGAATGACCGAGCTGTTGTCCGACGAGCTGGCGGGCAACGCGGAGCTTTCGCCGATCGTGGCGGCGGTCGACGAGGCCGCGACCCGCGGCGCCCAGCTCACGCAGCGCATGCTCGCCTTCGCGCGCAAGCAGCCGCTGCACTCGCGCGACCTCGATCTCAACGAAGTCGTGCCGCGCACCGTCAAGCTGCTGGAGCGGACTCTCGGCGAGCACATCGCCGTGAAGACCGTCCTCGCCGGCGACTTGTGGACGGCGTTCGCCGATTCATCGCAGCTTGAGGACACGATCCTCAATCTGGCGGTCAATGCCCGCGATGCCATGCCGGGCGGCGGACAACTCGTCATCGAGACCGCCAACGCGGTTCTGGATGAGCAATATGCGGCGCAGAACGTCGAGGTGACGCCCGGCGAATACGTCTCGGTGTCGATCACGGATTCCGGCAGCGGAATGTCGCCTGACATCGTGGAGCGCGCGTTCGAGCCGTTCTTCACCACCAAGGAAGTCGGCCGCGGGACCGGCCTCGGCCTGAGCATGGTGTATGGCTTCGTCAAGCAATCGCGCGGCCATGTGAAGATCTACAGCGAGATCGGATACGGCACCCGCATCATGGTCTATCTGCCGCGCGCCGCCGCCGCGGGCCGCGTCGCTGAAGAGCCGGGCGCATCGCCGCGGGCAGCCCTTAGCGGCAACGAGACCATCCTGGTCGTCGAGGACAGCGACGCGGTCCGCCGCGTGGCGGTGAATATCCTGCGCGGGCTTGGCTATCAGGTGGAGGAGGCCGAGGACGGACCGAGTGCGCTCAAGATTCTCGAGCGGCCGAGGAACATCGATCTCCTGTTCACCGACCTGATCATGCCGAACGGCATCGATGGCCAGGAATTGTTGCGGCGCGCGCGTGCGCTCCGGCCGGGCCTCAAGGCGCTGTTCACGTCCGGCTATTCCGAGCAGTTCATCAAGGGCCGCGGGCCGACCGAAGCCGGCGTGGCGCTGCTGAGCAAGCCCTACCGGACCAAACAACTCGCCGAGGCGGTGCGCGCCGCGCTCGAAGCGCGGCCGGAATCGTAGCGCCTCATCTGGCGGGCCTAAGCCGCGGCCTGTTCGTCCTGCCGGGCGGGCGGCTTGGCAACCGCCATCGGGGCGGTGCGCTGCTTGGTCGAGTAGTACGAGGCATTCTGGTCGCCGCGCAGCGCCTCGCGGGTGAACTCGATCAGGTGATAACCCATGAAGGCCGCGCCCATCATGCCGTCGATCTGCCCGTGCTTGAGCGCGTGCTTTGTCATGCGCCAGAACGGCTTGCGGAAGTCGGACAGCAGGCAAAGGTGCAGCAGTACCCGCCACGCCATCACGGCGCCGCCGCGCAGGTTATTCCACGTGAGCTTGCCCTTGGCCGGCGTCACCTTGCGATTGACGTAGGTCGCCTCGACTTGGTGGCGGAAGCGCTCGAACAGCTTCTCGGGATCGTTGGCGTAAGCGATCGAACGGCGCCACGTTGCCACGACCTCGTCGTGGGGACGCAGGAAGACGACATTGCTCTCGTGCGAGTCGTCCTCGCGCAGCCGGCCGTCGCGCGCGAGGCGATCCCACAGCGGCGTTTTGGGCAGCGCCTGCAACAGATTGATGGTCAGCATCGGGATCTGTGACAGGTCGATGAAATCCTTCAGCCGCTGTTCGGTATCGGCCGTTTCGGAATCAAGGCCAAGAATAATGCCGGACGTGATCTCGATCCCGTAGCTGTTGAGGGTCCTGATCGACTCCATCATCGGGACCGCGTTGTTGTGGCCCTTGCGCATGGCGTTGAGCGCGTCGGCCTCGGGCGTCTCGATGCCGACGAACATGCCGACGAAATTCGCTTCCTTCATCAATTCCAGGATGTCGGTCTGCTTGGCGATGTTGAGCGTCGCCTCGCAGGCGAACATCACCGGATAGGAATGCTTCTTCTGCCATTCGACGAGATGCGGCAGCATCTCCTTGGCGGCCTTGCGGTTGCCGATGAAATTATCATCGACGAAGTAGAGCGTGGCCGGCGGGTTCGGCTGCGAGAAGATGCAATCCAGCTCGGCGACGATCTGCTGCGGTGTCTTCATGCGCGGCTGGCGGCCGTAAAGTCCGGGAATGTCGCAGAACTCGCACAGATAAGGGCAGCCGGACGAGAACTGGATCGTGCCGAGCAGATATCGGCCGAACGGGATCTTGTCGTAGGACGGAATGGGAAAACTCGTGAGCGGCAGGCGGTCTTTGGTCTTGAACACCATCTGCTGCGCGGGCGGGGCCGTGCTCTCGTCGATCAGGCGCACGATCTCGTCGGTCGCGTCGCCCATTTCACCGACGTGCAGATAGTCGAAGCCCGGATACATCTCGGGCGACGCCGACACCGAGGGGCCGCCCAGCACCGTCACCTTGCCGGCTGCCTTGGCACGCGCCTGGATATTGCGAATCTGCTCGCCCTGGATGTGCATGCCGGTGACCAGCACGACGTCGGCCCAGGCGAAATCGGCGTCGGTTGCCGGCTTGATGTTCTCGTCGATGAAGCGGACCGGCCAGCTCTCCGGCATGTAGGCGGCGATCAGCAGCAGGCCCTGCGGCGGCATGAAGGCCTTCACGCGGTACATCAGCTTATAGGCATGCTGGAACGTGCCGAACGACGGTGTGTAGCCCGGGAAAACGCACAACACGCGGCGTTTGTTCTGGACTGGCAACGGGCACCGCATGCGTGTCTCCGACCTCAGGGCGCGGGATCATCGTACAAACCCGTATGTGGCTTCAATAGCTTAGCGTCGGAAGCCGGCCGACCGTGGCCTTTGCGCATCATGGTTCCGGAGGTGCCGGACGCGGTGCGCGGCGGGTGGATCGGACGCCAAGACGTCGGATTGCCCTGAGGCCTGCAAATCATTATATGCAGCGCAGCATCGAGGTGCCCGGCCTGCGCCGGGCACATGCATTTCCAGAAGAGTACAATGGACCTTCGAAACGTCGCGATCATCGCTCACGTCGACCATGGCAAGACCACCCTGGTCGATCGCCTGCTGCAGCAGTCGGGCACATATCGGGACAACCAGCGCCAGGTCGAGCGGGCGATGGATTCCAACGACCTGGAGCGCGAGCGAGGAATCACGATTCTCGCCAAGGCGACGTCGATCCTGTGGAAGGATACGCGCATCAACATCGTCGACACGCCGGGCCACGCGGATTTCGGTGGCGAGGTCGAGCGCATCCTCAACATGGTGGACGGCGCGTTGGTGCTGGTGGATGCCGCCGAGGGGCCGCTGCCGCAGACCAAATTCGTCGTGTCGAAGGCGCTGAAGATGGGACTCAAGCCCATCGTGGTCATCAACAAGGTCGACCGGCCGGACGCGCGCCCGGTGGAAGTCGTGAACGAGGTGTTCGACCTGTTCGCCGCGCTCGATGCAAGCGACGATCAACTGGACTTTCCGATTCTCTATGGCTCGGCCAAGCAGGGCTGGATGGCGACGAGCCTCGACGGCTCGCACGACGATCGCATGCAGCCGCTGTTCGATCTGATTCTGAGCCACGTCCGCCCGCCGGTGGTCGAGGAAGGCCCGTTCCGCCTGCTCGGCACGATCCTGGAGGCGAACCCTTATCTCGGCCGCGTCGTCACGGGGCGCATCACGTCCGGCTCGGTGAAACCGAACCAGATCGTGAAGGTGCTCGACCACGACGGCACGCTGGTGGAATCCGGCCGCATCATGAAGGTGCTGGCCTTCCGCGGGCTTGAGCGCGTACCGGTCGATGAGGCGAGCGCCGGCGACATTGTCGCGCTAGCGGGGCTGCCGAACGCGACGGTCGCCCACACGATTTGCGCGCCGGAAGTCGAAACGCCGATCCCCGCGCAGCCGATCGATCCGCCGACGCTGGCGATGACGTTCCGGGTGAACAACTCACCGCTCGCCGGCACCGAAGGCGACAAGGTCACCGGCCGCATGATCCGCGACCGGCTGCTGCGCGAAGGCGAAGGCAATGTGGCGTTGCGCGTGCGCGAGGCTGACGAGGGCGACGCCATGGAGGTCGCGGGCCGCGGCGAATTGCAACTCGGCATCCTGATCGAAACGATGCGGCGCGAGGGCTTCGAGCTGTCCGTGTCGCGCCCCAAGGTGCTGCTGCGCAGGAACGAGGCGGGCGACCTGGAAGAGCCGCTCGAAGAGGTCGTGATCGACGTCGACGAGGGGCATTCCGGTGTCGTGGTGCAGAAGATGTCCGAGCGCAAGGCCGAGATGATCGAGATGCGGCCCTCCGGCGGGCATCGCACGCGGCTCGTATTCTTCGCCCCGACGCGCGGCCTGATCGGTTATCAGGGCGAGCTGTTAACCGACACGCGCGGCACCGCGATCATGAACCGCCTGTTCCACGGCTATACGCCGCACAAGGGCGACATCGAGGGCCGCCGAAACGGCGTGCTGATCGCCAATGAGCAGGGTGAGGCAGTCGCCTACGCGATGTTCAAGCTGGAAGATCGCGGGCCGATGATGATCGAGCCCGGCTGGAAGATTTATCGCGGCATGATCGTGGGCGAGCACACCCGCGACAACGATCTCGAGATCAATCTGCTCAAGGGCAAGCAGCTCACCAACATCCGCACCACCTCGAAGGACGAGGCGGTGCGGCTCACGCCGCCGATTCGCATGACGCTGGAAAAGGCGCTCGCCTACATCCAGGACGACGAACTCGTCGAGGTGACGCCGAAGTCGATCCGGCTGCGCAAGAAGCTCTTGGATCCGAACGAGCGCAAGCGCGCCGATCGTGCGAAGGAAGCCGAGACGGTTTGAGCCGCGCGGCCCGCGTTCGCTCGTCCCGATTTGTGACAGGCGAATGGGTGCGCGGCGCACTTTTCCCCTGCAAAGTCAAGAGTCCGGATGCCGCAACACGCCTGTGATGCAGGCGCGCCACGCTGTTAAAATCGTTAACTGTCCGTTAACACGGGGCTTGAAACCGCCCCGCTCCCTTTGCTTGTATTCGCACATGAGCACTGTCCTCATCGAGATTCGCCGCGCGAAGCCTGCCGATGCCACGCTGGTCGCGGCGACACACGATGTGGCCTGGAGGACAAGCTATCGCGGCATCATCCCGGGTCCCGAACTTGAGAAGCTGATCAGCCGGCGCGGACCGGGCTGGTGGGAGAACGCCATCGCCAAGGGCAGCCGCGTAGCGCTGTTGCAGTTCGGCGATCGCGTCGCGGGTTATGCCAACTACGGGCGCAATCGCGCGCGCAGCCTGTTCTATGACGGTGAGATCTACGAGCTTTATCTCTGCCCCGAGTTCCAGGGGCTGGGCTTTGGCCGAAGGTTGTTCACCGCGGCACGGCGCGACCTCGCGCAGAGCGGGCTGAAGACCCTGGTGATCTGGGCGCTGACCGACAACGACCCGGCGGTCGGATTCTACAAGGCGCTCGGCGGCCGCGCCGTCGCGCGCTCCTCGGAGCGCTTCGGACAGAAGAGCCTCGATAAGGTGGCGTTCGGCTGGCAGAACTGAGCCGGCCTATTCGGCGTACTCCGCCTTGTCCTTTCCGCATTTGAACGTCCGTGCCCGCTCATCGGCCAGCTTGCGCGCGTGCTCGTTCGCATTCTTCGAGCGCCCGTCGACGTAGCCGACGTGACACGTGCCGCCCGGCCCAAGCCGTGTGATGACGAGGACGCGGCCGGTTGGCTTGATCGGACCCGTCGCCTTCTCCTGATCTTCGGCGGTCACGAGATTCCAGCGCAGGATCGCCGCGAAAGGGTACTCCTTGCCGTTCGCACGCTTCTCGATTCTCCACTCAACCGTGCCTTGATAGACGTCGTTGAATCCGGGAAACGTCTCGCTGCCCGCGATGTTGTCTTTCGTGCGAGGGCCGAACGTGACGTACATGCGCTGGTCGCCCGCGCTCAGCCGCACGGCCAGGTTCTTGTAGCCGGGACACAGCCATGAGCCGTAGTCCTCTTCCTCCTTGCCCGGCGTGTGCTTGCACGTCTTCGAATCGAACGTCGTGTAGACATATTCGATCGACTGCGCGGCTGCCGGTATGGAGAGCAGCGCGAAGGCGACTGTGAGTGCCGCTGTCTTCATCGCTAAACCGCGGGCGCGGGCAATCCGCGAGCAGCGCACGCCGCGCGCAGCGTATTCACCAGCAGGCACGCGATCGTCATCGGCCCGACGCCGCCCGGAACCGGCGTGATCGCGCCCGCGACTTCTGCGGCCTCAGTGAACGCCACGTCGCCGACGATGCGGCTCTTGCCGTCCGCGCCCGCGATGCGATTGATGCCGACATCGATCACGGTCGCGCCCGGCTTGATCCAGTCGCCGCGCACCATTTCGGGGCGGCCGACCGCCGCGAACACGATATCGGCGCGGCGCACGACCGCGGGCAGGTTGCGTGTTTTCGAATGCGCGACCGTCACGGTCGCGTTTTCGTTCAGCAGCAACTGGATCAGCGGCTTGCCGACGATGTTGGAGCGCCCGACCACCACCGTCTCCATGCCTTCGAGCGCGCGATGCACGGCTTTCGCCAGCATGACGCAGCCGAGCGGCGTGCAGGGCGTGAGCGCCGGCAAGCCGGTCGCGAGCCGTCCGGCGTTAACGGGATGAAAGCCGTCGACGTCCTTGCCGGGATCGATCGCGCTCAAGACTTTCTGGCTGTCGATCTGCCGCGGGAGCGGAAGCTGCACCAGGATGCCATGCACCGCCGGGTCGGCGTTGAGCCTGGCCACCAGCGCGAGCAGATCGCTCTCCGGCACCGACTCCGGCAGGCGATGCTCGAACGAGCGCATCCCGGCCTCGGCGGTTTGCTTGCCCTTGTTGCGCACGTACACGGCGCTCGCGGGATTTTCGCCGACCAGCACCACCGCCAGTCCGGGCACCAGTGCGTGCGCGGCGCGCAGGCGCTCCACCTCCGCGGCGACGCGCGCGCGCAGGTCCGTGGCGATCGCCTTGCCGTCGATGATGTGTGCAGCCATGAACTCCCCTGTCATTCCGGCCGAGCGAAGCGAGGGCCGGAATCCGTAACCACCAATCGAGCGCTTCTAGCACCGTCTGTGGTTATGGGTCCCGGGCTCCTCGCTTTGCTCGGCCCCGGGACGACAGCGTCCATCGCGCGCGCGAATGATTCTCCAGCGGCGCCGACAACGTTCGGAACGCCACTATACCAGCAATCTCGCGAGATTCGGGATGAGGACGGACTGGATGAAGATGATGATCAGGATGACGATGATCGGCGAGATGTCGATGCCGCCGAGGTTGGGCAGCATGTTGCGGATCGGACGGAGCACCGGCTCGGTGATGCGAAAGAGAAAATCGGCGATCGTGTGGACCACCGGGCTGCGCGTATTGACGACATTGAACGCGATCAGCCAGCTCAGCACCGCCGACGCGATGAGGATGTAGACGTAAAGCTGGAGCAGCAGGGAAATGAAGTTCAGCAGCTCGATCATGGCGGCAGTCTCTATAGCCTGGGGTACGGCCGAACATGTAGCCGCAGCGCCGTCCGGGAACAAGACGGAGGCGATGGTTGGCGCTTTTCCGCGCGGTTTTGCGCTTCTTGACACCCCCAACCCCCGGCCGTAAATGACGCCCACACTGGAGAGCCGCGCAACAGCGTATTTCGCGCTTTTGCGTGTCCTTTAGGGGCCATAGCTCAGCTGGGAGAGCGCGTCGTTCGCAATGACGAGGTCGGCGGTTCGATCCCGCCTGGCTCCACCAAATCTTTGCCGTTGCGCGGCTACGGCTGGCAATCCGCCCACAACTCCATCATTTCTGCTCCGGATAAAGCGTCACGACCGCGCTGCCGTCGAGTTCGCTGCGCCCGCTCGCCGCCAATAGCCGGTAGAGCGTGAGTGCCTGCGCGGCCATCGGCATTGCGACATGCTCGTCGGCGGCGGCTGCTTGCAACATTTCGAGATCTTTCAGAATCTGGCGCACATAGCCGCGCGGCGCGAAGTCTTTTTCGATCATGCGCGGGAGCAAAACCGGCATCAGGTTCGAGCCCGCATGTCCGGGCGCGAGCGCTTGCGCGATCTTGGTCGTGTCCACCCCATAGGCCTCGCCCAGCCGCAGCGCTTCGGCGAGCACGCAGTAATTCGTCAGCACGACCGTCTGGTTGACCAGCTTGGTGGCCTGGCCGGCGCCGGTGCCGCCCATGTGGGTCATGACCCCAAGATGCCGCATCACCGGCGCGATGCGCGCGATCGCCTCGGGCGCACCGCCCGCCATGATGGCGAGCGTGCCGGTCTCGGCCGCGCCGGGGCCGCCGGATACGGGCGCGTCGACGAACTGCGCGCCGCGCGCCTGGAGTTGTCCGGCAATACGCAGCGTCGCCTTGATCTCGGCGGTCGAATGATCGACCACGATCTTGCCGGCGATATCGCTCGCCACAATGCCGCGCGGCCCGAGTGTTGCGTCCTCCACGGCCGCCGTGTTGATGACGCAGATCAGGACGATGTCGGCCGCGTTCGCCACGTCGCTGGCGCTCGCGCGCGGCCCGCACGCCGCGCTTGCACCGCCTCGTCCATCCGCGCGGGATCGGGATCGTAGCCGATGATGTCGTGCCCGGTCGCGATCAGGCGTTTGGAAAAGCCGGTGCCCATCAGGCCGAGCCCGATGAAGCCGATGCGCTCGTTCATGGCATACCTCTTATGCGCGCGGTCGAGAGACCGGCGATCATGATCCGATTCAATCGCACTATGGTCTAGTGTCCGGTTCGCCGATGAGCATAGCCCAGCCCGACTCCGTCCTGCATCACCGGCCGTTCGTGCTGTTCTGGTTTGCGCGCGTTGCAGCGACCGTCGGCTACCAGATGCTGATCGTGGCGGTCGGCTGGCAGCTTTACGAACTGACCAGCGATCCGTTCGATCTCGGCCTGATCGGCCTCATCCAGTTCATTCCCGCGATCCTGCTGGTGCTGGTCATCGGGCAGGCGGCCGACCGCTATGACCGGCGCATGCTGCTGGCCGCCTGTCAGGCGATCGAGGCGGTCGCGGCGATGACATTGCTCAGTGCCGTGCTCACGGGCGGGATATCGCGCGAACTGATTCTCGGTGTTGCGTTCATCATGGGAGTCGCGCGCGCCTTCGAGGTCACGGTGACGCAGATCATCGTGCCGGGCCTCGTGCCGCTGCCGCTCGTCCCGCGCGCGGTTGCGGGATCGGCGACCGCGAACCAGACCGCGACGATCGCGGGCCCGGCGCTCGGCGGGTTTCTCTATGCGGCCGGTCCCGCCATCGTCTACGGCACCTGCCTCGCGCTGTTCGTGCTCGCCGGACTGCTGCTTCTGCTGGTCCGGATCGAGCGTGCTGTCCCTGTGCGCGAGCCGTTCTCGCTCAAGGTTTTCTTCGCGGGCTTCAGCTATATCCGCAGCAACCCGGTGATCCTCGGCGTCATCTCGCTCGATCTGTTCGCCGTGCTGCTCGGCGGCGTGACCGCGCTGCTGCCGGTGTTCGCGCGCGACATCTATGCAGCCGGCCCGTGGGGACTCGGGTTGCTGCGCGCCGCACCCGCGGTCGGAGCGCTGGCCATGGCGCTCGTGCTGACGCGCTGGTCGTTCGAGCGCGGCGCCGGCAGGATCATGTTCGCGGTCGTCGCGATTTACGGGCTCGCAACAATCGTGTTCGCGCTGTCGGGCTCGTTCATCGTCGCGCTCGTGGCGCTGGCTGTGCTCGGCGCGTCCGACATGGTGAGCGTGGTGATCCGCATGACGCTGGTGCAACTCGGCACGCCGGACGCGGTGCGCGGCCGCGTCACGGCGGTCAACGGGCTGTTCATCGGCGCATCGAATCAGCTCGGCGAATTCCGCGCCGGCGCGATGGCGTCGCTGGTCGGCGCGGTGCCGGCCGTGCTGATCGGCGGCGTCGGCACGCTGCTGATCGTGGCTATCTGGATGCGGCTGTTTCCCGATCTCTGCGCGCGTCGATCGGCTGGAGAGGCGAAGAGCCTGGAGCTACTCCGCCGCCGCAGAGCTGCTGCGGCTGGCCGGCCACGAGCCAATGGTCGAGGAAATCCGACAGCCAGGCGCGGATGCCGTGGTCGTAGGCTGGGCGGTCGGCGAAATGCTCGTGGCGCTGCTTGGCGCCGGGCAATTCCATGCGCGCCGCGCCGCGCGTGGTCCAGCGGCACATCATCGCGTGCGTGACTTCGGCGTGGAACTGGATCGCGAAACCCGAGCCGGCGCGGAAGGCCTGCGTGCGGAAGATGTCGCCCTCGGCCAGCAACTCCGTGCCGCGCGGCAGATCGAAGCCCTCGCGATGCCACTGATACTGGTAGGCGGGCCAGTCGCAGATCGCGCGCCCCGCCGGCGTCGGCCGCACCGGATAATAGCCGACCTCGGCCTTGCCCTCCGGATGCGTGAACACGCGCTCGCCGAGCTGCTTGGCCAGCATCTGCGCGCCGAGGCAGATGCCGAGATACGGCTTGCTCTCTTTGAGCGGCACGCCGATCCAGTCGATCTCGGCCTTGATGAAGTCGTCGGGATCGTTGGCGCTTTGCGGGCCGCCGAAGATCACCGCGCCGGCATGCTCCGCCATCGTGGCGGGGAGGGGATCGCCAAAGCGCGGCCGGCGGATGTCGAGCTCATAGCCGCGCTGACGGAGCGCATAGCCGACGCGCCCGGGCGTCGATTGCTCCTGATGCAGGACGATGAGGACTTTTTCAGTCATGGCGTCAAAGGGTTCGGCCGAAGCACCCTATTCAACTCCTAACGGATTAACAGGCAATTTCAATGCCATTACGGCTTCGGCTTGCGCCAGCCGTCCGCGCGCCGTCCGCGGTTGCGCTGGTACGACCCGATGGCGCTGAGCATGACGCCGCGCGGCACCAGCCGGGGTATCAAACTCATGATCTTGTTGGCGACGCCCGGAATGACGACGCGCTTGCCCGCCATGAAGCCGTCATAGCCGGCCTGCGCGACCTGATCGGCCGTGCGTCCGAGCAGGGGCGGGAGCGGCCCCGGCGCGATGCCGGCGCGCATCTGGAATTCGGTCTTCACCGGACCGGGACAAAGCACGGTGACGCGCACGCCGAGGGGGCTAAGCTCGCGCGACAGCGCCTCGGTGAACGACAGCACGTAGGCCTTGGATGCGTAATAGACCGCCATCCCGGGGCCGGGCATGAAGCCTGCGACCGACGCGACGTTGAGGATGCCGCCCTTGTGCTTCACGATGCCGTCGATCCAGCGCAGCGACAGGTCGGTCAGCGCGCGCGCGTTGAGATCGAGCATGGCGAGTTGCTCGGCACGGTCGAGTTCGGCGGCCGGACCGTGCAGCGCGAAGCCCGCATTGTTGACGACGATCGCGGGCTCGAGGCCGCGTCCGAGCAGTTCGTGGGCGATGCGCGCCGGCGCGTCGGAGCGCTGAAGGTCGGCGGGGATGACATGCGGCTTGTACTTGGCCGACACCGCCAGTTCGTTCGCGAGCAGGACCATTTCCTTCTCGCGCCGCGCAACGAGCGCCACCTCGTGGCCATTGCGGGCGAACACGCGGGCGAGCGCAGCCCCGATTCCGACGGACGCGCCAGTGATCACCGTCACGGGCTTGAAGATAGACGTCGCCATCTGCCCCCGCTTGCGTCAACTCGCTTGCGTCAATTCTCCTGCACGCGGCTGCTTTCCGCCGTTTCGCCGGCAACGCGGCGGCGCAGCGCAATGCGGTCGCGCGACGAAACCCCCAGCAGGTCGGCCACGCGCCACATCAGGTTATCCTCGAATTCGTTGACGCGCCCGTCCACGAAGATCATTTCCCACATCATCTCGACGATACCGAGGCGGCCTGCCTCGTCGAGCGTGCGGTTGATCAGGCTGGTGAACCGATAGAGGTCGACCGCCTCGTTCTCGGCCAAGGTGCCGACGTCGATCAATTCCCCGGTCGCGGCGTCGTCCAGCGCGAACCGCGATTTGACCAGCGCGTGCAGCTTCTCGCGCTCGGTTCCCGTCATGTTGCCGTCGATCGTCGAGGCGTAAATCAGCAGCGCTGCGGCCGCGAGGCGGTAATCGTTTGGCTCGAAGCGGCCCGGGTGCTTTTCGCCGCCGGTCAGCTCGGAAAGGAAATTCTTCAACAAATCCAGCATGATGTATCTGTATCCGCTCGCCGCTGGTTCCGCCTTGCATCAGGATGGCGAAAAAGTCCAGCACGGACCGCAGGGTTTGCGCCGCGTGCGGGTTAAATAGGGATGGCGGCCACGAATCGCGACGTTTCCCACAACCGTTACTGCCCTGACCGCCGTTACGGCGCGACAAGGCAGCGCGCGGCGGGCACATTGCGGCCGCATGGACGGGCCGTCCGATCATGACCTTATGGCACGCACCGCGCAGGGCGACGGGCGCGCTTTCCGGACGCTGGCGGAGCGGCATGCGGGACGTGCGCTCCGGCTGGCGCGGCGCATTCTCGGCAACGAGGCGCTCGCCGAAGACATCGTGCAGGACGCCTTGCTGCGGGTCTGGACCAATGCGCCGCGCTGGCGCCCCGAGGCGGCGTTCCGCACCTGGCTCTATCGCGTCGTGGTCAATCTCTGCCTCAATGCGAAGCGGCGGCCAGCCGACCTGCCCCTCGATGCCGGCGAGCAAATCGTCGATCCTGCCGCGGCGCCGATTCGCAGCTTCGAAGCGCGCGAGCGCGACCGGCGCTCGCTGCCGCGATCGGCGAGTTGCCGGAGCGCCAGCGCGCCGCAATCGTGCTCAGCTATCAGGAAGGGCTCAGCAATGCCGAGGTCGCGGCTGTGCTCGACACCTCGGTTTCCGGTGTCGAGACGCTGCTGGTGCGCGCCAAGCGCGCGCTGCGCACCAGGCTCGGCGATATCTAGGAGAGACGCATGACGGACGATGATCCGAGGCTCGGGGAGGTTCTGCGCCGCCATCTACGAGGCCGGGCCGGCGGGAAGCGAGCCGGTGCCCGAGCGCTTCCTGGCGCTGCTGCAATCGCTGCCGCCGCAGAAGCGCGCCTTCGCATGGTGGCCGGCCGCGCTGATGAATTGGGAGTTCGCGCCGGCCTGGCCGCGCGTTGCGGCGCTCGCGGGCGCGGCTGTGCTCGGCATTTCGATCGGCCTCTCGAATGTCGGCACGCGCATCGCGACCGATCTCGATCTGGTGCGCGTCGCATCCGCCGAGGATGCGGGCGCCAATGTGTTCGATGTGGATTCGGTGACGGGGTTGCGCCCATGACGATGACCATGACGATGCCGGATCGCTCGTCACGCTGGCTGCTGGTCGGCTCGCTCGCGCTCAATCTGTTCTTCGTCGGCACGCTCGGGGCGCTTGCGGTGCGCCACTACGTGATGGCGGCGCCGCCGGCCACGACCGAGCGGCCGCGCACCGCCGCGGCGCGCATCGAACGTCTCGCCGCGCCGCTGCCGGCCGCGGACGCCGAGAAATTGCGCGCGGCGTTCCGGCGCGCGCGAGGCCGCGGCCGAAGGGGCGCGCGATACGCTCAACCGCGCGTTCGAACGCATGCAGGCCGCGCTGCGCGCGCAGCCGTTCGATCCCGCGCAGCTTCGCGCGGCGCTCACCGACGTGCGCACCGCGCGGCCCGCCTATGAGCAGGTGATGCAGGAGATCTATCTTCGCCGCCGCCACCGCGATGTCGCCGGAAGGGCGCGCCAGAGCTTGCCGATTGGCCGCCGCCGCGCCCCGCGAGCGCGCGGTGATCGTGCGTGAAAGCACCGCAATGAATGGCGACACAACGACTTGGCGCAAGACGGCGCGGCCCGGCGCGTGCTTGCGCTTGTGCTCGCGCCGTGCCTGTCGGGCTGCATGCTGGTCACCGGGACAGTCACCGCGCCGGTGGTCGATGTTGCCGCCGGCCTATCGGGCGGCATCCGGCAAGCCGCACGCGGCGCTGCCGGCGCCCGACTGGTGGCGCGGCTTCCGCTCGGGCGAGCTGACCATGTTCGTCGAGCGCGCGCAGCTCGCCAATCTCGACATCGCGGCCGCGGTCGCGCGCATCGAGCAGGCGGACGCATCGACGCGGATCGCGGGCGCGCCGTTGCTGCCGTCCATCGGCCTCGACACCTCGGCGACCCGCTCGGGCACCGGCACCAGCCCCGGCGCGTCCAGACTATCGGGCCGTGCTCAACGCGAGTTACGAGATCGATTTCTGGGGCAAGAACCGCGCGGCGTTGCGTGCAGTGGAATTCGATTCGATCGCGAGTCGCTTCGACCGCGAGGTGGTCGTGCTCTCCACGGTCGCGAGCGTCATCAATACCTATTTCCAGATTCTCGCCGCGCAGGACCGGCTGCGCATCGCGCGCGAGAACGTCGCAGCGGCGACGCGAATCCTCGAAGTCTATCAGGACCGCATCGCGGTCGGCACCGCGACCGGCCTCGATATCGCCCAGCAGCAGTCGCTGCTTGCCCAGCAGCGCGCCGCGATCCCGCCGCTCGATCAGCAATTGCGCCAGAGCATCGCGACGCTCGCGGTGCTGCTCGGCGAGCCGCCCGCGCGCCTCACCGTACGCGGCGGCAGCCTGAGCGGTATCGTGGCGCAGCGCGCCTCGCCCGGCTTGCCGTCGGATCTGCTGTTGCAGCGCCCCGATATCCGCGAAGCCGAGGCACTGCTTTCGAGCTCGAATGCCAGTGTCGAGAGTGCGCGCGCCGCGCTGTTCCCGAGCATTCAGCTCACCGGGCAGGGCGGGTTCGCGAGTGCCGCGCTGCACACGCTGTTTGTCCCGCAGTCGGCGGTCTATTCGCTCGCCGCGGGTTTGACGCAGCCGTTGTTCGACGGCTTCCGGCTGCTGAGCCAGCTCGATCTGCGCAAAGGTCAGCGCACCGAGCTTTTGCAGCTTTACCGCAAGGCCATCATCTCAGGCTTCGCGGATGTCGAGATCGCGTTGATCGCGGTCCGCGATCTTGCCGAGCAGGAACGCCTGCAAACCGAGGTGGTGGCCACGTCGCGGCGCGCCTACGAGCTTTCCGAAACACAACTGCGTGCCGGCACGATCGACATCACCACCGTGCTGAACACGCAGCGCACGCTGTTTCAGGCACAGGACCAGCTCGTGCTGGTCCGCCTGACGCGGTTGCAGGCGAGCGTCAGCCTGTTCCAGGCGCTCGGCGGCGGCTGGGTGCTGCCGGATCAAATCGCGGACCGGCGGAATATCAGGCGGGCGGGCCAAAACAAAGGTGTTCGATGAGACTTGCTCGCGTCCTGCCGTTCGCTGTGGGCATTGCCGTCGTCGTGGCAGTGGGCGGCTATATGTATAACGGCCAGCAGCAGCAGGAACAGAAGACCAAGCGCTCGCGCGCCTTCCAGGACCAGCCCGCGCCGGTGCTGGCTGCGCGGGCGAGCGTCGCGGATGTGCCGATCTATCTCGACGCGGTCGGCAACACGCGCGCGCTCAACACCGTGACGGTGCGCCCGCAGGTCAGCGGGCAGGTCGTCAAGGTGCATTTCAAGGAAGGGCAGGACGTCAAGCGCGGCGATGTACTCGCCGAGATCGATCCGCGCATCTATCAGGCGCAGTACGACCAGGCGGTCGCCAAGAAGGCGCAGGACGAGGCGACGCTCGCCAACGCGCGCCTCGACGTCGACCGCTATAACCGGCTCGCCGCCTCCAACTCCGGATCGAAACAGCAGGCCGACACCCAGAAGTCGCTGGTGGCGCAGCTCGAGGCGCAGGTGCAGGGCGATCAGGCGGCGATCGACAATACCAAGACGATGCTTGGCCACACCAGGATCGTCTCGCCGCTCGACGGCCGCACCGGACTGCGGCTGATCGACGAAGGCAATCTGGTGCAGGCGAACGACACCAACGGCATCGTGGTGATCACGCAGGTGCGGCCGATCTCGGTGCTGTTCAATCTGCCGCAGCAGCAGTTTCCGCAGGTCAATAAGGCCTTCGCCGGCGGCCCGCTCGATGTCGACGCGATGGCGGTGGACGGAAAGACCTTCATCGATCGCGGCCAGTTGCGGGTGATCGACAACCAGATGGATCAAACGACCGGCACGGTCCGCATGAAGGCGGAGTTCCCGAACCAGAACCTGCAGCTCTGGCCGGGGCAGTTCGTCAATGTCCGGCTGCTGGTCGATACCCTGAAGGGCGTGGTGGTGGTGCCGACCGCCGCCGTACAGCGCGGACCGCAGGGCACGTTCGCCTACGTGGTCGAGGCCGACAGCAAGGTCGCGGTGCGCCAGGTCACGGTCGCGCTGCAGGACGACACGCGCGCGGTGATTTCCGACGGCTTGAAGGCGCAGGAGCAGGTCGTCACGACCGGCTTCACGCGCCTCTCCAACGGCACGCGGGTCGTCGTGCAGCCGGGCGAAGGCCAGCCGCCGGACGCCGCGCCCGCGCCGCAAAGTCCGCAGGCGGTCCAGCCTGAGGGCCGGCGCAAGCGCGAGGGCGGCGAGCGCCGCCGCTCGGAAAACACCTCCACTCCGGCGACGGCGCCGAGCACCAAGCAATGAACGTCTCGGCGCCTTTCATCAGGCGGCCGATCGCCACGTCGCTGCTTGGCGTCGCGGTGATGTTCGGCGGGCTGCTCGGCTATCTTTGGCTGCCGGTCTCGGCGCTGCCGCAGGTCGACTTCCCGACCATTCAGGTGACGACGCAGCTTCCCGGCGCTTCCCCCGACACGATGGCGTCGCTGGTGACGGCGCCGCTGGAGCGCCAGTTCGGCCAGATCCCGGCGCTCGCCACCATGACGTCGTCGAGCTCCTACGGCATCAGCCAGATCACCTTGCAGTTCAACCTCAACCGCGACATCGATGCGGCCGCGCAGGACGTGCAGGCTGCGATCAATGCGGCGGGCTCCGCGCTGCCGCGCAATCTTCCCTATCCGCCGATCTATTCGAAGGTGAACCCGGCGGATACGCCGATTGTCACGCTCGCCCTCACCTCCGAGACGGTATCGCTGCGCTCACTGAGCGATCTCGCCGATACGCTGCTGGCGCAGCGCCTGAGCGAGATTTCCGGCGTCGGCAATGTGGCGACGCAGGGCGGCATCAAGCCCGCGGTGCGCATCCAGGCCGACCTGCCGCGCCTCGCCGCCTATGGGCTTTCGCTGGAAGACATCCGGCAGGCGATCGTCAACGCCAACGTGGCGGGCCCGAAGGGCGCCTTCGACGGTGCATTCCAGTCCTACACCATCGCGGCGAATGACCAGCTTGCCGCCGCCGAAGCGTATCGAACGCTGGTGATCGCCTATCGCAACCAGAACCCCGTGATGCTGCGCGACGTCGCGGACGTCATCGACGGGCTGGAGAACGCCAAGGTCTCGGGCTGGTACAATGGCGAGCAGGCCGTCGTCATCGACATCCGCCGCCAGCCGGGCGCGAACGTCGTGCAGACGGTCCAGAACATCCAGAAGGAGTTGCCGCGCCTGCGCCGCATCCTGCCCGTCGGCGCGAAACTCACCGTGGTGCAGGACCGCACAGATACCATCCGCGCCTCGATCCGCGACGTGCAGTTTACCCTGGTGCTCGCGGTCGGCCTCGTCGTGCTGGTGGTGCTGATCTTCCTGCGCACGATCCGGGCGACGATCATCGCCGGCGTGGCGCTGCCGCTGTCGCTGATCGCGACCTTCTGCGTCATGTATTTCGCGGGCTTCTCGCTCGACAACCTCTCGCTGATGGCGCTGACCATCGGAACCGGTTTCGTGGTCGACGACGCGATCGTGATGATCGAGAACATCGTGCGCCACATGGAGGAGGGGGATTCGGCCTACGACGCCGCGATGCGCGGGGCGCGCGAGATCGGCTTCACCATCATCTCGCTGACCTTCTCGCTGATCGCGGTGTTCATCCCGCTGCTGTTCATGACGGGGCTCGTCGGCCGCATGTTCCGCGAGTTTGCCCTGACGCTCACCATCGCGGTCGTGGTCTCGGCGATCGTATCGCTGACGCTGACGCCGATGATGTGCGCCAAGCTGCTGCGCCATGAAGGCAGCGGAGGCGGCAACCGGATCAACCGCTGGTTCGGCGGCCTCGTCGACGGCAGTGTCGCGGTCTATGGCCGCAGCCTCGAATGGGTGCTGCGCCATCAGACCCTGACGCTGGTGGTCACCGCCATCACCTTCGCGATGACGGTCTGGCTCTATCTCATCGTTCCGAAGGGCTTCCTGCCGCTGCAGGACACGGGCCTGATCACCGCGGTGACCGAAGCCGGCACCGAGGTGTCGTTCGCCGAGATGCAGCGGCTGCAAAAGCTGGTCTCGGAGCGTGTGCGGCAGGATCCGGACGTGACCGGGGTGATCTCGGTCGTCGGCGTCAGCCCGCTCAACGCGACGCCCAACGCTGGGCGCATGTCGATCACGCTGCGGCCGCGCGGCGACCGCAACACCGTGGTGGTCGACATCATCGAGCGCCTGAAGCGCGCGGTCGCCGATGTGCCGGGCATGACGGTTTACTTCCAGCCCGTGCAGGACATCCAGATTTCGACGCGGCCGAGCCGTGCGCAGTATCAATACACGCTGGTCGCGACCGAGGCCGCGGAAGTCGCCAAATGGTCGGACCAGCTCGTCGAGGCGCTGCGCGCGAACCCGACGCTGCGCGATGTGTCGTCGGAGGCGCAGGAGGGCGGCCTGCGCGCCTTCATCAATGTGGACCGCGAGAAGGCCGGGCGGCTCGGCATCTCGATGCAGGTGATCAACGACACGCTCAACGACGCGTTCGGCCAGCGGCAGATTTCCACCATCTACGGGCAGGCGAACCAGTATCGCGTGATCCTCGAGGCGGCGCCGCAATACCAGCGCGATCCAAGCGCGCTCACGAAGATCTACCTGCCGGCGAATATTCCGAGCCAGCCGCTGCAAAGTTCGAGTGCGCAGAACATTCAGCCGCTCTCGAGCTTCGTTCCCGGCGCATCGAACACGCAGGTGCCGCTCTCCGCATTCGCCGAAATGATCCGTACGACCGCGCCGCTGGCGATCGCGCACCAGGAGCAGTTCCCCTCGGTGACGCTCAGCTTCAATCTCGCGCACGGCGCAGCGCTCGGCGATGCCGTCAACATCATCGCGTCGGCCGAGCGCGCCATCGGCATGCCGACCTCGGTGATCGGCAGCTATTCGGGAGACACCGAGGAGTTCGCCAAGTCGCTCGCCGGTCAGCCGTGGCTGATCCTCGCCGCGATCGTGACGATCTACATCGTGCTCGGCGTGCTGTACGAGAGTTTCATCCACCCCATCACGATCCTTTCGACGTTGCCGTCGGCCGGCATCGGCGCGGTGCTGGCGCTGATGCTGGTCGGCCAGGACCTTTCGGTGATCGCGCTGATCGGAATCATCCTGCTGATGGGCATCGTGAAGAAGAACGCCATCATGATGATCGACTTCGCGCTCGAAGCCGAGCGGCGGCACGGCATGACGCCGCGCGACGCAATCACGCAGGCGTCGCTGCTGCGCTTCCGCCCGATCATGATGACCACGCTCGCCGCGCTGTTCGGCGCGCTGCCGCTGGCGCTGGAAAGCGGCACCGGCTCGGAACTGCGCTTCCCGCTCGGCGTGACCATCATCGGCGGCCTGCTGCTCTCCCAGTTGCTCACGCTCTACACCACGCCGGTGATCTATCTGGCGATGGAGCGGCTGCGCATCCGCCTGTCCCGGCGTTCGCCGCCGCGCATTGCGCCGCAGCCGGCCGAGTGAGGGCCGGATGAATTTCTCCTATCCGTTCATCGTGCGGCCGGTCGGCACCACGCTGCTGGCGATCGGACTGCTGCTGGTCGGGATCGTGGCGTACCGCTTCCTGGCGGTCGCCAGCATGCCGAATGTCGAGCTGCCGACCATCCGCGTCACGGCGAGCCGGCCGGGCGCCGATCCTGCCATCATCGCCGCGACGGTCGCGGCACCGCTGGAGCGCCAGCTCGGCACCATCGCGGGCGTGACCGAGATTACCTCGGTTTCGTCGCTCGGGCAGACCTCGATCACGGTGCAGTTCGACCTGTCGCGCAAGATCGAGGGCGCGGCGCGCGACGTGCAGGCGGCGATCAATGCCTCGCTCACCGACCTGCCGAGCGACCTGCCGTCGATCCCGTCGTTCCGCAAATTCAATCCGGCGGCCGCGCCGGTGCTGATCCTTGCGCTCACGTCCAGGACCATCCCGGCGAGCGCCATCTACGACGCCGCCGACACCGTGGTGGCGCAGCGCATTTCGCAGGTCGCGGGCGTCGCCGACGTGACGGTCAGCGGCGCCGAGCAGCCGGCGGTGCGCGTGCGCGTCAACCCGGGCGCGGTCGCGTCGGCCGGCATCTCGCTCGAGCAGGTGCGCAGCGCGATCGCGGGCGCGAATGCGCAAAGCCCGATCGGCGTACTCGACGGCGGCGAGCTTGCGGAGACCATCGGCATCAACGATCAGCTGCGCCGTGCGCCCGACTACAGGACGCTGGTGGTCAAAAGCCGCGACGGCAATATCGTGCGGCTCTCCGACATCGCGACGGTCGAACAGAGCACGCGCAACAGCCGCTCCGGGGCGTGGTTCAACAAGCAGCCCTCGGTGCTGCTGATTATCACCAAGCAGGGCGATGCCAATGTGATCGAGACGGTCGACAACATCCGTGCGCTGATTCCGGAGATCAAGCGCTGGATACCGGCCGACATCGACATCTCGATCCTGTCCGACCGGACCGGGACGATCCGGGCGAGCGTGAACGACATGCAGTGGACGCTTGCCGGCACCATCGCGCTGGTGATGCTGGTGGTGTTCCTGTTCCTGCGCCGTGCGACGCCGACATTCGCGGCCGGCGTCACGGTACCGCTGTCGCTGGCCGGCACCTGCGCGCTGATGTGGTGCGTCGGCTTCTCGATCGACAACCTGTCGCTGATGGCGCTCGCGGTCTCGGTCGGCTTCGTGGTCGACGACGCCATCGTGATGATCGAGAACGTGTTCCGCAACATGGAGAAGGGGCATTCGCCCTTGCGCGCAACGATAGAAGGCGCGCGCCAGATCGGCTTCACGGTCATTTCGATCAGCATTTCGCTGGTCGCGGCGTTCATTCCGCTGCTGTTCATGGGCGGCATCGTCGGGCGCGCGTTCCGCGAGTTCTCGGTGACGCTGGTGTTCGCGATCGTGATTTCCACCATCGTGTCGCTCACCGTCACGCCGATGATCTGCGCGCATTACATCCGCAGCGTGCCGAGCCGAACCGAGACGCGTTTCGACCGGGTCGTCGAGTGGGTGCTGTCGCGCCTGACACGCGCCTACGGGTCGAGCCTCACCGTGCTGCTGGAGCACCGCGTGCTGATGATGATCGTGTTCATGGCGACCATCGCGCTCACGGTCGATCTCTACATCAAGACCCCGAAGGGCTTCTTCCCGCAGGACGATACCGGGCTGATCTTCACCTCGACGCGTGCCGCCCCGGATATTTCCTATCGGGCGATGGTCGACATGCAAACGCGCGTGCGCGACATCATTATCGACGATCCGGCGGTGTCGGGCGTCGGCTCCTCGGTCGGCGGCTCGGCGTGGAGCGCCTCGGTCAATCAGGGCCGGCTGTTCGTGTCCCTCAAGCCGCTCGCCGAGCGCGACAACGTTCCGACCAATCGCGTGATCGACCGGCTGCGCCCGAAATTCGCCCGCATCCCCGGTATCGAGGTTTACATGTTCCCCGCGCAGGACGTGCGCGTCGGCGGGCGGCAAGGCCGCTCGCAGTACCAGTTCACGCTTTGGAGCTCCGACCTCGACGAATTGCTGAAATGGGTGCCGCGCACGGTCGAGCGGGTGAAAACGGTGCCGGGCGTGGTCGACGTTTCGACCGATCGCGAACAAGGCGGCTTCCAGCTCAATGTCGCGATCGACCGCTCGGCCGCGGCGCGCTACGGCGTGCGCGTGCAGGACATCGATGCGGCGCTCGCCAACGCGTATGCGCAGCGGCAGGTCTCGACGATCTATACCCAGCGCAACCAGTACCGCGTGATCCTCGAAGTCGATCCGCTCTACCAGCGCGACCCGAACAACCTCTCGCAGATCTACGTGCCGGGCACGGGAGGCGCGCAGGTGCCGCTCTCCAACGTGGCGCGCTTCGAGCGCGGAATAGCGCCGCTGGTGATCAACCATCAGGGCCAGTTCCCGGCCGTGACTATTTCATTCGGCTTGAAGGAAGGTGTGGCGCTGGAAGCCGCGACCGCCGACGTGCAGCAGGCGGTGCTGGAGATGCGCCTGCCGGACATCATCCAGGCGGAGTTCGCGGGCGACGCCAAGGCGTTCGCGGCCTCCGCCGGCGCGCAGCCGCTGCTGATCCTCGCCGCATTGGTGGCGATCTATCTGGTGCTCGGCGTGCTCTACGAGAGCCTCGCGCATCCCCTCACAATCATCTCGACGCTGCCCTCGGCCGGCCTCGGCGCGCTGCTGGCGTTGCAGGTGTTCGGCTCGGAGCTGACCATCATCGCGTTCATCGGCATCATCCTGCTGATCGGGCTGGTGAAGAAGAACGGCATCATGCTGGTGGATTTTGCGCTGGACGCCGAGCGTACCCGCGGACTGCCGCCGGAGCGCGCGATCTATGAAGCCTGCATGGAGCGCTTCCGGCCAATTCTGATGACCACAATGGCCTCGCTGCTCGGCGCGATACCGCTGGTGATCGCGAGCGGTCCCGGCTCGGAGTTGCGCCGCCCGCTCGGCATCACGATCATCGGGGGACTGCTGGTGTCGCAGATCCTCACGCTCTACACGACGCCGGTGATCTATCTGCTGCTCGACCGGCTGCACCGCAAGCTCGGCGGCCGCGGACCGCAGACAGTGGAGACGAAGCTCCAGCCGGCGGAGTAAATCGGTGTCATCCCGGACGCGCCGAAGGCGCGATCCGGGCCATCTATCTCTGGACTTCGATCGTGGCTCGTCGCGACGACCGGGCTACATGGGTCCCGGCTCTCGCTGCGCTCGGCCGGGATGACAGGGGAGCGATCAACTTAACTCCCGCCGCACGATCGCCGCCCCGTCGGCCAGCGCCTTGAGCTTGCCGAAGGCGACCTCGCGCGACAGATATTTCATGCCGCAATCCGGCGCCGGGATCAGCCGGTCGGGCGAGACGTGCTTCAGTCCGGCGCGGATACGCTCCGCGACCTGCTCGGGCGTCTCAACGATCTGGTCGCCGAGATTGATCACGCCGAGCATGATCTTCTTGCCCGACAGATCCTTCAGCACGCCGAGATCGATCTTCGGCTGCGCCGACTCGATCGAGATCTGCTGCGCTTTTGAATCCGCAAGCTCGGAGAGAAAGAAATACGAGGTGGGTTTGTCCTTCACCAGAAACGCGTAGCCGAAACACAGGTGCACCACGGTCGGCACCGTGATGCCTTCGAGCGCGCGGTTGATCGCCTTCACGGCAAACCGCTTGGCGGCCTCGGGATCGTTGCGCAGCCACGGCTCGTCGAGCTGAATCACGTCGGCGCCGGCCTTCTGCAGATCGCGCGCCTCTGCGTTGACCGCGGCCGCGAAGTCCATCGCGAGTTCTTCCTGGTCGCGGTAGTGCTCGTTCTTGACCTGCTGCGTCATGGTGAACGGGCCGGGCAGCGTGATCTTTGCCTTGCGGTCGGTGTTGCGGCGCAGAAATTCCATGTCGCGCACTTCGACCGGAGCGCGCCGCTGGATCTTGCCCACCGCGCGCGGCACGACAGTGTCGACGCCCGCGCGGTTCTTGATGATCGCGGGCGTTTCGATGTCGATGCCCTCAAGCGCGGTCGCGAAGCGGTTGGAATAGCTTTCGCGCCGCATCTCGCCGTCGGTGATGATGTCGATGCCGGCGCGTTCCATGTCGCGGATCGCAATCAACGTGGCGTCGTCCTGTGCCTGTTCGAGGTACGGCTCCGCCACGCGCCACATCTCCTTGACGCGCACGCGCGGCACGGTCTGCGCCTTGAGCACCTTGAAATCGACCAGCCATTCCGGCTGCGGATAGGAGCCGACGACCGTCGTCGGCAGCAGTTGCTCGGGCATGCGCGCGATCCTTGTTTCCCGAGTGTTGTTATTTGAACTCGCGCGCGATTGCCACGTTGATCAGCATTGGGCCGCTGCCCGCCAATCCTTTTGCGATCAGGTCGGTCGCGTCTTGCAGGCTTGCCGCATGCGCGGCGGGCACGCCGAGGGATTTTGCCAAGCCGACGTAATCGATCTCCGGATTGTTCAGCTCCATGCCCACATAGGTGTCGAGTTGGGCCGCGTAGCCGCGTTGGGCAAAGACGCGCTGCTTGAGGATGCGATAGGACGTGTTGTTGAAGATCACGAACACGACGCCGACCTTGTAACGCGCCGCGGTCCACAGCGACTGGATGGTGTACATCGCCGAGCCGTCGCCCGAGAGACAGATCACCGGACGATCCGGCAGCGCGATCTTTACGCCGATCGAGGCCGGCAGGCCCCAGCCGATGCCGCCGCCGCGCAGCCCGAAGAAGCTTTGCGGGTCGTCACTTTTCATAAGCTGACGCAAGCCGCCGCCCGACGAGACGGTCTCGTCGATCACCACGGTGTCCTTCGGCAGGATTTCGCTGATGGCGTGGATCAGCGCGAGCGGCTGGATCGGCGTTTCGCTCGCCATCGCCTTCGCGCGGCTCTTGAGTTTCTCAAGCTCGGCTTTCGTTGCCTCGCTCGCGGCCTTCAGCCGCTCCTTCGCGGCGCTGTGCGCTGCCGCCGGCATCGCGGCGCCGATGGCCTGCGTCAATTCGGGCAGCGTCGCCTTCGGACACCCAAGGATCGCGACCTCGGCCGGGAAGTTCTTGCCCAATTCCCACGGGTCGATGTCGAGATGAATCATTTTCAGGTCGGGCGCGACCGGCGCTACGTCCGACGGCAGCGAGAGCGCGAACAGGTCGGCACCGACAGAGAACAGCACGTCATGCTGATCGAAGATCTTGCGCATGGCGGTTTGCGAGCGGACCATCGCGCCGCGGAACAGCGGATGCGAGGAGGGGAATGACGCGGTATTGGCAATCAGCTCCGCATAAACCGGCGCGCCGATCAGTTCGGCGAGGGCGACCAGTTCGGCGAGCGCGCGGCTCTGCGCCACCGCATCGCCCGCCATGATGACCGGGCGCTTTGCGCTCGCGAGCACCTTCGCGGCGGCCTCGATCGCAGCACGGTCGCCGCGCACGCCTGTCGCGACGCGCGTTGGCGCCATCAGGTCGATGTCGGCTTCGTTCTTCAGGATATCGCCGGGCAGCGACAGGAATACCGGCCCGGTCGGCGGCGCAAGCGCGGTCTTGCACGCGCGATGCACCATCAGCGGCAGATCCTCAAGACGATGGACCTCGTCGGACCATTTCACCAGCGGCCGCGCGATCGGCGGCAGGTCCGCATAGAGGATCGGTTCGGTGCGGTTGAACTCCTGATCGTGCTGGCCGGCCGTGACGAGAATGGGCGAGCCCGCCTTCTGGGCGTCGTAGAGCATGCCCATGGCGTTGCCGAGGCCGGGCGTCACATGCAGGTTCACGACGGCGAGCTTGCCCGAGGCCTGCGCGTAGCCGTCGGCCATGGCCATCACCACCGCTTCCTGGAGGCCAAGCACGTAACGGATGTCGTTTTCCACCGCGAACGCGTCCATCAAGGCCAATTCGGTGGTGCCCGGATTGCCGAATACGACCTCGACGCCTTCCTGCTTCAGGATCTCAAGGAATGCGCGCTTTCCGGAAATGACGGGCAAGACTTCCTCCGATTTTTTGTGCTGGACCGCGGACGGCTACTTTCGCAGCAGGTATTTGTGCTCGCCGGTCAGCACCAGCTCGCTTTTCTGGTTATGGATGGTCGACGCCATCATCACAATGCCGGTCGTGCGTTGCGGGATCAGCGCCGTGATGGTGTGGGCCGGATAGAGCGTATCGCCGGGATAGACGCCCTTGAGGAATTTCGACGACTGCTCGATGAAGCCGATCAGTTTGTCGCCGATCATGTGCGGGAACGTGCCGGCGCCGACCGCCGAAAACGCCAGCACCTGAAAGCCGTGCGCCAGCAATCCGCGCAAGCCATGCGCTTTGCAAAACTCGATGTCGTAGTGGATCGGGTGGTTGTCGCCGGAGAGCACCTGGAACGCGGCGAAATGCGCCTCCGTCACGGTGCGGCTCGGGTTGCGGTAGACCTCGCCGACTTTCAGATCGTCGAAGCCGCGCGGCTCGGTCACGTTGAACGTCTTGGGATCGAACTCCGCCACGCCGGCCCATCCTTGCGTTTATCGTTGGCGGCATCTTAGCTTGCGGGGCGAGACGGCGGAAACAGCCTAAGCGGCCGGGCACCCATGCATCCCGAACTGCGGCTCATCGAGGACTTCCTCACCGACAAGGGCGCGATCTCGCTCCCGGCGCTGCCGCGCATGCTGTTTGTGGTGCGCGGCTCGGTGACCGTCGGCCAGCGCGTGCTCGGCCAGGGCGAGACACTGTTCGGCGAAGACATGATCACCGCGCATGCCCAGGAATCGGGCGCGACGCTGTGGCGCTGGGAGCTCTCCGATCCGCGCCAGCCGGCCGCCAAGAGCCCCGGCACCAGCGCCAACTCCTGGCCCAAGCTCGCCGCCCCACTCGAAAGGCTGCCCGACGGAGACCTGCTCTGGCGCGGCGACAGCGTGGCGTTCCCGGCAGGCGGATGCGCCTATCTGCACCGCCATCAGGGGCCGGGCATCCGCTGCCTGATCGAGGGGTCGCTGCGGGTCGACACCGCGGGGCAGTCGCACACCTACCGGATCGGCGATGCATGGTTCGAGAGCGGGCCGGAGCCGGTATTCGCGCAAGCCGGCGACCGTCCGACCCGCTTCATCCGCGTGATGATCCTGCCGCGCACGCTGATCGGCAAAAGCTCGATCCAGTACGTCAACGAGGACGACAAGGCGAAGCCGAAGACGCAACAGTATCGCGTGTTCGTCGATGCGCCGCTGATGCGGCCTATGTGAGCTTTCCTCATGCCCGCGAAAGCGGGCATCCAGCACTTTGCAAAGAACTGGGTCCCGGCTTTCGCGGGGACGAGCGGACCAACTACTGGCGGGCGCTCTCTTCCCCCGGCGCGTTGGCGTGGATCGCGAGCGCGTGCACGCTGCCCTGCAATTCGTCCGCGAGCGTCGCATTGACCATGCGATGACGTTCGATCCGGCTCTTCCCCTGGAAGGCCTCAGACACAATATAGACCCTGAAATGCGTCTGCCCGCCCGGGCGGTGGCCGGCGTGGCCCTGGTGCTGGTGGGATTCATCCTCCACACGCAGGCTCGCCGGCGCGAAAGCTCCGGTCAACTTTTCCGTGATGATATCGGCGGTCCGCATGGCTGGGCTTTAAGCCCTGCCGGCGGCGGCGGTCAACGTGGAACTGGAGTGTCCGGCGCGCGTCATTCTGTTTTGTCAAGCTTGCGGCGCCGCCGTCGGCATCCGCATAATGGTCGGTCATGAAGCTCGATTCACCTCTGTTCAACCGCATCCGGGTCAAGCCGGAGCAGGACCGCAAGCCGCGCGGCGAACTGCCGGTTTGCCAGTGGCCGGGCTGCGAGTTCGAGGCGACGCACCGCGCCCCGAAGGGCCGCATGGCCGAGCGCGAATACTGGCGTTTCTGTCTCGAGCACGTGCGCGAGTACAATCACTCCTACAATTATTTTTCCGGCATGAGCGATGACGCGGTCGCGCGCTACCAGAAGGACGCCGTCACCGGGCACCGGCCGACCTGGAAGATGGGCTTCAACGGCGGCGCCGACGGCTTGCGCGCCGCGCAAAGCGCGATCGATCCGTTCGAGGTGGTGCGCGAGTTCGGGCCCGGCGCGCGGGCGCGCGCCGACAAGCCTGCGGCGGAAGCGCGTACGATCCGCAATGCCGAGCGCAAGGCGTTCGACACGCTCGGGCTGGATATCGACGCGGCTGCGGCCGAGATCAAGTCGCGCTTCAAGGAACTGGTGAAGCGCCACCACCCCGACGCCAACGGTGGCGACCGTTCGCTGGAGGACCGCCTGCGCGAGATCATCCAGGCCTACAATTATCTCAAGTCGGCGAAATTCTGCTGACCCGACCCGGTGCCTAAGTAGCTGGCAGAACGCGGGATTTGCCAGAGCGCCCGTGGATGTGTATGTTGACAACGATCTATACACATCGAGGCGCGCCATGCGGACTAACATCGATATCGACGACGAGTTGTTGACCAAGGCGATCGAAGCCTTGGGCACAGCCACCAAGAAGGCAACCGTCGAAGAGGCCTTAAAGCGCGTCGTCAAGAATTACGAAGCGCGCAAAGCCATCGCCGAGTTGCGCGGTATCGGCTGGGAAGGCGACTTGGACGAGATGCGGCGAGACCGGAATTTCGATCATATCAAATGATCGTCGTCGACAGCTCGGTTTGGATCGGGGTGTTCCGCGGGGCCGACAGGCGTGCTGTCAGTTCACTGAATCGCATAATGACAATGGAAGAAGCCGACACAATTATCGTCGGCGATATCGTGCTCGTTGAGGTGCTTCGTGGCGCGCGTGATGACAGGCACGCCGAGTGGATCGAGCGACGGCTCCGCAAGTTTACGATTGAGCGCATGCTGGATGATCGCAGCGCCGTAAGAGTTGCGGCCAACTATCGCGAGCTACGCCGCCAGGGCGTCACGGTGCCGACCGTCGATCTCATCATTGCGACGTTCTGCGTGGAGCGTGGTTACAGCCTGCTGCACGACGACGGGGATTTCGACATCCTCGCTCCACACCTCGGTTTGACCGTCTTCTGATTCCCTTGAGGGGTGCTCGCCTGGGCCAACCCCATGAAAAATTGTGATATTTGCCCCGCGCAGGATCACTATCGCATTGCACCGGCTTTCTGCTAGTTTCCGCCCGAATTATCCGATCCGCATGGCTTGAATTCGCGCCTCGGGTTTACCTTGAGGCCACGGAGGAACAATGGCTGCCGCAACGCAAGAAGTCGCCGGCCTGCCCGACATGAAGGTGTCGGTCCGGCAGGTGTTCGGCATCGATAGCGACATGGAAGTGCCGGCCTATTCGGAGCCGGACGATCATGTGCCCGACGTCGATCAGGATTACCGGTTCGATCGCGGCACGACGCTCGCGGTCCTGGCGGGCTTTGCGCACAATCGCCGTGTCATCATCTCGGGCTATCACGGCACCGGCAAGTCGACGCACATCGAGCAGGTGGCGGCGCGGCTCAACTGGCCGTGCGTGCGCGTCAACCTCGACAGCCACATCAGCCGCATCGACCTGATCGGCAAGGACGCGATCGTCATCAAGGACGGCTTGCAGGTCACCGAATTCCGCGACGGCATCCTGCCGTGGGCCTACCAGCACAATGTCGCGCTCTGCTTCGACGAGTACGACGCCGGACGTCCGGACGTGATGTTCGTGATCCAGCGCGTGCTGGAATCGTCCGGCCGCCTCACGCTGCTCGACCAGAGCCGCGTGATCCGCCCGCACCCGGCGTTCCGGCTGTTCGCGACCGCCAACACCATCGGGCTCGGCGATACCACCGGCCTCTATCACGGCACGCAGCAGATCAACCAGGCGCAGATGGATCGCTGGTCGATCGTCTCGACCCTGAACTATCTGCCGCATGACAACGAAGTCGAAATCGTGCTCGCCAAGGCGAAGCCCTACCGCACGCCGGAAGGCCGCGACATCATCAACAAAATGGTGCGGGTGGCGGACCTGACGCGCAACGCCTTCATGAACGGCGACATCTCGACCGTGATGAGCCCGCGCACCGTCATCACTTGGGCGGAGAACGCCGCAATCTTTTCCGGCGACATCGGCTTCGGTTTCCGCCTCACCTTCCTGAACAAGTGCGACGAGCTGGAGCGCCCGATCGTCGCCGAGTTCTATCAACGCTGCTTCGGCGTCGAGTTGCCGGAGAGTTCGGTGAACGTGGCGCTGAGCTGAGGCTTGGCTGGTCGGCATGACCACATACGTGGAGTTTCTGGGAGTCCTGACGCGCACTTGCGAACAACTGCGGGACGCAGGCCTTGCGGATGACAAGATAAGGCTCTTCGCCACGCGGTGTTTAGAACGAGCTTCGGTGACCGAACTCGAGGACGTGGTGGACCGGCTTGATATGCTTGGAAAGGCCGTCCGCTCTGGCAAACAGGAGGCGACCGAATTGTTCGCCGAAGTCATGCAGACGATGGACCGCATCGGGAGCGTTGCGAATCGCCCGGAGGGACTCGCCCTACCTGCTTCCGAAAATCCGGCACCGTCGGTTGGCCCCAGGCATCCGGGTATCAAGGTTGATCTCGCCGACCTGGACGATCAGCTTTGGCCAATCCTGCGCCGGGTAAGCTATGCGATGAGTGATGCCGGCCTCGATGATGCAGAGATCGAGAAATACAAGAACGAGATGAGAGGTAGCCGTGATCCTGTCGGTGTGAGCAGGCAATGGATTCACATCTCATAAAATAAGGCCCGCTGGCACGGACATGTCCTCCAACATCAAACCGAAAACGCCGAACAAGGAATCCCCGACCGAGCCGTTCAAGCGCGCGGTCGCGGGCTGCATGCGGGCAATCGCGCGCAAGCCCGACCTGGAGATCTCCTATGCGGCGGAGCGCCCCGGCATGGCCGGCGGCAAGGCGCGGCTGCCCGAGCCGCCGCGCAAGCTTTCGGCACAGGACGCCGCGATCGTGCGCGGGCACGCGGATTCGATCGCGCTCAAGCTTGCCTGTCACGATCCGGCGGTGCACCGGCGCCAGATGCCCTCAGGCCAGCAGGGCCGCGCGGTGTTCGAGGCGGTCGAGCAGGCGCGCGTCGAGGCGATCGGTGCGCGGCGCATGCAGGGTGTTGCGCAAAACCTCTCGGCGATGCTCGACGACAAATTTCATCGTGGCAAGTTCGACGACATCAGCGACCGCGCCGACGCCCCGATCGAGGACGCGGTCGCCATGCTGGTGCGCGAGCGCCTCACCGGGCAGGCACCGCCTCCGGCCGCCCGCAAGCTGGTCGACCTGTGGCGCCCGCATATCGAGGACCGCGCCGGGCGCGAACTCGACCAGCTGGAAAAGCTGGTGGAGCAGCAGCGCCGCTTCGGCGACGTCATTCACGATCTGCTCGACTCGCTCGAAATGGGCGACGAACGTGCGCGCAACTCGGAGGAAGAGGACGACGAGTCCGGCGAGAACGACAAGCAGCAGAATCAGGGCGAGGACGGCGACTCCAAGGAATCCGAGGACGCCGAGGGCATGAGCATGGAGGAAATGGAAGTCTCCGCCGACGAACTGCCCGATGGCGCCAGCGAGGCGATGGACGCGCCCTCCGCCGACATGCCGGACGATGCCGACATGGGCGACTCGGAAGCCGCCAACGAGCCGTGGCGGCCGCGCCAGCATGGGCAGAACGAGCCGCGCGGGCCCGACTATCATCCCTACATCGCGAAGTTCGACGAGACGATCGCGGCGGAGGATTTGTGCGAGCCCGAGGAACTCGACCGTCTGCGCGGCTATCTCGACAAGCAGCTCTCGCATCTGCAGGGCGTGGTGTCGCGGCTCGCCAATCGCCTGCAGCGCCGCCTGATGGCGCAGCAGAACCGCGCGTGGGAGTTCGACCTTGAGGAAGGCCTGCTCGATCCGGTGCGGCTGACGCGCATCATCATGGATCCGATGCACGCGCTCTCGTTCAAGCGCGAGAAGGAGACGAAATTCCGCGACACGGTCGTCACGCTGCTGCTGGACAATTCCGGCTCGATGCGCGGCCGGCCGATCACCGTGGCGGCGACCTGCGCGGACATTCTGGCGCGCACGCTGGAGCGCTGCGGCGTGAAGGTGGAAATTCTCGGCTTCACGACGCGCGCCTGGAAGGGCGGACAGTCACGCGAGGCGTGGCTCGCGGGCGGCAAGCCGCCGAACCCCGGCCGTCTCAACGACCTACGCCACATCATCTACAAGTCGGCCGACGCGCCGTGGCGGCGCGCGCGCAAAAATCTCGGCCTGATGATGCGCGAGGGGTTGCTGAAGGAGAACATCGACGGCGAGGCGCTCGACTGGGCGCACAAGCGCCTGCTCGCGCGCACCGAGCAGCGCAAGATCCTGATGATGATCTCCGACGGCGCGCCGGTCGACAACTCAACGCTCTCGGTCAATCCCGGCAACTACCTCGAGCGTCATCTGCGCTGGGTGATCGAGGAGATCGAGACGCGCTCGCCGGTCGAGCTGATCGCGATCGGCATCGGCCATGACGTGACACGCTATTACCGCCGCGCCGTCACCATCGTGGACGCCGAGGAGCTGGGCGGCGTGATGACCGAGAAGCTCGCCGAGCTGTTCGAGGAGCACGCCGCCGAGGATGCCAAGCCGCCGCGCCGGAAGATGCACTAGTGCGTCATAGCCGCCGCGCGGCGCTCGCTTTCGCGCTGCTCGTTACGCTCAGCCTTGCGGCCTCCGCGCAAACCTCGCCGCGCGCGCCCGAACCGCCCGTCAAAATCGAGGTTTTGGCGAAACCCATCGCGGCGTTCGAGCCGCGCGATCCGTCGCGGGTGCGTTTCGGCGCGCTCGTTTATCGCGGCGGTGTCGAACTGACGTCGTCCTATCGGGAGTTTGGCGGCATTTCGGCAATCCGGGTCGCCGCCGACGGGGCGCGCTTTCTCGCCGTCACCGACAAGGGCCGCTGGCTGCGCGGCCGCATTGTCTACGACGGGACGAGCCCGGCCGGCATCGCGGATGCCGAAATGGCACCGGTGCTCGGTCAGGACGGCAAGCCGCTCGGCGTGCGCGGCTGGTACGACACCGAGTCGATCGCGCAGGATGGCGTCGCGGTCTACGTCGGTATCGAGCGCGTCCACCGGATCGTGCGGTTCGATGTCGCGCGCCACGGGCTGCTCGCGCGCGGCCAGCCGATCCCGCTGCCGCCGGGCATCGCGAAACTGCCGAACAACAGGGGGCTCGAATGCCTCGATGTCGTGCCGCGCGATTTGCCGCTCGGCGGCACGCTGATCGCGATCTCCGAGCGCGGCCTCGACGAGCAAGGCAACATCCAGGGCTTCCTCATCGGCGGTCCGAGCCCCGGCGAATTTTCCGTCAAGCGCATCGGCGACTTCGATGTGAGCGATTGCGCCATCACGCCGAAAGGCGAATTGCTGGTGCTCGAGCGCAGCTTCTCGCGCCTGCGCGGCGTCGGCATGCGTATCCGCCGTGTGGCGCTGGGGAGCGTTGCGCCCGGCGCGACCGTGGATGGGCCGGCGCTGTTCGAGGCCGACATGGGCTTCCAGATCGACAACATGGAGGGCCTGTCGGTGCATCGCGCAACCAGCGGCGAACTGGTGCTGACGCTGATTTCGGACGACAATTTTTCAATGATCCAGCGCACCTTGTTGCTGCAATTCACGCTGGCGGAACCCTAGCTCTTTGCGATAGCTTTCTGCGCGATGGCTCGGTGGAGCGGTTGATGTTCAAAAAGAACATTCATCCCTTGGACCTGCTGCTCGCGGTGCTCGCCGCCGCGCTGCCGGGCGCGGCGATCTTCTACTGGCTGGCGATGTCCGGGCGGCTGCCGTTCGGTTTCCTTTTCGGCCTGGTGTATTTGCTCACCGCCGCGTCCGTGATGCTGGCCGTCATCGGCGGAATGGTGGCGTTCGCGATCTGGTTTTTCAGCCCGCATCGCTAAACAAAAATGCCCGGCGCAAGGCCGGGCATCACCGCACTCAGGCCGGATCGGATCGAAGTTAGGCGGCTTCCGCCTGCTTCTTCTCGATCTCGCTCTTGAGCTTGAGCGCCTTCGGCGAAAGCTCGTCGGCCTTCGCCTTCTTGAGGAAAGCGTCGAGCCCGCCACGATGGTCAACCGTCTTCAGCGCGTTCGCCGAAATGCGCAGCCTGACCGAGCGGCCGAGCGCGTCCGACATCAGCGTGACGTTCAAGAGGTTCGGCAGAAAACGCCGCTTGGTCTTGATGTTGGAATGGCTGACTTTATGGCCTACTAGCGGGCCTTTGCCGGTCAGATCGCAGCGGCGCGACATGGTCGAAATCCTTGAAATGATAGCTGAATCCCAAAAGGGCCGAGGAAGCGTCCATTCGGGGGGACGCGGACCTATAAAGTCCACGCTGCGGGGCGTCAAGCTGGAGCCGGGGATCAAAGATTCGACGTATTCCCGGCCGATGACCCGAAAAGGCCGCCTGCGCAACAGGCTGGCTGGCGTGGGTTTTGCTCGTCGAATAAGGTCCGAAGCGGCCGGAGCAAAGGCGCCGAAGCAGGGGCAAGGATCAAACGTGCAGCATCGTCGGCACATCAGCCGTCTCCTCCTTGCCGCGGGCGCCGCGCTTGCGTGCCTTTCGGGCAGCGCGTTGGCGCAAGGCAAGCTGGAGGCCCGTTACTCGGTT
The DNA here is from genome assembly GCA_963800695.1 of uncultured Alphaproteobacteria bacterium. Taxonomy (GTDB): domain Bacteria; phylum Pseudomonadota; class Alphaproteobacteria; order Rhizobiales; family Xanthobacteraceae; genus PALSA-894. The sequence goes on along the minus strand of CAWDCA010000028.1, from coordinate 118,719 downwards.
ACGCTCGCAGGCATTCCGCTCGGTTCCGGCGTCTGGGTGATCGACATCGCGCCGGATCAATACACCGCGGTTGCGAGCGGCAGGACTACCGGCCTCGTCAAGCTCGTTGCCGACGGAGCAGGCACCGGCGGTTCCCGCGGCGTCATCCAGGGCGCCAGCCTAGTGGCGACGAGCTACGCGTCAAGCACGACCTCCGACAAACGATCCGACGAAGTTCGCATGACGCTGCGTGCCGGCGCCGTAAAGGACGTATCGGCCGAGCCGCCCCTCGAACCCTCGCCCGACCGCGTGCCGGTGACCGACGCGCACCGCAAGGGCGTGACGGACCCGATGAGCGCGGCCATCATTCCGGTCGCCGGGAATGGCGATGTCCTCGCGCCCGACGCCTGCAAGCGCAAGCTTGCGATCTTCGACGGCCGCCAGCGCGCCGACATCGAGCTTGTCTACAAGCGCATGGACCGCGTGAAGGCCGACAAGGGCTATCAGGGGCCCGTGGTGGTCTGCACCGTGCTGTATCGCCCGGTCGCCGGACATCGCCCCGAGCGGGCCGCCATCAAGTACCTGATCGAGCAGCGCGACATGGAAATGTGGCTCGCGCCGATCGCCGGTACGCGCGTGCTGGTGCCGTTCCGCTTCTCGGTGCCGACGCCGTTCGGGCTCGGCGTGTTGCAGGCGACCTATTTTGTCGCGCAGCCGCAGCCGGCGCAGGCATCGCGTCAGGCCCCGGCCGCCGCGAAGACGCAGTAGCTACTCCTCCTTCACGGCCGCGTATTTCTGCAGCAGCGGATACTGCAACGCCGCGAAGATGAAGGTGAGCGGCAGCACGCCGAACACCTTGAAGCTCACCCAGAAATCCGTCGTCTGCGTGCGCCAGACGATCTCGTTGAGCACCGCAAGCGCGAGAAAGAAAATCGCCCAGCGAAAGGTGAGCTTGCGCCAGCCCTCCGCGGTCAGCTCGAACACCGAGTTCGAACACGATCGCCAGCAGCGGCTTGTTGAACGCGAGCCCGCCGAGCAGCAGCCCTGCGAACAGCAGGTAGATGATGGTCGGCTTCATCTTGATGAAGGTGTCGTCGTGCAGCACCAGCGTGAGCCCGCCGAACACCACGACGATCACCGCCGTTACCATCGCCATCACGGGCAAATGGCGCGTCAGCGCATACGACACCGCAAGCGAGACGAGGATCGCCACCATGAAGACGGCCGTGGCGACGAAGATGCCGGCCTTCTCGCCGCTCACCGCCTCGGGCAGCAGCGGAGCGACGAACGGCACGAACAGCGCGGGCCTGGAGTTCGCGACAAAGAACAGGATCAGCGGGCCCATCTCGAGCGCGAGCTTGAGCAGGGGATTGAGTTGTTTCTTCGTCTCAGTGGGCATGATCTAGCTTTCTATTCCGGCAATCGCGTTGGCGAAATCCCGTGCGGCAAATGGCGCGAGATCGTCGACGCCCTCGCCGACGCCGATGAAATGCACCGGCAGTTTGTGTTTGGCGGCGAGCGCCACCAGGATGCCGCCGCGCGCCGTGCCGTCGAGCTTGGTCATCACCAGCCCGGTGACGCCGGCGATGCGGGTAAACTCGGAGGCCTGCGACAGCGCGTTCTGGCCGACCGTCGCGTCGAGCACCAGCAGCACGGCGTGCGGCGCGGCCGGCTCGACCTTTTTCATCACGCGCACGAGCTTTTCGAGTTCGGACATCAGCTCGGTCTTGTTCTGCAGGCGCCCGGCCGTGTCGACGAGCAGCACATCTGCCGCAGCGCTTCGCGCCGCGGTCAAAGCCTCGAACGCGAGGCTCGCCGCGTCCGAGCCCTGCTCGCGCGCAATGACGGTTGCCCCCGTTCGCTGCCCCCAGATCTTCAATTGCTCGATCGCGGCGGCGCGGAACGTGTCGCCGGCCGCCAGCATCACCGTGCGCCCCTCGGCGCGGAAGCGCGCCGCGAGCTTGCCGATGGTGGTGGTCTTGCCCGAACCGTTGACGCCGACCACAAGGATGACGAATGGCTTCGCACTCGCATCGATCGCCAGCGGTTTGGCAACGGGTGACAGCACCTTCTCGACTTCGGACGCGAGGATCGATTTTACTTCCCCCTCGCTCACCTGCTTGTCGTAGCGGCCTTCGCCGATCGCCGCCGCGATGCGCGCCGCCGTGTCGACGCCGAGGTCGGCGCGGATCAGCAGTTCTTCGAGTACCTCGATCGTCGCGGCGTCGAGCTTGCGCTTCGAGACGAGATCGGAGATCGCGCCGCCGATGGATGCCGACGTGCGCTTGAGGCCGCCCGAAAGGCGCTGCCACCAGCTTTGCTTGGTGTCATTCATTGGGCGCCGTGATAGCGGTTTCGCGATGGATACGAAAGCACTGGACGTGAAAGCGCCCGAAAAGCCGTTCAACCCGAAAGCCGCGACCGAGGAGGAAATCCTCGCGCGCGTGCTTCACCGTGACGGCCTGATGCTGGTGATCGACAAGCCGGCAGGCCTTTCGGTGCATCGCGGACCCAAAGGTGGCCCGAGCCTGGAAGACTGGTTCGACGCCTTGCGCTACGGCCTGCCGCGCCGGCCTGAATTGGCGCACCGGCTCGACCGCGAGACCTCGGGCTGCCTGGTGCTCGGGCGCCACCGCAAGGCGCTCGCGCACCTGAGCCTGCTGTTCAAGCACCGCCGCGTCGGCAAGACCTACTGGGCGATCACCGAAGGCGGACCGGAGGCGGACGAGGGCGTGATCGACATGCCGCTCGGCCGGCTCGATCCGGATTTCGGCTGGTGGATGAAGCCCGACCCTGACGGGCAGCCCGCGGTGACGAAGTGGAAGGTGCTGGGTCGCGCGGCGGACCGCGGCGATTTCCTGGCTCGCGCTCGAACCCGTCACCGGACGCACGCATCAGCTGCGCGTGCATTGCGCCGCGATGGGTTTCGCGATCTTCGGCGACGACATCTACGGCAACGAGGCGAGCCAGCGCCGCGCCAAGCAGATCAAGTTCGTCGCCAGGCCCGACGCGCCCGGCCTGCAGCTGCATGCGCGCGAGGTCGTCGTGCCGATCTCCAAGAACAAGGAGCCGGTTCGTATCACCGCGCCGGTGCCGCCGCATTTGCGCCCGCGGCTGACGGCATGCGGGTGGAACGGCGAAGAGCCATAGATGCGCTTGCCGGCGACCCGTTTGCACGGTTTTGCTGGTAATTCAGCCGGATTGTCCCCATGTTAGGGGATCGCCCGCATCATCAGACGTTTCGTGTCGCAAGCTCTCGATTGCGAACAAGTCAAACTCAAGGGAATATTTGAATGGCATTGCGTCCGGCAACCAAGATGAAATCCAAGGAAGCGGAGATCGAAACGCCGCGCGATCCCGCGCATCAGCGCAAGAAGCCCGAGGAGCGCTACTGGCTGCAGGTCGACCGGCAGACGAAGAAATCGTTCGCCACGCTCGCACCCGCCGAGGAAGCCGGCGAACTGATCAAGAAGGCGCACCCGATCGTTCAGGTGTCGATCTACGACTCGGTGGATTGCGTCAACACGCTGATCGGGGCCGACCCGATCCCGAAGAGCACCGCAGCCGAGGCGGCCGCCGAGGACTGACCGCTATTTATCGCAGCTCTTGCACTTGAACGGCGGCGTCTCGGCGCCCGGCTCGATCATCACCGAGGTGATCTCGCCGCATTTGCCGCATTGACGCGAGAGTTTCGTCGGGAGTTTCGTCACCGGCTTGGTGGCGCCCGCGATCGCGGCATCCGCCTGCGCGCGCAACTCAGCCTTGCTCATCGGGGGTCCGCGCCGCTGTGCCATGCGCGCTGTCTAACGGGAACGCGCGCGCAGATCAACCGCGCATGCGCGCCCTGCCGCCGTGACCTGTTTCACCGGGACAGCGCGGGCGCTGCCGGGCTATTGCTTGGCGCGCATCGAACCCTGGAGGCCGGCCATGAAAGTTGACCGCTACCACAAGCTCCGGCTGGCGAATCATGTGCTGCACCCCGAGACGCTGATGCTCGGATACGGCTACGACCCTCTCCTCTCGGAGGGCGCCGTCAAGCCGCCGGTATTCCTGACCTCCACGTTCGTGTTCCGCTCGGCCGAGGAGGGCAGAGATTTCTTCGACTACACGGCCGGGCGCCGCGAGCCGCCGCAGGGCGAGGGCGCGCGGGCTTGTCTATTCGCGCTTCAACCATCCCAACAGCGAGATCGTCGAGGATCGCCTCGCCGCCTATGAGCAGGCGGAATCCTGCATCCTGTTCTCGTCCGGCATGTCGGCGATCGCCACGACCATTCTCACCTTCACGAGGCCGGGCGACGTCATCCTGCACTCGCAGCCGCTCTATGGCGGCACCGAGACGCTGATCGCGCGCACGATGACCAATTACGGCGTCGGCGCGGTCGGCTTTGCGGATGGTGTCGATGAGCCGATCATGCGCGAGGCCGCCGAGGCCGCCATGGCCAAGGGGCGCGTGTCGGTGATCATGATCGAGACGCCCTCGAACCCGCTCAACACCATGGTCGATATCGCGCTGGTGGGCCGGATCGCGGACGACATCGCGAAGCGGCAGAAGCATCGTCCCATCATCGTCTGCGACAACACGCTGCTCGGGCCGGTATTCCAGCGTCCGCTTCCGTTCGGCGCCGATGTCTCGGTGTACTCGCTGACCAAGTACGTCGGCGGGCACTCCGACCTGATCGCCGGCGCCGCGATGGGAACCGAGAAGCTCATGAAGCCGATCCGGCAGCTGCGCGGCGCCATCGGCACGCAGCTCGACTCGCATTCGAGCTGGATGATCGGCCGCTCGCTCGAAACGCTCGCGCTGCGCATGGAGCGCGGCAACAGCAACGCCCGGATCGTGGCCGAGTTCCTGCGCGATCATCCGCGCGTCGACAAGGTGCACTATCTGCCGTTTCTCGGCCCCGACGCGCCGCAGCGCCGCGTGTTCGAGGCGCAGTGTACCGGCGCAGGCTCGACCTTCTCGTTCGACATCAAGGGCGGGATCGCCGAGGCGTTCGCGTGCCTCAACAAGCTGGAGATCGTCAAGCTCGCGGTCAGTCTGGGCGGCACGGAGTCGCTCGCCTGCCACCCCGGCTCGACGACGCATTCGGGCGTGCCCGCTGACTTGCGCGCGCGCATCGGCGTCTCCGATGCGACGATCCGGCTCTCGATCGGGATCGAGCATGCGGACGATCTGGTGGCGGATCTGGCGCAGGCGTTGATAGCGGACGCGTAGCGCCTGTAGGATCGTCCGGCACCTTCTCCCTTTTCCGGAGCATCCACCATGGATCAACGCGCCGTGGCACAGGCCACCGAATTGCTCGTCGCGGCGCGCCGCACCGGCAAGCTGCTCGACGCGCTGCCCGACGCGTGCAGGCCGCAGACGCTGGACGACGCCTTCCTGATTCAAGACGCGACCCTGGCGGCGCTGGGCGAAACCATCGCGGGCTGGAAGGTCGCGCTGGTGGACAATCGCGTGGTACGCGGCGCGATCTTTGCCTCGCGCGTGTTCGACAACGGCGTGCAGGTGAAGGCCGCCACCATGCCGCTGATGGGCATCGAGGCCGAGATCGCGTTCCGCTTCGAGCGCGATTTGCCGGCCGGCAAGCACAGTTACGAGGATGTCGCGAACGCCGTGTCGGCGTTCGCCGCGATCGAAATCGTCGACTCGCGCTTCAAGAGCTATCCGGATGTGTCCGCGCAGGAGCGCAACGCCGATTTTGTCTCGAACGGCGGTTTTGTCCGCGGAGCTTCCGCGGCAAACTGGCGCAAGCTCGACCTGAAGACATCGCCGTGACCCTGACCATCGGTGGGCAGGAAGTCGTGAAGCGCAACGGTGGGCACATCGCGGGCGATCCGCTGCTGCCCGCGGTCGCGCTCGCGAACGATCTGCCGGGCGGCATCAAGGCCGGGCAGTTCATCACCACCGGAACCTACACCGGCATGGCGTTCGCGAAGGTGGGCCAGACCGCGGTCGCGGCGTTCGCGGGCTTTGGGCCGGTGGAAGTGTCGTTCGTCTAGTATTTGATCGCCTGCGCTCGCCCGGCTACGCTTCGCAAAACATCCGGGCGAGGAAAGCATGGCTCTGCACACGCGACGTTCGCTGTTGGCCACGATGTCCGCGGCCATCGCCGCCCCGGCAACGCTCGCCCGCGCGCAAAGCTGGCCGAACCGCCCGATCCGCATCATCGTCGGCTTTCCGCCCGGCGGCGTCGCGGACGCGATCCCGCGCAAGCTGCAACAGCAGCTTGCCGATGCGCTGAAGCAATCCATCGTCATCGAGAACAAGCCGGGCGGTGCCGGCCTGATCGCGATGGATGCGATCGCGAAGGCCGACGACCACACCTTCGGCGTCATGACGCTGCAGAACCAGATCGTCGCGGCGGTGCGCAACACGATGCCGTACGACCCGCGCACGGACCTCAACGGCGTCGTGCAGTTCGGCCGCACCGCGAGCGTGCTGGTCGTGTACGACGGGCTGCCGGTGAAAACCGTGCCGGAGCTGATCGCCTACGCGCGCGCCAATCCCGGCAAGCTGTCGTGCGCCTCGAGCGGCAACGCAACCGGACAGCATTTCGCGATCGAGAGCCTCAAGCTCGGCGCGAATGTCGACATCGTGCACGTGCCCTATCGCGGCGTGGCGCCGGCCTTCACCGACCTGATCTCCGGCCGCGTGCAGATGATGTTCGGCACCTACGGCTCGACCAGGCAGCACTGGGAGAACGGCGCGGTGCGCCCGCTCGCCGTCTCCACGCCGAAGCGCTTCAGCTACATGCCGGAGCTTCCCACGATGGCCGAGGTGTCGGGCATCCCGGATTTCGCGCTCACCGAGTGGTACGCGCTCGTCGCGCCCAGCGCCGTGCCGGTGGACGCGCGCGCGCGCGTGAGCCGGGCTCTCAACGAGATGATGTCCACGCCGGACTACACCGAGTTCAACAAGCGCTTCGGGCTGGAATACGAGCCGCTGACGCCGGCGCAAACGCAGGCGTTCATGGATGACGAGATCAACCGCGCGAGCGTGATTGCCAGGAAGGCGGGGATCAAGTTCGAGCAGTGAAGCGGGTTTCGAGGGCCTTTTGGTCCATAAATAGACCGGAAGGCAGGCTTATGGGCTATATACGGTCCACTTCTTGACAATGATCTTTTTGATCTATAAATAGATCACGAGGTCCTTATCTGGTCCGTTTATAGCTCGACTATGAAAACCGCCACCCGCGCCTATTCCCGTTACAGCCGCGAGGCTGCTGCGCTGCTCGGCCAGCTCATTCGCCGCGCGCGGGTCGAACGCAAGATGACGGCGGAGCAGCTTGCGGAACGCGCCGGCATTTCGCGCGGACTCGTGCAGCGCATCGAGAAGGGCGATCCCGGTTGCGCCATCGGCGCGGTGTTCGAGGCGGCAGCGATCGTTGGTGTGCGCCTGTTCGACGCCGACCAGCCGGCGCTCTCAACGATGATCGAGAACAACAAGGCGCTGCTGGCACTGCTGCCGCAATCCGCCCGCGCGTCGCGGACCGAGACCAAGGATGATTTCTGATCGATGACATCCGAAACCGGATACGACGAGGCTTATGTCTGGACCTGGCTGCCGGGCGAAACGCGCCCGGTAGTCGCGGGCCGCCTCGCGCTCGTCGATGATAAACTCGTCTTCAATTACGGCCGCAGCTATCTGGCACGGCCGAATGCCATCGCGCTGTACGAGCCGGAGCTGCCGCTGGCAGCCGGCGCGCTGCCGCTGCTCAACGGCCTCTCGATTCCGAGCTGCATCCGCGACGCGGCGCCCGATGCATGGGGGCGGCGCGTGCTGATCAACCGCAAGCTCGGCGCGCGCGGAACGCAGATCGACACCACCGAACTGACCGAGCTCACCTATCTGCTCGAGTCCGGCTCGGACCGGCCGGGCGCCATCGACTTCCAGGCTTCGGCGACCGAATACGTCGCGCGCGAAGCCGTGAACGCCTCGCTCGATGAATTGCTCGGCGCGGTGGAGCGCGTGGAAAGCGGGGTGCCGCTCAATCCCGATCTCGACACCGCGCTGTTTCACGGCTCATCGATCGGCGGCGCGCGCCCGAAGGCAATGATCGTCGCGGACGACCGCAAATACGTCGCGAAATTCTCCTCGCAGAACGATGTCTACAGCGTGGTGAAGGCCGAATACATCGCGATGCGGCTTGCAGCCGAGGTCGGGCTTAACGTCGCGCCGGTGATGCTGCGGCAGGCCGGCGGGAAGGACATCCTGCTGGTCGAGCGTTTCGACCGCGTGAAGGCGTCACAACAAAAGCCAGGCGGCTGGCAGCGCCGGGCGTTCGTGTCGGCGCTGACGCTGCTCGAACTCGACGAGATGATGGCGCGCTACGCCAGCTACGAGGAGCTTGCGACCATCGTCCGCCATCGCTTCACGGCGCCGAAGGAGACACTTCGCGAATTGTTCGCCCGCATGCTGTTCAATGTCTTGTGCGGCAACACCGACGATCATGCGCGCAACCATGCGGCATTCTGGGATGGGCGCGCGCTGACGCTGACCCCGGCCTACGATATCTGTCCGCAGGCGCGCGCGGGCGGCGAGGCGACGCAGGCGATGCTGATCAAGGGCGGCGAACGCATGAGCCGGATCGCGCTGTGCCTTAGCGCCGCGCCGTCATTCCTGATGACGGAACGCGATGCGGTCGCTGTTGCGAAGCATCAGATCGAGACGATCCGCGACCGCTGGGATGCGATGTGCGCGGAGGCCGCGTTGAGCGAAGTCGACCGCAATCTTTTCTGGCGGCGTCAGTTCCTCAATCCATTTGCATTCGAAGGCGCGCCGGAGGAGCTGGCGGGATTGGTGGGATAAGAACCGTGACCCGGATGAGCCGAGGCGATATCCGGGTCGCTTTTCAAAAGAGAGCACCCGCATGTCGCTCGGCTCATGCGGGCTACGCTCGCTGAACCGCGCGAACGTGATTGCCAGGAAGGCGGGGATCAAGCTTGAGCAGTGAGGGGCGCCAAGGCTAGCCATATCACCATATCCATGATATGGCTTCCCATATGAAGACGACCCTGAACATCGACGACACCGTCATGGCCGAGCTAAAACGCGAGTCCGCGCGGCAGGGCCGCACCATGTCCGAGATGGTCGAAACCGCGCTGCGGCTGCTCCTGCGCTCGCGCCCGAAGCGCGGCGCGCTGCCTGAACTGCCGGTCTTTCAGAGCGGAGGCGCGCTGGTCGACATTGCGGACCGCGAGGCGCTCTATTCCGCGATGGAAGGCCGCTAGTGCTGGTGGTCGACACCAATGTGCTGGTGTCCGCGGCGGACGCCGACTCGCCATTCCATGAACCGTGCCGCAACTGGCTCGCGCGCCAGCGGGCACGACCGGATGCCTGGTTCACGACCTGGCCCATCGTCTACGAATTCCTGCGCGTCACGACGCATCCGCGCGTGATGCGAAGACCTTGGACGGTAGGCGCGGCCTGGCAATTCGTCACCGCATTGCTTGCCTCGCCGGGGCTCAGCGTGCTCGTCCAAACGCAGCGGCACGCCGAAATTGCCGAAGATGTTATTTCCGAGTTGCCGCATATTGCCGGCAATCTCATTCACGACACGCACACGGCCATCCTCATGCGCGAGCACGGGATCAAGAGCATCTGCACGCGGGATGCGGATTTCAGCCGGTTTCCGTTTCTTGAGGTGATCGACCCGGTGCGGTGAAGCTGCGAGCCGGCCTAAGCCGCCCGTTCGATCTTGTATGGCCGAACCAGCAGGTCGGCCGGAATTTTCCACGCTTCGCCGATCTTGTGGATCATATCGATGGTGAGCGCTCGCTTGCGTGAGAGGACCTCGGACGCGCGCGAGCGCGAGCCGAGAAGTTCGGCAAGCTCGGCTTGGCTGTGCCCGAATTCGTCGATCGCGTGGTGCAGCACGTCGACAGGGTCGAAATCTTCCACAGGCTCGATCGGCCAGCGTCGCGCCTCGTAGCTCTCAACCAGAGCGACGAGCACGTCGAGCCGGTCGCCCGCCTCGGTGCCTTCCGGCGCGCCCCAGCACGCCTCGATCTCGGCGAGCGCAGCGTGGTGATCCGCATCGGTGCGAATGGGCCGGATGTCCATTGTGGGCTCCATCAGAATTGAGACACGGTCCAGCGCGTTGAGGTCGCACGCCACCTTCTATTTGCTAAGAACCTGCCTGAACCAGGCGATCGCCGCTTCGCCTTCCTTCTGAACGACCTCGCCAACCGCGCGACTGTGACGAATGCTGTTGCGAAGCTCGGCCAGTTGATCAAATTTCTTATCTAGCGCCTCTTTGCTGCCGAACCTCGCCTCAAATTGCCCCCAAGGAGCTTTGCCGGTAACGGTTTCTTGCAGCTCGCGGAGATCAAAGTATTCGAGCTTTCCCGAAAGAAGTCTTGTAGTGGTCCGCATCCAACGCCGCGTTTTTCTTCACTGCCCGCGCAATTCGCTCATCGAGTCTCTGCAAAACGTGGGGTGGGACGAGTGCGGTGTCACCAGCCAAACTCGCGTCGAGCATGCTTCCCAACTTCATTTCTAATTGCTCTGTTGCCGCATCCAGATCGCGAAGTTGCGGCGGCAGATCAAGGCGCTCTTTGATAAGCAAGTTCTCGATTGCGTCCTGGAGTGTGCGTTGCCGCTCCGCAATGAAAGCTTCAAAATCGGCCGCAGTGAAGGGCGTGCGCAGTAGAATATCAAATGCAGACGGTGAGATGAAATGCGACTCGAGATATTCGCGCGCACCGTTGCCTCACCGCTTTGCTTGATTAGCTCCGGCAGGTAGGAGTTTGGGAGGCGGGCCTTGATAACTTGCCGATTTGTATCTGCAGTGAGGGGCGTACGATTAAGAATAGAGTTGCTAAGGCCGTCCTTGACGTGCTTCTTGCCCCATGAGTCCGGTACAATGTGGTGATCATCGAGGTCGCCGTGCTGCGGAACATCTCCTGTCATCCAGTCTCGGGCGCCTTGAAGGACGAGTAGATTGCCCGTCGAGAACAATGTATTCCGCTTTTCCGGTCCCTTCATAGCCGTATACGGCCTCGCATGAGAGGGCAGAGAAATTCTCGGCCTTGCCCTTCCACAAGAGTAAGCTTCCGATGTAATAGTCGAGAAAGATGGACCTCATAAGCTCGCGGATATCCCACGGCTTCCATTCGAACTCGCGTTGAAAATCAGGAATGACAAATCTTCCATCGCGCAAGTAATTGATGAGGGTGTTTAGGCTGACGTGGTCAGGTTTTTGAGCGTCTTTCATTGCGTCAAATCTCTTGCCATGTAGGAGGGTGCCCCATTGCGCCGTACAATTATGCATTGTACGACGGCGCAATCCAAGGCTTAAGCTAGACTGACCAACGCTCTAATAAATCGTCTCCCTTAACCTCGCCGGATACGCCTTGTCGTACTCCTCCCCGCCTTCCTTGCCCTGCGTGATCGCGGCCAGGATCGTGCCGTTGCTCGGCAGGCTCGCGCGCTCGACGTGGCGCGAGGCGTCCCACAGTTTCGAGCGGATGATCGCCTTCGAGCACTGGAAATAGACGCGCTCGACCGCAACGACGATGATCGCGCGCGGCGTCTTGCCGGCGAACACGAACGTCTCGCACAGCGCCGGATCGGTCGAGATCGTGGCCGTGCCGATGACGCGGAACGTCTCGCCGACGCCGGGCACGAGGAACAGCAGCGACACGCGCGGGTCGCGCACGATGTTGCGCAACTAGTCGACGCGGTTGTTGCCGCGCCGGTCGGGGATCAGCAGCGTCTTCTCGTCGGCGACGCGCACGAAGCCCGGCTCGTCGCCGCGCGGCGTGCAGTCGACGCCTTCCGGCCCGACGGTCGCGAGCGCGAAGAACGGCGCCTTCTCGATGAAGGTGCGGTACTCGCGCGTTGACGTGGTCGATCTCCTTGAACACCGCGGCGCCCGCGGGCAGGCCGTAGAGCGCTTCGAGCTGCTCGATGCTGGTGATGAGGTGGTCGGACATCAGTGGGCTCCAGTTTTATTTGCGCATGATCTTATCCGAAAACCGGTTCCCACTTCGGGATCAATGCGCGTTCAGGCGGCGAGCAAATGTTTTCCATCATGGGCCGCGATCGTCACGTCGATCATTCGGCCCGGCTCCGTCGGCGCGGCGAGCCGCACCGGGGTGAACTGCTCGGTGCGGGCGATGCCGCCGCGTTCGGTCAGCACGCGGCGGCGCGCACCGACTTCGCTCATCAGATGGCGGCGCAGCGCGGCCGTGCCCTGCTCGCGCAACAGCCGCGCTCGCTCCTTGCGGAGCGGAGGCGGCACTTGCGGCATGCGCGCCGCGGGCGTGCCGGGTCGCTCCGAGTAAGGGAACACGTGCAGATGCGTGAGGCCGCATTCGGTGACGAGGTCGCGCGAGCGCGCGAACATATCCTCGGTTTCGGTCGGGAAGCCCGCAATGATGTCGGCGCCGAACACCATGTCGGGGCGCAGGCGCCGCACTTCTGCGGTGAACGCAATCGCGTCGGCGCGCGTGTGGCGGCGCTTCATGCGCTTGAGGATCAGGTCGTCGCCGTGCTGCAGCGAAAGATGCAGATGCGGCATCAGCCGCGGCTCGTCCGCGATCGCGGCGAGCAGGTCCGCGTCCGCCTCGACGGAGTCGATCGAGGAAATGCGCAGGCGTTCCAGTTCCGGCACGTGCCGCAGGATCTGCCGCACCAGTTTGCCGAGTTTTGGCGCACCGGGCAGGCCCGCGCCGTAGCTGGTGATGTCGACGCCGGTCAGCACCACCTCAAGGGTGCCGTGCTCGACCAGCCGGCGCACCTGCGCGACGACCTCGCCCATCGGAACCGAGCGCGAGTTCCCGCGCCCGAACGGGATGATGCAGAAGGTGCAGCGGTGGTCGCAGCCGTTCTGCACCTGGATGAACGCCCGCGCGTGGCCCTCGATGCCGTCGACCAGGTGCAGGGCGGTTTCCCGCACCGCCATGATGTCGTTGACGAGGCATTTTTCTTCTTTTTCGAGCCCGAACGATGCTCGGGCTAGAGGATCGCGCCGCTCGGCCCAGAACTTCGCGTCGAGCTTGTGCTCGTTACCCACTACGATCGCGACCTCAGGCATTTCTACGAAGGTGTGCGGCTCGGTCTGGGCCGCGCAGCCCGTGACCACGATTTTCGCACCCACGCGCTCCCTGGCGAGCCTGCGGATGCTCTGGCGCGCCTGCCGCACGGCCTCGGCCGTGACCGCGCAGGTGTTCACCACGATGGTGTTCTCGATGCCGGCGGACGTGGCCGCGTTGCGGATCACCTCGGACTCGTAGGTGTTGAGCCGGCAGCCGAAGGTGACGACCTCGACGCTCATGCGACGGCCGCAAACAACGAAGGATCGAAGCGGCCTTCGAATTCGAACGCCACCGGCCCGGTCATCAGCACGTGGTCGTCGCTCTCGCGCCACTCGATTTTGAGATCGCCGCCCGGCAGTGTGACGGTGACCTTGCGGTTCGCCTTGCGCAGCCGCACCGCCGCTACCGCCGCCGCACAAGCCGCTGAGCCGCAGGCCTTTGTCAGCCCCGCGCCGCGCTCCCAGGTGCGCACGACGATGTGCTCTTTCGATTGCACAGCGCAGAGCGAGATGTTGGCGCGCTCGGGAAAGATCGGATGGTTCTCCAGCAGCGGGCCGATCTTGGCGAGATCGTAGGCCATCACGTCGTCGACCCAGAAGATCGCGTGCGGATTGCCCATGCTCAGCGTCGAGGGCGAATGCAGGATCGGATTGTCGATCGGCCCGATTTGAAGTTCGATGCAGCGCGTGTCGGCGAACTCCTCGGCCAGCGGAATCTCATTCCAGGCAAAGCGCGGCTTGCCCATGTCTACTGTGGAGATCAGCGGCTCGGCGCCCTTCCAGCAGTTGAGCAGGCCTGCGGGCGTCTCGAAGGTGAGCGCGTCCTTGTGGGTTTCGCCGAACATCAGTTCGGCGATGCAGCGCATGCCGTTGCCGCACGCGCCCGCCGCCGAGCCGTCGCTGTTGTAGATGCGCACATAGGCGTCGGTGCCGGGCATGCGCGGCGGATACAGCGCCATCATCTGGTCGTAGGGTGCGCCTTGCGGCGAAGCGGCGGCGCGCGCGTCGTCCGCCGTGATCGGCGCGGGCTTGGCGCGCATGTCGACCACCACGATCTCGTTGCCGAGACCGTTCATCTTCACAAATGCGTGGCCGGCGAGCGCGCTCATTGGACGGACCTTCAGCCCGACGTTATATGGCGAAAGATTGGTGCCGCGCCAGCCGCCGTGCATGGCGGCGGCACAAACGGGCGGGCAAATCAGGCCTTGCCGTGTTATGAAGGCGTGCCGTTGTGCCGGGCGGGCGGCGTTCAGGTTGGGAGAGTTCGATGCCGTTTCCGCGCCTCGCAGTACTGATCGCCGCGAGCCTGCTCACTCTCACGGCGCCATCGCTGGCGCAAACGCCGCCGCCTCCTGCTGCGCCCGCAGCGCCGCAGCCCAAGCCCGGCGATCCGTTCGGCGAAGAGGTCACGCTGGCCGCCAAGACAATCATTTACGGCAAGGGCTCGGCGAACTGGGACTCGGCCTTCGACACGCTGGTTGAGGCGTTCAAGAACGTTTACGGCGCGATGCAGAAGCAGGGGCTGAAGGCGGCCGGGCCGGCCATGACGATCTATACGGCGACGGACGACACCGGCTTCGAGTACCAGGCCGGCGTGCCGGTGGCCGAGGAACCGAAGGCACCGTTGCCGGATGGGATGTTCGTCGGGAAATCGCCGGATGGCCGCGCGCTCAAGTTCATCCATCGCGGCTCCTACGACGCGATGGATTCGACCTACGAGGCGATCACCAATCATCTCGACGAGAAGCGGCTGGAAGCGCGCGACCTGTTCGTCGAGCATTACGTCACCGATCCGCTGACGACGCCGGAGGACAATCTGGTGATCGAGGTCTACGTGCCGGTCAAGTGACGGCCGCAGGCCGGCATCCCGGCCGAGCCGACGGGTCCGCGCGAAGCGCGGCCCGATGACAGGCTCCGCGAGAGCCGGGATCGAACAAGCTCAAGCTACCGCTTGCGCCTTCACGTCCCACACCTGCCCCGGTTTGAGCAGCCGGAAAGTCTCCGGATCGATGCCCGCATCGATGCGTGCCGCATGCAGCGCTTGCTCCGGCGCGTCCATCGCCTCATCGGTGAGCTGGAATGTCCCGTAGTGATGGCCGAGCGCAAATTCGGCGCCGCAGGTCTGAAACGCCCGCACGGACTCGGCCGGATTCATGTGCTGGTCGCCCATGAACCAGCGCGGCTCGTAGGCGCCGATGGGAAGAACGGCGAGGCGGAACGGGCCGTAGCGGTCGCGCGCGGTGCGGAAATGATGGCCGTCGCCATAGCCTGAATCCGCCACGTGATAGATGCGGCCCGCCGGCGTCTCGATCACGAACGAGGCCCACAGCGCCTTGTTGCGGTCGGTCAGTCCGCGCGCCGACCAGTGACGCGTCGGCACGAGCGTCAGCGCGACATTCTTCCCGAGTTCGATCCGCTGGTGCCAGTCATGGGCCTCGGCGCGGATCCCCGCGTCATGGGCCTTCATGATGGTGTCGTTGCCGAGGGGCGCGATCACGCGCATCTGGTGCGCGGCCGTGAGCCGCGACAGCGTTTCGACGTCGAGATGGTCGTAGTGGCAATGCGAAACCAGCACGACATCGATCGGCGGCAGCGCCTCGAATGCAATGCCCGGATCGTTGACGCGCTTCGGCCCGGCGAAGCTCAGCGGCGAGACACGGTCCGACCACACCGGATCGATCAGGATGTTCAGCCCGGCGGTCTGCAGCAGCAGCGTCGCATGGCCCACATAGGAAATCCGCCACTCCGGCCCTTCGATACGCGCGGGCGGCCGGTCGCTGTAGGGGCTCGGCGCCCACGCGGGCCATTCGGCCTTCTCGCGCCCGCTGTACCAGCGCAGCAAGGTCGCAAAGCTCTTCGGCGGCGAGCCATGGGAATCGAAGAAGCGCGTGCCGTCGAAATGATCCGACACCGGGCCGTCGTAGTAGCGCGCCGAGGCCGAGCGCAGACCGAATACGCCCGCGACCGCCCCGATGGCGGTGAATCCGGCAAACAGGCGGCGGCGGGTGAAGAGGGGCATGAATCGATCCAAATCGGTAGTTCCCGAAGCTTATTTGGGTTTCGCGCGGAAAGCGCGCAAATCCTTGACTTCGCGAGGGGCCGTCCCTAGTTTCCGCCCGCTCTCAACAGAGCCGTAATGCCAACTCGCCGACCAGCCCTTGAGGCTGGCGGCCACCGCCCGACAGCGCAATGCGCCCTCGGGCGCGAAAGTGTTTTGCTGAGGAGCCGATGTTCGACAGTCTGTCGGAACGGCTTGGCGGGATCCTCGATCGCCTGACGCGGCGCGGCGCGCTGACGGAGGCCGACGTCGACGCGTCGCTGCGCGAGGTACGCCGCGCGCTGCTCGAAGCCGACGTCGCGCTCGACGTGGTGCGCTCCTTCACCGAGCAGGTGAAGAAGAATGCCGTCGGCATCGCGGTGATCAAGTCGGTCACGCCGGGCCAGATGGTCGTCAAGCTGGTGCACGACCAGCTGATCGAGACGCTCGGCGCGAACGCCGACCCGATCGACCTCAATGCGCCGGCGCCGGTCGCCATCATGATGGTCGGCCTGCAGGGCTCGGGCAAAACCACCACCACCGCCAAGATCGCCAGACGCCTGACCGAGCAGGGCAAGCGCAAGCGTGCTGATGGCCTCGCTCGATACGCGCCGTCCGGCCGCGATGGAGCAGCTTGCGGTGCTCGGCCGGCAGGTCAGTGTCGATACGCTGCCGATCGTCGAAGGCCAGACGCCGCCGCAGATCGCGCGCCGCGCGCATGGAGGCCGCGCGCCTCGGCGGCTTCGACGTGGTGATGCTCGATACCGCGGGCCGCACCACGCTCGACGACGAGATGATGGCGGAGGCCGCCGAGCGTAAAGCAGGCCGCGAGCCCGCACGAAGTGCTGCTGGTCGCCGATGCGCTCACCGGCCAGGACGCCGTCAATCTTGCGCGCTCGTTCGACGAGCGCGTCGGCCTCACCGGCATCGTGCTCACCCGCGTCGACGGCGACGGGCGTGGCGGCGCGGCGCTTTCCATGCGCGCCGTCACCGGCAAGCCGATCAAGCTGATCGGCACCGGCGAAAAGCTCGACGCGCTGGAAGACTTTCACCCCTCGCGCATTGCCGACCGCATCCTCGGCATGGGCGATATCGTCTCGCTGGTCGAGAAGGCCGCCGCGACCATCGATGCCGAGAAGGCCGCGCGCGTCGCCGAGAAGATGCGCAAGGGCGCGTTCGATCTGGCCGACCTGCGCGAGCAGCTCGTGCAGATGCAGAGCATGGGCGGCATCGGCGGGCTGATGGGCATGATGCCCGGCATCGCCAAGATGAAAAATCAGATCGCGAGCGCGAACCTCGACGAGAAAGTGCTCAAGCGGCAGATGGCGATCATCGACTCGATGACGCCGCGGGAGCGGCGCAATCCCGACGTGCTCAAGGCGAGCCGCAAGCGGCGCATCGCCGAGGGCTCCGGCACCAAGCCCGAGGACATCAACCGCCTGCTCAAGATGCATCGCGGCATGGCCGACATGATGAAGGCGATGGCAAGCCAGAAGCGCGGGCCGATGGCCGGTCTCGCGCAGATGATGGGCTTTGGCGGCGGCATGCCGAGCCCGGAAGAGATGGCGAAGCTCGCCGAGAAGATGCCGGGCGGTTTGCCGCCCGGAATGCCGGGCGCGCCGCCCGGGTTGCCGCCGGCATGCCCGGCCTGCCGCCGAAATTTCCCGGAAACCTGTCCGGGCCTTGGCCGAAGATGCCGGGGCTCGGCGGATTTCCCGGACTTGGAAAAAAGAAATAGCAGTCCAAACCCAGAAAGGAAACTCAATGTCCCTGAAAATCCGGCTCGCACGCGCGGGCACCAAGAAGCGCCCCGTCTATCACATCGTGATCGCCGACAGCCGCAGCCCGCGTGACGGCCGCTACATCGAGCGGCTCGGCTATTTCAATCCGCTGCTGCCGAAGGACAACAAGGATCGCCTCAAGCTCGACCTCGAAAAGGTCAAGGCCTGGATGGCCAAGGGCGCGCTGCCGACCGATCGCGTGTCGCGCTTTCTCGACGCCGCCGGCGTGATGAAGCGCGAAACGCGCAACAACCCGGAAAAGGCGAAGCCGAAGAAGAAGGCGCAGGAGCGCGCCGCGGCCGCAGCCGCGGCTGCCGCCCGCCGAAGGCGCGCCGGCTGCGCCGGCGAGCTGACCATGCCCGCTCAGTCCCGGCGGCCGGCGGGCTCAGCGAGCGGTCGCGGGTCCCCGCCGTCGCGGGGACGAGTGGATGACAGCGCGCGTCTGCATCGCGCAGATCGGCGCCGCGCACGGCGTGCGCGGCGAGGTGCGGCTCAAGGCGTTCACGCAAGATCCGCTCGGCGTTACGCGCTACGGGCCGCTCGAAGCCGAGGACGGCAGCGCGTTTCGAGATCGAGGCGGTGCGGCCCGCCAAGGACATGCTGGTCGCGCGGCTGAAGGGCGTCGCGGATCGCGACGCCGCCGAGCGTCTGACGAACATCCGGCTCTATGTGGCGCGCGAGCGACTGCCGCAGCCGGCGGATGATGAGTTCTATCACGCCGATCTGGTCGGGCTTGCGGCCGTGACGGCGGACGGCGAGGCGGTCGGCACCGTCAAGGCCGTGCACAATTTCGGCGCCGGCGATCTGCTGGAGATCGAGCCGGCGGCCGGCGGCGCCACGATGATGCTGCCGTTCACCGATGCCACGGTGCCGGCGGTCGACATCGCGGGGCGCATCGTGATCGTGCGTCGAGACCTCCGGCGGATGCCGTGAAGCCATGTGGCGCGCGACGCGTTCTCACGATCTTCCCCGAGATGTTTCCGGGCCCGCTCGGCATCAGCCTCGCCGGCAAGGCGCTGGCGAAGGGCCTGTGGGCGCTCGAAGCGGTCGATATCCGCGATCATGCGACCGACAAGCACCGCACCGTGGACGACACGCCGGCCGGCGGCGGGCCCGGCATGGTGATGAAGGCCGACGTGCTGGCCCGCGCGATCGATGCGGCCGGGCGAGGGCCGGCCGCGCCTGCTGATGTCGCCCGCGCGGCGCTCCGCTGACGCAGCGGCGGGTGGCGGAACTCGCCGCCGGACCGGGCGCGATCATCCTGTGCGGGCGGTTCGAGGGGGTGGACGAGCGGGTGATCGCAGGCCCGCGGCGCTCGAGGAAGTCTCGCTCGGCGATTTCGTGCTCTCGGGCGGCGAGATCGCCGCGCTGGCGCTGCTCGATGCCTGCGTCCGGCTGCTGCCCGGCGTCATGGGCAAGGAGGCCTCCGGCGCCGAGGAGAGCTTCGCGGAGGGCCTGCTGGAATACCCGCACTACACCCGGCCGCAGCTGTTCGAGGGCCTGCCGATCCCGGAGGTGCTGACCTCCGGCGATCACGGCAAGATCGCGGCCTGGCGGCGCGCGCGAGGCCGAAAAGCTGACCCAGGAGCGCCGCCCGGACCTCTGGGCGGCCCGCCCAAAGCCGCCAGAAGCCAAAGTCGTGACGGCCGGGGTGACAAGCCGCGATTCTTTCCATTAGAACCCCGCCAACCCATTAGACCCCGACCGCCAGAGCGCCCCGTGCGCGGCGCCGCCGCCGGAGAATTGCCATGAACCTGTTGAAGCAGATCGAGCAAGAGCAGATCGCCAAGCTCACCGCCGGCAAGGAAATCCCGGATTTCGCCCCGGGCGACACCGTGATCGTCAACGTCAAGGTGGTCGAAGGCGAGCGCTCGCGCGTGCAGGCCTATGAGGGCGTGTGCATCGCGCGCGCCGGCGGCGGCATCAACCAGAGCTTCACGGTGCGCAAGATTTCCTACGGCGAGGGCGTCGAGCGCGTGTTCCCGCTCTATTCGCCGATGGTCGAACTCGATCAAGGTCGTGCGCCGCGGCAAGGTGCGCCGCGCCAAGCTCTATTACCTGCGCGGACTGCGCGGCAAGAAGGCGCGCATCACCGAGAAGCAGGAAGGCACCACCGAGGCCGCGGGGTAGTTCACGCCCGCTCGATCGCTAGACTTGAATGTGCGGGGGCCGAGGCCCCCGCTTTGCGTTCCGGCCATGCGCCGCGGCAAGGTTGCCACAACGGCTCCCGGCTTTTCCTTGGCTTCTCGAATGATTAAAGAGTAGCCGGCCCGCGTGAAGGACAGAAGCAATGGCACAGCCCCGCACCCTCTACGACAAGATCTGGGACGACCATCTGGTCGACGAGCAGCCGGACGGCACCTGCCTGCTCTACATCGACCGCCATCTCGTCCATGAGGTGACGAGCCCGCAGGCGTTCGAGGGGCTGCGCCTGACGGGCCGCAAGGTGCGCGCGCCGGAAAAGACGCTCGCGGTGGTCGATCACAACATTCCGACCACCGACCGCAACCTGCCGAACCCCGATCCGGAAAGCACCGAGCAGATCCGCGTGATGGCGGAGAACGCGCGCGACTTCGGCATCGAGTATTACGACGAGCTCGATCCGCGTCAGGGCATCGTGCACATCATCGGCCCGGAGCAGGGCTTCACGCTGCCCGGCACCACCATCGTGTGCGGCGACAGCCACACCTCGACGCATGGCGCGTTCGGCGCGCTGGCGCACGGCATCGGCACGTCCGAGGTCGAGCACGTGCTGGCGACGCAGACGCTGATCCAGCGCAAGGCCAAGAACATGCGCGCGACGGTCGACGGCAAGCTGCCGGACGGCGTCACCGCCAAGGACATCATCCTCGCCATCATCGGCGAGATCGGCACCGCGGGCGGCACCGGCCACGTGATCGAATATGCCGGCGAGGCGATCCGCGCGCTCTCGATGGAAGGGCGCATGACGGTCTGCAACATGTCGATCGAGGGCGGCGCGCGCGCCGGCATGATCGCGCCGGACGAGAAGACCTTCGAGTACCTCAAGGGCCGCCCCAAGACGCCGAAGGCCGGCGCGTGGGAAAACGCGATGCGCTATTGGGAGACGCTGCACTCCGATGAGGGCGCGGATTTCGACCGCGAGATCAGGCTCGATGCCGCGAAGCTGCCGCCGATCGTCACCTGGGGCACCAGCCCCGAGCAGGTCGTCTCGATCGCCGGCCGCGTGCCGCGCCTCGATGAGGTCACCGACGAGCACAAGCGCGAGACGCTGACGCGCTCGCTCGCCTACATGGGCCTGCAAGGGCGGCGAGAAGATCACCGACATCGCGATCGACCGCGTGTTCATCGGCTCATGCACCAACGGCCGCATCGAGGATCTGCGCGCGGCCGCGCGGATCGCCGAAGGCAAGCATGGTCAATGCGAGCGTCAACGCGATGATCGTGCCGGGCTCCGGCCTCGTGAAGGAGCAGGCCGAGGCCGAAGGGCTCGACAAGATCTTCAAGGCGGCGGGCTTCGACTGGCGCGAGCCGGGCTGCTCGATGTGCCTTGCGATGAATCCCGACAAGCTCGCGCCGGGCGAGCGCTGTGCCTCGACCTCGAACCGCAATTTCGAAGGACGCCAGGGCTACAAGGGCCGCACGCATCTGGTCTCGCCCGCGATGGCGGCGGCGGCGGCGATCGCCGGCCACTTCGTCGACGTGCGCGAGTGGAAATGAATTGTCACCCCGGCGCGGTGCGCCGAGGCGACGTGTCGTGAACTCAAGCCGCGACTAGAATACGCGGAACCCGAACGGACCGAGGCCAAGCGCAAAGCCCGGCCGGTAATACCCGTACGGAGAGCCATAGGCGCCATACGGGTACGGATATCCGTAGCCATAACGCGGGCCCCAGTGGCGGCGTGGGCCCCAATAATGGTGGCGCGCGTAATAGCGATGGCGGTAGTGGCGCCGTTGCGCGCTTACGTCCGTCGTTTGGCTGACCTCTTTCGAGATGCCCGGCTTCTGCTCAGCCGCGCTTGCCTGAAGAGGAAGCGTGGCCGCGCCCATGAGTGTCAGTGCTGCGATACCTGCGAGGATTTTGGTCATACGTCATCCCTCCTGGGCCGCTCCCGCGGGGATAACGCGTGACCGAGGAATTTGTTCTGGACGCCGCGAGGGGCTGGCACCTACCAGCGGAAAATGAAGAACCTGCCGTGATAGGGGCGTCGATACTGCCGGTAATAGCGATACCGGGGTGGGTGGAACGGCCACCAAAAGCGCGGATGGGCGTAGATAGAACGGGTCATCGCCCATAGCGGTAGCCATAGTGGCGATGCCGCGCGGAACGCCGCTTTGATGGCTTCTTCGCCTCGGGCTTTGCGGGCGCGGTTTCGCTTGGCGGAGGTGCTGCCGCAGGCGGCGCTGCTGCTGTGGGAGGCGCCGGGCCGGTGGCCGCGGGCGCCGGTGCGCAGCCGGCGGGGGCGGCGCTGGGGGGCAGGTGCTTGCGCGGCCGGCACCGGATCGACTGAGCCAGGTGCGGCCGGAGCCGCCGGAGCCCGGTGCGCAAGAGCGCAGAGAAACGCAAGGGCCGCGAAACCGGCGAACAGTCTGGACATGGTCAACCCCATCAGTCCCGGCAACTCGATTTCAGCCGCGCACCCACCAGCAGCGCTGAACCGGCACGATCACGGTGCCGCTGGGGCGCCATTGGCGCGCCAGCCGGAAGGTGCAATCGCGATAGAGCAGACGGCCCGGATTGACCCGCAGCCGGGCGGGCGGACGCCGCGCCTGCGCGGACAACTCCGTTGACGCCTGCGCGCCGCCGGCGAGCGGCCCGGCCGGCGCTTCGCCAGCCGCAAGCACCAGCGCGCCGACGATCGCTGCGACCATGATGCTACGCATGAAACTCCCCACAAGCTCCCGGCTACGCTCCCGCATCATCGATGCGCCGTCAACCGCTTGACGATGGCACCGGACGCCCCGCAGGCCTATGTTTGTGGCCATGAGCGATCCACGGCAGCGCGAGGAAGAGCAGCGGCGCGAGGCGTTGCGCACGCTCGACTCATTGCGCGACAGCGACACCTTCGCGTCCTCGGCGCTCGCACGCACGGCGCGGCGTGCCAGCGATCATTTTGCCGCGCAGGATGCGGTGGCCGATGATGGCTCGGTCGACAGGATCGAGCTATGGGGGCGGCGCATCGGGCGCGGCCTGAGCCTCGCCGGGTTCGTGGCGCTCGCGATCTATCTCTACTTCACGTATTTCGCCAAGTAAGCGCGATGAACGCCACCAACGATCCGCTCGGCTGGCGCGGCACCTCCGCGCCCTCACTGGCAGAATTCGAGGTGCTGGCAATCGAGGCATTCCGCCGCCTGCCGGAGAATTTCCGCGCGTTGTGCGTGGACCTGGTGATCAAGATCGACGACTTCGCAACCGACGAGGTGCTCGACCATCTGGGTGCGCGCAGCGAGTTCGACGTGCTCGGCCTGTTCCAGGGCGTCGGCCTGCCGTTCCGCTCGGAAAGCGCGCCGGTGCACATGCCGAACATGATCTGGCTTTATCGCCGCCCGATCCTCGATTACTGGGCCGAGCACGACGAAACGCTCGGCGCGATCATCACGCACGTGCTGATCCACGAGATCGGGCACCATTTCGGCATGTCGGACGCCGACATGGAAGCCATCGAACGGGCAGCCGACTGACGCGGCCACCCAATGCGAGGCGAGCGTGGAATGATGAAGGAGCCGCGACGGACCGATCATTTCATTTGATCCGCCCATGTCTTTCGTACTGCACGGTTTTGCGATAGACCAGCGCGGTTCGAAGGACGGGTAAGATGGAAAAATTCACCAAACTCGAAGGCGTCGCGGCGCCGATACACATGATCAATGTCGATACCGACATGATCATTCCGAAGAATTATCTGAAGACCATCAAGCGCACCGGGCTCGGCAAGGGCCTGTTCGCCGAGAAGCGCTACAAGGACGACGGCAGCGAGAACCCGGACTTCGTGCTCAACAAGCCGGCCTACCGCAACGCCAAGATCCTCGTCGCCGACGACAATTTCGGCTGCGGCTCTTCGCGCGAGCACGCGCCCTGGGCGCTGATGGATTTCGGCATACGCTGCGTGATCTCGACCTCGTTCGGCGACATTTTCTACAACAACTGCTTCAAGAACGGCGTGCTGCCGATCAAGGTCTCGCCGGAGGATCTGGAAAAGCTGTTCGACGACGCCGACCGTGGCGCCAATGCGACGCTGTCCATCGATCTCGAAAGCCAGGAAATCCGCGGGCCGGACGGCGGCGTGGTGAAATTCGAGATCGACGCGTTCCGCAAGCACTGCATGCTCAACGGCCTCGACGATGTCGGCTTGACCATGGTCAAGAAAGACAGGATCGACGCCTACGAAGAGAAGGCGAAGGCCGCGCGGCCGTGGATGTGAGCTAGCTTCGTCCCTCGATCGCCTCGGCGATCGCCACGGTGCGGCGCGCCATCTCGGCATGCATGCGCTCGACCATGCGGCCGTCGATCTGCACCACGCCCTTGCCCTTGTTCTCCGGCAGGTCGAACGCCGCGATCATCTTGCGCGCCTGCGCGACCTCGTCCGCGCTCGGCGAGAACACCGCATTGCAAGGCTCGATCTGGTTCGGATGGATCAGCGTTTTGCCGTCGAACCCGAAGTCGCGCGCCTGCGTGCATTCGGCGACGAAGCCTTCGGCGTTCGCGATGTCGTTGTAGACGCCGTCGAGAATTTCGATGCCATGCTCGCGGGCGGCGATCACGCAGGTCATGAGCCACGGCACCATCGGGGCGCGGCCGGGCACGAGGCGCGCGCGTGTCTCCTTGGCGAGATCGTTGGTGCCCATGACGAAGCCGGTCAGGCGGGTTTCTTCGTCCTTCGCCGCGGCAGCGATCTCGCGCACGTTGAATATCGCGGCCGGCGTTTCGATCATCGCCCAGATGCGGACGCGCCGGTCCGCATGCGTGCTCAGCAGCCGCTGCGCGATCAGTTCGAGCTGTTCGCCCGTGGAAATCTTCGGGATCAGGATCGCATCGGGCGCGGCGCTTGCCGCGGCAGTGAGGTCGTCGGCAAACCAGGGTGTATCGAAACCATTGGTACGGATGAACACCTCGCGCGCGCCGAACCCGCCCGCCTTCACGGCGGCGACCACCTGATCGCGCGCCGCCGCCTTGGCGTCGGGCGCGACCGCGTCTTCCAGATCCAGGATGACGCCGTCGACGGCCAGGCTCTTGGCCTTCTCCAGCGCGCGGGCGTTCGAGCCCGGCATATAGAGCACGCTGCGGCGCGGGCGGATGGTCATGCGGTACTCCTCAGGGCATTCGTCGTAGAACCTAGCCGTCATGCATCGTGCATGCCACTGTCTGCGGCGCCAAACAGGAGTGCGCGTTGAGTTCCTATGACGTGGTGATTGTCGGCGGCGCGGCGGTCGGGTCCTCGGTCGCCTATTTCCTCACCCACGACCTCGGCTTTACCGGCTCGATCGCGGTGGTCGAGCGCGACCCGACCTATGCGCGCGCCGCCACCACCCTCTCGGCGGCCTCGATCCGCCAGCAATTCTCCACGCCGGAGAACATCCGGATGAGCGCGTTCGGCGTGGCGTTCTTCCGCGAACTCAGGCAGCGGTTCGGCGCGGATGCCGATATCGCGTTTCGCGAGCGCGGCTACCTGCTGCTCGCAAGCGAGGCGGGTGCGGAAACGCTCGCGGCAAACCACGTCGTCCAGCGCGCGGAGGGCGCCGATATCGCGTTGATGGACCCGGCGACGCTGGCCGGGCATTTTCCTTGGCTCAATGCCGCCGACCTGACGCTGGGGGCGTTCGGGCGCAGCGGCGAGGGCTGGTTCGATGCGCATTCGCTGCTGACGCTTGCTGCGCAACGCGGCACGGCAGAAAGGCGCGCGTTACATCCACGGCGAAGTGGCGGGTATCGAGCGCACCGGCGCGCGGATTGCCGGCGTAACGCTCGGCGATGGCAAACGGATCGCCTGCGGCACGCTGGTCAATGCCGCGGGCCCGCAGGCGGGCGACGTCGCGGCGCTTGCAGGCATCAAGCTCCCGGTCGAGCCGCGCAAGCGCTGCGTGTTCGTGGTCGCCTGCCGCACAGCCGCTGCCCGGCATGCCGCTGATAGTCGATCCGACCGGCGTGTGGGTGCGCCCGGAGGGCGAGGTCTATATCTGCGGCGTCTCGCCGCCCGAGGATGCCGACCCCCGGGCGAGCGATTTCGAGGTCGACCATGCGCTGTTCGACGACGTGGTCTGGCCGGCGCTGGCGCATCGCGTGCCCGCTTTTGAAGCGCTGAAGGTCCAGCGCGCCTGGGCCGGGCATTACGATTACAACACGCTCGACCAGAATGCCGTGATCGGGCCGCATCCGGAGATCTGCAATTTTCTGTTCGCCAACGGCTTTTCGGGCCACGGCCTGCAGCAGTCGCCGGCCACCGGCCGTGCGGTCGCCGAACTGATCGTGCACGAAAAATTCGCCTCGCTTGACCTCACACTCTTCGGCTATGAGCGCGTGATGAGTGGACGTCCCGTGAAAGAACTCAACATCATATGATCGCACAGAAAGACATCCGCGCCGCCTATGCACGCATCCAGCCGCATGTGCGCCGCACGCCAGTCATCCGCGCCAATGCGGGCGATTTCGGCGTGCCGCTGGATCGCCCGCTTGCCCTGAAGCTGGAGTTTTTGCAGCACACCGGCACATTCAAGCCGCGCGGCGCGTTCAACAATCTGCTGTCGCGCGCCGTACCGGGAGCGGGCGTCGCGGCGGCATCCGGCGGCAACCACGGTGCGGCGGTCGCCTACGCGGCGCAGCGGCTGGGCCACAAGGCGACGATCTTCGTGCCCGACGTGTCCTCCCCGGTGAAGATCGCGCGCATCAAGAGCTATGGCGCCGACACGCGCGTCGGCGGCGCGCGCTACGCCGACGCCCTCGATGCCTGCGATGCCTTCATCGAGACGAGCGGTGCGCTGTCGGTGCACGCCTATGACGCCGCTGAAACGATTGCGGGTCAGGGCTCTGTCGGCCTCGAATGGGAAGAGGATGCGCCCGACCTCGACACCGTGCTGGTCGCGGTCGGCGGCGGCGGGCTGATCGCCGGCATCGCCGCGTGGTACGGCCGGCGCGTGAAGGTCGTCGGCGTCGAGCCTGAAGGCTCGCGCGCCCTGCATGCCTCGCTTGAAGCCGGCCGGCCGGTCGACGTGACGGTGGAAAGCATCGCGGCGGATTCGCTCGGCGCGCGCAACACCGGGCAACTCGTCTATGACATCGCGCGGGCGAACGTCGATCACGTTGCGCTGGTGCCGGACGATGCGATCGTCGCGGCGCAGCGCCTGCTATGGGACCGGCTGCGCGTCGCGGCGGAACCCGGCGGCGCAGCTGCGCTCGCCGCGCTCACGAGCGGGCGCTACAAGCCGCGTGCGGATGAAAAGGTCGGCGTGCTGCTGTGCGGCGCGAACGTGGATCTCACCAAGCTTGCGGGCAACCCATGAGCTTTCCGGACCGCCTGATCGAGGGCTACCGCAAATTCCTCGCCGGCCGCCTGCCGGAGGAGCAGAACCGCTATCGCGAACTCGCCGAGCAAGGCCAGTCGCCGCAGATCATGGTGATCGGCTGTGCGGACTCGCGCGTCTCGCCCGAGGTGATCTTCGATGCGCGGCCGGGCGAGCTGTTCGTGGTGCGCAATGTCGCGAATCTCGTGCCGCCTTATGCTCCGGACGGGCGCGCCCACGGTGTATCGGCAGCGCTCGAGTTCGGCGTCGCGGCGCTGAAGGTGCGGCACATCGTGGTGCTTGGACATGCGCAGTGCGGCGGCGTGAAGGCATTCGCCGAGGACGCCGCGCCCCTATCGCCCGGCGATTTCATCGGCCAGTGGATGTCGCTGATGGCGCCGGCCGTGGAGAAAATCGGGCCGCGTGGCGATCTCTCCGAGACCGAGTATCTGATAAAGCTCGAACAGGCGAACGTCGCCAACAGCCTCGACAATCTGTTGACGTTTCCGCGCCTGCGCAAACGCGTCGAGCGCGATCAGCTCAGCCTGCACGGCGCCTACTTCGGTGTCGCAAGCGGACGCTTGTCGGTACGCGATCCGCTCACCGGTGAATTCGCGCCGATCGCGCCGGAGGATTATGCGCGGCTGTTCACGCAGCCGCGGTTCTGATCAAGCCGCCTTGCGCTTGGCCTGGATCAGCTTGCGATTGATCAGGCATTCGGCGATCTGCACGGCGTTGAGCGCGGCGCCCTTACGCAGATTGTCCGACACGATCCACATCACGAGGCCGCTGTCGACCGTGGGGTCCTCGCGGATGCGGCTGATGTAGGTCGCGTCCTCGCCCGCCGCCTCGTAGGGCGTGACGTAGCCGCCGTCCTCGTGCTTGTCGATGACGAGGCAGCCCGGCGCCTTGCGCAGGATCTCGCGCGCCTCGGCAGCCGAGAGCGGCTCCTCGAATTCGATGTTCACGGCCTCCGAATGGCTGACGAACACCGGCACGCGCACGCAGGTGGCGGTGAGCTTGATCTTCGGGTCGAGGATCTTCTTGGTCTCGACCACCATCTTCCACTCTTCCTTGGTGTAGCCGTCCTCCATGAAGACATCGACCTGCGGAATGACGTTGAAGGCGATGCGCTTGGGAAACTTCTTCGCCGAGACCTCATTGAGCTGATAGACCGACTTGGTCTGCGCGAAGAGCTCCTCCATCGCTTCCTTGCCGGCACCCGACACCGACTGATAGGTCGAGACCACGACGCGCTTGATCTTCGCCTTGTCGTGCAGCGGCTTGAGCGCGACGACGAGCTGCGCGGTCGAGCAGTTCGGATTGGCGATGATGCCCTTCTTGGTGAAGCCCGCGACGGCGTCGGCATTCACCTCCGGCACGATCAGCGGAACGTCCGGGTCCATCCGCCAGGCGGACGAGTTGTCGATCACTACCGCGCCGGCCGCCGCGATCTTCGGCGACCATTCCTTCGACACGGTGCCGCCCGCCGACATCAGGCAAATGTCGGTGTCGGAAAAATCGTAATGCTCAAGGGCTTTGACCTTGAGCGTCTTGTCGCCATACGCGGCTTCCTGGCCGATGCTTTTGCGCGAGGCGAGCGCCACCACCTCGTCGGCGGGAAATTCCCGCTCGGCCAGGATGTTCAGCATCTCGCGGCCCACATTGCCGGTGGCGCCAACGACGGCGACCTTGTAGCCCATGATCTTGTCCTTGCTCTTGAATGGCCTGTTTAGATGCCCTCGCAGGCCGAAAAGTCAATCAAATCGTGCGAATGAGGGCCATTCGACGCCCTGATGGGCGCGCTTCGCCGTAACCCCTCGTTGACCTTTCCGCCGATAAACGCGCCGTTTACCAAGCCCCGAAACCCGGCGCTGAGCGATGCCGCGCTAGCAGTAGCCCTGAGAAACGGCGTCTTGGGGAACGGCGTGCATCCTGTCTTGCGTAGCGCGATCGAGGAGGCGAAGGCGCGGCTTCTGGCCAGCGCCGACGTGGCGTTCGCGATGCTGCGCATGTTCGCCTTCGAGGTTCGGGCGACCGTGGTGCGGCTCTGCGTTTATGCTGCGGCGCTGGGCGCGATGGGGCTGGGCGTTGCGGAGTTCGCGTCGCACGGCACTGTCGTGGCAGAGGCCGCGCCCCGGCCGGACTGGGTCGAAGTGAACAAGCCGTTCCCGGCATTCGCCATGACGATCCCGGAGATCGAAGCGGCGCCGCGCTATGCGATCTGGCGGCACGCGAGCGGGGCCGGGCGCAAGGATATTCTCACGTTCGGCGAGCCGGGTGGCGCGACGGCCGTGCTCGAAATCCACCGTCCCGGTTTCGACCAGGAAGCCGAAGACATCACCGCGAGCATTCCGGAATTGCGCCTGTCGGGCGGACCCGCCGCGGCGCGAACGATCGACACCAAATTCGGCGCGGTGCTGGTCGAGCCGTTCACCGACGCGGCGCCCGGCGGGGCGCGCCGCTGCCTGCGCTTTGCGCGCAACTTCGATGAGCCGCGCCTGGAAATCAGCGGCTGGTTCTGCAATTCCGGAGCCGAGCTGGTCGATCGCGGCATGATCGCCTGCGCGCTCGATCGCCTCAGCCTGCTCGCGGCCGGCAGCGAGCCGAAGCTCGCCACGCTGTTCGCGCGTGCCGAATTGAAGCGCAGCTTCTGCGGCCAGCGCAGCGTGTTCCTCGCCGCAACCCCGAAACGCACCGACTGGATCGACGCCACGCGTGATCCGAAACTGCGCCGCGCCGCAGTGAATTGATCACTGCTTGCTGAACGGATTCTGCCAGCCGCCGCGGCCCGCGGGTGCGCGGGGTGGATAGGCGGCTTCCAGATAACCGAGCACGACCGCGCGGTCCTTGTCGTCGAGCGGCGGCATGTTGTGGCGGCGGATCATCAGGTTGATCGAGTCCTCCCAGCCGGCGCGGGAGAGGCCCTGCTGCGCGACAAGCTTGAAGCCGTGGCAGGCCGTGCAGGCGTAGAAGGTCTCGTCGCGGCCCGCGCCGGCGGGGAATTCTTCGGGGCTTTCGTCGCGCGGCGTGAAGGTTTGCGCGACCGCGGGCGCCACGAACAGCAAGCCCGCAATCGCGAACGCGAAACGCACCATCAGCCCACCAGCACGGCGATCCGGTGCATTGCGTTGCCGCCATAGCCCTGCGGATTCCAGAACCCCGCCTGGTGCGGCTGCATCGTGCCCTTCTCGTCCGTGGCGCGCGCCCAGATCTCGAAGTACCCGTCGCTCGGCAGCTTCACGGTCGCGGTCCAGCGCTGCCAGTCGAATTTGTTCTTCGGCTTGCCCAGCGCCGTCTTCTGCCAGGTCGCGCCGAAGTCGGTCGACACATCGACCGGCCTTCACCGAGAGATCGCCGGCCCACGAGGCGCCGCGCAGTTTCAGCTCTTTCGTGCCGGCCGCGAGCTTCGTGCCGTTCGCCGGATTGGTGATGATCGAGCGCACCGGCATCGATTCGAGAATCTTGAAGTTCTTCGGATCGCCCTTGTCGCCCGGCACCATCGGCTTGATGGCGACCCGATAGGAAAATTCCGTCATGCCGGGGCCGTCATGCTCCTTGTCGCGGATGGTGATCTTTGTCAGCCACTTCTGCGACGCGGAGCCCGCCCAGCCCGGCACGATGAGGCGCACCGGTCCGCCGTGAATGTTCGTCAGGGGCTGCCCGTTCATGGCCCACACGATCATGGTGTGCGGGTCCATCGCCTTCTCGATGCGCACGCCGCGCGAAATCGTCGGCGTGTTGGCGTTGCCCGAGAGGTGCAGATCGGCGGAGTAATGCGCGGTGTACTTCGCGCTGGATTTAAGCCCCGTGGTTTTCAGCACATCGGCGAGCCGCACGCCGGTCCATTCGGCGCAACCCGCGCCGCCATTGGTCCACTGGTTGCCGCGCGCCGGCGGCGAGAAGGCCGCGCGGCCGTTGCCGCCGCATTCAAGCACCATGCGTTGCGTCACGGCTTTGTAGTTTTTCTTCAGCTCGGCGAGCGTGATCTCGAGCGGCTTGTTCACCTCGCCGTCGATCGCGATCTTCCAGGCGTCGGGATTTTTCGCCTCTTCGGGAATCTGTCCGTTGTTGCGGATGTAGAACTTTTCCGTCGGCGTGGTGTCGTCGTCGAGCAGGCTTTCGGGGGTCTCCGCCACCAGGGGACGCTCGCCCAGCACCACCAGCCCTTCGTTCTTGCCGGGGAATTTCAGGAATTGCGGGCCTTTGGCGGCAGGGGCGGGGGCAGCCGCGCCTTGCGCGTTTGCTGCCGGGATGAGCCCGCCGGGAGTATTCGAGAACGGCATTGCACCCCCGATCGCCGCGCCCATTGCGGCCAGTCCCGCACCGCCCAAAAATCCACGCCGGCTCGACGCTACAGCATCGGGCCGCGCCGGGTCATTGCGATACAAGTCTTCCGCCGAGCGTTCGGTTTCCCGCGCCATCGTGTTTCCTCCCGTACGATCCGGCTTGAGAGAGCATTTTTGCCGGATTCAGCGTCGCCGTGGAATAAATCTATCGCGCGCGGCCGCCGCGCTCAACAGGCGGCGCCAAAGCTCCGCCGCCCGCTTGTAACGGCGCGCGGGCCGCGCTCTCTTCCCATTTCGCCCCCCCGCGAGGGGAGCGGAGCGCCGCAAGGCGCACCAAATCCACGCTTGGCGAAGCGTGGGCGCCCCCTTGCGACGGGACGCTCGCCTCGCGGCGCTCCACTTGCGGCTCTTGGCATCGCCTTGGCGATGTTTCAGCTTCGGTCCGCGCTTGCGTATCCCGATGTCACTCGGGCCGTCAGCGAGCTCCTCGCACAGGGGCCGTAGTACCCCCAGGGCGGGTCCCGAAGCCGCCCGGGTGCCGGGGTGACGAACCCCAGCGCGCAGGCGCCGCGCAAGCAAACGACTTCGTCTGCCCCGGGACCGCCAGCCTGATCTCCGGCCGCGCATCCCGCTTGCTCCATCAAACCAGTGTCACCGGTTGACGCCCCTCGACGAGCAAGGCCATCTGTGTATAATCCTATAATGGGATTATGTAAAGCAGAAAAGAACATAGATGGGTGAAAAAGTGATCATTGTTCACTCTATAAACTTGATATGTGCTACAAGAAACAACTTGGCTATGTTGTAGTAGATGGCTAGCTCGCGCACGCCGAGCGTGTTGGGTGCGCGTAGCGAAACCAGTCTCACGCGAGAGGACGAAGTTGCTTTGCGCGTAGCGCGGTACCCGGGATCATCGGTCAAATGGCTAGATGCACAGCACCAGTAAGAGGCCATCGCACAGCGAGCGCGGCCGCGGACTGCCCAGCGTGCGGTAGCCGCTATGGTCGCGGCTACAGCAGCTACGGGCACTCGCGCCCGTCCTACTCTCCGCCGTCTTACTCTTCCCTCCTACTCCTCGTCGGGGAGCATTGGGGGCGGGCGGAGTAGCGGTGGCGGGTCCCGCCGCAACATAAGGCCTCGCTGGTCGCGAGCCGGTACGTCTCAGTTGTACACGCCTGAGGAAGTGCGGGCGCTCACGCCAATCCGTGAGACCGTCGAGAAGCGAGCGTCCCTGCCTGACCTTAGGGACCCCTTTCTGTGCCACGCGTGGGACGACCGGCAGGGGGCCGCGAAGGATCTGTACGACCTGCTCGTGGCACGCGATGTCTCGGTCTGGTTTAGCGAGAATGACATTGGCCTCGGTGAGCCGTTTCTCCGCGCTATCGACAAAGGCTTGGCGAAGTCGCGGATCGGATCGTGCTGGTGACCCCTGCGCTGCTGAAGCGCCTTCCAGCAGCGGGCGGCGTCGCAGACAAGGAACTTTCGGTACTCCTAGCGCGTGACCAACTCGTTCCCATCGTGCATGACACGACGTACGAAGCTCTCCGCGAAGTCAGCCCCATGCTCGCCTCGCGAAACGGCCTGGATACTGCAGAAATGCCGATGGCCGACGTCGCGGCCAAGCTCGCCGAGCTGGTCACCCTCTAGCTCTATTGCCGGGGTGGCCGGTCCCGGCAAAATGCGAGGGGCAGTTCAAAAAACTACTCACCTCACCTCACCACCCCATCCAGCACCGGCAAACTCACCAGCACCGCGACCGCAATGAGCGCGTAGCAGATGCGGCGGAAGATCCGTTCGTCCGCGACGCCAAACAGGCGCGCGCCGATGAACAGGCCGAGCCCGTAGACCGGTCCGACGACGAGCGCGAGCTTGAGCACCGTGAGCGTCAGCACGCCGCCGAAGTAATAGGCGACCATCGCGATCGCGGTTGAGAGCGAGAAATACAGAATGATGTTCGCGCGCACGAGCGCGGGCGCGGCCGGGCTGCCGAGCCAGTAGGCTACGACCGTCGGGCCGCCGACCTGCGCGGCGCCGCTGCACACGCCCGCGAAGGCGCCGACGCCGAAGGTGAGCGGCGCGGTCGGCTTGCCGCGATAGCGCCAGCCGGACATTAGCAGCGCCAGCATCAGCGTGGCGAGCACCACGATGGCCCAGCGCAGATGCAGCGGATCGGCGCGCACCAGCACCAGCGTGCCGAGCGGAATGCCGATCACGGCGCCCATGCCCATGATGCCGACCTCGCGCTTGTCGGCTTGGGCGTAAGCATTCGGGATGAAGCCGACCGCCAGCACCGCGTCGGTGATGAGCAGCAGCGGCGAGGCGATCTTCGGATCCACGACCGTCGCGGCAAGCGGCAGGAAGATCAGTGCCGCGCCGAATCCCGAAAAGCCGCGCGCGAGCGCCGCGATGAACGCCGAGACGAGCAGGAACGCGAGCGCGCCGCTGGAGAGGCCGGGAGGGAGGAGGTCGGGCATCAGCCCGTCCTATCCGGTCATCTCTGGCGGGCCAATGGCGAGATAGCGGCACATCGCGAGCAGCCATCCCGGCCGCAATATTGCCGCGCTCTCCGCGCACAAGTGGCGCACTCAAAAAATCTCCCCGCCCGCGACGACAGCCGAGGTGCGCCCTGCGCACGGCTCTCGCGCGGGCACCTGCCATCCGGCAGGCGTCGATCTCATCGACGAGGGAGAAGAACGTGGGTCCCCATCCGCGTGACCGGTCGCAGCGCCGGAATAAGCATTCGTCCGAACCGGACGCGACAGAGCAGAGGCTGGCGCTTGGCTGGCGCGAGACATGGCGCACCGAGGCGGCCGAAACAGAAAGGCACGCCGCGAGCAAACCGGACGGCGAGGAGAAAAAACGCCGGGCGCGATACGCTGCCGGGATCGCCCGCTCCGAGTTCGGGCGGCACTACTGGGACGCGCGCCGCGAGGCGGGTGTGCCGAAACGTCCGCGCGACGGGTGAGGAGGCCGGACCCGTAGACCGGGTCCATCAGGAATGCGAGAGGTTGCCTTCGCGTGGGGCCAGCCATGGGCAGAGCATCAGCAATCTTCGCCTGCGCGCTCATTGCGACGCTGGCGCTCGCCGGCGTGGGCCACGCCCAGAAGCTCACGGACCTGGAAACGATCGGCAGGCTCTGCGCCGAGGAGGCGGGAGCGATGGAGCAAAAGCTCCTGCGCTGCGTCGAATACAATGCCGAGCGCAAGAAATTCGGCGAGAACATCGGCAAGACATTCGTCGCGATCTGCAGAGCGGTGAAGCGGCAATGCGCGGGACGGCACAACGCGCGCATGCATTTGCTCTCGACGGGCCTCGGCTGCGCCGAGCGCGACTTTTGCTACTACGTGCGGCGATAGCGGATTCTTCACCGCACCACCCCATCCAGCACCGGCAGGCTCGCCAGCACGGCGACCGCGATCAGCGCGTAGCAAGAACACTGCTGGGTAGTCCCGCCCGACGGAACTTCAGGTTGTCCCCTGCGTTACCCTGACGCAGCGCTACAGCGGCGCGCAAGACCCGAGGTGAAGCATGTTCTCCAAAACCCTGACGCTTGCGGCCGCGGTT
Source organism: uncultured Alphaproteobacteria bacterium (assembly GCA_963800695.1). Lineage (GTDB taxonomy): Bacteria > Pseudomonadota > Alphaproteobacteria > Rhizobiales > Xanthobacteraceae > PALSA-894. The sequence continues at coordinate 83,554 of CAWDCA010000028.1, read as the reverse complement.
ATGGCCATCAGTTCGTTTGCCTATGCGCAAACGAGCTCCAATCCCTCGATGCAGCCGAACCCCGGCGGCGACCCGAAGGCCGAAACCGCCGGCACCAAGGCGAAAGCCACCAAGAGCAAGGGCGCCAAGAAGACCCCCGGCGCGCAGGACACCTCCAGCACGCCGAGCATGGCGCCGACCCAAGGCGCGGGCACCACGGGCAAGACCGAGGCGGCAAACAAGGGCGCCAAGGTCAAGGGAGCCAAGAAGAACCCGAAGGCCGGCGACACCTCGAGCACGCCCGCCATGGCACCCACGAAGTAGTCGGCTCATATTTGCTTCGGCGAACCCCCGCATGGCTTGCGGGGGTTTTGCTTTTTGTGCGCCGATTTACGTGACAGTTGGTGCGCGCGCGCCGTGCAAATGTTGCACCGCCCTTGGGGCTGTGTTAGCAAAATCGCGATTTTCGCGGGCCAACGGACATTTCGGGAAGCCGCGGAGAAAAGTCCCTTCAATTCCAAGGGCTTGAGGTGCCGCAAGCGCGGCACTGGGGCCTGCGGCAAGACACAAAAACAGGGCGCGGCGAGCATCACCGTGGCAGGCGAAAACGGAATCGTGTCCGGCATGGCGGGGCGTTACGCCACCGCGCTGTTCGAGCTGGCGCTCGAGAGCAAAGCCGTCGATCCGGTTCAGTCCGATCTCAAGGCATTCGCAGCGCTTGTGGCATCGAGCCCGGACTTGCAGCGCCTCGTGCGCAGCCCGGTGTTTTCGGCCGACGAGCAGGCGAGAGCGCTCGACGCGGTGCTCGACAAGGCCAGCATCTCAGGAATCGCCAGGAATCTGCTGCGCGTCGTCGCGGCGAACCGGCGGCTGTTCGCCGTGGACCAGATCATCCGCGGCTTTAACCGGCTGGTCGCCGCGCACAAGGGCGAGGTGACCGCCGAGGTCACCGTCGCCGCACCGCTCAATGACGCGCGGCTCAACGAAATCCGCGACACGCTCAAGGCCGTCACGGCCAAGGACGTTACGATCGACCTCATCGTCGATCCCTCGATCATCGGCGGGATCAAGGTCAAGGTCGGCTCCCGCATGGTCGATGCGTCGCTGCGCACCAAACTCAATTCGATCAAGTTCGCGATGAAAGAGGCACGCTGATGGACATCCGCGCCGCGGAAATTTCCGCCATCCTGAAAGAGCAGATCAAGAATTTCGGCCAGGAGGCCGAGGTCTCGGAAGTAGGCCAGGTGCTGTCGGTCGGCGACGGCATCGCGCGCGTCTACGGCCTCGATAACGTGCAGGCCGGCGAAATGGTCGAGTTCGAGAACGGCGTGCGCGGCATGGCGCTCAATCTCGAAACCGACAACGTCGGTATCGTTATTTTCGGCGCCGACCGCGAGATCAAGGAAGGCCAGACCGTCAAGCGCACGCGCGCGATCGTGGACGTGCCGGTCGGCAAGGGCCTGCTCGGCCGCGTGGTCGACGCGCTCGGCAATCCGATCGACGGCAAGGGCCCGATCGCCTCGACCGAGCGCAAGCAGGTCGACGTGAAGGCACCCGGCATCATTCCGCGCAAGTCGGTGCATGAGCCGATGGCGACCGGCCTCAAGGCGATCGATGCGCTGATCCCGATCGGCCGCGGCCAGCGCGAGCTGATCATCGGCGACCGCCAGACCGGCAAGACGGCGATCGCGCTCGACACCATCCTCAATCAGAAGCCGCTCAATCAACAGCCGGACGAGAAGATCAAGCTGTACTGCGTGTACGTGGCGATCGGGCAGAAGCGCTCGACCGTGGCGCAGTTCGTCAAGGTGCTGGAAGAAAACGGCGCGCTCGAATACTCGATCATCATCGCGGCGACCGCCTCCGATCCGGCGCCGATGCAGTTCCTCGCGCCGTTCGCGGGCTGCACGATGGGCGAGTACTTCCGCGACAACGGCATGCACGCCGTCATCATCTATGACGATCTGTCGAAGCAGGCCGTCGCGTATCGCCAGATGTCGCTGTTGCTGCGCCGCCCGCCGGGCCGTGAAGCGTATCCGGGCGACGTGTTCTATCTCCACTCGCGCCTGCTCGAGCGCGCCGCGAAGATGAACGACGAGAAGAAGGCCGGCTCGCTCACCGCGCTCCCCATCATCGAGACGCAGGCGAACGACGTGTCGGCCTACATTCCGACCAACGTGATTTCCATCACCGACGGGCAGATCTTCCTCGAGACCGACCTGTTCTACCAAGGCATCCGCCCGGCGGTGAACGTCGGCCTCTCGGTGTCGCGCGTCGGTTCTGCGGCGCAGACCAAGGCGATGAAAAAAGTCGCCGGCAAGATCAAGGGCGAGCTGGCGCAGTACCGCGAGATGGCGGCGTTCGCGCAGTTCGGCTCGGACCTCGACGCAACGACGCAGCGACTGCTGGCGCGCGGCTCGCGCCTGACTGAACTGCTGAAGCAGGCCCAGTTCTCGCCGCTCAAGATGGAAGAGCAGGTCGTGGTGATCTATGCCGGCGTGAACGGCTATCTCGACGGCATCGCGGTGCCGAAGATCCGCGCCTACGAGGAAGGGCTGCTCGGCCTGTTGCGCGGCAAGCATGCGGACATTCTCGACGATGTGCGCAAAACCAACGATCTGAGCGACGCGACCGCGGGCAAGCTCAAGACCGTGGTCGAGGGCTACACCAAGACGTTCGCTTGATCGCGGGCCGCGCCGCGGAGACAGACTGAATGGCCAGCCTCAAGGACATGCGGGTCCGCATCGCCTCCACCAAGGCGACGCAGAAGATCACCAAGGCGATGCAGATGGTCGCGGCCTCCAAGCTGCGCCGCGCGCAGGCGGCGGCCGAAGCCGCGCGCCCCTATGCGGAGCGCATGGACACGGTAGTGGCCAATATCGCGAGCGGCGTCGCGGACCAGGCCAGTGCGCCGCGCCTGCTGGGCGGCACGGGCAGCGACAAGGTGCATCTGATGCTGGTGTGCACGGGCGAGCGCGGCCTTTCCGGCGCGTTCAACTCGTCGATCGTGCGGCTTGCGCGCGAGCACATCGGACGCTTGCTGGCTGACGGCAAAGAGGTCAAGATTTTCTGCGTCGGCCGCAAGGGCTACGAACAGCTTCGCCGCAACTACGAGCGGCTGATCGTCGGTCATACCGAGCTGCGATCCGTGAAGGTGCTCGGCTACAGGAACGCCAGCGAGATCGCGAGCAAGATCATCGCGATGTTCGAGGCGGGCGAGTTCGACGTCTGCACTCTGTTCTATTCGCGCTTCAAGTCGGTGATCTCGCAGGTCCCGACCGCGCAGCAGGTCATCCCGCTCGTCGTTGCGGCGAAGGCCGAAGTCGGCGCGTCGGTGAACTACGAGTACGAGCCGGAGGAAGACGAAATCCTCGGCGAGCTGCTTCCCAGCAATCTCGCGGTGCAGATCTTCCGCGCACTGCTGGAAAACAACGCATCGTTCTACGGCGCGCAGATGAGCGCGATGGACAATGCGACGCGCAACGCAGGCGACATGATCCGCAAGCAGACACTGATCTACAACCGCACGCGCCAGGCGATGATCACCAAGGAACTGATCGAGATCATCTCGGGCGCGGAAGCGCTTTAGTTTCGATTTGAGAGGACGACATGGCTGTAGCTACCGGAAAGATTACCCAGGTCATCGGCGCCGTCGTGGACGTGCAGTTCGAGGGCCACCTGCCGGCGATTCTGAACGCGCTGGAAACCACCAACCAGGGCAACCGGCTGGTGCTCGAAGTCGCGCAGCATCTTGGCGAATCGACGGTGCGCACCATCGCGATGGACGTGTCCGAGGGTCTGGTGCGCGGCCAGGCCGTCACCGACACCGGCATCCCGATCGCGGTTCCGGTCGGTCCGGGCCTGCTCGGCCGCATCATCAACGTGATCGGCGAGCCGATCGATGAAGCCGGTCCGGTGCAGTCCACCGACCGCCGCCCGATCCACGCCGAGGCCCCGGCCTACACGGAGCAGTCGACCGAAGCGCAGATCCTCGTCACCGGCATCAAGGTCGTGGACCTGCTCGCGCCCTACGCCAAGGGCGGCAAGATCGGCCTGTTCGGTGGCGCCGGCGTCGGCAAGACCGTGCTGATTCAGGAACTGATCAACAACGTCGCGAAGGCGCACGGCGGGTATTCGGTGTTCGCCGGCGTCGGAGAGCGCACGCGCGAGGGCAACGACCTCTATCATGAGTTCATCGAGTCCGGCGTGAACAAGAAGGGCGGCGGCGAAGGCTCCAAGTGCGCGCTGGTGTTCGGCCAGATGAACGAGCCGCCGGGCGCGCGCGCGCGCGTCGGCCTCACGGGTCTCACGCTCTCGGAATATTTCCGCGATCAGGGCCAGGACGTGCTGTTCTTCGTCGACAACATCTTCCGCTTCACGCAGGCGGGCTCCGAAGTGTCGGCGCTGCTCGGCCGTATTCCGAGCGCCGTGGGTTATCAGCCGACGCTCGCCACCGACATGGGCGCACTGCAGGAACGCATCACCACCACCACCAAGGGCTCGATCACCTCGGTGCAGGCGATCTACGTGCCGGCCGACGACTTGACCGATCCGGCGCCCGCGACCTCGTTCGCGCATCTGGACGCCACCACCGTGCTGTCGCGCGACATTGCCGCCAAGGGCATCTACCCGGCGGTGGACCCGCTCGATAGCACTTCGCGCATGCTCTCCCCGCTGGTCGTCGGCGAGGAGCACTACGCGGTCGCGCGTTCGGTGCAGCAGGTGTTGCAGCGCTACAAGGCGCTGCAGGACATCATCGCCATCCTGGGCATGGACGAGCTTTCCGAAGAGGACAAGATCGCCGTGTCGCGCGCGCGCAAGATCGAGCGCTTCCTGTCCCAGCCGTTTTTCGTCGCCGAAGTGTTCACCGGCTCGCCCGGCAAGCTCGTCGACCTCGCCGACACCATCAAGGGCTTCAAGGGCCTGGTGGAAGGCAAGTACGATCATCTCCCTGAGGCTGCCTTCTATATGGTCGGCAACATCGAGGAGGCGGTCGAGAAGGGCAAGAAGCTCGCGGCGGAAGCGGCGTAACACTCATGGCCACCTTCCACTTCGATCTCGTCTCTCCCGAAAAGCTCCTGTTCTCCGGCGAAGTCGATCAGGTCGACATCCCGGGAACCGAGGGTGACTTCGGCGTGCTGGCAAACCATGCGCCGACCGTGTCGGCGCTGCGGCCCGGCATCATGACGGTGTTCGTTGGCGGCAACGCGCAGCGCATGGTCGTGCTCGGAGGTTTCGCCGAGGTCTCGGCCGACGGCAAGCTGACCGTGCTCGCCGACCTCGCGGACTCGGTTGAAGACTTCGACCGCGCCGCGCTCTCCGAGCGCATCGCCGCGCAGGAAGAGAAGATCAAGGGCATGGAAGGTTCCGCGCTCGACAAGGCGATCGAGCGGCTCGACCAATTCAAGCAGATCGACCAGCACCTGCAAGGCACGGCGCTGCACTAACCTGCGGCCTCATCCTTCGAGACGCGCTTCGCGCTCCTCAGGATGAGGGCGGAGTTGCAAACCGCGCAAACTCTCGCGCCACCGCAGCATAGACCTCGCGCCGGAATGGCACCACGAGTTCGGGAACGCGGTCGAGCTTCTCCCAGCGCCACGCATCGAACTCCGGCTCCTGGCCGTTGCGCGTGTCAGCCACGACGATCTCGCGCTCCTCGCCTGAGAAGCGGAACGCGAACCACTTCTGCCGCTGTCCGCGAAACACGGCGAGCCGATGCGGCGGGCCGTCGTAGGGCGGAAACTCGTACGTGAGCCAATCGGGCGTCTCGCCGAGATAGTCCACGCTGGTCACGCCGGTTTCTTCGTAAAGCTCGCGCTGCGCGGCCGGGCGCGGGTCCTCGTTGGCGTCGATGCCGCCTTGCGGCATCTGCCATTCGAGGCCCGGATAGATGATTTCCGGCCCGTCGTCCTTGAAGCGCTTGGCGATCAGCACGCGGCCGCTCGCGTTGAACAACGCGATGCCGACGTTCGGGCGATAGGGCTTGTCGGTGTCCATCAAAGCCCGTTCCCGAGATCGAACGCCATCAGTTCGACGTCGTGATCGATGCCCTGATGACGCAACGCGCGTTTTTCGATCCCATACGAGACGAAACCGAACCGGCTGTAGAGTGCCTTTGCGGCGCTGTTCGCCTGCAGCACGGTGAGCTGCACCACGGCGACGCGCGTGCGCGCATGGTCGATCACGGCGCTCAGCAACGCAGAGCCGATGCCACGCCGATGCAGCGACGGTGCCACATACATTCCCCAAAGCTCTGACTTGTGTCGTTGCTTCATGCCGGGCCACACGTGCAGCCCCGCGCTCCCTGAGAGCGTATCGCTAGCAAACGCGCCAAACAGAACGCTCGGGCCGTCCGGCGGCGGAATGCGTACCGACAGGTCCTGCTCCAGCGCTTCTTCGTAGGCGCTCGCGAAGGCCGTCGGATAGGCGCGCAATGCTTCAAGCCGCAGCGTGCGCCATTGCGCGGCGTCATCCGCGCGCAGCGGCCGGATCGTGATCCCGGCGTCAGACATCTTCCCATCCGCGGCTCTCGGCGGAGCGGCGCAGCGCGTCGAGCACGCGCATATTCGCGATGGAGGTTTCGATCGGGAACGCGGGCACTTTTTCGCCGCGCACCAGCGCCGAGAAACGCTCGGCTTGAAGCTTGTATTGATTGACCGGCTCGAATGCGATCTCGCGGGCGTGCTTCGAGCCGATGCTGCTTGGCCCGCCGATGAACAGATGGCACGGCGAGGGCACCGAATGCGCGTAGGGGAAATCCATTCGCACCCAGCCCTTCTCGGCGATCAGTCCGAGGTGCTGGTGCGAGCCGCCGGTGGAAGGGCCGGCCTGTGTCGAGATCAGGATGGTCGCCTGGCCGGCGGGAAAGTCGAGAATCGCGCTGGTGAGGCGATCGGTGCCGAAATCGGGATCGCGCTCAAATACACCGAGCGCGCGGGTGGGTTCGGCGCCGAACGCCATGCGGCATCCCGCGACCGTGTAGCTGCCGACATCGTAGAGCGCGCCGCCCCCGGCCTCGGGCTTGTTGCGGATGTCGTCGGGGTTGCGGTTGCTGTAGCACATCACGGTCTGCACGCCGCGCACCGCGCCGATCTCGCCGCTGTCGATCAAGTTGCCGCAACGCCGCCCATTGCGGATGATTGCGAATCGAGAAGGCTTCCTCGATGAGCACGCCGGTGCGCGCACGCACGTCGATCAATTGTTCGGCTTCGCGCGTGTTCATCGATAGCGGCTTCTCGACCAGCACGTGCTTTCCGGCCTGCATCGCCTTCACGCACCATTCGATGTGAAGATGGTTCGGCAGCGGAATGTACACGACCTCGATCGCCGGATCGGCGAGCAGCGCCTCGTACGAGCCGTAGGATTTTTCCACGCCTGCGCTCGCGGCGGCCTCGCGGGCGCGCGCTTCATCGCGTGACGCGATGCCGGTCACGATAGCGTTCGACGCCTCGCGCATCGCCGGGATCACGCGCTTCATGGCGATCATGGCGGGGCTGAGGATGCCCCATCTGACTTTGTCCATGTTATTGCGCATGATCTTGTTCCGAAAACCGGTACCCATCCCGGATCAAGTCCGGGACATGCTTTTCGGGATCATGCGTCCACCAGATGCGCAAACGCATCCACCACGCGCTGGTACACCTCGCGCTTGAACGGGATCACCAGATCCGGAAGGTTGCGCATCGGCTCCCAGCGCCACTCGACAAATTCGGGCTCATGGCCGCCGGCCGGCTCCAGAATATTGATTTCGTTCTCGTCGCCGGTGAAGGCGAGCGCGTACCATTTCTGCGTCTGCCCGCGATAACGCCCCTTCCAGGCCTGCTTCGCGACGTCCTTCGGCAAGTCGTAATCGAGCCATTCGGGAATTTCGGCGAGCTTCTTCACCGACGTGATGCTGGTTTCTTCGGCCAGCTCGCGCAGTGCGGCTGGCCAGGGGTCCTCGCCCTTGTCGATGCCGCCCTGCGGCATCTGCCAAACATGCGTGAGATCGACATGCTCCGGCCCCTCGGTGCGCCGGCCGATGAACACGAGCCCCTTGCGGTTGAGCACCATGGTGCCGACGCAGGGACGATAGGGGAGGGAGGCGTGAGGGGGCATGTTTCCGGCGGCACGCGAATCGTGAGTGGCGAATAGCGAATAGTTATGGAGCACGCCGCTCCGCTATTCGCTACTCGCTATTCGCTAGCTTCCCGTCTTCGGCCGGTTTGCCGCCATGCTCACCGGCACCAGCATGATGCCGCGTGCTTCGGCCGCCTTGGCCCATTGCGCGACACGCTCGATCGTCACGGGAAGCGCGCTCGCGGCGCCGATCGCCAGCCCACGGCTGCGCGCGGTCGCCTCAAGGCGGGCGAGCGCATTGTCGATCTCGGCAGCGGTGGGAACTGCGTCGAGCACCGCGTCGGCCTTGGCGAAACTCACATTGCTGGCGCCGGAAATCTGGCCGGCGACGCTGCGCGGCGATGTGCCGTTGTCGAACCAGATCAGCCCGCGCTTGCCGGCTTCGCGGATCACGGGGCTGAGCGCGGAATCGGTCGCGGTGAAACGCGCGCCCATCAGGGTGGTGACGCCGACGTAGCCCTGGAAGCGGGACAGGAACCAGTGCAGGCGGTCGATGTTCTGCTCAGGCGTCAGCGATGCGAGCAATGTCTGCGGGCCGGGATCGTTGTCGGGATAATCGAACGGCTCCATGCCGATCTGGAGCAGAACCTCGTGTCCTTCGCCGCGCGCACGTGCGACCCAGCGCTCGAGGTCGGTGCCGTAGGGCGCGAACGCAAACGTCACAGGCGCGGGAAGTTTCGCGAGCGCTTCCGCCGTGCCGGCGGCCCCGATACCGAGCCCTTCGATCACGATGGCGATACGCGGTGCGTCGGCGCGGCCGGCCTGCGGCTTGACGGGGCGCGCATAGATGTCGGCGGGACGTGCGCCGTCCGGCGCGATCTTCGGGATCGCGCCGTGACGCGAGGTGTCGAGCAGACGCTGGTCGATCGAGGCGTCCGCTTTCGCCTCGGGCTTTGCCTCGGGCCGCGCTTCGGTCTTCAGTTCAGTTTTTTTTTGCGCGGTGGGAATGCCCGGCTGGCCGACAGAGACTTCCTGACGTTTCCCGGTCGAGCCATCGATGATGGTGACGGTCTTACCCGCCGGCTTGTCGGCATCCGCCAGTGCGGCGGGCGCGGCCTCGGGCTTTGCGGGCGATGCTGTGCGCTCGGCCGTCTTGTTTGGCTGTGCGCTCACCACCGCCATCGGCTCGCCGCCGAACGGGTCATTGACGAACACAATCCAGCCGGCCAGCACGGCGACGCACAGGCCGAGCGCGGCCGCGATCGTGCGCGTCACCACAGGAATCGGCAGCACGAACCGCCTCTTCTTTTTCGAAGTTTGTCCGAGCGGCTTCTGCAAGTCGTCGGTCGGATCGTCGGTGGACACGGAACGGCTCCGCGGTTGCTGGTCCGCAAAGCCTAAGCGGCAGGCGTTAACCGAACGTTTACCGTAACGCCGCGCATGGCCAAAATGAAACGGGGCGGCCCGAAAGCCGCCCCGTCAATAGATACAACGGTTGCTGCTTACTGCTGCGGCGCCTGCGCCGCCTTGGTGTTCGGCGGGAAGGCCGGGTTGGTCTTGGTGCCGCGCAGCAGTTCCAGCGCCATGTTGAGCGCCTTGTCGTTCTTCACGTCCGGCGGAATGTAGGACTGCGAGCCGGTCTGCTCCTCGCCTTCCTGCGCCTTGAGGTGACCGCGCAGCGAGGACTCGCCCTTGGTGTCGGCGCGCGCCTTGAGATCATCCGGCACGTCCTGGAGCACTTCGATGTCCGGAACGATGCCCTTGGCCTGGATCGACTTGCCGGACGGCGTGTAGTAGCGCGCCGTGGTGAGGCGCAGCGCGCCGTTGTTATTGCCGAGCGGGATGATGGTCTGCACCGATCCCTTGCCGAACGAGCGCGTGCCGAGAACGGCCGAGCGCTTGTGGTCCTGCAGTGCGCCGGCAACGATTTCCGAGGCCGAGGCGGAGCCGCCGTTGATCAGCACGATCACGGGCTTGCCCTTGGTGAGGTCGCCCGCGCGCGCCGAATAGCGCTGGGTTTCTTCCGCATTGCGGCCGCGCGTCGAGACGATTTCGCCGCGTTCCAGGAACGCATCGGACACGGAGATCGCCTGATCGAGCAATCCGCCCGGATTGTTGCGCAGGTCGAGCACGTAGCCCTTGAGCTTGTCGTTCGGCACCTGCGCGAGGATGTCCGTGATGGCTTTCTTCACGCCTTCCGAGGTCTGCTCGTTGAACTGGCTGATGCGCAGGAAGCCGACGTCGTCGCCCTCGATGCGCATGCGCACCGAGCGCACGCGGATGACGTCGCGCGTGATCGAAACCTCGATCGGCTTGTCCTGGCCCTTGCGCATGATCTTGAGCCGGATCTTGGTGTTGACCGGCCCGCGCATCTTCTCGACCGCCTGGTTGAGCGTGAGGCCCTGAACCTGCTCGTCGTCGAGATGGGTGATGACGTCATTCGCCATGACCCCGGCCTTGGCGGCGGGCGTGTCGTCGATCGGGGTAACGACCTTCACGAGGCCGTCTTCCATGGTGACCTCGATGCCGAGACCGCCGAACTCGCCGCGCGTCTGCACCTGCATGTCGCGGAAGCTTTTCGGGTCCATGTAGCTCGAATGCGGGTCGAGCCCGTTGAGCATGCCGTTGATCGCCTGCTCCACCAGCTTGGCGTCGTCCGGCTTCTCGACGTAGTCGGCGCGCACGCGCTCGAACACGTCGCCGAACAGATTGAGCTGCCGGTAGGTATCGGCGGCGGCGGCTTTCGCGCTGGCACCGAGGAGCGCGAGGCGCGGCTGGGTGGCGACGAGCGTGATGGCCACACCGGCTGCCGCTCCGAGGAGGACCAGAGAAGTCTTGCGTATCATCCGCGGACCTTTTCGCTGTCGGATGCCCACCATGGGCTTGGATCGACGGGACTGCCGTCTTTTCGGAATTCGATATACAGCACCGGCTGGCTGGAACCGGTCGCAACGGCCGCGGCCGATTGTGGCCCGCCCCCCATGATCGCCACCGGTTCTCCGGTCAGTACAAACTGGCCAAGATCAACCGAGATTCGCTCCATCCCCGCTAGCAGTACATGATATCCGCCACCGGCGTTCAGGATCAAGAGTTGTCCGTAAGAACGGAACGGTCCCGCGTAGACAACCCAGCCATCGCAGGGCGCCGTAACCTGCGCGCCAGCCCGGCTCGCGACCGATAGGCCCTTTTCGGTGCTGCCGAGGCCGTCCGGCATGCCGAATTCGCGAATCTTGATGCCGTTGAGCGGCAGCGGCAGCGATTTCCGCGCCGACGCGAAGGCAATCGCCGGAGAAAGCCGGCCCGGGTCCTGAAGCGCCGCGAGGCTGTTTTTCGGATCGGTGGCGGGTTTGTCGGCTCGGGCCGCGGCTGCCGCACGGGCAGCGGAGGCGATCTCCTGCTCGATCTTGCCGATCAGATCCTTGAGATTGTCGGCCTGCCGGGCCAGTTGCACCGAGCGGGTACGCTCGGCGTCGAGCGCCTTCTCGGTCTCGGATTGCTTGCGCTGGCGCTCCTGCACGAGCACGGTCATCCGCGATCTTTCCTGTGTAACTGCGGCGAGATCACGGCCGAGCCCCTCCCGTTCGGCCGCTATTTCGGTACGTACTTTCACGAGTTCGGCAAGATCAGCGACGAGGGTGTCGACCTCGACCTTCATGTCGGGCAGCACAGCCCCAAGCAGGATCGCGGTGCGCACCGATTGCAGCGCATCTTCCGGGCTCACCAGCAGCGCGGGCGGAGGGTGCCGGCCGACCCGCTGCAGGGCCGCGAGCACCTCGCCGATCACTGCCTTGCGGCTGGCGAGCGAGCGGCGGACCGTATTCTCATTGTTCCCCAGCGCGTTGAGCCGGGTCTCGGCCGCCCCGATGCGCTCCTCGAGGGCGCGGATGTTGGCGGCCGAGCCGATCAGCAGCGCACCGAGCTTGCGGCGGTCCTCGCCGATCGCATCGATCTCGGCCTTGAGCCTGGCGGCGAAATCGGCAGCACGCTTCTGCTCGGCCTGAATCTTCTCCAGCTCCTCCAGCCGCGCACCCTTGGCGGCCTCGGGCGCAACCGCGGTTGCGGCGGGTGCGGATGTTGCAGGCGTTGCGGGCGGCGGCGTGATCTGGAGCGGCTGTTGGGCATGCCCCGGCGCTGCGAGCAAAGACAGGCTCGCGCCGACGAGGCCGACGCGAAGCCAGCCGTGTCTGCTCCCGGCGAAGGATCGAGTCATGGGGGTCGAGTAGGCGCCCAAGGTGATTGAGAAATCATTAACCATTCGGATCACGGCGGAATTGGCCCGCGATGCGCCCCCGCCACCGATTCGGACGAGGATGCGCCCCTCCTGAGGCCCGTCAACTATATCTTAACCAAATCCTTCCGCTCGCTTCGGTTGTGACGTATCGTTTTGGCCTACTTTGTCGTGCGGCGGGCGGGTCCATGGCGGTATGGCGTTTGAATCAGGGAGCGGACCAGTTGTCCGGTCAGCCGGGGGAGCACAATCTCTATTTTGCGTGCCCCACTGAACTGAACCCGCAGGATACGGTCTTCGGAACAAACTCCAGCCTGTTTTTCGACATCCTGATTCTGACTTGCCCGGGGCCCGTGACCGCCGCCCAGCTTGCCGGCCTGATGGGCTTTGAATTGATCCAGTATCACCCGTCGGGAAATTCAGTCGCGTTGAGCAATCAGTTCGTCGCCGGCACGAGCTGGGGCATTTTTTCGGTAATCGGCGGGGGAGGCAATGATACCGCCGACGCCTCCGGAGTGACCAACGCCACGCGCATCGCGTTCTACGCTAACGACGGTGTCGACGTGTTCATCGGCGGCAACGGAAACGACTATGCGGAATTCGCCGCCGCCCGCCTGACCGCGGCGGACTTCATCAATGGTGGCGGCGGATTCGATTTCCTCGCCATCAGCACCGGCGGCGCGGTGACCGCAACCGCGCTCGCGAACATTACGGGTATCGAGGATGTACTGCTGAGCAGTTCCGGCAACGCCCTCACGCTCTCAAATGCTTTCGTTGCGGGCGCCGACAACGGCGTGATGTCGGTCCAGTCGGGCAACGGCAACAACATCATCGACGCAAGCGGCGTCACCAACGGCATCAGGGTCGCGTTCTATACGGGGTCCGGAGCGGAGACATTCGCGGGCGGCACCGGCAGCGATTATCTGGCTTTCGCCGCAGATCAGCTGACTTTCGCCGACCACGTTTCGGGCGGCGCCGGCTACGATATCATCGAGTTCGTGAGCGCCGGAACGGTCGATCCCGATGCGTTCGCCAACCTCACGGGCCTCGATGCGCTGATCCTGCATGGCGGCGGGAATAGCATCGCCCTCGGCGGCGCAATCGCCGGGAATACCGACAACGGCGTTCTGGTCGTGCTCGACGGCGCAGGCAACGATACTGTCAATGCCGGCGCAGCCGCGAATCGCGTCGTGTTTCAGTCGACGGCGGGACATGACAGCTTCACCGGCGGCGGCGGCAGCGATGTGGCGCTGTTCGGTGCGGCGAGCCTGACTGCGAGCGATCTCTTCGCTGGCGGTGCGGGCTTCGACATTTTGCAGCTGACCAGCGCCGGGGTCGTGAATGCCGCCGCTTTCATGAATTTTTCGGGCGTCGATGAGCTTTTCCTCATGCTCGGTGGCAACCTTATCGCGCTCAGCGGCGGCTTGGTGGCGAACTCCGATAATGGCGTGTTCGTGGTCTGCGATCAGGCCGGCCACAACACGGTGGATGCGAGCGCGGCGACGCTCGGCGGGCGCGTCGTGTTCAATGCGGTCGCGGGCGATCACAACACCTATAGCGGCGGCACTGGCTCGGATTTCTTCCAGTTCGGCGATGCAAGTCTCAACAGTACCGACACACTGGCCGGCGGAAACGGCGCCGGCACCGACTTCCTGGTGGTGACCAATGCGGCAAGCGTCACGGCCGCGGACTTGATCAACGTCACGCAAATGGAAGTGGTGCAGCTTGCCGCCGGCGGCGCAATGGCGCTCCCTGACGGTCTATCGAATTCAGGCAGCCTGGAGGCTGACGGCACGAGGGCCGCCGATACGATCGACGGCACGGCGGTCACCAGCTACGGCATCGTGTTCGAGGGTAACGGCGGCAGCGATACACTGATCGGCGGTTCTGGGGATGACCGCTTCCTGGTCTCCGACATCGCATTCCTCTCGATCGATGGTCGCGCCGGCCTGGACGCCATCGAGCTTTCATCGGCTTTCAGCTTCTCGGCATTCGACCTCAGCGCAAATGCCTCGAAGATTAAGGATGTCGAGTTGATCTCTCTCGACACTGCAGATCATTCCCTCATCGACGTCGACGCCGCCGACGTCTTGCAGATCAATCCGATATCAAAGGCTCTGTATCTCGTCGGCGGCCCGGAAAGCTTTGTGAACTTGTCCGGCGACGGTTGGACGATGTTGGAAACCGATCACGTCAATTCGGCGATCTCGACCGGTCGTACATTTGTTCATTTCCACAACACGAACGGCTCAGATCTGTATGTTGGGACAATTCTTGGCTTACCCGCTCATCATTTGATGTTCGATGCCGGTGGCGAGCGCAGCGGCGGCGCAGGCGCCCTTGAGGACCGGGCCCATGCCTTCGAACAGGACAACCCGAGCACGTTCCAGAGCATGTACGTGTTCTGGGTGCAGAAACCGGCCGATCACGCGCGATGATTCTGTTCCCGGCGGGCATCCTTCTGTAGACTGCCCCTGACTTCACTTGAGGTCACTTCGGCCGGTGCGCCGGCTGCGGTGGACACTGGGCCATTCATGAACCGCGACCGCGCGCATTTCCTGTTTCTGAATATCGGGCACTTTCTCGATCACCTGTTCACGCTGATCTTCGCGACGGTCGCGGCGCTGGCGCTGACGCGCGAATGGAATTTGAGCTACGGCGAACTGCTCAAGTACGCCACGCCCGGCTTCTTCGCGTTCGGGGTGTTCTCCTATCCGGCCGGCTGGCTCGCCGACAAATGGAGCCGCGAGGGGATGATGGTGTTGTTCTTCGTCGGCATCGGGCTTGCCTCGGTGGCGACGGGGTTTGCTCAAACCCCGCTGCAGGTCGGCATCGGGCTGTTCGCGATCGGTGTGTTCGCGGCGATCTACCATCCGGTCGGGCTCGCGATGGTGACGGCGAAATGGAAGAACACCGGCATGCGGCTCGCCGTGAACGGCGTGTGGGGCAATCTCGGTGTCGCCAGCGCCGCGCTGCTCACCGGCTACCTGATCGATAACGGCGGCTGGCGCATGGCGTTCATTATTCCGGGTGCGCTCTCGATTACGATCGGCCTCACGTACTGGCTTGCGCGGCGCGACGAGATTTCCGCCGAAGGCGCCACGTCGAAGGCTGGTTCCTCCGGCAGCGTTTCGCAGGGGATGGACCGCAACGCGCTGCTCGTGCGCGTGTCGTTGATCGTGTTCATGACGACAGCCGTCTCCAGCATCATCTTCCAGGCGACGACCTTCGCGCTGCCGAAGATTCTCGACGAACGGGTGCAGGGTCTCGCCTCCACGGCCGCCGCATGGATCAAGAGCCTCGGCTTTGCGGGCAACACCGACGTCGCCACGATGGTCGGCGTGTTCGCCTTCGCGGTGTTCGCGATCGCCTCGTTGGCGCAGCTTGTCGTCGGCAGCCTGCTCGACCGGCTTGGTGCGCGTCCGGTATTCATGGGCGCGGCGGTCATTCAACTTGTGTTCTTCGCCCTGATGGCCGGTTCGCGCGAGGGCTGGGCGCTGGTGCTCGCGCTCGGCTTCATGCTGGGCGCGTTCGGCCAGATTCCGATCAACGATTTCATGATCGGCAAGATGGCGAGCGGGGCTGCACGCGCGCGCGTCTATGGCATCCGCTACGTGGTGAGCTTCACCGCACTTGCGGCCGCATTGCCGCTGATCGGGTTCGTGTACGAGCGCTGGGGCTTCGACACGCTGTTCTATGTGCTGGCGGGCGCCGCCACGGTGATCCTTGCGCTCGTCACGTGCCTGCCGCGCAAGATGCCGGTGGCGAGTGCCGCGGTGGCGTGACCCAATTCTCTCCGCTCATTCCCGCGCAAGCGGGAATCCAGGGCCAAGAACTGAGTCCCCGCTTTCGCGGGGACGAGTGGAAGGATGTCCCTCCGGGCGCGCTAATTGTTCCGCCCCAGCATGCGCGCGAGATACGCTTCCGCGTCGCCGGGCATTGCGAATTCCGGGGTCGTGTCGGGTACCCCAAGATAGAACACCGTGAGCGTCGCTCGGTTGGCGGCGGCATCCTCGGCGCTTGCGAAGAAATGCAACTCCGTGCTCGGGTGATCGGCGAAACTCGCGCGCGGGATGGAAAGGTCCGTCTCGCGTTCGAGCGGACGCGGCGCAACAAACACCTTGCGGTCCCTGGTGAACGGATCGACGCCGTCGACACGGACGACGCGATGGCTTGCTTCCGCGATGACCCGGATGATGACCAGCGTTTCGGCTTCGCTCGCGCCGCGCTTCACCGCCCAACTCAGTTTGACGCTCGGCGAAATGAAGGTCGAATTCTCGCCATGCACCCGCGCGTCCTGTGCGGCGAGCGGGGACGCGTGCAGAATGCCGAACAAGGCGACGGCAAGAAACCGGTGCATCATGGTCCGTCCTTCGCCAGCAGTTGCACGCCTTCGTGCGGAAGCCGGACGCTGACCGCATCGCCGGGCGCGAACCGCTCGGAGGGCGCCGGGTTGAAGCGCACGACCTGCACCGTCTGGCCCACTATCTCGACCTCATACTCCAACTTTTCGCCCAGATAGGTGCGGGATTTGACGGTTCCGGCGAGGCCGTTACCGGGTGCGCTAATCGCAACCGCTTCGGGACGCACATTGGCGAGCACCGTCTGCCCGGTTTTCACGTTCGCGCCCGCGCCCTCGACCGCATGCGGTTGTCCCGCGATGGTCAGGTCGACACGATCCGGGTTGGCCGCCGTCACGATCGCTTCGATCAAATTCGACCGCCCGATAAAGCGCGCGACGAACACCGAGGCCGGATGGCGATAAAGGTTCTCGGCCGTGCCAAGCTGCTCGATCACGCCCTTGTTCATCACGGCGATCCGGTCCGAGATCGCCATCGCCTCTTCCTGATCGTGCGTGACATACACCGTCGTGATGCCGAGACGGCGCTGCAGATCGCGGATCTCGCCGCGCATTGATGTGCGCAGCTTGGCGTCGAGGTTCGAGAGCGGCTCGTCGAACAGCAGCACGCGCGGCTTGATGACGATGGCGCGGGCGAGCGCGACGCGCTGCTGCTCGCCGCCTGAAAGCTGGTGCGTCATCTGCTTTTCGTATGACGCAAGCCCGACCAGCGCCAGCACGTCGGTGACGGCGCGGGCGATGCCGCCGCCATCCATTCGTTTGATCCTCAACCCGTAGGCGACGTTCTCGAACACCGAGAGATGCGGAAACAGCGCATAGTTCTGGAACACAAAACCGATGTTACGTTCGTTCGCCTCCGTGTGCGTCACATCGCGCTCGCCGATGAAAATCTCGCCCGCGCTCGGTTCCTGAAAGCCCGCGATCATGCGCAAGGTCGTGGTCTTGCCGCAACCCGAGGGGCCAAGCAGCGTCATCAGTTCACCGGGCGCGACGTCGAGGCTCACGTCATGAACGGCCGCGATTTCGCCCCTCACCTGATGGCGGAAGCGCGCGGATACCGATTTGAGGCGGATGCCGTCCATGTCAGCCACCCCCGACGCCCCATTGCGCCTGCTCGGCCGCGGCGGCCGGTAGCTTTCGCAGCAGTGCATTGACGGCGGTGGTCACCAGCATCACCACGACGATGACAAACACCGAGAAGGCGGCCGCCGGCCCAAGCGACAGCTCGGTCATGTTCTCCAGAATGCGCACCGTGATCAGCGTCCAGCCGATCGAGACGAGGAAAATCGTCGCGCTGATCGCCGTCATGGAACGGATGAACACCACGCCGACGCCGGCGAAGAAGGCAGGCATCACCAGCGGCAGGGTGATGCGGCGGAACGTCGTCACGCTGCGGGCTCCAAGGCTTTTCGAGGCTTCCTCCAGGCTGCGGTCGATCTGATGCAGCAGCGCCACGGTGGTGCGGATGCCGGTCGGCGAATAGCGGAACACGTAGCAGGCGATAATGATCAGCGCCGTGCCGGTGAGCGCGATCGGCGGGTCGTTGAAGGCGATCAGATATGCGATGCCGACGATGGTGCCGGGCAGCGCGTAGTTGATCATGGAAACGACTTCCATTGTGTGCCGGCCGGCGAACTCCTTGCGCGCCACCAGATAGCCGGTGAGTACTCCGTAGAAGCCGCCTAGCGGCATCCCGATCAGCGCGATGGTCATCGTGTCGATGATCGCCTTGCGGCCTTCGGTGAAGATGACGTGGTAGTGCGCGAGCGTCCACGTGTGGTTGGCGCCGAAGGCGACGACGAGCGAGGCGTGCAGCAGCAGCGCGTACAGATAGGCGATGAACAGCGCGACCGCGAGACAGACCAGAATCAGCACGACACGCATGGCGGGCGTCACGCTGCGGATGGTCGATTGCGGTCCGGCCTTGCCGCTGATCGTCACATAGTGCCCGCGCTCCACCCAAAAGCGCTGCACGAAATAAACGAGCGCGGCCGGCACGAGCAGCAGCAGCGACATCGCGGCGCCGCCCTTGAGATCGAACAGGCCGGTGATCTGCAGATAGGCTTCGGTCGGCAGCACCGGGAATGAGTTTCCAGCGAGGATCAGCGGCGTCGCGAAATCCGCCAGCGAAGCGGCGAACAGCAGCAGGAATGCGTTGGCCAATCCCGGCAACGCCAGCGGCAAGGTTACCGTTCGGAACACGTTGAAGCGCGACGAGCCGAGGCTGAACGCCATCTCTTCCAGATTGCCGCCGATCGCGGCGAGCACCGGCCGCAGCGCCAGATAGGCGATCGGGAAATAGGTGAGCACCTCAGCGGCGAGCGTGCTCGGCAGGCCATACACGTTCGTTCCGCGCATGCCGAGCAGCTCGTAGGTGATGAGCCCGCGCGGCCCGAACGAGAAGATAAACGCGATGGAGGTGGTGAACGGCGGCGAGATCAGCGGCAGCAGGGTCATCGCATCGATCACCCGCACCCATCCGGGTGACAGGTTCGTTCGGCTGACCGTGAAGGCGAACAGGAACCCGAGCGCCGTGCCGATGATGCCGACCAGCGTGCCGAGCAGCAGGGAGTTCAAGAACGCCCGCTGGGTCTGCGGCTTCTGCAGCACGTCCAACAACGGTCCGAGCGCCAGCCTTCCCTCGTCGAGAAAGGCTGTGCCAGCCAGCATCACCAGCGGATAGATCACAAACAGCGCGAGCAGCGCCCACAGCGCCGCGACCGTGATGGCGAGTGCCGGATCGCGGACGAACGGCGCGGCGCGCGCGCTCATGACTTGTGCGTCACGCGCTCAGGGCAGGATCTCGGCGATCCAGCGGTCCACGATGCGCTTGCGGTTCGCACCCGCGTAGGCATCGTCGATGGCGAAAATCTTCGCGTCCTTCAAGACGGCGGCGAGCGAGGCTTCGGTCTGCACTTCCGGATGCGCCGGCACGAAGTTGATCTTGTGCTTGGCATAGAGGTTCTGCATCGCCGGACTGGTCGCCCAGTCGATCAGCTTCTTTCCCGCAGCCGGGTTCTTCGCGCCCTTGAGCAGCGCAATGCCCTCCGCCGCGGTGCCGATCCCTTCCTTCGGGAACGAGATCACGACGTCATAGCCCTTGGCCTTGGTGTCGAGGGCATCGACGATGAAGAAGATACCGCCGCCGGCCTGGCCGAGCCCGACCGGCAGCGTGCCGCCGCCGCCACTCTTGGTGTAAAGCTGCACACTCGCCCGCATCTTCTTCAGGAACGCGAAGGCCTTCTCCTCATCGCGCCCGTTCACCTCAAGCACCGAGAAGATGCGCGTCACCGCGGTGCCGGACGTGCGCGCGTCGGCCATCTGCAGCATGCCCTTGTAGGCGGGGTTGAGCAGGTCGTCCCACGACTGCGGCGGATTGAGCTTGTTCTCGGCGAGGAACTTCGCGTTGGTCATGAACACCAGCGGATCGTCGGCGATCGCGGTCCATTGGCCGTCGGCGTGTCTGAAGCGCGCCGGGAGCGCGGCGGCCGACGGAGGCTTATAGGATTCGAACACGTTCTCCTTGATGCCGGCCGCGAAGGTCTCGACCGGGCCGCCGAACAGCACGTCGACGCGCGGATTGTTCTTCTCGGCCATGATGCGGGCGAGCGCCTCGCCGGATGAGAAGCGCAGGAAATTCACCTTGATGCCGCTCGCGGCCTCGAACTCCTGCAGCATCGGCCGCGCCCAGTTCTCCGGCCAGATCGAATAGACGTTGAGCGTCTCTTGAGCCATGGCCGCTTGCGGCAGTACGAGGCCAAGGAGGGCGGTCAGGAATGCTTTGGACGCGACCCGGCGCGTCGTAGGGGTGATCCAAGCGTTCACAATGTCCTCCCCGGAATCCCGATAGATTTTCTTGTGGCGTGGCCGAGCGCCGCACCTTGCACAATGATGCGACGCTGCGCGTGCAAACACAATGCGATCCAGCGGCCCCGTGAACCTACTCCCGGTGATACGGGTGCCCCGACAGGATCGTGGTCGCGCGATAGATCTGCTCCAGCAGCATGATGCGCACCAATTGGTGCGGCCAGGTGAGTGCGCCGAAAGCGAGATGCAGGTCGGCCTGGTCCGAAAGCGTCGGCGCGAGCCCGTCCGGGCCGCCGATCACGAAGGCAACGTCGCGCCCGCCGTCGTTCCAACCGCGCAGGCGCTTGGTGAAACCGTTCGAGTCGAGGGTTTCGCCGCGCGGGTCGAGCAGCACGGTCGCGGCGTCTTTCGGAATCACGTTGGCGAGCGCGATCGATTCTTCCAGCATGCGCCGCTGCGCTTCGCGCGCGCGGCTTTCGGCGATTTCGACGATTTCAAGCGAGCGCAGGCCGATCCCGCGTCCCGATTTGACGGCGCGCTCGCGATAGCGTTCGCTGAGATCGCTCTCGGGCCCGCGCTTGATCCGGCCGACTGCCGCGACGACGATGCGCATCGGCGCAGTCTATCACGGCCGCACGTCAGCTCGCGCGTTTGCCGCGGGTGCTGCCCGGCTCCCACATCTTTTCGAGGTTGTAGAAGTCGCGAACCTCGGGGCGGAAGACGTGGACGATCACGTCGCCTGCGTCGATCAGCACCCAGTCGCAATGCGGCATGCCCTCGACCCGCAGGTTGGCCACGCCGGCCTTGCGCAGATCGTCGAGCACGCGATCGGCGACCGCGCCGACGTGACGGTTCGACCTGCCAGAGGTCACAACCATGGTGTCGGCGATGGTGGTTTTGCCGCGCAGATCGATGGAGATGGTGTCCTCAGCCTTCATGTCGTCGAGGCTGGTGAGGACCTGGTGAAGGGTTTCCTCAGGGCTCGGACGCACCTTGGAAACCGGAACGGGCTTGAAACGGGCCGCCCGCGAGAGCGCAGTGATGGTCAGGGGTTCCGATCCTTTCGGTTCAGCGCCCCGGACACCCTGCCCGGGGCCTGCTTGCAGGATATGCGTGCCCGGTTAACGGATTCAACCCGGCTGACGTTCCGAAACGCCACTTTCTCAGCGCGCCGCGACCTTTATGTGACACTTTTTCGGCTTGCGCAGCGCTCGCAACGCTGTCGAGGAGAGCGGCGATTTGAGCCCATGCACGAACACCCAGGCGGGCGGGCGGCGACGCGGCAGCGATTTTGCGGCTTGCTCAGGGATGCGGAACCGGGCGAGCGCTTGGCCCGCAGGACCGGCGGTGGCGTAAAGGCTCGGGCCGACGCGGTCGACCACCGCGATGGGCAGCAGGTTGGCGATGCTGCGCCACTTCTGCCAGCGATGGAAGCTGCGCAGGTTGTCGGCGCCCATGATCCAGACGAAACGCGCGCCCGGACAGCGTGCGATCAGCGTGCGGACGGTGTCGTGGGTGTAGCGCGTGTGCATCTCAGCCTCGACGCCGGTAACGACGATGCGCGGGTGAGCGGCGAGGTCCTTGGCCGCCGCGATGCGTTCGGCGAGGGGGCTGAGGCCGCGCGTATCCTTGAGCGGATTGCCGGGCGTCACCAGCCACCAGATGCGGTCGAGATTAAGCCGCCGCATGGCGAGCAGGCAGGCGGCGCGATGCGCCGCATGCGGCGGGTCGAACGTGCCGCCGAACAGGCCGATGCGAAGGCCGCGCGTATGCGGCGGCAGGCGAATCACGGCCTTATCTGCCCCGTTCCGCGGATGCGGTACTTGAACGTGGTGAGCTGTTCGACGCCGACGGGCCCGCGCGCGTGCATGCGCCCCGTCGCGATGCCGATCTCGGCGCCGAAGCCGAACTCAGCCCCATCCGCGAACTGCGTCGAGGCATTGTGCAGCACGATCGCTGAGTCGACTTCGCTCAGGAATTTCTCGGCGGCCTTTTGATCCGCGGTGATAATCGCGTCGGTGTGGTGCGAGCCGTAGCGCTCGATGTGGGCTATCGCAGCATCGACGCCGTCGACAACTTTCGCCGCGATGATGGAATCGAGATATTCGGCGGGCCAGTCCTCCTCCGATGCGGGCTTCACGCGCGCGTCGGATTTCTGCACGTCGGCATCGCCGCGTACCTCGCAGCCGGCATCGAGCAGCATCGCGACCAGGGGTTTAAGCATCGTGGGCGCGGCGGCCCGGTCGACCAACAGTGTTTCGGCCGCGCCGCACACGCCGGTGCGGCGCATTTTGGCGTTCAGCACGATCTCCTTCGCCATATCCAGATCGGCCGCCTTGTCGACATAGACATGCACGACGCCTTCCAGATGCGCGAACACCGGTACGCGCGCCTCGGCCTGCACGCGCGCGACCAGACCCTTGCCGCCGCGCGGCACGATCACATCGAGGTTGCCATCGAGCCCGGCCAGCATCAGCCCGACCGCCGCGCGGTCGCGAGTCGGCACAAGCTGGATCGCATCCTCGGGAAGATCGGCGGCGCGCAAACCCTCAAGCAGCGCCGCATGGATCGCGCGCCCCGAGCGGAAGCTCTCCGAGCCGCCGCGCAGGATCGCGGCATTTCCGGCTTTCAGGCAGAGCACGGCCGCGTCCGCCGTGACGTTCGGGCGGCTCTCGTAGATCACGCCGACCACGCCGAGCGGCACGCGGACGCGCTCGATGGTCATGCCGTTCGGCCGCGTCCAGCTATCCATCACGACGCCGACCGGATCGGCGAGGTCGCGCACGATCTCGATGCCGTCCACCGTGGCGGCGACGATCTTCGGTGTCAGCGTAAGGCGGTCGAGAAATGCCGCGTTCGTCCCGGCGGCTTTGACCTCGGCGACATCCTCGGCATTGGCGGCGAGGATCGCGGTTTCGCTGTCGCGGATCGCCTTCGCCATCGTGGCGAGCGCGGCATCGCGCTGCTTACCCGGGGTAAGCGCGAGCGTGCGCGCCGCAGCCTTGGCGCGGCGGCCGATGTCGGCCATCGCGGCGGCGATGCCGGTACCCTCGATGGATTTGAACGGCGCGGTCATGCCCATGATTTAGCATGGAGGAACCAGCCGGGCGAGACGCAGCAAAAAGGGCGCCGCAGCGCCTTTGGAAGATGAAAAACTCGAATGGCCTCAGATGCCGGCGATTACAATACCGCTTTCAGGGACCAGATCGCCGAGCGTTCCCGCCAGATAGGCCCTGACGGTATCGTCGTTCCGGTCCGCCGAGCGCCAGACGGTCACTTCCGGCGCGAGATTCTCGCTGGTCCCGTGCCACGCCACCAAGTAGTCGGATAGCCAGCCGGCCAGTTTCCCGGCCTCCAGCCTTCCGGCGATCGCTTGATGCAGGTCGATATCCATGGCGCGCTCCAAGGGAATGCCCGTGACAACGCTGCCCTGCGGCCTGTTGTTCCGCAGCGCAACAAGTCATTGAAGGAAAAGAGTATTCCCTCTCATGGCTTAGTAGTATCCTGCTAAGAAGATGAATGGTCGTATAGCTGGCATGCAAGCGACACGGCATTGCCAGACGGCCGCGCCGCATTAGAACAGTGCGGCGGCCATTCCGGCGCGCTCTCCAGACATTGGCCGTGCCAGTTCCACAACATCAAACCGCCGACACGACCGCGAAACTGATGCTGGTCGCGCTCAGCTTCGCCTGGGGCCTCACGTGGCCGGCAATGCGCATCGCGCTCGACGAGATTCCGCCGTTCAGCATGAGGGTGGTGACGCTCGGCCTCGGCGCGGGCGCGCTGTTCGCTGTCGCCGGATTGCAGGGGCGCTCCTTCGCGCTTGGCAGCCCGAAGAATTGCGCGCATCTGGTCGTCTCCGCCATCCTCAACGTGCTGTCGTTCTCGCTGCTCAGCGTGATCGCGATGCTGTTCGCCAGCACGGGCCGGGTCGCGATGCTGTCCTACACGATGCCGATCTGGGCGGCGGTGTTCGCGTGGTTCGTGCTCGGCGAACGGCTCACGCGCGCGCGCATCGTCGCGTTGGTGCTGTGCGCCGCCGGTATGGCGATCCTGATCTATCCGCTGCTGCAAACCGGCAGCGTCATCGGCCTCGCGATCGCGATCGGCATCGCGGTAAGCTGGGCGGCCGGCACCGTGTATGTGAAATGGGCGCGCATGACAGGCGATCCGATCGCCAATGCGGCGTGGCAGATTTTTTTCGCCTTCGTCATCGTCATCTTGTGCCTGCCGCTGTTTGAAGGTTCGCTGCATCTCACGCAGGCGAGCACGCTCGCCGTGTTCGCCACGATCTTCGCCGGACTGGTCGGCTCGGGGCTCGCGTATTTCCTCTGGTTCGGGGTCATCGGACGGATACCGGCGATGACGGCGTCGCTCGGCGTGTTGAGCGCGCCGGTGGTCGGCGTGGTCGCGACTGCGATCCTGCTGGGCGAGATTCCCACCGCGGCGGATATCGTCGGCTATGTGTTGATCTTCGCGGCGTCGGTGTGCGTGCTGCTGCCGTCGCGCGAGGCGCTGCCGCCAGAGCCGAGTTAGAGAAAACTCTGTGGGTCGACATCGACGTCGAGCTTGATGTCGCCCTTGCGCTTCGGCGCGTCGGCAAGCCAGTCGCGCAGATAGCCCGGCAGATCGAAATTGCGCGCCGATTTCACCATCAGGCGGAAGCGGTGCCGCCCGCGCACCACCGCGAGCGGCGCTTCGGCCGGCCCGAGCACGCGCACGTCCTCGGTCGCGGGAGCGGACGCCGCGAGCTTGCGGGCGAAACCCTCCGTGGCGTGTTTGTCGGCGCCGGTGATCAGCAGGCTCGCGAGCCGCCCGAACGGCGGATAGCCGGTACGCTCGCGCGCGGCGATTTCCGAATCGTAGAACGCCTCGCGATCTTGTGCGATCAGCGCCTTCATTACCGGATGCTCGGGCTGGTGCGTCTGCAGATAGCCGATGCCATGCCCTTCGTCGCGGCCGGCGCGGCCGATCACCTGATGCAGAAGCTGGAACGTGCGCTCGGCGGCGCGCGGGTCGCCGGAGCCCAGCCCAAGGTCGGCATCGACCACGCCAACCAGATTGAGCTTTGGAAAATGATGCCCCTTGGCGACGAGCTGCGTGCCGATAACGATATCGACGCGGCCTTCTTCGATGTCGCGGAATTCCTCGCGCATGCGCTCGATCGAGGCGATCAGATCGCTCGAGAGCACCATGATGCGCTTGTGGGGAAACAGGCTGGCTGCTTCTTCCTCCAGGCGCTCGACACCGGGCCCGCAGGCTACAAAGGAGTCCGTCGCCTTGCACTTCGAGCAGGCGGCGGGCGGCGGCGTGGTGAAGCCGCAATGATGGCAGACGAGGTGGCGCTTGAAGCGGTGATCGACCAGCCAGGCATCGCAGTTCGGACAGTTGAGACGGAAGCCGCAGGCGCGGCACAGCGTCAGCGGCGCGTAGCCGCGGCGGTTCAAGAACAGCAGCGCCTGTTCGCCGCGCTCCAGCGCGGTCTTGACGATGCCGGCAAGCCGCGGTGCGATGAAACGCCCGCGCGGCGGGCCTTCGCGCTTGAGGTCGATCGCCTCGATGGCAGGCTCGCGCTGCCCGCCGAAGCGCTGGGCGAGCGCGAGCCGCCGGTAGCGCCCGCGCCGCGCATTCACGACGGTCTCGACCGATGGCGTCGCCGACGACAGCACGATCGGAATGTCGGCGATGCGTGCGCGCACCACAGCCATGTCGCGCGCGTGGTAGTGCACGCCGTCTTCCTGCTTGTAGACCGCGTCGTGCTCCTCATCGACCACGATCAGGCCGAGGTCGGCATAGGGGAGAAACAGTGCCGAGCGCGCGCCGACGATCACATTCCCTTCACCGGCCGCAACCGCGTTCCAGGTCCTCGCGCGCTTGCGCTGCGACAGCTCGGAGTGCCATTCGGCCGGGCGCGTGCCGAAGCGTGCCGCGAAGCGGTCGAGGAATTGCGCCGTGAGTGCGATCTCGGGCATCAGCACCAGCGACTGGCGGCCGCGCCGGATCGTCTCGGCGATCGCCTCGAAATAGACCTCGGTTTTTCCAGAGCCCGTAACCCCGTCGAGCAGGTCGACGACGTAGTCCCCTTGCCGCACCGCGCCGCGCAGGATGTCGGCCGCCATGCGTTGCGGCGCGCTCAATTCCGGATTGCGATAATCCGGATCGGGCTGGCGCGCGACCGGCTCCACCGGCAGTGCGACCACTTCCAGCGTGCCTTCATCGACCAACCCGTCTATGACGCCCGCCGAAACGCCGGCATCCTTGGCGGCCTCGGACTTGGTGCGCAGCAGCCCGTCGGCGAGCGCGTCGAGCACGCGGCGGCGCGCCGGCGTGAGGCGCTGCGGCGCAGGGCCTGCAAGCCGCACCGCGACGCGTCCGCGCTCGGGGCCGAGTTCGCCCATGCGGAGCGCCATACGCAGCACCATGCCTTTGGGGCTGAGCGTGTAATTCGCGACCCAATCGACGAATTTGCGCAGTTCCTCGCGCAGCGGCGGGTAGTCGAGCTTGGCCTCGACGTCCTTGAGGCGATTGTGCAGGCCGGGGCGGAGCGGAACGTTGTCGGCCCACACCACGCCGAGCGCCTCGCGTGCCCCCAGCGGTACCGCCACGAGATCGCCGACGTGCAGTTCCAGATCCGGCGGCGCGCGGTACGAATAGGCGTGGTCGAGCGCGACCGGCACCAGAACGTCGACGATGCGCTGTGCCATGCCGGGCCGACTCGGATAGAGCTGCTTTAAGGAAGGCTGAAGGAAGCCACGGGATTATAGACGGAGTGTCAAGGCACCGGTGAATCGATGGCAGCGGTTACGCAAGAGAAGGACCTGACCTTCGCGGCCGCCGACGTGGCGGGCGAGCTGCGGCGCTGGCTGTCGCATCTGGGCGCCGAGCGGCGCATGTCGCCCAAGACCGTCGAGGCCTACGAGCGCGACGCGCGGCAGTTCCTGCAATTCCTGACCGAGCACACCGGCGGGCAGGTTTCGCTGAAAGGCCTCGCCGCCATCGAGCCGCGCGACGTGCGCGCCTTCATGGCGGCGCGGCGAACGGAGGGGATCGGCTCGCGCTCGCTGATGCGCTCGCTCGCCGGGGTGCGCTCGTTCGCGCGCTTCCTCGAACGCAACGGCAAGGGCAAGGTCGGCGCGCTCGCCGCCGTGCGGGCGCCGAAGGTGCCGAAGACGCTGCCGAAGCCGATTTCGATCGCTTCCGCCAAGCGCCTGACCGATACGGATTTGCGCGCCGGCGAGGAACGCGAGCCGTGGATTCTGGCGCGCGATGCCGCCGTGATCGCACTGCTCTACGGCTCCGGGCTGCGCATCTCGGAGGCGCTCGGGCTGGCGCGCGAAGCCATGCCGGCGCCCGGCAAGGGCGACTCGATCACGGTGCGCGGCAAGGGCAACAAGGCGCGCATGGTGCCGGTGCTGCCGACGGTGCTGCAACTGATCGCCGAATACGCGGCGCTCTGTCCGTACGATCTGCCGGACGGCAGCCCGATGTTCCTCGGCGCCAAAGGCGGGCCGCTCTCCCCGCGCATTGTGCAACTCACCATGGCGCGGCTGCGCGGCGCTTTAGGCCTGGCCGAGACCGCGACACCGCATGCACTACGCCATTCCTTCGCCACGCACCTGCTGGCGCGCGGCGGCGACCTGCGGGCGATCCAGGAACTGCTCGGCCACGCCTCGCTCTCGACCACGCAGATCTATACGGCGGTCGACAGCGAGCAGCTGCTGCAGGTTTACCGCAGCGCGCATCCGCGCGCCTGAGTCTCCGCGTGACATTTCAGCGACAAACACCGTTTTCCCCTTGCGGTGCCGTGCGACTTCGGTTCAATCCCCCGCGGGGACGACACGGGAGACCGCAATGGCCGGGCCACACGAAAATCTTGAGCATGCCGAGCACGCGCAGCATGCGGCGCACGGCGGTGGCGAGCACAACAAGAAGATCGCGCTGATCATCTCGGTGCTGGCGCTGTTTCTCGCGTTCTCCGAAACGTTCGGCAAGGCCTCGCAGACAGAGGCGCTGAATCTGCAAATCGAAGCCTCCAATCTGTGGAATTTCATGCAGGCGAAGACCATTCGCCGCACGTTCACGCTGGTACAAAGCGAGGCGTCCAAGATCGAGGCCGCAACGACTTCCGATGAGGCCCGCAGGGCCGCGCTCAACAAGCAGATCGGCGAGTGGGAGAAGACCGCGGCGCGCTACCGCTCCGAGCCGGAGGCCGGCAATGGCAAGGGCGAGGGGACGGTGGAGCTGATGCGCCGCGCGCTGGAGAAAGAGAAAGAGCGCGATCTGCAGTTCAACAAGTACCACAATTTCGAATTTGCCTCGGCGGCGTTCCAGATCGGGATCGTGCTGTGCTCAGCCGCGGTGATCACCGGCATGCTCGCGCTCGCCTGGGCGGCGATCGGCATCGGGCTGATCGGGGTCCTGTTCACCACCACGGGCTTTGTGCTGCCGACCTTCCCGCACGATGTCTCGCATTTCTTCGAGGCCATCTTCTCGAAGGGCGGCAAGCATTAGATCGCGCTACTGCGCGTAAGCGCGTCTTCGGATGCGCGCGAGGCGGCGGAAGAAGCGCCCCGGCCGGCCGGGTTTCATCAGCCAGAGCCAGCGGCGCATCGCGCGCTTGATGCGCGCCTTGATCGGGTCGATCAGCGCGTGCGCTTTCGCGAGCCACACCAGCATGTGCTCGTAGAACCAGCGGAACCAGGCAAGCTGCAACAGCTTCGGCCGCGTCACCTCGAAGATGAACGCCGTGACGCCCATGCTGACGACCTTGGCGAGCGAAAGCACCGCCATCGCGCCGAGCCACGAGCCGTGCGTCAGCATCCAGATGCCGAGCAGCTTGAAC
This sequence comes from uncultured Alphaproteobacteria bacterium, assembly GCA_963800695.1. Taxonomy (GTDB): domain Bacteria; phylum Pseudomonadota; class Alphaproteobacteria; order Rhizobiales; family Xanthobacteraceae; genus PALSA-894. Next base: position 54,280 of record CAWDCA010000028.1, on the reverse strand, counting down.
GGAAAGAGCAGAACCGGCGGGATGAGGAAGACCAGCAGCGTCGGGTAGGGCGGCAGACGCTCGATCGCAGCCGCGATGCTGCGCCTTGAGCCTGTGCCACGCGATGAGGTCGACCACCCACGCGACGAGCGGGCGCAAATGCTCCCACAGCCACGCCTCGAACAGGAAGAGAAGCGCGAGCAGGATCCAGAGCGGTTTGAGCAGGCGGCGCATCAATGAGATAATCTCGACCCCGGCAGTCAGCTACGCAGCCGGCCTGTCCGGGCATCCCGGATCGGCTCGTTGCCCGCGCCGGTGCCGGGATGACCCGGCCTTCGACGAGGTGTCACATATGGATCGCCCGCTTGCCGACCGCCAGCGCGGCTTCCTTCACGGCCTCCGACAGCGTCGGATGCGGGTGGCAGGTGCGCGCGATGTCCTCGGCCGAGCCGCCGAACTCCATCGCGATGGTCACCTCGGTGATCATCGTGCCGGCATCGGCGCCGACGATGTGCACGCCGAGCACGCGGTCGGTCTTGGCATCGGCGAGGATCTTCACGAAGCCGTCGGTGGTCTGGTTCACCTTGGCGCGGCCGTTCGCCGTGAAGGGAAACTTGCCGGCGGTGTAGGCGATGCCGGCGGCTTTCAGCTCCTCCTCGGTTTTCCCGACCGAGGCGACCTCCGGATAAGTGTAGATCACGTTCGGGATCGCGTCGTAATTCACGTGGCCGGCCTGCCCGGCGATGATCTCGGCGACCGCGACGCCCTCGTCCTCGGCCTTGTGCGCCAGCATCGGCCCCGCGATCACGTCGCCGATGGCGTAGATGCCGGCGACGTTCGTCGCGTAATGCGCGTCGACGGTGACGCGGCCGCGCTCCATCGCGACGCCGACAGCGTCAAGCCCGAGCCCTTCGGTGTATGGCACGCGGCCGATCGCAATCAGCGCGACGTCGGCCTCGATCGTTTCCGCCGCGCCGCCCGCGGCCGGCTCGACGCTCGCCTTCAGGGTCTTGCCCGATGAGTCGATGGCCGTGACCTTGGACGAGAGTTTGAACGTCATGCCCTGCTTGCCGCAGGATGCGCTGGAACTGTTTGCCGACCTCGGCGTCCATGCCGGGCAGGATACGGTCGAGGAATTCCACCACCGTCACCTGCGCGCCGAGGCGGCGCCACACCGAGCCGAGCTCGAGCCCGATCACGCCCGCGCCGACCACCAGCAGCCTGGCCGGCACCTTATCGAGCGTGAGCGCGCCGGTCGACGACACGATGCGCTTCTCGTCGATCTCGATGCCCTTGAGGCGCGTGACGTCCGAGCCGGTGGCGATGACGATGTTCTTGGTCTCGACCGTCTGCGTCTTGCCGTCCGCGCCCTTCACCTCGATCTTGCCCGGCGCGGTGATGCGTCCGTGGCCGATGAACGCGTCGATCTTGTTCTTCTTGAGCAGGAAGGCGACGCCGTTGACGTTGCCGGCGACACCCTCGTCCTTGAACTTCTGCATCGCCGCCAGATCGAGCTTCGGCGCCGACACCTTGATGCCCATGCTTCGGCGAACTTGTGGCCGGCTTCCTCGAACAGCTCGCGAGGCATAGAGCAGCGCCTTCGACGGGATGCAGCCGACGTTGAGACACGTGCCGCCGAAGGTCTTGTCCTTCTCGACCACCGCCACCTTCATGCCGAGTTGCGCGGCGCGGATCGCGCACACGTAGCCGCCGGGGCCGGTGCCGATGACTGTGAGGTCGTAGGCCATATCAGAGATCCAGCACCAGCCGTGCCGGATCCTCCAAGCACGTCCTTCACGCGCACCAGGAACGTCACGGCCTGCTGGCCGTCGACGACGCGGTGATCGTAGGACAGCGCCAGATACATCATCGGGCGGATTTCGATCTTGCCGGCGACGGCTATCGGCCGCTCCTGGATCTTGTGCATGCCGAGGATGCCGGACTGCGGCGCGTTGAGGATCGGCGTCGACATCAGCGAGCCGTACACGCCGCCGTTCGAGATCGTGAAGGTGCCGCCCTGCATGTCCTCGATCTTGAGCTGGCCGTCGCGCGCGCGCCGGCCGGCGCCGGCGATCTCCTTTCGATCTGCGCCAGAGATTTGCCATCGCAGTCGCGGATCACCGGCACCACGAGGCCCTTCTCGGTGCCGACCGCGACGCCGATGTGATAATAATTCTTGTAGATGAGGTCGGTGCCGTCGATCTCGGCGTTGACGGCCGGAATGTCCTTCAGCGGCGGCGACGCAGGCGCGCACGAAGAAGCCCATGAAGCCGAGCTTCACGCCGTGGCGCTTCTCGAACATGTCCTTGTACTGATTGCGCAAGCCCATCACGTGGCTCATGTCGACCTCGTTGAAGGTCGTGAGCATCGCGGCGGTGTTCTGCGCGTCCTTCAGGCGCCGCGCGATGGTCTGGCGCAGCCGCGTCATCTTCACGCGCTCTTCGCGCGAGGCATCGTCGGCGGGCGAAGGCGCGCGCACTTGAATCGCCGGCCGCAGGCTGCGAAACCGGCGTGGGCGCGGATGCGGCCTTTTCGATCGCCGCCATCATGTCGCCCTTGGTGACGCGGCCGTCCTTGCCCGAGCCGTCGACCTTGGCGGGGTCCATGCCGGTCTCGGCCGCCATCTTGCGCACCGAAGGCGCGAGCGGCGCATCGGCGGCCGCGACCTTCGGCGGCGCGGCGGGCGCGGGTGCGGGCTTCGGCTTTGCTTCGGCGGCGGGCGCGGCAGCCGATTTCGCGGCGGCGGGCTTGGCGGCGCCTGCGCCTTCCTTCACCTCGCCGAGCAGCGCGCCGACTGCGACGGTCTCGCCGTCCTTGGCGGCGATTTCGCCGAGCGTGCCGGCGGCGGGCGCCGGGACCTCGATCGTGACCTTGTCGGTCTCGAGTTCGACCAGCGGCTCATCGACCGCGACCGGGTCGCCGGGTTTCTTGAACCATTTCCCGATCGTCGCCTCGGTGACGGATTCGCCGAGCGTGGGGACGCGGATTTCAGCCATGACGGTGTTCCTGAATTAACCCAGCGCCTCTTCGAGAAACGCCTTGAGCTGTGCCTGATGCTTCGACATCAGCCCCGTGGCGGTCGCCGCCATGGCGGGGCGGCCCGCGTAGCGCGGACGGCGGTGCTTAGCCTGAATCTGGTTGAGCACCCACTCGATGAAGGTGTCGACGAAGAACCACGGGCCCATGTTGCGCGGCTCTTCCTGGCACCACACGACCTCGGCCTGCTTGAAGCGCGACAGTTCGGTGACGAGCGCCTTGGTGGGGAACGGATAAAGCTGCTCGACGCGCAGCAGGTAGATGTCGTCGAGCCCGCGCTTCTCGCGTTCTTCGAGCAGATCGAAGTAGACTTTGCCGGAGCACAGGATCACGCGGCGGATCTTATCATCGCTGACGAGCTTGATCTTCTCATCCTTATTGGTCTGCGCATCATCCCAAAGCAGGCGGTGGAACGTGGCGTCGGGGCCAAGCTCGTCGAGCCGCGAGACCGCGCGCTTGTGGCGCAGCAGGCTCTTCGGCGTCATCAGGATCAGGGGTTTGCGAATCTCGCGCTTCAACTGGCGGCGCAGGATGTGGAAGTAGTTCGCCGGCGTCGTGCAGTTCGCGACCTGCATGTTGTCTTCGGCGCACATCTGCAGGAAGCGTTCGAGCCGCGCCGAGGAATGCTCCGGGCCCTGTCCCTCGTAGCCGTGCGGCAGCAGGCACACGAGGCCGGACATGCGCAGCCACTTGCGCTCGCCCGAGGAGATGAACTGGTCGAACACCACCTGCGCGCCGTTGGCGAAGTCGCCGAACTGCGCCTCCCACATCGTCAGCGCATTCGGTTCGGACAGCGTGTAGCCGTACTCGTAGCCGAGCACGGCCTCCTCCGAGAGCATCGAGTTGAGGACTTCGTATTTTCCCTGCTTCTCGGCGAGGTGATTGAACGGCGTGTGTCGCGCCTCGCTCTCCTGGTCGATCAGCACCGAATGACGCGATGAAAACGTACCGCGCTCCGAGTCCTGACCCGAGAGCCGCACACGGTGGCCGTCGAGCAGCAGCGAGCAGCAGGCGAGCGCTTCGCCGGTCGACCAGTCGATGCCTTCGCCGGTCTCGATCGCCTTGCGGCGCGTATCGAGGAAGCGCTGGATCGTCCGGTGGACGTGGAAGCCGTCCGGCACCGCGGTGATCTTCTTGCCGATCTCCCGCAGCGTCTCGATCGCGACGCCGGTGTTGCCGCGGCGCGGATCGTCGATGTCGTCGGAGAACTTGAACTTCGCCCACTGGCCGTCGAGCCAGTCGGCCTTGTTCGGCTTGTAGCCGGTGCCGGCCTCGTACTCGGCATCGAGCCGCGAGCGCCAGTCGGCCTTCATCTTCTCGACTTCGCCCTCGGTCACGACGCCTTCGGCGATCAGCTTCTTGGCGTAGATCTCCAGCGTCGTCGCATGCGCGCGGATCGCCTTGTACATCAGCGGCTGGGTGAAGGCCGGCTCGTCGCCTTCGTTGTGGCCGTGGCGGCGATAGCAGAACATGTCGATGACGACCGGCTTCTGGAATTTCTGCCGGTATTCGATCGCGACCTTCGCCGCATAGACCACGGCTTCGGGATCGTCGCCGTTCACGTGGAAGATCGGCGCCTCGATCATCTTGGCGACGTCGGACGGATAGGGCGAGGAGCGCGAGTAGCGCGGATAGGTGGTGAAGCCGATCTGGTTGTTGACGATGACATGCATCGACCCGCCGGTGCGGTAGCCCTTCAACCCCGAGAGGCCGAAGCATTCGGCGACCACGCCCTGGCCGGCGAACGCCGCATCGCCGTGCATCAGCAGCGGCAGCACCATGGTGCGGTCGTCCGGCGTCGCGCCATGCTGGTCCTGCTTGGCGCGCACCTTGCCGAGCACCACCGGATTGACGATCTCGAGATGCGACGGGTTGGCGGTGAGCGACAGGTGCACGTTGTTGCCGTCGAACTCGCGATCCGACGAGGCGCCGAGGTGATACTTCACGTCGCCCGAACCTTCGACGTCGTCGGGCGCGGCTGAGCCACCCTTGAACTCGTGAAACAGCGCGCGGTGCGGCTTGCCCATCACCTGCGTGAGCACGTTGAGCCGTCCGCGATGCGGCATGCCGAGCACGATCTCCTTCACGCCGAGATTGCCGCCGCGCTTGATGATCTGCTCGAGCGCCGGGATCAGCGACTCGCCGCCGTCGAGGCCGAAACGCTTGGTGCCGGTGAACTTGGTGTCGCAATATTTCTCGAATCCCTCGGCCTCGACCAGCTTGTTGAGGATTGCGCGCTTGCCCTCGCGCGTGAAGGTGATCTCCTTGTCGGCACCCTCGATGCGCTCCTGGATCCAGCCCTTCTGGTGCGCGTCCGAGATATGCATGAACTCGATGCCGAGCGTCTGGCAGTAAGTGCGCTCCAGGATCGAGACGATCTCGCGCATGGTGCCGAACTCAAGCCCGAGCACGTGATCGAGGAAAATCTTGCGGTCGAGGTCGGCGTCGCCGAAGCCGTAGGCGCGCGGGTCGAGTTCTTCGTCGCCGCTGCGCAGCGCCAGGCCGAGCGGATCGAGGTTGGCGTGAAAATGTCCGCGAATGCGGTAGGCGCGAATGAGCATCAGCGCGCGGATCGAATCGCGCGTGGCCTGCTGCACGTCGGCGGCGCTGAGCTCGACACCCGCGCCCTGCGCCTTGGCGCGCACCTTGTCGCCGATCTTCTTCTCGGCCTCGGCCCATTGGCCGTCGAGCGCCGAGAGAAGCTCGGTGCGCTCCACCAGCGGCGGCTTCTTCCAGGAGGCTCCGTTCGCGCTTTTGGCGACGTCGGCGCTCGCGTCCTTCAGGCTGCCGAAGAAGTCGCGCCATTCGGCGTCGACCGAATTCGGGTCGGCCTCGTAGCGGGAATAGAGGTCTTCGATGTAGGCGGCGTTGCCGCCGTAGAGAAACGAGGAGAGTGCGAAAGCCGCGTTCGCGTCCTGCCGTGACATCTGCCGCATCCTAGCTCGGAGGCGTTGCGCCTCACGAATCAGCCGATTATGGCCCGAATCCGCTCATCCCCGGTGAGCGGGTCGCCTTGTACCCTATTTAAGCGACGGGTACGGCAATTAAAAGAACAAGAACTGAATCAGGATTTCAGTACTTCGACGAGAGTCTTGCCGATCCGGGCCGGCGAGGGCGAGACCTTGATGCCGGCCGCCTCCATGGCGGCGATCTTGGACTCGGCGTCGCCCTTGCCGCCCGAGATGATCGCGCCGGCGTGGCCCATGCGGCGGCCGGGCGGGGCGGTGCGGCCCGCGATGAACCCGACCATCGGCTTCTTGCGGCCCGCGCTTGGCCTCGTCGATCAGAAACTGCGCGGCGTTTTCTTCCGACGCGCCGCCGATCTCGCCGATCATCACGATGCACTCGGTCTTGTCGTCGGCGAGGAACAGTCTCCAGCCCCTCGATGAAGTCCATGCCCTTCACGGGATCGCCGCCGATGCCGAGCGCGGTGGTCTGGCCCAACCCTTCGCGCGTGGTCTGGAACACCGCCTCGTAGGTGAGCGTGCCGGAGCGCGAGATGATCCCGACCTTGCCGGGCTTGAAGATGTTGCCCGGCATGATGCCGATCTTGCATTCGCCCGCCGTCATCACGCCCGGGCAGTTCGGGCCGACGAGCCGCGACTTCGAGCCAGCGAGCGAGCGCTTCACCTTCACCATGTCGGCGACCGGGATGCCTTCGGTGATGCAGACGATCAATGAAATTTCGGCATCGATCGCTTCGGCGATCGCGTCGGCGGCGCCGGGCGGCGGCACGTAGATCACGCTCGCATCGCAGCCGGTTTTTTCTTTTGCCTCAGAGACGGTGTCGAACACCGGCAGGCCGAGATGCGTCTGGCCGCCTTTGCCCGGCGCCGTGCCGCCGACCATTTTGGTGCCGTAGTCGATCGCGGCCTGCGAATGGAACGTGCCGTTCTTGCCGGTGAAGCCCTGGCAGATGACCTTGGTGTTCTTGTCGATGAGGATGGACATCAGACGCCCTTCACCGCTTTGACGATCTTCTGCGCCGCATCGTCGAGATCGTCCGCCGACGTCACGTTGAGATTGGACTTCGCGATGATCTCCTTGCCCTTCTCGACATTGGTGCCTTCGAGCCGCACCACCAGCGGCACGCGCAAGCCGACTTCCTTCACGGCCGTCACAACGCCTTCGGCGATGATGTCGCACTTCATGATGCCGCCGAAGATGTTGACCAGGATGCCCTTCACGTTCGGATCGGACGTGATGATCTTGAACGCCGCCGTCACCTTCTCGGTGGTCGCGCTGCCGCCGACATCGAGGAAGTTCGCCGGCGCGAGCCCATAGAGCTTGATGATGTCCATGGTGGCCATCGCGAGGCCGGCGCCGTTGACCATGCAGCCGATCTCGCCGTCGAGCGCGACGTAATTCAGATCGTATTTCTGATGCCTCGATTTCCTTCGCGTCTTCTTCGGTCTCGTCGCGCAGCGCCGCGACGTCGGGGTGACGGAACAGCGCGTTGTCGTCGAAGCCGACCTTGGCGTCGAGGCAGATCAGCTTCTTGTCCTTGGTGACGACGAGCGGATTGACCTCCAGCAGCGCCATGTCCTTTTGGGTGAACGCGCGATAGAGGTCGGTGATCAGCGGGCTCATCTGCTTTGTGAGATCGGCATCGAGGCCGAGCGCCTTGGAGAGCCGCCGCACGTGATGCGGGCAGATGTTCGCGACCGGATCGACCGTGATGGTGACGATCTTCTCCGGCGTGTCGTGCGCCACCTTCTCGATGTCCATGCCGCCTTCGGTCGAGACCACGATCGCGACACGCGAGGATTCGCGGTCGACCAGCATCGAGAGATAGAACTCCTTCTCGATCGCCGAGCCGTCCTCGATATAGATCCGGTTGACCTGCTTGCCCTTCGGGCCGGTCTGCGGCGTGATGAGCGTCATGCCGAGGATGCGCTTGGCTTCCCTCTCGACGTCTTCGATCGATTTGACGACCTTGACGCCGCCGCCCTTGCCGCGCCCGCCCGCATGGATCTGCGCCTTGACGACCCAGACCGGGCCGCCGAGCTCCTTGGCGGCCTTGACGGCTTCCGCGACGTTCATCGCGGGAAAACCGCGCGGCACCGGCACGCCGAATTTCGCGAGGACCGCTTTCGCCTGGTACTCGTGGATGTTCATTGAAGGCCCCGAGTACGGGTGAGATTACTTGCCGAGCGTCGGCGCGATCTTCTGGCAGGCGTCGACCAGCGAGCGCACGGCCGTGACGGACTTGTCGAACATCTCGCGCTCGGCGCCGTTGAACTCCAGCTCCATCACGCGCTCGACGCCCTTCGCGCCGATCACCACCGGCACGCCGACATAAAGGTCCTTCACGCCGTACTCGCCGTTGAGGTAGGCCGCACAGGGAAGCAGGCGCTTCTTGTCCTTCAGGTAGCTCTCCGCCATCGCGACGGCCGACGAGGCCGGCGCATAGAACGCGGAGCCGGCCTTGAGCAGTGCGACGATTTCGCCGCCGCCCTTGCGGGTGCGCTCGACGATCGCGTCGAGCCGCGCCTGCGTGGTCCAGCCCATCTTGACGAGATCGGGCAGCGGAACGCCCCCGACGGTCGAATAACGGGTGAGCGGCACCATGTCGTCGCCGTGTCCGCCGAGCGTCATCGCGCTCACGTCCTTGACCGAGACGTCGAACTCGTCGGCGAGGAAGTAACGGAAGCGCGCCGAGTCGAGCACGCCCGCCATGCCGACCACCATGTTCTTCGGCAGGCCGCAGCACTTCTGCAGCGCCCACACCATGGCGTCGAGCGGGTTGGTGATGCAGATGACGAAAGCATTGGGCGCGTATTTCTTGATGCCGGCGCCGACCTGATCCATCACCTTGAGATTGATGCCGAGCAGATCGTCGCGGCTCATGCCCGCCTTGCGCGGCACGCCGGCGGTGACGATGCACACGTCGGCGCCTTCGATGCCCTCATATGAGTTGGTGCCGCCATATTTCGCGTCGAACCCTTCGACCGGCGAGGATTCCGCGATGTCGAGCGACTTGCCCTGCGGGATGCCTTCCATGATGTCGAACATCGTGACATCGCCGAGCTCTTTCAGGCCGATCAGGTGAGCGAGCGTGCCGCCGATCTGGCCGGAGCCGATCAATGCAATTTTCTTGCGCGCCATGTGGGGGAAATTCCTTGAACCCGGCAGCGAGGAAGTGCGTGCTGCGCTGCGTCATTAGCCCTTTCGCCGGGGCCGTTCAAGCCGCCAGAACGCCGGGCGGGAGCGCGGAAATTACCGTCGCGGCGACACCATGTCCTGCATCATCTCAAGCTGGATCTGCTGGATTTCGGCGAGCCGTTCCCATTGCTGGTGGATGAGGTGGTCCATCTTGTCGTGCAGGTTCCGGATTTCCAGTTCGGCCTTCAGGTTCACCCGGTAGTCGTTCTCCGAACGCAGGCGGTCCTTCGTCTCCTGCCGCTTCTGGCTCATCATGATGATCGGCGCCTGGATGGCGGCGAGGCATGACAGCACCAGATTGAGCAGGATGAACGGGTAGGGATCGAAAACCGCGCGCGTCGCGGCCCAGATATTGAACCCCATCCACACCGCCATGACGATCGCGAAGATGCCGATGAAATTCCAGCTACCGCCGAACTCCGCCACCACATCGGCGGCGCGCTCGCCGAGTGTGCGCTTGTCGCCATAGGCCGCTTCGACATTGCGGCTGATAGTTTCCTCGCGCGCGACGCTTTCGACCACCTGGCGTTCGAGGTCGGACACCTCGCCGCGCTCGCGCGCCAGCATGTCTTCGATATAGCGCGTGCGATAGGCGACAAGGTGTTTGCGGCAGATGGCCGCGTCGGCGGTCAGGTCCGGATGCTCGGCAATTATCGCCTCCGCGATTGCCGGTCGGACCATCCCGAACTCCACGGGCTGGTGTGCCTCCTCGCCGCAAATGGCGCAATGCGGGCGCGGGCGGCGGCGGACGGTTTTCGCGGACGCTTTGTCAACGCGTTTGGGCGGGGTGTCGTCGCTCATGGCGAGTCTCCACGATGTGGCACCCGATTATGCCGAAGGCGATTACTGGGGCCGAGAAATACCACCCGATCAGGTTTCGGCGATCCCCTCGGCCGAGCCGGACGCAGCGTCCGCGCGCCGCCCGTGCGGCAGCGATAGGTATTCCTCCGAGCGCATTTCGATCAGGCGCGAGGCGGTGCGCTTGAATTCGTTCGCCTCGTAGCCCTCGGACGCGAGATAGAGATCGCTCGGCTCGGCGGCGGCCGAGGCCACCAGCTTCACGCCGTTGTCATAGAGCGTATCGATCAGTGCGATGAAGCGCTTGGCCTCGTTGCGCTGCGCAAAGTCCATCACCGGAATGCCTTCGAGGATCAGCGTGTGAAATTCGTGCGCAATGCGCAGATAGTCGCTCGCGCCGAGCGGCTGCTCGCAGAGCTGGCGGAAGGAAAAGCGTGCGACACCCATCGCGGCTTCGGGCACGCGAATGACGCGCCCCTTGGCGGCGATCTCGCAGGGCTCGCCTGACAGCGTGCCGGTCAGACGCTGCCACGCATTATTGAGCGCGACCTCGGCGTCCTCGTCGGCCGGCACGTACCAGACCGGCTGGCTGCTGAGCTTTTCGAGGCGGAAATCCTTCGGCGCCTCCAGCCGCACCACGTCCATGTGCTGGCGCAACAGCGCGATGAACGGAACGAACAGCGCGCGATTGAGGCCGTCCTTGTAAAGCTCGTCCGGATCGACGTTCGATGTCGCCACCACCACGACACCCGCCTCGAACAGCCGCGTGAACAGGCGTCCGAGAATCATCGCGTCGGCGATATCGGTGACGTGGAATTCGTCGAAACAGAGCATCCACGCTTCCCCGGCAAGCATTGCGGCGACAAGCTTGACCGGATCGTCGTCGGTAAGCGCGCCGGACTTTATCTTGTGGCGCACGTCGTTGAGACGTTCGTGCACATCGGCCATGAATTCGTGAAAGTGTACGCGGCGTTTGCGCTTCACCGCGCTCGCGGCGAAGAACAGATCCATCAGCATGGTCTTGCCGCGCCCGACGTCGCCGTAAATGTAGAGGCCTTTGATCGGGCCTTCCTGTTGCGCGTTCTTGCCGAACAGCCAGCCGAGTTGCGAGGACTTGCGCGAAAGCCGGTGCTGCGCGAGTCGCTCTTCCAGCCGCGTGAATCGTGCCGCGAGCGCGGCCTGCGCGGGATCGCGTTCGATTTCGCCTTCGGCAACGAGGGCTGCGTAACGTTCGGTGACGGTTGAAGGCATTCGGTTGGGTGGAGTGGGGCGGACGGTACGTCAGGTATGGCGTTGTGCATGCGTCCTGTAAATGCGCTCGATTGGCTGCCTTGTTGGGGCCGCGGTTGGGCCCGGCGCGCCCTTCCATTCAAGCTTTTGTGTTTCGCACGCGAGATTTGGTGAACGGAGCGCCCGAGACGCTTGCGCGTGACCCGAATCGTTTCTGATTTTCCCGGAATGTTCTCAGCCCGGCGACACACACGATACAATCGCGATACGTGCGCGAAATCTACGGCCTGTCGATCACATCCGCTTCACGGAATTCGTGATTTCAGGCGCTGTCTCGTGATTTCCTATTGATCGGCGTGGCCAGTATCTCAGCGCCATCAGTCGGGCGACGAAGTCTCCGACGATGGAGTCGAAGAAAAAGAAAATTCGGCTTCACACCAACCCAGACTCTAACAGGAGATACGACCATGATCACCAAGACCGCACTTATCGCTGCCCTCGTTCTCGGCACCGCTTCCGTCGCGATGGCGCAAGGCGACTTCGACGGCAACCTCGGCAACCGTTATCCCGCGTATGCGGCGCCGCAGGCGTCGCAGCAGGTGCTGGAAGGCCGCAATGTCGCGCTGACCGGTCGCCCGAGCGCCATCATCGAGTCGCAGGTCGGCTTCGACCGCGCGTCGAACCCGTCTGCGGGCGGCGGCTTCTAAGCTTCAGGCGTCCCCCGAACTGGCGTTTCCCCCCGCGCCAGTTCACCAGAAACAGCCGGCCCCCCGCCGGCTGTTTCCTTTTTTGCGCGGCCGTTCGCTCATATCGCGTTTTTGAATAGCCCGTTGCGCCCAATGCAGTCACGCCCGATCTCGTGTGCTGAATTGCACTGAGCGCCGAAGATTACGAAGCTGTCATGCCAAACACGCGCATTTTCTTTCGCACACGCGATTTTCAGAACGTCCTTGCACTTTATTGCTGCAAACAGCGGCGAAATTTTTGTGCACCGTCACCGATCACAACTCGTTCACCGATCTCGTGATCGCGCGCCGCGTCTCGTGACTGGCAACCGGCCAGCGCATCCATAGCTTTCGTGCATCGACGGGGCACAGACCTCGCCGAGGAGTCGCGAAAAAAAGCACGGCTTCCACAACAGCAGACTCACAACTTCGAGGAGTTACCATAATGCTCACCAAGACCAAGATCGCGCTCGCCGCTACGCTGTTTGCAGCCACGAGCACCGTTGCGATGGCGCAGGGTTTCGACCCGAACATGGCCAATCGCTATCCCGGCTACGCCAATCCCGGCGCCTCGACATCGCAAGTGACCGTTGCCCCGCACGGCACGCTGCAGTCCGCGCCGGTCCGGCTGCTCCAGGGCCGCAACGCCGAGGTGACCAACGACCAGTCGAACTGGGGCCCGACCGAGGTCGACGTCGACCGCGCCGATCGCGCGTCCTCGCCGTATTCCGGCGGCGGCTACTAACCAACCCCGCACACGAGCCCCCGCGGAACCGGCGTTCCCCCGCGCCGGTTCATCCCAGAAGCAGCCGGCCTCGCGCCGGCTGCTTCGTTTTGCATTTCGAGCGGATCGCAGGCAGGTGGTGAACTAAATTTCGGCAATAATTTTGCATTGCAGCATAGCTGCCATGCGTTTGCATGTGACTGATTCACTATGGATAAGCGTTGTCCGCGTCTCGCTCTTGTGAAAGCGATATTGCGTTGCAACATTAGCCGGGCAGGTATGAGATTCGAGAGTGGGTGCGACAAAACAAGAGAACAGGAACCTCGATGTCCGAGCCTCTCACCGACGGCGTGATCCGCAAGATCTGGGTCGACCGTGCCGGCCGCTATCGCGATCACCTTCTGCGTCTCGACAAGGAGAGCCGCCGTAACCGCTTCGGCGGCGCGGTGTCGGACGAGTTCATCGTGAACTACACCGAGCTCTCGCTCGGGCTCGACTCAGTGATGCATGGGTTCTTCGTCGAGGGGACTTTACGCGGCGTCGCCGAGCTGCGTCCGCTCGGCAAGGAGTTCGCGCAGGAAGCCGAAGCCGCGTTCTCGATCGAGACGCCGTGGCAGGACCACGGTGTCGGCAGCGCGTTGCTGGAACGCACGCTGCTCGCCGCGCGCAATCGCGGCATCAAGCTGTTGCACATGGCGTGCCTCGCCAACAACCAGCGCATGGTCGAGTTGGCGCGCAAGTTCGAGGCGGAACTGACGTTCGATTTCGGCAGCGTGGTCGGCGAGGTCGAGGCGCCGCATCCGACGCCGATGTCGGTGTGGCGCGAGATGGTCGCCGATTCGCACGGTTTCGCCACCGCGATGCTGGAGGTGCAGACCAAGATGCTGAAGCCGGCGTAAAACACACTCCGCTCATGCCCGCGAAAGCGGGCATCCAGCTCTTTGGCCCTGGGTCCCCGCTTTCGCGGGGACGAGCGGACTTACCCCGGCGCGTGACAGACGGCCTCGATGTTGTGTCCGTCGGGATCGAGCACGAAGGCCCCATAATAGTTGACGTGATAGTGCGGCCGCAGGCCCGGTGGGCCATTGTCCTTTGCACCCGCGGCAAGCGCGGCCTTGTAGAACGCGTCGACCGCGGGGCGGTCCTTCGCGGTGATCGCGATATGCACCGGCTTGTTGAGCCCGCCCTCGCCGCCGATCCAGAAGTCGGGCTTGCCGCTGGGGCCGAAGCCAAAGCCACAGGCCTTCGCGTCGTGCTCGTTCTGCTGCACTTCCATGATCAGCACATAGCCGAGCGGAGCCAGCGCCTTTTCGTAAAAGGCCTTCGAACGCGCGTAGTTGGAAACCGAAAAGCCGACGTGGTCGATCATCTGGCTCGCTCCCCACTCACCGCATCACACCTGCCGCTCGACCATCGTTGCCTTGATTTCGGCGATCGCCTTGGCGGGGTTCAGGCTCTTCGGGCACGCCTTGGCGCAGTTCATGATGGTGTGGCAGCGATAGAGCCGGAACGGGTCTTCCAGATCGTCGAGCCGCTCGCCGGTCGCCTCGTCGCGCGAATCGACCAGCCAGCGCCGCGCCTGCAACAGCGCGGCGGGCCCCATGAAGCGCTCCGAGTTCCACCAGTAGCTCGGGCACGCGGTCGAGCAGCAGGCGCACAGGATGCACTCGTAAAGCCCGTCCAGCTTGTCGCGGTCTTCCTTCGACTGGCGCCACTCCTTCTCGGGCGGCGCGGTCGTGGTCTTGAGCCACGGCTGCATCGCGGCGTGCTGCGCGTAGAAATTCGTCAGGTCCGGCACCAGGTCCTTCACCACCGGCTGGTGCGGCAGCGGATAGATCGTGATCGTGTCCTTCTTCACCTCGTCCATGCCGCGCGTGCAGGCGAGCGTGTTGGTGCCATCGATGTTCATCGCGCAGGAGCCGCACACGCCTTCGCGGCAGGAGCGGCGGAAGGTCAGCGTCGGATCGATCTTGTTCTTGATCCAGATCAGCGCGTCGAGAATCATCGGCCCGCAATCGGCGGTATCGACGTAATAGGTGTCGATGCGCGGGTTCTCGCCATCCTCCGGGTTCCAGCGATAGATGCGGTATTGCCGCGTCCCGGCGGCGCCCGCCGGTGCCGGCCACGACTTGCCCTCGGCGGGCCTGGAGTTCTTCGGGAGCGTGAGTTCGACCATGTCGTTCTCCGGACCTGCACGGGTCCAACTATTTCGATTTCGATGCGCGCTTTCGCTTCAGCAGCATTCCGTTGTCGGTCAGGACCTGTCGCAGCAACGGCTTCTTTTTGGCCTTCTTGCGTCCGCTCGTCTTCTTGCGTGCCGTCGTCATGATCGGACCTTTCAATACACCCTTGCCTTGGGCTCGATATACGCGATGTCGTTGGTCATCGTGTAGGTGTGCACCGGGCGGTAATCGATCGTCACCTTGCCGGTCGCGTCGTCGAACCAGGCGAGCGTGTGCTTCATCCAGTTCACGTCGTCGCGATCGGGATGGTCCTCGCGCGCGTGCGCGCCGCGGCTTTCGGTACGGTTGCGCGCCGAGTCCATCGTGACGACCGCCTGCGCGATCAGATTGTCGAACTCGAGCGTCTCGATCAGGTCGGTGTTCCAGATCAGCGAGCGGTCGGTGACGCGCACGTCCGGGATGCCGCCGAACACGTCGTGGATGAGCTTGTGGCCTTCCTCGAGAATCTCGCCGGTGCGGAACACCGCGCAATTGGTCTGCATCACTTTCTGCATCTTCAGCCGTAACTCGGCGGTCGGCGCACTGCCCGATGCGTTGCGGAATTTGTCGAGCCGCGCGAGCGGACGCTCGGCCGAATTGTTCGGCAAATCGGGCTGCTTGTCGCCCGCCACCAGCTTCTCGGCGCAACGCAGCGCCGCGGCGCGGCCGAACACCACCAGATCGATCAGCGAATTCGAGCCGAGCCGATTGGCGCCATGCACCGACACGCAGGCCGCTTCGCCGAGCGCCATCAGGCCGGGCACGACGCAATCGGGATCGCCGTTCTTCTTGGTCAGCACCTCGCCGTGATAGTTCGTCGGGATGCCGCCCATGTTGTAGTGCACGGTCGGCAGCACCGGGATCGGCTCCTTGGTGAGGTCGACGCCGGCGAAGATGCGCGCGGTCTCCGAGATGCCCGGCAGGCGCTCATGCAGTACCTTCGGATCGAGATGATCGAGGTGCAGATGGAGATGGTCCTTCTCCTTGCCGACGCCGCGGCCTTCGCGGATCTCGATGGTCATCGCGCGTGAGACGACGTCGCGCGAGGCAAGGTCCTTGGCGGACGGCGCATAGCGCTCCATGAAGCGCTCGCCTTCGGAGTTGGTGAGATAGCCGCCTTCGCCGCGTGACCCTTCGGTGATCAGGCAGCCCGCCGGATAGATGCCGGTCGGGTGGAACTGGACGAACTCCATGTCCTCGAGCGGCAGTCCGGCGCGCAGCACCATGGCGTTGCCGTCGCCGGTACAGATGTGCGCCGAGGTGCAGGAGAAGTAGGCGCGGCCATAGCCGCCGGTCGCCAGAATGGTTTGCTGCGCGCGGAAGCGATGGATCTTTCCGTCGTCGAGATTGAGCGCGATCACGCCGCGGCAGCGGCCCTCGTCGTCCATGATCAGGTCGATCGCGAAATACTCAATGAAGAACTCGGAGGAATGCTTGAGCGCCTGCCCGTACATGGTGTGCAGCATGGCGTGGCCGGTGCGGTCGGCCGCCGCGCAAGTGCGCTGCGCGGTGCCCTTGCCGTAATGCGTGGTCATGCCGCCGAACGGGCGCTGGTAGATCTTGCCGTCTTCCTCGCGGCGCGAGAACGGCAGGCCCCAGTGCTCCAACTCGTACACGGCGGCGGGCGCGTTGCGGCACATGTATTCGATGGTGTCCTGGTCGCCGAGCCAGTCGGCGCCCTTGACGGTGTCGTACATGTGCCAGCGCCAGTCGTCGTCGCCCATGTTGCCGAGCGCGGCCGCGATGCCGCCTTGCGCGGCGACCGTATGAGACCGCGTGGGAAACACCTTGGTGATGCAGGCGGTGCGCAGGCCGGCTTCGGCGCAGCCGACGACGGCGCGCAATCCCGCGCCGCCGGCGCCGACAACCACCACGTCGTAGGTGTGGTCCTCGATCGGGTAGGCGAGGCCGTTCACCGCGGGCGCGCCGCTGGATTTGCCGTTGGTCGCCATGGCCTAGACTCCGAAGGACAGTTTCAGGATCGCGTAGGCCGCCGCGAGGCCGACGGCGAGCGCGAAGAAGATGTTCGCGATCACTGCCGCGAGCTTCCATTTCTCGTCGTGCACGTAATCTTCGATGATCACCTGCATGCCGAGTTTCATGTGGTAGGTGATCGAGCCGATGAACAGCAGCATCACGATCGCGACCAGCGGGCTCCCAAGAATCTGCACCACCGCGGCGTGACTGCGTCCGAGCAGCGACACCAAAATCAGCACGAAGGCGATCACGAGCGGGACGTTGGCGATTGCGGTCAGGCGCTGATGCCAGAAATGTCCGGTGCCGGATTTGGCCGAGCCGAGCGCGCGCACGCGCGCGAGCGGGGTGCGGAACTGGGTGCCGCTCATTGCCCGCCTCCCATCACCGCATAGCCGACGACCCACAGAATGATCGTCAGCACGATTGAGCCGGCGAGGTTGGCGCGAACCAGCCATTCGCGCTCGCTCGGCCCGAAGCCATGGCCGGTATCCCAGATGAAGTGCCGGATGCCGCCGAGCATGTGATGGATCAGCGCCCAAGTGTAGCCGAACAGGATGAGCCGGCCGATGGCGGTGCTCATGAACCACTGCACGCGGCCATACGCGTTGGGGCCGGAAGCTGCCGCAACAAGCCACCAGACAAGCAGCAGCGTGCCGAAGTAGAGCGCGGCGCCGGTGATGCGATGCACGATCGACATCATCATCGTGAGCATCGGCTTGTAGATCGACAGATGCGGAGAAAGCGGCCGCTGAACGGGAACGCGGGTGTCGGCCATTGAGGTTGTCCGTGACTGAATTCGCAGGCGCGCGGAACTCGGGAAGCCGTTGGTAACGAAACTCCGGAAGCGCCGCAATCGACGCCGCGTCCTTGTCCGACGCAATCTTGCGCGAGTCCTTTACTTCGCGCATGACGAAGAATATTCCTTAGAAATGCTCAAATCCATGAGCAATTGGCGGAGTTAGACTTCGCTAAACGCGAAGGATTGGTATACCAGGGTGCGCTTCGATCTCGTGGATCTCAGCCTGTTTCGCCATGTCGTGGAGGCAGGCAGCATCACGCATGGCGCGGAACGCGCGCATCTCGCGCTCGCCGCAGCGAGTACGCGAATCCGCCAGATGGAGGAGGCGCTCGGCGCCGCGCTTTTGACGCGCGGACGGGCCGGCGTGACGCCGACGCAAGCGGGACGCACGCTGCTCCAGCACGCGCGCACGATCCTGGCGCAGTCCGAGCGGCTGCGCGAGGATCTCGGCGCTTACGCGGGCGGGCAGGCCGGTCAGGTGCGCGTGTTGTCCAACACCAACGCGCTCACCGAATTTCTGCCCGACACGCTGAGCTCGTTTCTGGCGACGCATCCGCACGTCAGCGTCGATCTTGAGGAGAGATTGTCGGACGAGATCGTCGGCCTGATCGCCGAAGGGGTCGCCGACATCGGCATCGTGGCGGGCACCGTCGATGCGGGGCGGCTCACGACCTATCCGTTCCGCACCGACCGCTTCGTGGTGGTGGTCGCGCGCGATCACGCGCTGGCACGCCGCACCAAGGTCAGCTTTGCCGACACGCTCGATTACGATTTCGTCGGGCTCGACCGCGCGAGCGCGCTGCAACGCTTCCTCGCCGACAAGGCAAGCCGCGTCGGCCGCCCGCTCAAGCTGCGGGTCCAGCTGCGCAGCTTCGACGCGGTGTGCCGGCTGGTCGAGCGCAATGTCGGCGTCGGCATCGTGCCCGAGACGACGGTGCGCTGGGCCGCGAAGGCGATGGAGATCAAGGCGGTCGCGCTGACCGACCCCTGGGCGCTGCGCGACCTGTCGATCTGCGTGCGCGACTACAAGACGCTGCCGCCCTACGCGCGGCAACTGGTCGATCACATGCGGGAGGAGCGGCGGGAGATTACGTAACTCACCGCGGCATCAGCACCCAGTAATCGAGATCGAGGATCACGGCCGGATGGTCGGCGCCGTCCTGCTTGAACGGGAAATCCGCGCAGGGCTGATCCTTCGTGGCGACGGTGCGCAGGCGAAGCGCGCCGACATCCGAGCGGCGCGGGAATTCCGCCTTCGCCAGCACCTCCGACCAGGCGAACACCGTCGAGCCGGCGAACAGCGGCGCGACATGACGCCCGCCATTGATCGCCGTGACGTGGAAGGCGTTCGCGAGCCCGTTGAACGACAATGCGCGCGCCAGCGAAATCACGTGCCCGCCATAGATCAGCCGGCGGCCGAAGCGGTCTTTGCTCATCGCGAACTGGTTGAAGTGAACGCGCGCGGTGTTCTGGTAAAGCCGCGTCGCCATCTGGTGCTCGGCTTCCTCCACCGTCATGCCGTCCATGTGGTCGATCTTCTCGCCGACCTGATAGTCGCCGAAGCGGTGCGGTGAGCCGGCGAGCGCGACGTCGTAATGGCGCACGACCATCATGGAGCAGGCTTCGCCGAGCGCATCCGGCTCGACCGTCTTTGGAAGGTCCGGCACGAGATCGCCCGGCGAAGGCGCGCTTTCGTCGCGTTTGCGCACCATCACCCAGCGGACGTATTCGAGCACCTTGGTGCCGTCTTGGCTGAAGCCCGACGAGCGCACATAGACCACGCCGGTCTTGCGGCTGGAATTTTCCTTCAGGCCGATGACTTCCGAGACCGCCGTGAGCGTGTCGCCCGGATAGACCGCGCGCAGGAAGCGGCAGTCCGCATAGCCGAGATTGGCGACCGCATTGAGCGAGATGTCCGGCACGGTCTTGCCGAACACGATGTGAAACACGAGCAGATCGTCGACGGGTGAACTCGGGTAGCCGATCGCGTAGGCGAACGGGTCGGAGGATTGCGGCGCGAAACGCGCGCCGAACAGCGCGTTGTAGAGCGCGACATCGCCGGCGGTCACGGTGCGCGGCGTCGCGTGCTGGATCGTCTGGCCGAGGCGGAAGTCCTCGAAGAAATTGCCGGAAGTGGCTTTGGTCATCTGCGCTCCGTCATGCCCGGCCTTGTGCCGGGCATCCCGCTTAGGTAGGCACCAAGCTATCCATAAGCGGGATGGCTGGGCATAAGGGCGTTGACGCCCGTCTGCAACGGGCTATGCCCGGCCATGACGAACATCTGAGGTAAATGCCCCATGCCCACCTACAATCTCCTTCTCATCCCCGGCGACGGGATCGGTCCCGAAGTCATGGCCGAGGTGAAGAAGCTGATCGCCTGGATGAACGCACATGGCATGGGCACATTCGAGACCGAGGACGCGCTGTGCGGGGGCTGTGCGTATGACGCATCACGGGGTCGCCATCACGGACGAGACGGTCGCCAAGGCGAAGGCCGCGGACGCGGTGATCTTCGGTTCGGTCGGCGGGCCGAAGTGGGACAAGGTGCCGTACGAGCACCGCCCCGAAGCGGGCCTCCTGCGGCTGCGCAAGGACCTGCAGCTTTACGCCAACCTGCGCCCCGCCGTGACCTACCCGGCGCTGGCGGATGCGTCCTCGCTCAAGCGCGAGTTGGTCGAGGGTCTCGACATCATGATTTTGCGCGAGCTGACCGGCGGGGTTTATTTCGGCGAGCCGAAGACCATCACGGACCTCGGCAACGGGCAGAAGCGCGCGGTCGATACGCAGGTCTACGACACCTACGAGATCGAGCGCATTTCGCGCGTCGCATTCGAGCTGGCGCGCAAGCGGCGCAACAAAGTCACCTCGATGGAAAAACGCAACGTGATGAAGACCGGCGTCTTGTGGAACGAGGTGGTCACGCAGGTTCACCAACGCGAATTCAAGGACGTGCAGCTTGAGCATGTGCTCGCCGACTCCGGCGGCATGCAGCTCGTGCGCAGCCCGAAGCAGTTCGACGTTATCGTCACCGACAACCTGTTTGGCGACATGCTGTCCGACATCGCCGCAATGCTCACCGGCTCGCTCGGCATGCTGGCATCGGCCTCGCTCGGCGAGGCCGATCCGAAAACGGGCAAGCGCAAGGCGCTGTATGAGCCGGTGCACGGCTCTGCGCCGGACATCGCCGGCAAGGGCGTGGCGAATCCGATCGCCATGATTGCGTCGTTCGCGATGGCGCTGCGCTATTCGTTCGGGATGATCAGGCAAGCAGACCAGATCGAGGCAGCGATCGCGGCCGCGCTGGCGAAAGGATTGCGCACAGCCGACATCGCGTCGGCCGGGCGACAAGACGGTAGGCACCGCCCAGATGGGCGATGCGATCATCGGTGAGATGGAGCGACTGGCGGCGTAGACTACCCCTGCCTTTAGGCCGCACGTGACAATCCGGGAGAATATGCGACTATGGGTAGAGTAGCCGCAGTTTTCGCGGAGATTCTCGGGGGAGACGTCCATGGCAAGCTCGCGCAGGAGCAAGAAGGCGGCGCGCAAGGCAAAGGCGCGCGTGATCAATCTTTCCGGCGGACCGAAGAAAAAGCGTCCAAGCGGGGTGCCGGCGCCGCGAACTTCGACCCATAAGAAGAGAACGGCGTGGTTCAATGCGAGGGCCGCGTGGCCGTACCGCGAGCCTGCTTCCGGCATACTGCCGATGGAGCGCACGCGGGTCCTCACCGCGCTTCCGCCGCATCCCGGAACCGAGCAATGGGCTCCGGTCGGCCCGACAAATATCGGCGGCCGCATGACGTCGCTGGTCTGCGTGGCGCAAAGACCAGAGGTCCTGTGGGGCGGCGCCGCGGGCGGCGGCGTTTGGAAGAGCGACGATGGCGGGCAACACTGGCGCGCGTTGTGGCACAGCCAGCCGACTCTCAATGTCGGGGCGCTCGCAATCGATCCGGTGAATCCCTCAATTATCTATTGCGGTACGGGCGAGGCAAATCTTTCCGCCGACTCTTATCCCGGCGTCGGAATTTTCCGAACGATTGATGGCGGGGACAGCTGGCATATCCTGGCGCCGGCGGTGAGTGCAGGCCTCCCGACGCGCATTGGCGTCATTGCTGTCAATCCGTTCGATCCCAGCCACATCTTTGTGGGTGGCGTTACCCACACGATCGGCGGCCGTGACGGAATGTTCGTGTCGCGCGATAGCGGGATTACGTGGGGACGGCTGACGTTCCCCGGGGATGGACCTTACCGATGCCATTCCATCGTGTTTCATCCAACGACGCGCGATACGCTGTTCACGACCATTGCGGCGCGCGGCGCCCAAAGCGGAATCTGGAAATCAACAGACGGCGGGGTCACCTGGCGCCAGCTCAAAACCGGCTTGCCATCGCCGGAGTTGATGCATCGCACGAGTCTGGCGATTTCACCGTCCCGTCCGGCCGTCATGTACGCCATCGCGGCGCGCAGCAATGAGGGCGTTCTCGGAGTCTTCAGGTCGGATAATAGCGGGTCGAGCTGGATCAACACGGCGGGCAATCATTTTCAACGCGAAGGGCAGATGTCGTATGGCAACACCATCGCAGTGCACCCGACCAATCCCGATCACGTCCTGTGCGGCGGCGTCGATCTGCATCTGACGCAGGATGGCGGAGCGACCTGGGTGAGGACCACCAAATGGGACGCCGATCGCGGCACGCCGAATTACGCACACGCCGACCATCATTGCCTTCTGATGCCGTCAGCCGAGCCTGGGCTGGTCTATGACATGAACGACGGCGGAATGGATGTCAGCCGCGATGGCGGACTGAAGTGGACGAACCGCAGCGACGGCCTCGCGGTGACAATGTTCTACGACGTGGACGTAGCGCAGAGCGACAGCGGATTTTACGGCGGCGGCGCACAGGACAACGGCACCGTCGTCACCACCAACGGCAATCCAGGTGCATTCTTCGAGATCACGGGCGGCGATGGCGGTTGGATGATCATCGATCCCCGCACGCCGAATCATCTCTACACCACGGCACAGAACATGACGGTCTTCCGGCACAGGCCCGCCGGCGGCTGGGCCGAGCTCAATGTGCCCGCGACCGACGCGGAGAAGGATGCCGTGTGGATGGTCATCCTCGAGATGGACCCGAGAGACCAGCGCATCGTCTTTCTTGGCGGTCTCAGGGTCTGGCGGACCAAAGATGACGGCAATAATTGGCAAGCGGTATCGGCTGTCCTCGACGGAAGCCCCATTTCGGCGGTCGAAATCGCGGCCGCAAACTCGAAGACCGTATTTGTCGGAACCGAAAAGGGCGGCATCTTCAAGAGCTCCGACGGTGGAAATACCTGGAGTGGCGATCTTTCTGGCTCGGTCCTTCCCGGCTTCATCATCACCCGTATCGCGACGAGCCCGACGAACGAGCGGATCGTCTATGTAACAGTGGCGAATGTCGGCGCCGGTCACGTGTACAAGTCGACCGACGGCGGAATCACTTGGGTCGACATGGACGGCGGACGGCTCCCAAACGTACCGCACCACGCTATCCTGATCCCCGCTGCGAAGCCGTCGACTGTGTACGTTTGCAGCGATGCGGGCGTGTTCGTCTCGACCAATGCGGGAGGTGACTGGAAGAATCTGACGCGCAATCTGCCGACCGTGCCGATTGTAGACCTCGTTTACCACGAGGCCGATCAAGCACTGATTGCGGCCAGTTATGGGCGCAGCATGTGGCGGATCAAGCCTTAGAGCGACGCTTACCCGGTCTCCGGCCCAGTCCGACGCTGGAACCATTGCGCGCGCTGAGCGAGATTCTTGGGCCCTTCTTTGCGCGGCGTGGGCGCGCCGGCGGTCAATTCCGCGTTGAAAGAGTCGCTGTTCTGAGATTTCGACGGTTGCTTCGGAGCAGGCACCTTTCGCTTCGATGCGGCGGGCTGACGCGGAGCGGCTCGTTTGCTCATGACATTGACCCCGCAGATGTTGTGTCAGCATTACGCAATTGCGCGCGGCTACCTCAGTAATACGAATACGGACTAAAGCCCGGCAGCTCGAACGGCATCGGCAGCGGGAAGCGGTGCGTTCCGACCGGATCCCATGAGGCACTCGGTGAGCCGCTCAAATAGGTCGGCGGAGAAGCATAATCCATGAACTTGCGCTCGCCAGGAAGTACCTCCGTGCCGCCGTCGAGATAGCTGCGCGGCTTCACGGTGATGCGGGTGCGCGCGCGGCCGGTCTCGTCGATGATGGTGATGCGCTCGGTCTGGTCGCGGTTGACGCGCCGCTGCGCCTCGGCGGGACTCGCCAGCGCGCCGAGCGTGACGGCGGCAACGGATACGGCAACGACAGATGCCAGACGCATGGGCGACCTCTTTCGGCTAGCTCAACGGGCGAGCTTGCCGCCTGTTCCTTAAATAGTTCCCCACAATAGCGGACTCAATGCGGCCCCGCCGTCACTCTTTTGCAACAGCGCAGGGGCAATTTGCCATTTGTGGCAAGCGCTTGCGCCGAAATGAAGCGTCGGGGCGTTGCTCCGGCGCGGTGGATGGGCTGCGCGGCCGATCACGTCAGCTTGAATTCCAGGTCGCCGTACGCGGACAAACACCGCCCATGCGGTTCCGCAGACAGGTACCTTGCAGGACTATTGGCGGAATTCGATCACGACCTTGATGTCGCCTTTCTGCTTCCTGAGCGCATCGGCGAAATCCGCAAGCGGCACGCGGCGCGTGATCAGGCGCGCAAGCCAGCCGCGGTCGGCGCGGGCGAGTGCGTCGGCCGCTGCCGCATAATGCAGGCGATTGGCATTGACGGTGCCGAACACCGTGCCGTTGTTGAGCACCATCGTGCGATTGAATTCGCCGATGTCGAACTCGCGGCGCGCCGGCATGCCGACGCCGGTGAGGCAGATCACGCTGCGGGGCGCGACGTGCGAGAGCAGCGCCGCGATGACATCCGGCACGCCGGTGCACTCCATCACGATGTCGGGCGCGAGCGCGGCCAGCCCGCCGAGTTCGCCCGAGTAATACGTGGCGCCGAGCGCGCGCGCGAGCTCGGGTTTCGGGCCGGTGTCGTTGTGATCGTAAACGTGCACCTCGTAACCGCGCTGCTTGCCGAGCAGCGCGCCGAGCAAACCGATGGGCCCTGCGCCCGTGACGAGCAGTTTTCGCGAGGGCGCGCTTTTCAGCCGCCACACACGGTCGCAATGGTCCCACGCCTTGGCGACGACACTGGTGGGCTCCAGCAGCACGCCCAGAATGCCGAGCGCGGGAGCGACCTTGACGGCAAACGCAGGATCGATGCGGAAGCGCTCGGCGCCGAAGCCGTTCAGCCCCTTGATGCCGTGCTCGGTATATTGCCCGTTGCGGCACATGTCCCATTCGCCGTTGGCGCAGGCCGGGCAGGGCACTGGATCGGGATGCCGCACGATGCCGACCAGATGGTCGCCGGCTGCGAAGCCGGAATCCTCCGGCGCTTGGCGCACGCGGCCGAGCGACTCGTGACCGAGGATCAGGCGCTCGTGTCCCTCGGGTGCTTCGCCATAGTGACCGGCAACAATCTCGTGATCGGTGCCGCAGACGCCGAGCGCAAGTGTGTCGACAAGAATCGCGCCGTCGTCATCCGGCGGTTCGGGGACATCTTGCAGTCTGGCGGAGTTTGCAACGCCTGGAAGGATCGTGATCGCGCGCATGGATTCGCCCCGATCAATAGCCCCAGCGGGATGACGCAAGAAGCGTCAAAACGTTCCCTATGCGTGCCCGAGCACCAGATCGTCCCGGTGCACCATCTCGGAGCGGCCCTCGATGCCGAGAATGAGCAAAACGTCGCCCGACGCCTTGCCGCGAATTTTCTCCGCATCCTCGGCGTCGTAGGCGACGAGCCCGCGCCCGATTTCGTGGCCGTCCGGGCCGCGCACGATCACGGCGTCGCCGCGCGCGAACGCGCCTTCGACCTTGATGATGCCCACCGGCAGCAGGCTGTTGCCACGGCGCAGCGCCGCGACCGCGCCGGCGTCGATCGTCAGTGTGCCCTTGGGTTCGAGCGAGCCCGCGATCCATTTCTTGCGCGCCGTCACCGGATTGGCGGGCGTCAGAAACCAGGTGCAGCGCCCCGTCGCGATCGCGCGCAGCGGATGATCGATGCGTCCCGACGCGATCACCATGTGGATGCCGCCCGTGGTGGCGATCTTGCCGGCCTCGATCTTGGTCGTCATGCCGCCGCGCGAGAGCTCCGAGCCGGAGGCACCCGCCATGCTTTCGATCTCGGGCGTGATGCGTTCAACCAGCGGGATGAGCTTGGCGTTCGCGCCGTTTTGCGGCGGCGCGTCGTAGAGACCGTCCACGTCGGAGAGCAGCACCAGCAGATCCGCGCTCGCCATCGTGGCGACGCGCGCCGCAAGCCGGTCGTTGTCGCCATAGCGGATCTCGCTGGTCGCGACGGTGTCGTTCTCGTTGATCACCGGCACGCTGCGCCACTCCAGAAGCTTCGCGATGGTGTTGCGCGCGTTCAGATAGTTGCGGCGTGCCTCGGTGTCGGTGAGGGTCAGCAGGAGTTGGCCGGCCGTAATGTCATGGCGCCCGAGCGCCTCCGCCCAGGTGCGGGCGAGCGCGATCTGCCCGACCGCGGCGGCGGCCTGCGAATCCTCCAGCTTGAGCGGTCCGCGCGGCAGCTTGAGCACCGCGCGGCCAAGCGCAATCGCGCCGGACGACACCACCAGGATATCGCGCTTCTCTCCATGCAGCCGCGCGATGTCGTCCGCGAGCGAGGCAAGCCAGGTCTCGTTGACGCGGCCGGCCGCCGAATCGACGAGCAGGGACGAGCCCACCTTGACGACGATGCGGCGGAAGTCGATCAGCGCTGGTGTCTTGCGGGACATGATCGGTTTCGGTTTGTGCGAAACCCTGTCTCACAAGCCAGCCGCGTTGGCAATTATGGATGCCAGGCTTCGGCCTCGGCCGTCTCGCCGCTGGCAACACGATCGCCGTCGATCACCCTGACGAGCCCGCGCAGAACATCCGGTACGCCGGTATGCGCGGCGGCGGAGAGCACCAGCGGCGTTTTCTTCGCGGCGCGCTTGAGTCGCGCAAGTTGTTCCTTGAGGACTTCCGGCGTCAGCGCATCCGCCTTGCTCAGGGCGACGATTTCCGGCTTGTCGGTCAGGCCGTGACCGTAGGCCTCCAGCTCGTGGCGCACCGTCTTGTAGTCGTTCCCGGCGTGCTCGCCCGTCCCGTCGACCAGATGCAGCAGCACGCGGCAGCGCTCGACATGGCCGAGGAAGCGATCGCCGAGGCCGACGCCCTCATGCGCGTCCTCGATCAGCCCGGGCAGATCCGCCAGCACGAACTCGCGCGTGTCGCTGCGCACTACGCCGAGTTGCGGGTGCAGCGTCGTGAACGGGTAGTCGGCGATCTTCGGCTTCGCCGCCGTCACCGTGGCGAGAAACGTCGATTTGCCGGCATTAGGCAGCCCCACGATCCCGGCATCGGCGATCAGTTTCAGCCGCAGCCAGATGGTGCGCTCCTGTCCTGGCAGGCCGGGATTGGCGTGGCGCGGCGCCTGATTGGTCGACGACTTGAAATGCGCGTTGCCAAAGCCGCCATTGCCGCCGCGCGCGATCGTCACCGTCTGCCCGACCTCGGTCAGGTCGGCGACCAGCGTCTCGCCGTCCTCCTCGTAGATCTGCGTGCCGGCCGGGACCTTCATCACCATGTCCTTGCCGTTCGCGCCGTGGCGGTCCTTGCCCATGCCGCCGCCGCCGGGCTGCGCCTTGAAATGCTGCTGGTAGCGGTAGTCGATCAGCGTGTTCAGCCCGTTCACGGCGGTCACGATCACGTCGCCGCCGTGCCCGCCGTCGCCGCCGTTCGGCCCGCCGAACTCGATGAACTTCTCGCGGCGGAACGACACGCAGCCGTTCCCGCCGTCGCCGGAGCGGATGTAGACCTTGGCTTCATCAAGAAATTTCATGGGGCTCAGATAAGCCCTATGCGTCCGCGCGGCAATCGGCCGGGTTGCGGCGCATGGCTCCTAATTCTAGCTTTCGGCCCCCGCCGGGACCGAAATGACCGCCGTTCCATCGACTTCCAGCGCCCCAACAGGCCGTTCGGCTGCGCTTGCCGGCATCGGCTTCATGCTGGGCGCGGTGTTTCTGTTTGCGCTGAGCAGCGCGGTCGGCAAGTGGCTGGTTGCGACGTATCCGGTCGGCGAATTCCTGCTGATCCGCAGCGTGGCGACGCTGCTTCTGCTCAGCCCGTTCATCTGGCGGGCTGGAAAGGCCGCCTTCGTCAACGTCCCACGGCCCGGCCTGCAGGTCGTGCGTGTCGTGCTCTCGACCGCCGAAATCGCGATGTTCTTCTGGGCCGTCGTCTACATGCCGCTCGCGGATGCGACAACGTTCTATCTCGCGGGCCCGATCTTCGTGACCGCGCTCTCGGTGCTGCTGCTCGGCGAGCGCGTCGGCTGGCGGCGCTGGACCGCGGTGCTGATCGGTTTTTGCGGCGTCGTGATCGCGTTGCGCCCGTCGGCGGCGAGCTTCACGCTGCCGGCCCTGATTGCGCTCGTCGGAAGCATTTTCTACGCGCTGCTGATGATCGTGACCCGGATACTGCGCGAAACAAGCTACACGATGCTGATCACCACGCAGTTTCTCGGTGTCCTGGCGTTCGGGGTTGCGACGACTCCGCTCGGCTGGGTGCCGCCGACCGCGTTCGATCTCCTGTTCATGGCCGGTCTCGGCCTCTCATCGATGGGGTCGCTCTACTGCGTCGTCCGTTCGCTCAAACTCGCATCCGCGAGCATGGTGGTGCCCTATCAGTACACACTCATCCTCTGGTCCGTGCTGTTCGGCTGGCCGATGTTCGGCGAATTGCCGGATGCCTACACGATTGTCGGCGCCGCAATCATCGTGGCGGCGGGGCTCTATATTTTCTGGCGCGAGCAGGTCGCGGCACGCACGGCGCCGGTAGCGCCAGTGGAGCTTCCGTGATGGCGCAGGCCCCGCGGGCGGCGCTCGGCGGCATCGGGCTGATGCTGCTCGGTGTGTTCCTGTTCTCGATCAACGACGCGGTGGGGAAGTGGCTGGTCTCGACCTATTCGGTGGGGCAACTGCTGCTGATACGCAGCGCGACAACGCTGCTGCTGCTTGGTCCGTTCATCTGGCGCGCCGGAAAGGCCGCGTTCATGGGCGCACCGCGGCCCGGATTGCAGATCCTGCGCATCGTGTTCTCGACGCTCGACGTCGCGATGTTCTTCTGGGCGGTGTCCTACATGCCGCTCGCCGATACCATCACGTTCTATCTGGCCGGCCCGATCTACGTCACGGCGCTGTCGGTACTGCTGCTTGGCGAGCGCGTCGGATGGCGGCGCTGGACCGCGGTGCTGATCGGCTTTGCCGGCGTCATCATCGCGCTGCGGCCCTCGACGGCGAGCTTCACGCTGCCGGCACTGATCGCGCTCGGCGGCAGCGTGTCGCATGCGGTGCTGCTGATCATCACCCGCATGGTGAAAGACACCGACGACACCGTGCTGATGACGGCGCAGTATTTCGGCTCGCTGTCGTTCGGCCTTGCGGTCGGCCCGCTCACCTGGGTGGCGCCGAAAGCGTTCGACCTGATGTTCATGTCGGGCTTCGCCGTCGTGTCGATCGTGGCGATGTTCTGTGTCAACCGGTCGCTCAAGCTTGCGCCCGCGAGCGTCGTCGTGCCGTACCAGTATTCGATGATCGTGTGGTCGGTGCTGCTCGGCTATTGGGTATTCGGCGACGCGCCCGACGCCTATACGGTCATCGGCGCCGGGATCATCGTGGGCTCCGGGCTCTACATCTTCTGGCGCGAGCAGGCGGCGGCGCGCGACGTCGCGCTCGCGCCGAGTTCCGAGACGCCATGACGCCGCCGGGTTCCGCCAACCTCGCCGGCATCGGCCTGATGGTGCTCGGCATCTTCCTGTTCGACCGCTCCTTCCCGGACCTCGCGCCATGGATCCTGTTCGCCAGCGCCGTGCTCGTCGCGGGGCTCGCCATCACATTCGTGCTGTGGTCGAGGAAGCGTCGATGACCCGTATCGCCGTCACCGGTGGCAGCGGCTTCGTCGGCCGCCATGTCGCCGACCGACTCCGGCTCGCGGGCCACGACGTGGTGTTGTTGTCCCGGAGGAGCGGCTTCGATCTGGCACGTCCCGACATGCCCGCCCTGACTCGCGCGTTGGAGGGCTGTACGGCCGTCGTCCACACGGCAGGCATCAATCGCGAGATCGGCACGCAGACGTACGACGCTGTGCATGTCCGCGGAACGCAGGCATTGGTCGCTGCCGCGAAGGACGCCGGGGTGGAGCGAATCAGCCTGGTCAGCTTCCTGCGAGCGCGGCCCGACGGCCCGACCAGCTACCACCGCTCGAAGTGGGCGGCCGAGGCCATCGTCCGCGAGTCCGGGCTGGAGTACACCGTCCTCAAGTGCGGGGTGATCTTCGGTCGGGGCGACCACATGCTCGATCACCTGAGCCACGCCCTCCACACGTTCCCGGTCTTCGGGCTCGTCGGCCTGCGCGAGCGCCCGGTCCGTCCCGTTGCTGTCGACGACGTCGCCCGGCTGCTCGAGGTTGCCGCTCAGGGCGATCCCCGGTTGGCTGACCGGACGATCGCCGTCCTCGGTCCCGACGAGATGATGCTTGGCGAGGCGGTGAGGCGGGTCGCCGGCGTCATCGGGCGCCACCCGCGCTACATCCGGCTGCCAGTCGCGGCACATCTCGCGCTCGCCCGCATCTGCGAGGCCGCGATGCGCGTGCCGCTGATCGCGGTCGCCCAGGTCCACATCCTCGCCGAAGGTGTCGTCGAGCCGGCTCCGTACGCGCCGCCACCGCCCGCTGACCTCGTGCCACGGACGCCCTTCGAGGACGCCACGATCCGAGCCGGGCTTCCGCCGCCCGGCCCATTTCGATGCCGTGACCTGCGCTGGTGGCCCGCATGACCGTCGTCATCGATCTCACGACCGACATCGACGCGCCGATCGAGCGCGTCTTCGACCTGGCGCGCGACCTCGACTTCCACGTGCGGTCGATGGCTCATACGGGTGAGCAGGCGGTCGGCGGCCGAACGACGGGCCGCATCGAAGCGGGCGAGATCGTGATGTGGCGAGCGCGCCATCTCGGGATCTGGTGGTCCATGACCAGTCGGATCACCGTGGTGAAGCCACCGACCCGCTTCGAGGACGTCCAGGAGCGCGGACCGTTCGCCTGGTTCCACCACCAGCATCGGTTCGAGCCGCTGGATGGTGGCGGGACACGGATGCGCGACCACTGGGAGCACCGTTCGCCGCTGGGTCCGCTCGGCTGGCTCGTCGACCGGCTGGTCCTCGGCCGCCACATGCGGCGCCTGCTCGAGACGCGGAACGCGGCGCTCAAGGCCGAGGCGGAAGCCGGCTCCCGCCTGACGCTCAGGTCGGTTCGGCGAGGACCGACTGCATCGCCTGGGTCACGGCGAGGAACACGGGGTGCTCGGGGTCGATCTCGGTCTCGCACGTGGCGATCCGCTCGACACCACCCGGTGCCCCGAACTCGAAGATCTGTTCCTGACCGTCGAAGTTGACCGGGCACTCCCCGGTGAACGGACGCGCCTTGATGGCCTTGAAGTCCGCGGTCTTGATCGCGGCGTCGAGGGCCGCCAGCATCTCGGGCGGCACCTGGCCGAGCTCGGCGGCGACCGGGACCGTCTGGTGGACGCGACCGTCCCGCTCGATCACCGTCGTGCCGCCGCAGGCACCCTCGGGGCACTCGCCGCCTCGGACCGTGAGACTCACGAGCGGTCCGGTACCGATGACCGGTCCGAGCGAGGCGACCGCCGGGATCGACTGGCAGGCCGCAAGCAGGGTGGCCAGGAGGAACAAGACCGGGAAGACCGGACGCGTCAGGTTGGGCATGGCCGCCTGACGATACGCTCTCGCCCCTGGTTCCACGCCTATCATCGGGCCATGCCCGTCCTGCGCAGCCGGCTCGACCCCGACGCCGCCGAGACGCGCGCGAACAACGACGCGTTGGCGGGCCTCGTCGACGATCTGCGCAAGCGCCAGGGCGACCTCGCCGACCGGGGTGCCGGCGGCGACGACCGCTCGATCGAGCGTCACCGGGAGCGCGGCAAGCTTCCGGTCCGCGACCGCATCGACCGGCTCATCGACCCGGGTTCAGCATTCCTGGAGTTGAGCCCGCTCGCCGCGACCGGCCTGTACGACGACGACGCGCCGGGCGCGGGCATCGTGACCGGCATCGGGCGGGTCGAGGGCACGACCTGCGTCATCGTCGCGAACGACGCGACCGTCAAGGGCGGCACGTACTACCCGATGACCGTCAAGAAGCACCTGCGGGCCCAGGAGATCGCCCTCGAGAACCGGCTCCCCTGCATCTATCTGGTCGACAGCGGCGGCGCGTTCCTGCCCCTCCAGGCCGAGGTCTTCCCCGACCGCGACCACTTCGGCCGGATCTTCTACAACCAGGCTCGGATGTCCGCCGCGGCCATCCCGCAGGTCGCCCTCGTGATGGGCTCGTGCACGGCCGGCGGCGCCTACGTGCCGGCGAT
This sequence comes from uncultured Alphaproteobacteria bacterium, assembly GCA_963800695.1. GTDB lineage: Bacteria > Pseudomonadota > Alphaproteobacteria > Rhizobiales > Xanthobacteraceae > PALSA-894. Next base: position 22,089 of record CAWDCA010000028.1, on the reverse strand, counting down.
GAGCGACGAGACGGTCATCGTCAAGGGCACCGGGACGATCTTCCTCGGCGGCCCGCCGCTCGTGAAGGCCGCGACCGGTGAGGACGTCACGGCCGAGGAGCTCGGCGGGGCCGAGGTGCACACGCGCCGATCCGGCGTCGCCGATCACGAGGCGCTCGACGACGAGCACGCCCTGGCCCTGGGCCGCTCCATCATCGCGAATCTCAATCGGCGACCACCGCCACCGCCGTGGGACCGCCGCGCCGCCGGAACCGCCGGCCGTCGACCCGGCCGGGCTCTACGGCGCCATCTCCGCCGACCCACGCCGGCCCGTCCCGGTCCGCGAGATCATCGCGCGGCTGGTCGATGGCTCCCGCTTCCACGAGTTCAAGCCGCTCTACGGCGAGACCCTGGTGACCGGCTTCGCCCACCTCGAGGGCATCCCGGTCGGGATCATCGCCAACGACGGGATCCTGTTCAGCCAGTCGGCGCTCAAGGGCGCCCACTTCATCGAGCTCGCCTGCCAGCGCCGCATCCCGCTCGTGTTCCTGCAGAACATCACCGGGTTCATGGTCGGGCGGGAGTACGAGGAGGCCGGGATCGCCAAGGACGGCGCTAAGCTCGTGATGGCGGTCGCCTCCGCCGAGGTCCCCAAGTTCACGGTCCTCATCGGCGGCTCGTTCGGGGCCGGCAACTACGCGATGGCCGGGCGGGCGTACCAGCCGCGCTTCCTGTGGTCGTGGCCCAACGCCCGGATCTCGGTGATGGGTGGCCAGCAGGCGGCCCGCGTCCTGTCCACGGTCCGGGGCGAGTTCGCCTGACGACGCCGCGCGCGATGCCTTCGAGGCACCGATCCTGGCGTCGTACGAGCGCGAGGGTTCGCCGTACTTCGCCACCGCCCGGCTCTGGGACGACGGCGTCATCGACCCGTTCGACACGCGGCGCATCCTGACGATGGGGCTCGAGGCGTCGCTCCATGCACCGATCCCGGAGACCCGCTTCGGGGTCTTCCGGATGTAGCATCCGGGCATGCCGACCGTCAGCCGTCTCTCCATCGCACCTGTGAGCAGCCTCGGTCTCGAGCACCCGAGCGAGATCGACCTGACCGAGCATGGCGTCCGCGAGGATCGCCGCTTCTTCCTCATCGACGCGAACGACCGGCTCGTGGACCGGCTGCAGATCGGACCGCTGGTCCGGATCGCGGCGCACACCGACCCCGAGGCGACGACGCTCCGACTCACGTTCCCCGATGGGGCCGTCGTCGATGACGAGGTCCGCCTCGGCGAGGCCATCGAGACGACGGTCTATCACCGGACCGCGGTCGGGCACGTCGTCGATGGCCCCTGGGCGGCGGCGCTGTCCGCGTACTGCGGCCGGGAGATCCGCCTCGTCCGCTGCGACCGGGTCGGCGGGACCCGCGACAAGCATCCCGCGACGCTCATCACCGACGGCTCGCTGAGCCTGCTCGGGCGCCCACCTCGGTGGTGGCAAGGTCGATGGCCGGCGGTTCCGCATGCTCATCGAGCTCGACGACGGCGCCCCGCACGAGGAGGACACCTGGATCGGCGGCCGCATCGCGCTCGGCGAGACGATCATGGAGATCTCCGCGGCCGTCCCCCGCTGCGCCATCACGACCCAGGACCCCGACACCGGCGTCCGCGACCTCGACACGCTCCGGACGATCATCGACTACCGCGGTATCCGCAACGAGAAGGACGTCGACTTCGGGGTCTGGGGTGAGGTCGAACGGCCGGGCCGGATCCGTCTGGGCGACGAGGTCAGGGTGTTGTCGGTGCCGATGGCGGCGGAGGCGGCAGCGGCGAGCTGAAGCGGCGCAGGAGCACGACCCAGGTCGTCGCACCGATCGCCACTAGGGGCGCGACGCGGATCGCCGCGGACACGCCCGCCCGCAGGAACGGCGCCGCGAAGTCGGCGCTGTCCCCCACCCACGAATCGATGATCCAGCCGGAGATCACGAACGAGGCCGTCGCCGCGACCGGCGCACCGACCCCGAGCGCCACGGCGACCGCGACCGCATCGATGCGCGAGCCGAGGGCGGCCGGTGCGAGACCGGCCCCGAGCAGCGCGATCCCGGGCAGGCCCGACAGCAGGGCCAGGGCGGCGATCGGCCCCGACCACGTCGCGGGCAGGCCGACGAATGGGCTGGCGACGAGCGACGCGGCCACGATCCCGACCGGGAGGTAGATCGCGGCAGCCAGGTACGCCCCGCGCCGAGCGACGCGGATCGTCACCAGCCGACCCCCGGTCGGGTCCGGCCGCCAGTTCGGCGACCATGGATTGGATGGACCCATGCGCTCAGCCTAGACGAGGTCGGCCGGCCGCCGGAAGGGGTACGACCGGATGGTACGCTCCCGGAGATGGGCATCGAGCGGCGGTCGATCGGGCGGGTGCGGGGCTGAACTCCGCCCTGCGACTCGAGCGGACCGGCCCCGACCGTGTGGTCGCACGCGTCACGCTGGACCGGCCCGACGTGCACAACGCCTTCGATGCGTCGGTCATCGCGGAGCTCCGGACGACCTTCGCCGCGCTGGCCCGCGAGGACGCGACAAGCCTGCGGGTGGTCGTCCTGGCCGGGGCCGGACCCACGTTCTGCGCCGGTGCCGACATCGCCTGGATGCGCGCCGCGATGGCGCTCGACGTGGAAGGCAACGAGCAGGACGCGATGGCCATGGCCGACATGTTCGAGGCCATCGACACGTGCCCTGCGCCGGTCGTCGCCCGGGTCCACGGTGCGGCCCTGGGTGGCGGGATGGGCCTGTGCGCTGTCTCCGACCTCGTCATCGCGGAGAGCGGGGCACGGTTCGGATTCACGGAGACGCGCCTGGGCATCCTGCCGGCGGTCATCGCCCCGTTCGTGGTGGCCAAGATCGGCGAGACGCACGCGCGGGCCTTGTTCCCGGGCGGCCGACGGTTCGATGCCGTGCGCGCCCAGCGGATCGGGCTGGTCCACGAAGTCGTCGAGGGCGAGGCGGCGCTGGACGCGGCCGTCGAGAGCGCGATCGCCGACGTGCTGGCGGCCGGCCCGACCGCGGCGCGAGCCGCGAAGGCGGTCATCCGCGAGGTCCGGGGGCTGGGCCACGGATCGGCCAAGTGGCACACGGCCCGGGTCATCGCTCGCCAGCGGGTGAGCGGGGAGGCGCGCGAGGGCTTTGCCGCCTTCGACGAGAAGCGGCCCCCGGCCTGGACGCCGGAGCGGGACGACGGTTGAGCTTCCTGCGACGCCTCCTCGGGCGCTCCGCACCCGAACACCACCACACCGACGAACCCGTCCCGGGCTGGGACGCCATCAACGACGCCCTTCGCCCGGTCTACGGCGACGTCGAACCGCTCCACTGGGGCACGCTCGTTCGCTGGCGGTTGGGCGGACCGGATCCCCTGGACGGGACCAGCGCCTACCGAGCCGACGGTCCGCCGCCGCACTGGCACTTCGTCTCGTACGGCCTGAGCGAGCTGTACCGGAAGGAGACGGACGATCCCGCGCTGAGCGGTTGGGGCATCGAGCTGACGTTCCGCCTTCGTCGCGAACCGGCCGATGACCAGCCGCCAGCCTGGGCGTTGAACCTCCTGCAGAACCTGGCGCGCTACGTGTTCGAGTCGGGGAATGTCCTGCGGCCCGGCGACCACCTGGACCTCAACGGGCCGATCGCCCTCGACAAGCCGACCGAGATCCGGGCCGTCGCCTTCACCCTCGACCCGGAACTGGGCCACATCGAGACGCCCCACGGGTCGGTCGACTTCGTCCAGGTCGTCGGCGTGACGACCGACGAATACGCGGCGATGCGGGACTGGGACACCGAGCGACTCCTGGACCTGTTCCGCGAACGCGAGCCGCTGCTCGTGACCGACCTGGCCCGTGCTTCCTACCTCGCCGACCCCACGCTGGCCGCTGCCGTGCAGGAACGGACGGCCACCGAGGGCTCATCGATGGGCCAGGTCAACGTCGACCGGCTGGCCTGGGACGACGACGGCGATCGCCTGACGATCACCCTCGGTGCGACCGCCGTCGATGGCCTGCATCGCATGGTCGAGGGACGCCTGCCGTTCGGGAACACCCTGTGGATCAACGGTCCCGAGTCGGCGGTCATGGCGCAGCCGGCGAAGGCCCTGTCCTGGCACGACGCCGGCGAGGGCACGGTCCACCTGGACCTCCCCGTGGCGTTGGGCCGACGCATCGCCGAAGCGGTCCGGCCGGTCGCCGGGACCTACGACGTCGATGATCGGCTCCGGATCGTCGTCGAGCGGACGGTCATCACGGACCAGCACGGCAAGCCCGTCGAGACGGTGGGCTAGGTGTCGAGGCATCCCCGTTCGACCGCATCTCGCCGCGCGTGATCGGGCGGCTGGCACCCGTCGAACTGGGGCGCGACTTCCGCTGGTTGTGGAGCGCGTCCGCGCTGATGAACCTCGGCGATGGGGCGCTGCTCGCCGCCGGTCCCCTGCTGGTGACGACGATCACCCGCGAGCCGTTCGCGGTCGCGATGGCCGTTTTCCTCCAGCAGGTGCCGTGGGTCGTGCTCGGCGTCCCGGCCGGTGCCCTCATCGACCGGGTGGATCGGCGGCGACTGAGCGTCGTCGTCAACCTGGCCCGGGCGATCGTCCTGATCTTGCTGGCCTTCACCATCGCGACCGGCACGGTCAACCTCGCCATCATCCTGACCGCGATGTTCCTGATCGGGACCGCCGAGACGTTCGCGGACATCGCCGGCAGCGCCCTGGTCGCGACGCGGGTGCCGAAGGAGCATCTGGGCGTGGCCAACGCCCGGTGGTCGGGGACCGCGATCTTCACGAACCAGCTCGCCGGTCCACCGCTCGGGGCCCTGCTGTTCGCGGCCGGGATGGCCCTCCCGTTCGCGCTCGATGCGGTCTGTGCCCTGGCCGGCGCTGCCCTCATCGCACGCATCGCCCCGTGGGCGAGGCCGACCGAGCCGGCCCCAGCCACGCACATCCGACGCGAGATCTCGGAGGGGATGCGCTGGCTCTGGCGACACCCGCCGGTGCGGACGCTGGCGCTCACGATCTTCGCGTTCAACGTCACGTTCGGCGCGGCGATGTCCGTGTTCGTGCTTCTTGCCAAGGAGCGACTCGGGCTGGACGACGTCGGGTTCGGGCTGCTCATCACGGTGGGTGCCATCGGTGGCTTACTGGGCTCGGCGACCTACCCATGGCTCGAACGGCGTTTCGCCCTTGCCACGCTCATGCGCGCCGGGCTGCTCCTGGAGACGGCCACGCATCTGATCCTGGCGATGACGACGTCCGCTCTCGTGGCCGCCGCGACGATGACGCTGTTCGGCATCCACGCCGTGGTCTGGGGGACGACCTCCACGACCGTACGGCAGCGGGCGGTGCCGGGCTCGCTGATGGGTCGCGTGACGAGCGTGTACATGCTCGGGAACGTGGGCGGGTCGGCGCTGGGGTCGGTGGTCGGCGGCGTGCTCGCGCAGCAGTTCGGCATCACCGCGCCCTTCTGGTTCGGCTTCTTCGGATCGGGGGTGCTGCTGGCCCTGATCTGGCGGTCGCTGGCGGAGATCGCCCATACGCCGGTCGCGGTCGAGGAGCCCGGCTGACGCCGCCCGCTTCTCGGCAGATCCGACACCCGGGGACGCTTAGGGCCGGTCGACAGCGGATCCCGGTCCCTGAAGCGCCAGGATTTGGGCGTAATCGTCTGGTCGTGTCGATCTCGCCGATAAGCCGCATCCGACGAACCGTAGTCGTCTCCCGATGTCGATCCTGCCAGGACTGGCCGGAGGCCTTGCGTTGAACGACGGCCATGCGACAATCGCGACAACATGCCCGAGGAGCTGAGTCCGAGCGAAGTCGCACAGCGACTGGGGACGTCGACTCGGTCCGTCCAGCGCTGGATCGCGGCGGGCCGGCTGCCAGCACGACGCGTGGGTGGTCGATGGCGTGTCGCGTTTGACGCATTCGGCGCGTTCGAGTCCACACCACGCCCGGATCAGGAAACCCCGAACCCGATCCGGACCCTGTTCATCGCCAATCGTGGCGAGATCGCGGCCCGCATCCGCTTGACCTGTGAGCGCCTCGGCATCCACGCTGTGGTCCCCGCCACGGATGGCCCAGAGGCCATCGACCTGCTCGATCCGCACGCGGTGGTCGCCGCTGCCCGCGCTGCCGCTGCCGACGCCCTCCACCCGGGCTTCGGCTTCCTCGCCGAGAACGCCGATTTCGCACAGGCCGTGCTCGATGCCGGCATCCGCTGGGTCGGCCCGCCGCCCGATGCGATCCGGGCGATGGGCGACAAGGCCGCGGCCCGTCGACTGGCCGTGAGCCTCGGGGTCCCGGTGCCGGCGGGCTACGACGACGCCGACCAGTCGGACGCGGCCCTCATCACGCCGCAGGACGGATCGGCTTCCCGCTGCTCGTCAAGCCGGCCGCCGGCGGGGGCGGCAAGGGCATGCGAACCGTCCGCGACGCGACCCGCCTGCCCGGCGAGCTGGCCGCCTCCCGTCGCGAGGCATCGAGCGCCTTCGGCGACGATCGCCTGATCCTCGAGCGCCTGGTCGAAGGCGCCCGGCACGTCGAGATCCAGGTGCTGTTCGACGGCGCGGGGAGCGGCGTCCACCTCGGGGAGCGCGACTGCTCGCTGCAGCGCCGGCACCAGAAGGTGCTCGAGGAGGCGCCCTCGCCGGCCGTCGAGCCCGGCCTCCGCGCGGCCATGGGCGAAGCGGCGCTGCCGGCTCGCGGGCGCGGTCGGCTACGTGGGCGCGGGGACGTGCGAGTTCCTGCTCGACGACCGCGGCGCGTTCACGTTCCTCGAGATGAACACCCGGCTCCAGGTCGAGCATCCGGTCACGGAGCTCGATCACCGGCCGGGACCTCGTCGCCGACCAGCTCCGGATCGCGGCCGGCGAGCCGCTCGGGTTCGCCCAGGGCGACGATCACGCTCGACGGGCCACGCGGTCGAGGTCCGGCTGTACGCCGAGGACGCCGAGGACGGCTTCCTGCCGGCGACCGGCCGGATCGAGCGCCTGCGCTGGCCGGCCGGCGAGGGCGTCCGGGTCGACGCCGGGGTCGCCGAGGGCGACGTCGTCGGCGGCCGGTTCGATCCGATGCTGGCCAAGATCGTCGCGCGCGGCCGCGACCGGGCCGACGGCGCTCGACCGCCTGACGCGGCGCGCTCGACGAGACGGTCGTGCTGGGGCTGACCACGAACCTGCGGTTCCTGCGCTGGCTGGTCCGCGAGCCGGTCGTCCGCGACGGCGAGGCGCGCACCGACACGCTCGATCGGATCTGGCCGCCGGACGACTGGGCGGAGCGCGCGCGGATCCCGGACGAGGCCTGGCGCGGCCGCCGGCGCGCGCTGCTCGCCCGGCGACGCGCGCTGGGGCGGCGGCTTCCGGCTCAACGCCGCCCCGACGCGTCCGCCTGGCATCGGACGAGGACGACCCGGACCGTCCGCCTGGCGGCCGAGCGATCCGGCGACCGCGGCGATCGACCCGGCGAGGCGGTCCGTCGTCGGCGACGCCGTCCACCTCGACCTCGCCGGTCGGAGCGTCGGCCTTCCGACTCGCCCCGCCGCCCGACGTCGATCGCGCGGCCAGCGCCGCGGCGGCGGCCCACGGCGGTCGGGCCGCATGGAGCTCGGCGCACCGATGCCCGGGCGGTCCTGTCGATCGGGGCGGCGGTCGGCGCGACGGTCGAGGCCGGCGACGCCGTCGTCACCCTCGAGGCGATGAAGATGGAGCACGCGGTCGCGGCGCCCGCTCGCCGGTCGGGTCGACGAGCTGCTCGTGCGGGTCGGCGACCAGGTCGCCGCGCGGCCAGGTCCTCGCCGTCGTCGAGCCCGGCTGACCGCGCGACGCGGTACGCTGCGCGTCCATGACCGACGAAGCAGACGGCCAGCCGACTCGGCCACGGAACGCTGCCCGGCACCCGCGAGGCGCTCTGGCGCTCCACCGCGAGACGCGCAGCCGACGGAACGCCGCCGCGCACGGCAGCGACGGAGCACGCCGCGGCGATCGACCTGCTCGGGCGGATCGAGATCGAGATCGCCCGCATCGAGCGGGCGATGGATCCGCCGCTCGTCTGAGTCGAGGGCCGCACCGATGGCCGCGGCCGACGACCGCGCCGCGTCCGGATCTACGAGGTCGGGCCGCGCGACGGGCTCCAGAACGAGGCGGTCGCCGGTCCCGACCGAGACCAAGGCCCGCTTCATCGAGCTGCTGGCCGACGCCGGCCTCCGCGAGATCGAGGCGACCTCGTTCGTGTCGCCGCGCGCGATCCCCCAGCTGGCCGACGCCGACGACCTGATCGCGTCGGCTGCCGCGCCGGCCGGGTGTCCGCTACCCGGTCCTCGTGCCCGAACGAGCGCGGCCTCGCCCGCGCGGAGGCCGCCGGCGCCGACGCGATCGCTGTCTTCACCGCCGCGACCGATGCCTTCACCACCAGGCAACATCGGGATGACCGTCGACGAGTCGCTCGCCGCGTTCGCGCCGGTGCTCGCCCGGGCGCGGCGAGCTCGGCTGGTGGCGCCGAGCGTACGTCTCGACCGCGTTCGGCTGCCCGTACACCGGCCGGGTCGACGCCGCAGGCCGCGGTCGACGTCGGGCGTGCGGCTGCTCGAGCTCGGCGCCGACGAGGTCTGCTTCGGCGACACGATCGGCGTCGGCGTGCCGGACCAGGTCGCGCGAGCTGGTCGGCGCTCGCGGCGGACGCCGGCATCCCGCTCGAGCGGCAGGCGTACCACTTCCACGACACGCGCGGCACGGCGCTGGCCAACGTCGCGGCCGGCCTGGCGGCGGGCATCCGGACGTTCGATTCGAGCGACGGGCGGCACCGGCGGCTGCCCGTACGCGCCGGGCGCCGCCGGCAACCTCGCGACCGAGGACCTGGTCTACCTCCTCGACGCGCTCGGGCTGGGACCACGGCGTGTCGCTCGACGGCGTCCTCGACGGCCGCCCGCTTCATCGCCGACGCCCTCGGCAAGCCGCTGACGACGAAGGTCGGCCAGGCCGGCGGCTGGGATCCGGCGACCGGGCGCCGCGACCGAGTCGCTGACAGTGCGTCCGCGGCGACGCGCGCGGTCGAACTTCTGCTATCCTCCGCCCACCATGGACGGCGTCGTTCTCGTTCTGAACCAGAACTACGAGCCGCTCAACGTCTGCAATCTGCCACGGGCCTTCCGACTCGCTCTTCGGAGAGAAGGCCGAGGTGATCGAGTACGACCACCAGATGATTCGGACGCCGCGGACGGAGTTCCGCGCGCCCTCCGTCATCCGGCTGCAGCACCATGATCCGGCGGCCGCGGCCGCGGGTCAAGCTGTCCCGTCGCGAGGTCTTCGCCCGCGACCGGCACACCTGCCAGTACTGCGGCCGCCAGACGCACGACCTGACCCTCGACCACGTCGATGCCCCGTCACCGCGGCGGGGCGCACACGCTGGGAGAACCTCGTCACCGCGTGCAAGTCGTGCAACCACCGCAAGGGCGGCAAGACGCTCGAGGAGGCACGGCTGCGGCTGCACCGCGACGCCGTTCGAGCCGCGCAGCGACATCTACTCGCTGTTCACGCCGTACCTCGCCGACGAGCGCAACGAGGCGTGGCGCACGTACCTGTTCCTGGGGCGGAACTGACGCTCGACCGGCGTGGCGCGGTCGACCCGGTCGACCTCCGGCCGGCGATCCCCGCGGCCGGTCCAGCGACTGCTCGGACGCTCTGGGACGCCGGCCACGCCGCCTACGTCGTCGGCGGCTCGCTGCGCGACGTCGCTGCTCGGCCGACCGCCCGAGGACTGGGACCTCGCGCACGGCCGCGCTGCCCGAGCAGACGCTCGAGCTGTTCCCGGGTGCGGTCTACGAGAACGCAGTTCGGGACGGTCGCCGTCCGACCGACGACCGGACGTCGACGACGTCGAGATCACGACCTTCCGGTCCGACCACGACTACGCCGACTTCCGCCGGCCGCACCGGGTCGAGTTCGGCGACGTCGCATCGAGCTCGACCTGGCGCGCCGCGACTTCACGGTCAACGCGATGGCCTGGGGCGCCGAGCCCGGCGCGACGCGCCCGGCGCTGGTCGACCCGCACGGCGGCCGGGCCGACATCGCCGCCGGGTCGCTCCGGGCCGTCGGCGACCCCGTCGACGCGCTTCGCGGAGGACGCCCTCCGGATGGTCCGCGCCGTCCGGCTGGCCGCGACGCTCGGGTTCGACGATCGAGCCGGCGACGCTGGCCGGCGATCGAGGCGACGCGCCGAGCTCGTGCGGCACCTGTCGGGCGAGCGGATCGCGACCGAGCTCGGCAAGCTGCTGGCGCGCCGACGGCCCTCGATCGGGCTGCGGCTGCTGGCCGACACGGGCCTGCTGGCGACGATCTCGCCGGAGCTCGCGGCCCAGCGGGGCGTGCCCCAGAACAAGGTCCCGGGCGAGGACCTCTGGGACCACACGCTGCGCGCGGTCGATGGCGCCGCCGGTCGAGCCCGCTGCGCTCCGCCTCGCCGCCCTCCTCCACGACATCGGCAAGCCGCGCGACGCATGGCCGACGGCCACTTCCTCGGCCACGAGACGGTCGGGGCGGAGCTCGCCGGACCACTTCCTGGACGGCTGCGCTGGCCGGCGGCGGAGCGCGACCGCGGTCGTCCACCTGGTCCGCCACCACATGTTCAGCTACGTGCCGACGTGGTCCGACGCCGCGGTCCGACGGTTCATCGTCAAGGTCGGCCGCGACGCGCTCGACGACCTGTTCCTGCTGCGCGAGGCCGACAACGTCGGCTCGGGCCTGCCGCGCCGAGGCGGGACGGCTCGACGAGCTGCGCGCGCGGATCGCGGCGCCAGTTCGCGGCGGGGGTCGTGCTCGACCTGCGCGGGCTGGCGATCGACGGCACGGACCTCATGGCCGAGCTCGGGCTCGAGCCGGGGCCGACCCTGTGGTCGGCCATCCTGGACGCTGCTGCTCGAGCGCGTGATCGCGGACCCGGCGCTCAACACGCGCGACCGCGCTCCTCGGCTGCTCGCCCGGTCGCTGCTCGGACGGAGGACGGCCATGATCGAGCTGCTGCTCGAGGCCGAGCGGGCGCTGTCGTTCGGGCGCGTCGAGCGGGCCGAGCAGCTCTACCGCCAGGTCGCGCGAGGCGGACCCGCGCAACTCGATCGCCGTCGTCGGGCTGGCGCGCGTCGCGCTCGAGCGGGCCGACGACCTCGGCGCGTACCTGCTCGGCGCGGCGGGCGCTGGCGATCGACCCGGAGAACGAGGCGGCACGCGGCTGGCGATGCGGCTCGAGGAGGTCCTGCGGCCGCGGCGACGACGCCGACGCGGAGTGCCGCGGCCGAGGCCGACGCAGCCGATCGCCGCCGCACCAGCGCCGACGCGGCCATCGCCCCGAGCTCGCCGGCGAGCCACAGGCGAGCCGCACCGCCGGCTCCGCGCCGCCAAGGCGCGGCCGCGGCCGGCCTGGCCAGATGGCGACCGCTCGACGCCCGACGCCGGTCGATCCTCGACCGGACTCCGCGGCCGCTAACCCGGCGTATCGTTGCGCATGACGCGAGTCCTGGTCACCGGCGGCGCCGGCTATGTCGGCTCGGTCTCGGTCGACGCCTTCCTCGCCGCCGGGTCACGACGTCGTCGTCCTCGACGACCTGTCGACCGGGCATCGGGCGGCCGTCCCGGAGGGCGCCCAGCTCGTGGTCGGCGACTACGGCGACGGCGCGACGGTCGCCGGCCTTGCTCGCCGACGAGGGCATCGAGGCGATCCTCCACTGCGCGGCGCGGTCGCTGGTCGGCGAGTCGATCGCGGACCCCGCGCCGCTACTACCGCGACAACGTCGCGGGCGGGGTCGCCCTGCTGGAGGCCGCCCGCGCGGTCGGCGTCGAGCGCTTCGTGCTTCTCGTCGACCGCCGCGGTCTACGGCGTGCCCGACGCGACCCCGATCCCCGAGGACGCGCCGCTCCGGCCGATCAACCCGTACGGCGAGACGAAGCGGGCCTTCGAAGGCGGCGCTGGACCTGGTACGGCCGCGCCTACGGCCTCCGCGCGCGTCTCGCTTCGCTACTTCAACGTCGCCGGCGCCACGGAGGCGCTCGGCGAGGACCACGACCCGGAGACCCACCTCATCCCGGCGATCCTCGCGCGCGGCCGAGGCGGGCCGGCCGCTGACCCTCTTCGGCGACGACTACCCGACGCCGGACGGGACCTGCATCCGCGACTACATCCACGTCGCCGACCTCGCCGACGCCCACCTTCGGGCCCTCGACGCCACCGCCCCGGCGACCGCGGACCGCCGACGGCTCGCTCGTCTGCAATCTCGGCAACGGCGGCGGCTTCAGCGATCCGCGAGGTCATCGCCGCGGCGGAGGCGATCATCGGCCGCCCGATCCCATACGAGGTCGGGCCCGCGCCGGACCGGCGATCCGCCGGTGCTGGTGGCCTCGGCGGCGCGGGCCGGCGCGGTGCTCGGCTGGCGGCCGCGCGCACCCCGACGCTCGAGGAGATGGTCGGCTCGGCGTGGGCCTGGCGGCAGCGCCACCCGGGCGGCTACCCGGACTGAGCGCCAGCGCGGCTCGACGGGCGTTGGCCGGATCGAGCGCGGCTCGCTGGGGCACGACCGCTCGGCGCGGGCCGATCGCGACGCCGGGCCGACGTCGCCGCTGCCCGCCCAGTCGTCGCGGACCGGCCACACGAGCCACAGCGCCGATGAGCATCGTGACGAGCAGGCTGAGCACGGCCACCTGGTACGCGCCGACGCCGAGCGGTCCAGCAGCAGGAAGATGATCACGCCGTAGAGCAGCGTGCCGATCACCTGCGAGCCCTTGCCGACGAGGCCGTACAGCCCGAAGAACTCGCCGATCCGCTCCGGCGGCGAGAGCCGGACCATCAGCACCCGGTCGGCGACCTGTGACGCCGCCGAGCCCGCCCCGAGGATCGCCCCGGCGACCAGGAACGGGACCAGCCCGGCCGGCCCGAAGCCGATGGCGACGCCGCCCAGCACGAGCCCGACCGCCCACGACGCGAGGACGACGACCAGCGTCCGCTTCGGTCCGAGCCGGTCGCACCAGCCAGCCCCACACGAAGCTCATCGCGATCGCCACCACCGTCAGCGCCGAGCAGGATGACGTTGGCCGTCGCCGTGCGTGACGCCCGAGCGCCTCGACCGTCACGACGCTCATCACCACGATGACCGTGTTGACCGCATCGCTGTAGAAGAACCGGCCGACCAGGAACCGACCGAGCCCGGGCACGGCCCGGGCGTGCGCGATCGGACGCGCGCAGCTGGCCGAACGACGCGACGATGTCGGCGAGCACGCAGGGCGGGCTCGCCGGCCGGCCGCGGTTCGCGGACGACGAGGAAGATCGGGATCGGCGAAGACCAGGTACAGCAGCGCCGCGAGCCGGAAGCGCGCCTCGACCGGCACGTCGAGCAGGAAGATCAGCAGCCCGACGACGACCGTCCCGCAATAGCCGATCGCGGTCCCGATCCCCGACAGCCGGCCGCGCGTCGCCGGGTAGGACACGGTCTTGAGCGTCGCGTCGTAGTAGATGAGGGCCGCCTGGTAGGCGAAGTTGGCGACGATGAACAGGACCAGCCCCGAGCTGCGGCGTGACATCGGCCGATGAAGAAGCGTCGCGCCGATGCACAGGGCCGTGAAGAACAGCAGGAACGGCATGCGCCGGCCGCCGCGGTCCGAGATGGCGCCGAGGACCGGCGACACGATGCGCGTTGAGCCCGACGCTGACCGCGACCGCGACGGCCAGATAGACGGCCGCCGTCGCGCTCGCCGAACTGGTCGTTCAGGTACAGCCCGATCGCGCCCGACACGACCGCGAAGCTGAAGATCGTGTTGGCGAAGTCGTACAGCGACCAGGCGGCCGGGACGATCGCCCGCCCGCTCGGCGTCAGCCCGGCAAGGCCGCGGGCCGGTCGTCGGCGGTCGTCGCGGGACCAGTCGGCGGGGCGACGTCGGCCACGTGGCGATGATACGCGCCGCCACGGCCCGCTACGATGGCCGACCGATGAGCGACGACCCCCTCGAGCTCGCCCGGTCGATCTGCGCCCCCAGGCATTCGGCGACCGCTCCGCCAACGACATCGCGGAGCCGGTCATCGAGCCGATGTGGTCCGGCGTCCGGGTCATCGCCGCCGGCCACGCCGGCGACGGCCGTCGACCTCCTCGAGGATGGCGAGCCGTTCGAGACCCAGGCGACGCTCGTCGAGGCGATCGCCGGGCATCGGCGGCCACGACCGACGGCGTCATCCTCGACGGCTACGTCACCAAGCAGATCGCCAACGACGAGCCGGGCGTCTACACCGGTCACCGACCGATCCCGTCGACCGGTTCGCTCATCGCCCAGACGCTTCCTCGGGACGCGGCGCCGGCGCGACGAGCTGATCGCGGACCTGGCGGAGGAGCGGGCGCGCCCGCTACGTCAAGCCGGACGACACCGTCAACCTCGTGGTCGTGGACGTGCTCTGGCTCGACGGCGAGTGGCTGCTCGACGTCCCGCTGCTCGAGCGCAAGCGGCTGCTCGAGTCGATCCTCCCCGGCGACACGCTCGTCCGGCCGCGGCACGTACGTCCGCCCGCCGATCGCGACCTGGGTCGGGTCGTGGCGAGCCCAGGGCTTCCGCGGCCTCGCATTCAAGGCCGCGAACTCGCGCTATCGGCCCGGCGAGAAGACCCCCGATTGGGCCACGACCCCGATGCCCCGCCGCTGACGGCGCGTCCCATGCGACCGGGCAGACGCCCCGGGCGTCGGGAGTGGTACGGTGTTGCCGATGCCCCAGCCTGCCCTGACGCCGGCCGTACGGGACCAGATCGCCCGCCTCGGCAACGCCGACATCATGGTCGGCATCCCCAGCTTCAAGAACGCGGCGACCATCGGCTACGTGGTGCGCGCGGCCCAGGCTGGGCTCGTCCAGTACTTCCCGGACCTCATCCCGGTCGTCGTCAACTCGGACGCCGGCTCGCCCGACGGCACGGGCCGCGTCGTCATCGAGACCGAACCGCCCGACTACATCGAGCAGATCCTGCTCGTCCGGCCCAGCCACAAGCTCGAGCGGGTCAGCCTGACGTACCCGGAGATCGACGGGGTCGGCGGCAAGGGCGCGGCCCTGCGGACCATCTTCGAGATCGCGGCGGCCCTCAAGGTCCAGGCGCTCGTCGTGGTCGATTCGGACCTGCGCTCGCATCGTCCCCGAGTGGATCGAGCTGCTGGCCGGGCCGATCCTCAAGGGCGGCTACGACTTCGTGGCCCCGCTGTACGCCCGCTACAAGTACGACGGCACGATCACGAACACCGTCACCTACCCGCTGACCCGGGCCCTGTACGGCCACCGGATCCGCCAGCCGATCGGCGGCGACTTCGGGGTCAGCGGCGACCTCGTCCGGCACTACCTGACGCTCGATGACTGGACCGCCGACGTCAGCAAGTTCGGCATCGACATCTGGATGACGACCTCGGCCATCGCGGGCGGCTTCGCGGTCTGCCAGACCCGTCTCGGGGCCAAGATCCACGACCCCAAGGACCCGGGCTCCGACCTGGGGCCGATGTTCCGCCAGGTCGTCGGCACGATCCTGCGGCTCGCCTCGAAGCACGCCGAGCACTGGATGGAGATCAAGGGCAGCCACGACGTGCCGGCCTACGGCTTCGAGCGGATCATCGACCCGCCGCCGCTCGAGGTGAACACGCTCCGGCTCCTGTCGGAGTTCCACGCCGGGCTCCCTGATGCTCGGCGAGATGTGGCGCTCGATGCTCGCGCCGGCCACGCTCGAGACCGTCATGGAGCTCGCCGACGATGCCGGTCGGCTGGGCGACGCGGCCCGGGCCAAGCTCGGCATCGGCGGTGACGTGTCGTCGACGTCGGCCACGACCCTCGAGATGGCCGAGGCGGTCAGCGCGTTCCACTTCCCGGACGACCTCTGGGCCCGCGTCGTCTACGACCTGGTCGTGACCGCGCGCAACCCGCAGCATCCGCTCGAGAACCTCGTCGCGGCCCTCGTCCCGATCTACTTCGGGCGGGTCGGCGTCGTTCATCATCGAGAACCGGAACGTGACCACCGAGCAGGCCGAGGATCGCGTCGAGCGCCAGGCACGGGAGTTCGAGTTGCTCAAGCCCTATCTCGTCGAGCGCTGGAACGCCTCGGAGCGTGCCGGCATGAGCCCCAAGTCGCCGCTGCCCGCGCGGATCCTCATCCCGGTCGCCAACCCGGGCACGGCCGAGGAGCTGATCCGCCTCGGCGCGGCGATGCTCGATCCGCGCGCCGGCGAGATCTCGGCCCTGGGCATCGTGGAAGTCCCCGAGGGCATGCCGCTGTCCGAGGGCGCGACCCGCGCCCGCCACGCCCGTCGGCTGCTCCAGAAGGTGCTCGACTACGGCCCGCCCGGGACGACGATCCACCCGATCGTGCGCATCGGCCGGCACGCCGCCGAAGGCATCATCGAGGCCTCGGCCGAGCAGGAATCGGACCTCATCATCTTCGGCTGGGGCGGCAAGGCGCCGGCCGGCTACGACGGTCGCAACGGCGGCCCGACCGTCTTCTCGCCCGACGATCGACGAGGTCGTCCGCGAATCGCCGTGTGACATCGCCGTCGTCAAGCAGCGCGGGTCACGCGAGATCAAGCGGGTCCTCGTCCCGGTCCGCGGCGGTCCCCATGCCGAGCTGGCCATGCGCTTCGCCGACGCGATCGCCACGTTCCACGGCGCGACCGTCGTCGTGCTCCACCTCGTCCCGGCGGGCATCACGATGGCGGTCCGGGCGCAGGCGGAACGGGCGCTCGCCGCGTTCATCAAGCAGCACCTCAAGGGCAAGGGCGAAGCCGTCCTGCGCGAGGCCCCGAACGTCCGGAACGCGATCCTGAAGGAGGCCGAGAAGGCCGACCTCGTGGTCATGGGCGCGTCGGCGGTGCCCGGCGGGGACGGTGCCGACTCGTACCTGTTCGGGGCACTTCCCGAGGCGGTCGCCGCGCGGGCGAAGCCGTCCGTCGTGGTCGTGAAGACCCGCGAAGCCATCGGGCGGGTCACGTTCGATACGCTCGCCTCGAAGGCGGAGAGCCTCGCCGCCGCGGACCGGGCAGCCGAGGAGGCCCGCGCCGTCCCGGCCCGGGTCGAGCGCTGGTTCGGCGAATCGAACTTCCACCACGCCGAGTTCTCCGACCTGCGCCGGCTCGTCCAGCTCAAGGAGAAGCAGGGCGTGACGGTGTCGCTGGTCTTCCCGACGCTCGACGAGGAGGAGACCATCGGACCGATCGTCCGCCGCGCGATGCGCGAGATGGTCGGACGCGTGCCGCTCCTCGACGAGGTCCTCGTGATCGATTCGGCTTCGTCCGACCGGACCCGCGAGATCGCCGAGGCCGAAGGCGCCCGCGTCGTCCAGCATCCCGACGTGCTCGCCCGCTACGGCTCGTTCCGGGGCAAGGGCGAGGCGCTCTGGAAGTCGCTGTTCGAGACGACCGGCGACATCGTCGTCTGGGCCGACACCGACGTGAAGAACTGGCACCACCGGATGGTCTACGGGACGCTGGGCCCGCTCCTGCACGAGCCGCGCCTGCAGTACGTCAAGGGCTACTACCAGCGCCCGATCGTCCAGGAAGGCGTGCTCAAGGAAGGCGGCGGCGGCCGGGTCACGGAGCTCGTCGCGCGACCGCTCATCAACCTCTTCTACCCGGAGCTGTCCGGGCTCATCCAGCCGCTGGCCGGCGAATACGCCGGTCGCCGGACGCTGCTCGAAGCGATCCCGTTCTTCACCGGCTATGCCGTCGAGATCGGGCACCTCATCGATGCCGCCGAGCGGGTCGGGATCGAGGGCCTCGGGCAGGTCGACCTCGAGCGGCGCGTCCACCGCAACCAGGAGCTCGAAGGGCTGTCGCGGATGTCGTTCGTCATCATCCAGGCGGTGATGAAGCGGCTCGAGGAGCGACGCAAGGCCCGGCTGTTCGCCGAGATGGGTTCGACCATGAAGCTGCCGCGCTCCGGCAAGGGCCGCCTGTCGCTCGAGGTCATCGAGCTCGCCGACCAGGAACGGCCGCCGATGATCCGCATCCCGGAGTACCTGGAGCGCCGGCGAGCGGCCGGCGGGGCGGGGCTCGAAGCGCCACTGCGGTGATCGACGCCGGTCCGGACATCCGGGAACTCGGGGTCGATGCGTATCGGGCCGCCATCCCCGGCCTGGCCGAGCTTGTGGTCGACGCGGTCCAGGGCGGCGCCTCGATCAACTTCCTGGCCACGGTCACCGTGCCCGAGGCCGCGGCGTGGTGGGAGAAGCGGGTCGAGTCCGTGGCCAGCGGCGTGATCACGCCGTTCGTGGCGATGGACGGCGACCGCGTGATCGGTTCCGTCCTGCTGATGCGGTCCACGAACGCCAACTCGCCGCACCGCGCCGAGATCGGCAAGGTCATCGTGCATCGCGACGCGCGCCGCCGGGGGATCGCCTCGGCCCTGATGCAAGCGGCGGAGGAGCGCGCCCGCGCCGACGGCCGGTGGATGCTCGTCCTCGACACCGTCACCGGCTCCGAGGCGGACGTGTTCTACCGGGCCCTGGGCTGGAACGAGACGGGGACGGTGCCCGACTACGCACTGCTCCCGGACGGCCGTCCGTGGGCGGCGACGTTCTTCTGGAAGGACCTGCGGTGAGCCGGGGTGCGCGGCTGTACTCCCGGCCAGCGAACCCACTCGCGCGACGCTCACCGGATGCGCATGACGCGACGCTGTTCGCGCTCGGGCGGTGCCCTTCGAGCGCCACTCGTTCTCACGGGGTGAGCGTGATGCGACGCTTGCGTCCCACCCCACTCGCACGACATTCATCTGGCGAGTACGTCATGGGGTGACCGTCGCGCGAGCGCCGGAGCAACTCGTGCCGCGCGGAGGTCGACGTGACCGGGGCCGCGCCGCGAACCGGGTTCGGCGCCGCGAACCGTCCTCATCGCCCCCGACTCGTTCAAGGGCTCGCTCACCTCGGTCGAGGTCGCCCGTGCCCTGGCCGACGGCTGGCGGCGCGCCCGGCCAGACGACGAGATCCTGCTCTGCCCGCTGGCGGACGGTGGCGAAGGCACGCTCGGCGCCATCGAGGCGGCCGGCGGCTGGCAGCGCCGGAGCACCATCGTCCGCGACCCGCTGGGCCGGATGGTTAGCGCCGCGTGGCTCCTCTCCGACGACGGGACCGGCGCGCGGCGCTCGAGATGGCCGAGGCGTCCGGGCTGTCGCGAGCTGCCGCCCGCGACCGGGACCCGGTCAGGCGACCTCGCATCGGCACGGTAGCCTGTCCGAGCGCAGCACTCGACGCCGGTGTGCAGTCGATCGTCCTCGGTATCGGCGGCAGCGCGACGACCGACGGGGGCCGGCCTGCACTGCTCGGTGTCGCGCCGCGAGTGGCATGGCGACGAGATGACGCCCGGCGGCGCTACCTCGGCGACTCGGATCGTCGCGCCTCGCCGGACCGTCGAAGTTGGCAGGTCGTCTCGATCGCCTCGAACTCCGCTCTGGGACCGGCCGGAGCCGCAGCGATCTACGGCCCGCAGAAGGGTGCCTCGCCCCGAGCTACGTCGACGAGCTCGATGCCGCGTCTCGCGCGGTGGGCGGACCTGCTGGACGCCGCCGCCGGCCGGTCTGAGCAGGCGACGCCAGGGGCCGGCGCGGCCGGTGGCGTCGGCTTCGCGCTCCTCGCGATCCAGGACCGACTTCGCCTCGTTCGCCCTCCGGCCGGGCATCGATCTCGTCATGGATGCGACCGACTTCGACGCCCGGCTCGCCCGAGCCGACCTCGTGATCACCGGCGAGGGCCGGATCGATGCCCAGACGGCCTTCGGCAAGACCGCGCTCGGTGTCGCGAAGCGGGCCCGGCTCGCAGGTGTGCCCTGCGTGGCGGTCGGTGGCGGCGTCGAACCCGAGGGCATCGACGCCCTCGCGGCGGTCGGGGCCGTCGCCGTCCCGGTCGTCGAGCGGCCCCAGTCCGTCGAGGAGGCGATGGCCGCCGGGACCGCGCCGGTGGTGCGCTGCGGGGAACGCCTCGCTCGCCTCATCATGTCGGCGATGGATCTGCCGCCCGTCCCACGACCGAGGCGCAAGCCCCGGCCGAAGAAGCGCAAGTTCAGCGACCCGGGGCGAAGCTATGCCAAGCGCCTGGAGCGCTATCGGCCGGGTCTGGTGCCGTTCACGCTGGACGGACTCGCATCGCTCTACGGCCGTCCGGTTGGGAGCGCCGCCTGGACCCGACCAGCGAGCTGATCCTGACGATCCTCACCCAGAGCACCGCGGACACCAACGCCGAGGCGGCGTTCGAGTCGCTGCGCCGCGCCTACCCGGGGAGCGGCCCGGTCGAGGCCCACCGACCCGGCGCCGGCTGGGGCGGGCTGGGACTCGCCGAGGGTGCGGCGCCCGACTGGGCCCGCGTCGAGTTCGCGCCACTCCCCGAGCTGGTCGAGGTCATCCGTCACGGCGGCATGGCCAACCAGAAGTCGCCACGCCTCCAGTCGACCCTGCGCAAGATCCGCGAGGAGCGCGGCGACTACTCCCTCGAGTTCCTCGGCGACCTGACGGCCCTCGAGGCGCGGGAGTGGTTGACCCAGATCGACGGCATCGGCAAGAAGACCGCGTCGGTGCTGCTCCTCTTCTGCTTCGGCCAGCCGCTGCTGCCCATCGATCGCCATGTCGACCGGGTGATGCGCCGGGTCGGCGTCCTGCCACCAAAGCCGACCCTCGAGGAAGCCCACGACCTCGTGCTCGGCCTGTTCGAGCCCGAGCAGATGTACGAGGCCCACGTCAACTTCATCCAGCACGGCCGCAAGATCTGCCACGCCCAGCGCCCCGACCACGACGCCTGTCCGCTGCGGACCCGCTGCCGATACGTCGACCCGAAGGCGCCCTAGGCGACCGACGCCACGCGCCTCACGCCGCCCGCCGCCCGCCGCAGAATCCGAACGCCCCGTCCGCTGGTACGGACGGGGCGTCGGGCGCGCTCGGAGTGGGGACCCCGAACTGATTACTTCTTGAACTGGAAGTTGGCCTTGCAGGTGGGTCGTCGCGCCGTCGCCCAACGTGAGCACGAACGTGCGACACGAGTTGGCGTAGCTCGTCGGCGTCTTCCAGTTGAACTGGTAGTAGCCGTTGCCGTGGTTGATGAGACCCGAATTGCCGGCCGAGTACTCCTCGACGAGGTCGGTCCCGGACGAGGTGCACGACATGGTGCCGAGCATCGAGCCCACGCTGGCGATGGTGGTGACGGGGTTGCCGAGGTGGTCGAGCACCCGCCACTTGAGTGGGATCGCCTGGCCGGCCTTCGCGACGTTGAGCGTCGGGAGATTGTCGACCGGGCTGGTGAAGCCGATCACGGTGTAGGCGCTGACGGTCAGCGTGCCCTTGACGAGATCGAAGCTGTAGTTCTGAGCCGCGAGGGTGCCCTGCGCGACATCGATGTCGTAGGTCCCTGACGGGCTGGCCGGCGTCGCGACGGTCGAGAGCACCGGGGCTCCGCTGACGCCGCTGGTGGCAAGCACTTCGCCCGAGACGAAGCCGGAGATCTGGTAGGTGAAGGGCGGATTGGCCTGGCCGAACGTGCGCACCTTGTTGTCGGCCTTGACGGTCAGGGCCTTCTTCGTGATGTTGGCCGCGGTCGCCGCGGTCGTGTTCGTCAGGTCGTAGTTCGCGGCGTCCGTGCCGCTGATCGAGATCCCGGCCACGTTGACCGTGATGCCGTTGGCGACGTTCTTGTCGACGAATGCGGCGCCGGTGTACGCAGCGACCACGGTATCGCCGGAGAACTTGTCGGTCGTCAGCGTGACGGTCGCCGCGGTGGTGCCGTCGTAGACCTTGTTGACGCCATGCGCCGTGACCGTGAGGTCGCGCTGCGTGATGTCAGCGGTCGTGCTGGTGGCGGTGTTCGCGACGTAGTTGTCCGCATCCGGCCCGCTGATGGCGATGCCGAAGACGCTGACCGGCTTGTCGGTGCCGACGTTCTTGTTGTTGAACGTGGCGCTGTAGCCGACGCTGAAGACGTCGCCGGCGACGCGGTCGTCGGACAGCGTGACCGTTGCCGTCGTGTTGCTGTCGTAGACCTTGTCGATGCCCTCGGCGGTCACGACGAGCGTGCGCTGGGCGATCGTGAAGGTCTCGCTGTCGGTGCTGCCGGTGTGGTTCGTGTCGCCGGTGTAGG
>CAWDCA010000027.1:0-193285 GCA_963800695.1 uncultured Alphaproteobacteria bacterium | reverse complement strand
CTCGGCCATCCCGAACGCCGGCTGCATGGCGCTGGCCGGGACACCGAAGCGCGCCACGCGACCGAGAAACGCCCGCACGACCGGGAGCGTGACTTGCTCGCCCCCGTTCAGGAAGTAGCGAACGCCCGACAGGTCCCAGCTCCGCTCCGACGCGTCGGCCAGTCGCTCGGCGACGAGCTTGTACCCGAAGTTGGGCGACCAGGTCAGCGTCGCGCGGTGGGCTTCCAGGAGGTCGAGCCAGCGCAGCGGATCGGCCAGCACCCAGTGGGGGTTGACGTGGACCTGCGAGAAGGCCAGGCAGACGCTGCGCAGGTGACACATCAGGATCGTCCCGACGTGGTCGACCGGAAGCCAGTTCAGGTACACCTCGTCGTCGCGGTACCGGTTGAGCTGGAGCGATCCCCAGCCATGGCAGAGCACGCCCTGGTGGGTCTCCTGAATGCACTTTGGGGCGCCTGTGCTGCCGGAGGTGAGCTGCAGGAACAGGACGTCCTGGGGGTCTGGCCGGTGCAGCTCGGTGGCCGGCTCGTGGTGCCCGAGGTCGCCGGGAGAGCAGACCGCCAGGTCGTCCATCGGGAACAGCCGTCGCAGTCCGAGGACCGACTCCGTGAGCCCGTCGTCGCAGAGCACCAGCGGGTGTTCGAGCAGCTCCCAGGCGTTGTAGAGCTTGCTCGTCGTCCCGTTCCGATCGGCGTACGACGCCGCCGCCGACACGGTGCCGGGCGTGATGCCTCCAAGGACGCACGCCCAGAAGGCGGTGTAGTAGTCAGCCGCTCGAAGTGGAGGATCACCCGGTCGTCGGCCCGCAGCCCCCGCTCGCGCAGCCCGGCGAGCATCCGCCGGGCATCCTCGAGCAGCCGTGGGTAGCTCTGCGCCGATTCAGTGCCGTCGGCCTCGACGTAGACCAGGCCACGCTCCGGGTGTGCCGCCGCGGCGCGCTCGAGCGCCGCCCCCAGCGTCGGCGGCGCATCCGCCGGGACCTGCAGCCGGCCACCGTCGCCGAACGCCGGGCGTTCGGCCGACGAGACCGCCCGGGGCTTGGCCACCCGGCCAGGCACTGGAGCGCTCCTCCGGGAGCTTGCGGCCTGGGGCCGGGTCCGGGAGGAGATCCCGCAGATGCACCGGCCGGCGAGCCGGTTCGCTCCTCGATCGAGACCGCCACGTCGTCCACGCCCGGGAGCGCCCGCAGCTGTTCCTCCCAGCCGCGCCGCAGAGCCTCGTCGATGACCGGCAGTCGGCTCAGCGCCGGCTCGTCGACAGCGCCGCCTCGTCGAAGGGGAGGCTCGTGACCGGCACGTAGGCGCTCGGGCGCTGCGCGCCCGGCAGCTGCGCGGCCAGCTCGGCATCCCACACCTCGGGCGCGACCGAGCCGGTCGCGACCACGTAGGCGACGACCTCCCGGGCGCAGGCCTCGTCGAGGCGCGCCACCACGGCGCAGGCCTGAATCGCTGGCTGCGCCTGCAGGCAGGCCTCGAGGCGCCGAAGCCCGGGGTCGTCCGAGCGCGGCTGCATCGGCGTGGCCCTCGACGGTGTGGTGCCAACCTGGTCGCGGTGCCTCGAGCCGAGCTGCTCCGCCATGTGGTTACCTCTACACGCACGCCGCGCAGAGCCCCGAGCGTGAGACGAGGTGGCCAGCGCGGCGCGGGCTGCCGCCGCGGCCTGGACAGGGAGCACCGCTGCGCACCACCGCATCAGCAGGATCGCGCCGCGGTCGCGGCCAGCTCGTGCGACCGCGCCCGGCGGAGCGCGGCCTCGCTGTTGGGGAAGACGCGCCGTCGGACACCGCCAGCGTTCCCCTGCGCGTCCGCGCGGTCAAGCTGCAGGGGTAGGCTCAAGTCGTCTCGCAGCGTTTCGCTCCCAGCGTCGGTTCGCTCCAAGGAGCGTTCCGCCCTTCGGCGTGAGTCAGACATCTTACCATCGCCGGGCGCCGGCGCGCTGCTTTTTTGCGGCCCGCGAAAGCCCCGATTTTTGCGGGCCGCAAAAAACGCGGGCCGGCTCACCCCCGCTCCCCACCGCCGGCGAGGCTGCCCGAGCCGTCTCGCGCCCGCGAATGCGCCGGCACGGCCGCGGCGTCGGCGTGCTCGACCGCCACGGGCGGTCCCGGCGCAGCTGAGCAGACGGGGTCGTCGACGGCGGACTGGCCGCGCGATCGTGGCCGAACTCGACCAGGCCGTGCTGCACCATCCTGGCGAGCGCGCGCAGCCGCGGCACCGGCTGCTCGGTCCCGATGACGTCGGCGACCGTGCGCGGGCCGGTCGACCATCCTCAGGCAGGAGCGCGAGATGCTGTCGAGATCCACGGCCGTCGACCCGGCGACGCGCGGAACGCTGGCGAGCGACGGTACGCTCCCGCTGAGCTCGGCCCGCTCCCGCGCGTACCTGTAGAGGTTGGCCCGGCGAGCTCGTCGGCGGCCAGGTCGACGCCGACGTCCGGGCTCGGCTCGCCGTCCGAGATCACGAAGTGACCGCTCGGGAAGAGGTATTCAGCGGTCTCGAGCGCGTCCAGGCCAGCATCCAGCAGGCGGACCGCTCCGACGAGTCGACCCTGCTCGAACCAGATCCGGAGCGTCCAGGGCCGTTCTCGGCGACCACCACCGCCGTCCGCCCCAGGCCGGCGACCAGCCAAGCAACGCCGTCAGGCGCAGGTGCGCGCACCGACCGTGTGAACTTGCCATCACTCGGTTTCCAAAAATGAATCTGCTGACGCGGCTGTTTGCGATTCTGCTGCCGGGCCAGCTCTCCGGGCGTGTGGTCCATTACGGACGACGATCGGCCGCCGGCGCCGTGGCCGGTCTGGCGGGACGCAGCCTAGTGTAGCAGAGGCCGTGATCGGAGTCCGGGCTCGCCTCACCCGGAGCCGGCGCCCGGCCATGCCTTCCCACCCCGCCGGCCGCTGGGTTCTGGCCTGGCATCGTTCCGGGCGCGTCGGATCGCGCCCGCTGGCGCCGGGTAAACTCCGGCTCGCCCTGGCCGAGGCAGGTCGGGAACCGGGCCGCGGTCGGGCCGCTTTTTTGCGGGCCGCAAAAGCCGCGCTCCTCTCCGCTAGGGACAGGGCGGCCCCGGTGCCCGGTGCCGGCTCAGGGCAGTTTGTCCGGCGTGCCGAGCACAGGGTGGGGCCGGGCCGGATCTCCAGGACCAGCCATCCGAGCACCGCCAGCGCAACGTCGGGGGCGAAGGTCAAGAACGCACCAGTGCCGGAGCTCGACGGTCGTGCCGGCCGTGGGCCTTACGCCGCCGAGAATCTGCGCCATCACGATCCACAACGCTATCGGAACGGACAGTAATACGACGACGAGCGCGGTAAGATACGTCTCTCGGACCGGGAATCTCCGATACCACAGCGAATAGCCCACGCTCCATAGTGGGATCATTGTCGAACATCGAAGATCGATCCCCAGGCGATCGGGTTGATCATGATGCTGAAACAGATCCCGATAGAGAGACTGATCGTGCTCTCGGCAGCTCTACCATGTCGATCATGACCAGCACGATCAACACTTGAAGAAGTATCGAGACGATCGCAGCCAAAGAATCAGGGACGACTATCGAGGGTGGGGTGAAGAACTCACCCAGCGCATAGCTGTCTGTCCCGTGAAAGACGCGCCAGACCAGCGCCGGGACGGAGATGTTGACACCAGATCGCGGATAGATGGCGCTCACGGATGGGAGCACCTCGGTTGCATAGGCAATAATGGTCGTGCTCCCGACCGCGGCTGCCGACGCCAGTGCGCCGATCAGCAGCGTCACCAGCGCCGCTCCCAGCGCGCCGACCTGTCGACGCAGCGCCAGGGCGAGCAGGATCATCCACGGCACCGGCTTCAGCAGCAGCGCCCCCTGCCTATCCCGACGCCCCGGCGAGCATCGGCCGTCCCGAGAACAGACCCGCTCGCCCCGCCGCGACCAGGAGTGCGATCAGCGGCATCGGCTGCCCCAACAGCAGCTCTCGGCGGACGGGGGCCCAGCCGATCAGTCCGATCACGATCAGCAGCACCTTCCACCAGGGCAGCCTGATCCCGTCGCCGCGGGTGAGCAGCAGCACGGTTCCCACCAGCGAGGCGACTCCGATCGCGAACCAGACCGCGGCGGCGCTCGCGTAGTCGAGACTGGCCAGCGGGAGCAGCGCTATCCCAATCGACGCCGGATGCGGCGTCGGATGATCGAACGGGAACGCGGTCGGCGGTAGATCTCCCAGATATAGAGCTGCGACAGCTGATCGATCGGCAGGTACGGGTTGTCGCCCCTGACAATCGCCATCGCAAGGAGATATTCTTGAATGAAGTCCTTGGCATACACGTAGTCTGAAACCAGCCAGTAGATGTTCGTCATCAGCGAGAGAACGCCGTTGATGACGAATAGCGAAACGATCGTTAGCTTCAGCCATCTATGTACTGCCAGTAATTCGAGACACTTGCGCAGGATGTTCGCGCCCGAGGCGCGCGATGCGCCCCGAGCCGGGGTCAGCGCCCGGTCGGACCGGGACGTCGAGCAGCGGCCCCTCGGCATCGAGCATTGGGTTCACCCCGTGACGTGCTGCGGCGACTCCGCTTCTGCTGCCGTTCGCACGAGAGTATGCCGTATTCGGCCGGCGGGATCCCGCGTCCGGCCGCCGGTCTGCTCGCTCGCTCGCGGCGCCCCTTCCCGGAGCGCTCCGCGCTCGCTGGCGCGCTACGATTCCTGAACCGTCAGGAGGTAGGGGTAGTCGGCGGCGGTGACGTCGACGGTCAGCGAATCCGGGCCGGCCGCCACGACGTCGACCGGAACCTCGGCGTCCCGGATCGGGTCGTAGGCCGTCACCGTCGCACCGGTTCCGCGCAGGCCGCCGAGCCGAACCGTGAACTGCTCCGGGGCCAGCGGCCGGAGCACGTCGCGGGTCATGACGTAGTACGGAATCACGAACCGACGCGCGTTCACCTGGAACGGCAGGATCGCCAGCACCTCGCGGTCGTACAGCGGCGGGTGCGCGGCCGTGCTGTCGCCGGCGAACTGAGTGTTGTCGTGACCGTCGGCGACGGAGCCGACGGTCAGGGGACGCGTCACGTCGAGGGCGGGGTCGAGCCCGACCGCGAGCCTGTCCGCCATCCGGCGCAGGACCTGAAGCGACGAGGAGGCGTACCGGCCGTCGTCGGCCGGGTAGACCGCGCCGGGCTGACCGGCCAGCGCCAGGAAGCTGTCCGCGACCATGTTGACGTCGTCGTCGGGGCCGGCGTCGTCGACGCCGAAGAAGAAGAGCCGCCGTCACGCCCTTGTTCAGGAAGAAGGCCGCGAACCGCGACACGACCTTCGCCTTGAGCTCCTCGCCCGCCCGGCCGCATCGACACGTCCATGCCGGACCAGTCGTGTGCCAGGTTGGCCTCCGTGATCCAGGTCTCGACCGGGCCACCGGGGCGCGCGTCGCGGCCGTGGGAGACGCCGGCGACGTCGTTGACGAACGGGCCCATGTCCCGGACCAGCGTCTCGGTCTGGATCGCCGTCCCGAAGTACTCGGGGAAGCGCGCCACGTAGGTCGGCGCGTAGTCGTCCGGCTGTCCGAGCCTGTTCAGCCCAACCAGGCCACGCCGGCGCTGCTCGTCGGCCGGGAAGCGCCGCCGCGGCGGGTAGGGGTGCTTCGCCAGCGCGCCCACCCGCGCCGGCGTGGTCGAGGCGGCCTGCCAGGGCGTCGTGCTGGCGAAGCCGTCGGCCACGCGCACCCCGGCGTAGCCGGCCGGGTTGGCGGCGATGTGCGCCGCGGTCGCCGCCACCAGGTCGCGGCAATCGCCGCCTGGTCGTAGCGGTACGGGGCGCCGCGTAGTAGTTGTTGATCGACAGGAAGGCCCAGCCGAACGTCAGCTCGTTCCAGATCTCCAGGTCGAACCCTTTGTCCGCGCCCCCCGTCCCGAGGCCGACGGTCGCCGCGGCCCCGACCCGATCCGACGTAGCGCAGCCAGCCGGCCATGGTGGCTCTTGTAGTCGGCCGGCCCGGCACCGGAGAACGGCCGGTAGCGCAGCGTCGCCAGCTCGACCCTTGCCCCCTTCGCCAGCGCCTGCGGCAGCGGCCTGGATAGGGTCAACGTCGTGCCGTCCACCCGGGTCACCAGCGCCTCGGCCGCCCAGAAGCCGGTCAGGTTCGACACGCCGCTGTACCCGGGCCCCAGCCCGCCGACGTCGTCGAGCCGGAGCGTCGTCTGCCGGCTGGCGCGCCCTCGGTCGCCACGCGCGTGACCACCTCGAGCGGGCACGGTCGCCCGTGGTTGGCGTTCAGCAGGATCAGCGGCCGCACGCCATACCGCCGCGCGGCCGCGAGCTGTGCCGGCAGCTCCGGGATGTCGAATCGGGTTCTCGTCGTAGCTCGACCGCCCCCAGCCCACCTCGACGCCAACGCGCCGGATGCCGTGCCTCGCCAGCATCCGCATCACCAGATCGGGATCCTGCCCCTTCAGGTTGAGGTGCACCCCGAGGCCATCCAGGAAGGTGCTGGCCGGCACGGTCTCGAGGTAGGCCCGCCACGGCTGGGTCCAGTGCGAGTGCGTCCCCCAGGGCAGCCCGGTGAAGAGGCCGGGTCCGTGTAGCGCGACTCGGCTCCGCCCCGGGGCCGCGGACCGGCCCCGCCGCACGACAGGACGACGACCGCGAGGGCGACGGCGAGCAGCCGCCAGAGCTTCGGGGCGTCGCGCCCCACGGGGATGCTGCGTCCTGGCGCCCGGCTTGATTCGTGCTCCGATGACGTTGCTCCGCGAAGAACTGACCGCGAACGGTGTCGCGGCAGGCCTCTCTCGGCCGGGTCGAAGACCGGGGTGAGCCGCTTGCCTACCTCACTCCTTGATCGCGCACACCAGCGCGTGGTTCGCCAGAAACAGCGGCGACAGGAACGCGGTCGCCGGTCCCTTGGTGGGAACGCACCCCCAGGAGTCGACATCCAGCGCGCGAGAGCGTCTCGGTCGAGTCGAAGACGCTGTAGGAGAACGCGACACCATCTCCGCCGGTGAAATACCAGTCGTGCCCGCCGTGCTTGAGCCGGAACAGCAGCGGCCAGGCGCCAGCCTTCCACAGCAGGCGTTTCATCAGACGCCATGCCGGTCTACCGGCGCCGAACCGGCACCTGGCGGCGAGCAAAAGAGGCTATTGGGTATCGGGCTCTAGAGCGGTTCATCGCTTATTTGAATCGAAGGGATTCCGGTGTTGGCGGTTTGTGATTCAAGATGCTGGCTGGACTGGAGGCCAGCATCGGATGACCGACCTCTTTCCACTGATCTTCGCGAGCGTGTTGTGGCGGCGGTTGTTAGCGGCGAGAGCTGCCGGTCGGTAGCGGCACGGTTTGGTGTTGCGGTGTCTTCGGTGGTGAAGTGGTCGCAGCGCCAGCGTACGACCGGCTCTGTTGCGCCTGGCAAGATGGGCGGGCACCGCAAGCCCGTGCTGGAGCCGCATCGCGCCTTCATCTCGAGCGGGTCGACCAGACGCCGCACCTGACCTTGCACGGGCTGAAGGTCGAGCTGGCGGCGCGCGGCGTGAAGGTCTCGCACGATACGGTCTGGCTGTTCCTGCGGCGCGAAGGGCTGCGGTTCAAAAAAAACACTGTTCGCCCTTGAGCAGGCTCGCGCCGACGTCGCGCGCCGGCGTCAGCGCTGGCGATCCTGGCAGGCGGCCTCGATCCGCGCCGGCTGGTCTTCATCGACGAGACCTGGATCAAGACCAACATGGCGCCGCTGCGCGGCTGGGGCCAAAGGGCGAACGCCTGCGCGGCTTCGCCCCGCACGGCCACTGGCGCACGCTGACCTTCCTCGGCGCGCTGCGCTGCGACCAGCTCACCGCGCCCTGCGTCTTCGACGGCCCGATCAACGGCGAATGCTTCCGCGCCTATGTCGAGCAGCAACTCGTGCCCGTCCTGCGACCCGGCGACATCGTCGTTATGGATAATCTCGGCAGCCACAAGTCGGCCGCGCTGCGCCGCATGATCCGCGCCGCCGGCGCCAGGCTCTGGTACCTGCCGCCCTACTCGCCCGACCTCAATCCGATCGAGCAGGCCTTCGCCAAGATCAAGCATTGGATGCGCGCCGCCCAGAAGCGCACCTCGAGGACACTTGGCGCCACATCGGCAACCTCGTCCAACCATCGAGCCAACCGAATGCACCAACTACTTCACAAACGCCGGATATGCTTCCGTCAAAATTGAAACGCTCTAGTGCGCGTGGCTTGTCAGCGCATCCGACACATGGCCGGTACGAATTTCGCGCACGGATTGCCGCAGGATTTGCGCTGAGGACCAAAGGAACAACCCAGCCATGATGGCCGCAACGATCAGGTCGGGCCACTTCGTTGCCGTCCCCACACGCCAAGAGCCGCGATCATGACGGCGACGTTGCCGATAGCGTCGTTACGCGAACATAGCCAAACCGAGCGCACGTTCGCGTCACCGTCTTTGTAGCGCGCGAGGATCAATACGCTGGTGACGTTCGCCGCCAAGGCTATGAAACCGACGAGGCCCATAATTTCGGCTTTTGGAACGCCGAGCACGAGCACATGGTACGCCGTCGAGCCGAACACCCAGAGACCCATAAGGGTGAGGCTTACGCCCTTGGCAAATGCGGTCCATGCGCGCACGCGTACCGCAGCACCGATGACCGCAAGGCTCATTCCATAAGTGAGGGAATCACCGAGAAAGTCCAAGGCGTCAGCTTGCAAGGCTTGCGATCCGGCGAGTGCGCCAGCGGCCATCTCGACAAAGAACATCCCTGCATTGATCGCGATGACGATCCAAAGTCGGCGCTTGTAGTCAGCCGACAAGCCTTCAAACGTCGTGTTGGAACCGCAGCAACTCGCGCCCATATCGGTCTCCTATCGACACATATGGGATGTTGGTCGCACGTTACACAATCACATCGGCGAGCCGGTCCTGGTCGAGGTCTCCCAGTTTCATTCGCGGAACTGAGCAGGCGGAGCCGCTTCGATGCGCTCGACCCGTGCCGGGTGTCCGATTATGCCGCCACCGTGTTCCTGCAGGGCATGCGGTTGCAGCGGTAGGGCCTTTACTCATGAACGCGCGCTAACGTCCACTTTCATCCTTCGCGGAATTTGGCGTTCGCTGCCCAATGCCTCCTTCACGCCCGAGCCGCCTGCCTCGTGATACTCGGCGTCTTCGTTGACGTTCCAGATGTCAAATATGCGCTCGCCGGCCAAGATGTTCTTCGCCGTCAGCATCGCGGTCATCATGGCATGATCCTGATTGTTGTACTTGTGCATGCCGTTGCGGCCGACCATGTGTAGCGTCGGGTACAGTCCTTCGAGGTCCTGCCGGATCGTCGCGACGTTCTTGCGGTAGCTCTCGTCGTACACCGGATAGGCCTTCGGCTGGCGCACCACGCAGCCATCGATGACGTCGCTCTCGGCGATCAATCCGATCTTGGCGATCTCTTTCTTCGCGAGCGCGATCAGTTCGGCATCGGGCGCGTTCCACAATCCGTCACCCTCGAAGCAGAAATATTCGAGGCCGAGGCAGCTCATGCCCGGTTGCACCATTTCGGGCGACCACGAGCGGAAGTTCTGCACGCGGCCGACCTGCACCGCCGGATCGTGGATGTAGATCCAGTTGTCGGGGAACAGGTCGGGCTTCTTCACGATCAGTGCGACGGTGAGGAAGTCGCGATACCGCAGTTCGCGTGCGCTAGCCAGGGAAGGCGGGGCCGGGACGATCTTCTCGACCAGTTCGCGCATCGGCGCCGAGCTGATCACATGGCGGGCGGTGTAACGCTCGGGTTCGCCATCGTGGCGGGAAACCTCGATCTCCCAGCGCTCCTTTTCCCGATCGTAACAAAGCTGCTGCAGCTCGCGACCCATGAGCACCCTGGCGCCGCGCCGTTCGACCTTACGCGCGGCCGCTTCCCACATCATGCCGGGACCCAGGCGCGGATACTGGAAGCTCTCGATAAGCGTCTTGACCACCGGTCCGCCGGCCCGCGCCGAGCGCTTCAACCCGTGCATCACCGCGACGCCGAGATCGAGCCCCTTGATGCGTTGCGCGGCCCAGTCGGCGGAGATCTCGTCGCACGACATGCCCCATACCTTCTCGGTGTAGGTCTTGAAGAAGATCGAGAACAGCTTTTCGCCGAACTGGTTGCGTACCCATTGGTGAAAATTTATCGGGTTCTTGGTCGGAAAGGCCTTGGCGTAGGCGAACGACAGCATGCAGAGCACGCTGGTCACGACCCCCAGATTTTTCAACGCCTCGAGGGGGCTGAGCGGATACGAATAGAATTTGCCGCCGTAATAGATGCGCGACAGGCGCGGCCGCTCGATGAAATCGTCGGGAGGATCTCCTGCCACAGGTCGACCACTTCCTTCGACTTGGAGAAGAAGCGGTGCCCGCCGATGTCGAACATTGAAGCCGTTGTATTCGACCGTGCGGCTGATGCCGCCGACATAGACCGGGTCCTTCTCGATCACGATGACCGAGGGATTCTCCTTTGTCAGACAATACGCAGCGGTGAGGCCCGCGGGGCCGGCGCCGATGATGAACACGTCCGCATCGGTGCTCATCGGACGGATCGAGGCGCAAAGGCGAACGGGCGGTGGACAGCGATGAGCACCGCTGCCCCGATCACCGGAAGCACGAGCAGCCGGGCCATGAAATACGGGTGCACAACCGCATGCTGGAAGAAGGCGGCGCACCATACGATCAGGACAGCGACGCCGAGCCACCCCGCGACCAATATGGGACGATCGAACGACCGGAGTCCGGTACGCCACGTCTGGATCACGAAGACGCCCAGCGCCGCGACGACGAGGCCGGTCCCGATGTTCGGCGAGCCGAGCGCGATCAGTCCGCTCCAGCGGCGGTAGCTTGCAAGCAGGTATCGCAATGACATCTCTACGCCGGTGTAGGGCGGCAGTTCGCCACGCATCCGATAAAACAGCATTGCAAAAAACGCCTCGCGATCGCCGAGGAACGCGATCGAAAAGCCCTTTTTGATCGCGAAAGATGCGACGACGGCGAGGCAGAAGCAGCCCCAAAGCAGAACGAGCTTGGCGAAGTATCGCTGCCAGTCACCTTGGAATCCCAACGCGAGCAGCAATGGCAACATGGCGAGCGCAAACGGGATGCCGCCGGTGAGCGATTCGAAGATCGCGATCAGGCTGCCATAGCTCGCAGCATAGAGCGAAAGCCCCGCAGGCCGCATGGACGCAATGGGCACAAGCAAACTGATCAGGACGAACATGAAGTGCGTGTAGTCTGGCGGCGCGAACATCAGCATGGTATCGAAGTAGTGCACGCCATAGAGCAGGGCGAGGCAGCCGGCGATGACCGCATATCCTCCAGGCAGGAGGCGTGAGGCGGGATCGGGGGCGTTGTGCAACCTCCAAAGCGCCACGGCGCCAATGGCGCCCAGCAGTGCAAACGCGACCGCCTGCATCACACTGGCCATCGCGCCAAAGGGCATGACAGAAAGCATCGCACGCCCGAATACGCGGTTGCCAAAAATGTATCGATCGGACGGCACGAACTGCACGTCGCCGTAACCGGCGCCTAGTTCCGGAAACGCGCGCACCAAGGCTTGGCAGTCGAAAGCCTCCGGGACGCGCGCATCGCGCCAGGACGGATTGAGCGCGACAGAACGATTGCTGACTGCATCCACCAAAGGGCCCGCGGGCGGGGCCAGCATCATATTGACCGGCAGGCAATCCAATGTGTGACGTGGCCATTCGATACGTCCCAATGGCCCGTAGCTGATCCGAGCGTTAAATGTCCCGTGGTTGATTGCTTCGAGGATATGGCGCCGGATCGCCTGTTGATCCTGCGGCAACCACAGGGCGGCGGCCACGAACGCGATGAAAAACCCGACCGCAACGGCCAGGCTGATGAACGTGCCGAAGATCAGGTCTTTCGCAAGAGAATTGATACGCACCCCGGTTACTTGCCCAGCAACCGCTTCAGCTCCGCGCGAAACGCCGGCGCGATGTCGGGGCGGTCGAGCGCATAGGCGACGTTCGCGGCGAGGAACCCGACCTTGGAGCCGCAGTCGTAGGTGCGGCCGTCGAACCTGTAGCCATAGAACGGCGCGGACTTCATCAGCGTGATCATCGCGTCGGTGAGCTGGATCTCGCCGCCCGCGCCCTTCTCCTGATTTTCGAGAATGCCGAAAATTTCGGGCTGCAGGATGTAACGCCCGGTGATGATCAGGTTCGAGGGGGCA
Organism: uncultured Alphaproteobacteria bacterium; assembly: GCA_963800695.1. Taxonomy (GTDB): domain Bacteria; phylum Pseudomonadota; class Alphaproteobacteria; order Rhizobiales; family Xanthobacteraceae; genus PALSA-894. The sequence continues at coordinate 181,125 of CAWDCA010000027.1, read as the reverse complement.
GTCCCGCGCGGCGGCTTCTCGACCATCTGGGTGATCTCGAACGATGCGCCCTTCTGCTTGCCCATGCCGACGATGCCGTACATGTGCGTCTGGTCTTCCGGCACTTCCTCGACCGCGATGACGTTCGCGTTCGCGCCAAGCTCGCGGTAGGCATCCGCCATCTGCGCGAGGCAGCCGCGCTTTCCCTTGATCAGCATGTCGGGCAGCAGCACGGCGAACGGCTCGTCGCCGACGAGGTCGCGCGCGCACCACACCGCGTGGCCCAATCCCAGCGGCGATTGCTGGCGGGTGAACGAGGTCGCGCCCGCGGGCGGCTGCGCCTCGGCGAGGATCGACAGCTCGGCCTTCTTGCCGCGCTCGCCGAGCGTGCGCTCCAGCTCGTAGGCGAGGTCGAAATGATCCTCGATGATGCCCTTGTTGCGCCCGGTGACGAAGATGAAGTGCTCGATGCCGGCCTCGCGCGCCTCGTCCACCACGTGCTGGATCAGCGGCCGGTCGACCACGGTCAGCATCTCCTTCGGCATTGCCTTGGTGGCGGGAAGGAAGCGCGTGCCGAGACCGGCAACCGGAAATACAGCCTTGCGGATCGCTTTCATGGAACCCGTTCGCGTGGCACTTCGCCGCGTTTGGCGGCTCTATAGCGAATGCGTTAAGAAGCGGGAAACCCTATCTGGTGCCCTATGGGGCGGCAACAATGGGCTGGTTTTGATCCGATGCGGGCCGTTCGTCACCTCATGTGGGCGCTGCTGCCGCTCGCGCTGCCGGGCACGGCGCTGGCGCAGGACGACCGCTATCCGCAATTGGTGCCGGTCATCACAGGTTCGGTCGCCCCGCAGAGCGACAAATGGAGCGGCGAGCCCGGCGCGTCGGGCCATCCGCAGATGATGCCGGATGCGATCCTTGGCGCGGTCGCGGACTTCAAGAATTGCCTCGAACGAACCTGGCCGGAGGCGGCGCGGCGCGGCATCTCGCGCGCGAGTTTCGACAAGTTCACCGCCGGTCTCGAGCCCGACATCAAGATCATGGACTTCGTCGACGCGCAGCCGGAGTTCACCAAGGCGTTCTGGGATTACGTCGATCTGCTCGTCACCGACGAGCGCATCTCCAAGGGCCGCGAGCTGCTGGCCGCACATGCGGCGACGTTCGACGCGGTGGAGCGCGCCTACGGCGTCGACCGCCATATCGTCGTGGCGATCTGGGGCGTCGAGACGAAATACGGCGCGGTCGCGGGCGAGCGGCCGGTGATCCGTTCGACAGCGACGCTGGCCTGCGTCGGACGGCGGCAGGCGTACTTCAAGGACGAGTTTCTCGCCGCGCTGGAAATCCTGCATCGCGGCGACATCAGGCCGGAGCAGCTCAAGGGCTCGTGGGCCGGCGCGTTCGGCTCGACCCAGTTCATGCCGACGGCGTTCAAGCGCTACGCGATCGATTTCGACGGCGACGGGCGGCGCGACGTGATCGGCTCGGTCCCGGATGTGGTCGCCTCGACGGCGAACCATCTGGTCAAGGCGGGCTGGGTCGCGGGCCAGACCTGGGGCTACGAGGTCGTGCTGCCGCAGGGCTTCAACTACATGCTGGCCGATCCGGCGCGGAAGCTGACCATTCACGAGTGGGCGCGGCACGGCATCGCGCGGCCCGGCGGCGCGGCATTTCCGCGCGCCGGGGATAAAGCCACGCTGTTCATTCCGGCGGGTGCGCGGGGGCCATCATTCCTGATGCTGGATAACTTCCGCGCCATCATGAAGTACAACCCGGCCGAGGCCTATGCGCTGGCGATCGGGCATCTGGCCGACCGGCTGCGCGGCGGCGCCCCGATCGTGCAGGCGTGGCCGCGCGAGGAGCGCGTGCTCAGCCGCGCCGAACGGCTGGAGTTGCAGCAGCATCTGGTGCGCCACGGTTTCGACGTGGGGGAGCCGAGCGGGCGGCTTGGGCTCAAGACACGCGCTGCGGTACGCGATTTCCAGGCGCGCCATGGGCTCACCCCGGACGGCTTTGCCTCGGCGGCCGTGCTGGAGCGGCTGCGCCGCTAACCCCATCTTCAAGTTGACATTTTCCGGGCGCTGATGAGCGGTGGCCGCCGCCTCCCGGCTCGTGGTATTCGAGAGCCCGATGACGTTCCGCTTCGCCCGATTGACCGCCCTGGTGCTGCTCGGCCTGGCCGAAGCGGCAGCGGCGACCATTGGCATGATCGCCATGACGGCGCCCTGCGTCCGCGCAACTCGACGACCGGTTTCCGTTCCTGGAAGACCGGCGGCGGCGCTACCAGCAGCCGTCTCAGCCGCCGCAAAACCAGCCCTGGGGCTCACCGTTCGGCTATCAGGACCAGCCCCGTCAGCAGCCGGTCGATTCCTCGCGCGCGCCGGCGCCGCCGCGCCGCGCCGACGTGGCGCCGACGACCAGGATCATGGTGTTCGGCGACTCGATGGCCGACTGGCTGGCCTACGGGCTGGAGGACGCCTTCGGCGAGACGCCGGAGATCGGCATCTTGCGCAAGCACCGCATCAGCTCCGGGCTGATCCGCACCGAGACGCGCGGCGAGTCCTACGACTGGCCATCGCAGGCGCGCGAAATGCTCAATGCCGACAAGCCGGATTTCGTCGTGATCATGATCGGGCTTGCGGACCGGCGCGGCATCCGCGAAGCGATCCGCCAACAGCCCGCGCGGCCTCCGGCGGGACAGAAGCAGGCGCCCGCGCAGCCCGCATCGGCGCCGCCCGCAACACCCGGTCAACCGCCGCAACAGCAGGCAGCTGCTGCTGCCGCAACGTCCCCTCCGGCTACCCGCCAAGCCCGCCGATGCCGAAGCGTCGCCGCCAAATCCCGCGCAGGAGACCGCACAGGATAACGAACAGCCCAACATCATCGCGCCCGAGGGCGCGACCGCCGGAACGGTGGTGCACGAATTCCGCTCGGAGAAATGGGGCGAGCTCTATTCGCGCCGCGTCGATGAAATGCTCGGCGTGCTCAAGGCGCGCGGCGTGCCGGTGTTCTGGGTCGGGCTGCCGTCGATCCGCGGCTCGCGCGCCACGTCGGAGGTTGTCTATCTCAACGACCTCTATCGCGGGCGCGCCGAGAAGGCGGGCGTGGCCTACATCGATATCTGGGATGGCTTCGTCGACGATGCCGGCAACTACAACAATTACGGTCCGGACTTCGAAGGCCAGACGCGGCGGCTGCGCGCCGGCGACGGCGCCCATTTCACGCGTGCGGGTGCGCGCAAGCTCGCGCACTACGTCGAGCGCGAAATCCGCCGTGTGATGCTCGCGCGCGCCGCGCCGGTCGCGGCGCCGCTGCCGCAGGAGCCCGAGCCGGACGCCAAGGCGCCCCCGACCGCCGCCGCGCCGGGACTGCCGCCGCGTCCGATCGCCAGTCCGGTGATGTCGCTCACCGCGCCGAAAGGCACGGGCGATGCACTGCTCGGCGCAACGCCGGTGCGCGCGACCGGCGGCGATTCGGTTGCGACGCGCGTGCTGGTGAAGGGCGAGCCGATCGAGGCGCCGGCCGGGCGCGCCGACGATTTCGCGTGGCCGCGCCGCGATATCGTGACCGCGACCGGCGTGCTGCCGCCCGATCCCGTCGAGCCCGCGACGCCTGGCGGTCGCGACCGCGGGCGCGCCTGCTGCCACAGGCATCGCGGCGGCGCCCAGGCCGAGCGCGCCGCGTCCCAAACGCGAGCCGCAGCAGCAAACGACGGGCGGCGGCTGGGGCTGGTTCGGGCAGCCGCGGCCCTACGAGACCCGGCCGCAGCAGGATCGCGGTTTCTTCGGCGGGTGGTTCGGCGGCAGCCGGTGGTGACACGAAGCGTCACCGCGGCAAATTCGTCGACCCCATCAAAAACTTGTCGACCGCGTACGCGGCCTGACGGCCCTCGCGGATCGCCCACACCACCAGCGACTGGCCGCGCCGCATGTCGCCGGCGGTGAAGATTTTCGGGTTCGACGTCTGATACGTCTCGGTGTCGGCCTTCACGTTGCCGCGCGGATCGAGATCGAGCCCGAGCGTCTTGATCATGCCCTCGTGCACCGGATGCACGAAGCCCATCGCGAGCAGCACCAGATCGGCCTTCAGGGCAAACTCGGTGCCGGGGATCGGCTTGAACTTCTCGTCGCAGCGGATGCAGTCGAGCCTCGAGACCTGCCCGTGCTGGCCGGTGAACTTCTGCGTCATCACGGCGAAATCGCGCTCGGCGCCTTCCTCGTGGCTCGATGAGGTGCGCAGCTTCAATGGCCAATCCGGCCACGTCATCAGCTTGTCTTCCTTCTCGGGCGGCTTCGGCATGATCTCGAAATTGGTCACGCTGAGCGCGCCTTGGCGGATCGCCGTGCCGATGCAGTCGGAGCCGGTGTCGCCGCCGCCGATCACCACCACGTGCTTGCGGCTCGCGGAAATCGGCGGCATGTCGGACGCGGGTTCGCCGGCGATGCGGCGGTTCTGCTGCGGCAGGTAGTCCATCGCGAAGTGGATGCCGCCAAGCTCGCGGCCCGGGATCGGCAGGTCGCGCGACGCCTCGGCGCCGCCGGTCAGCACCACGGCGTCAAATCCCTCGGTGACTCGCTCCACCGGCATGCTGACGCCGACATGCGCGCCGTAATGAAACACGACGCCCTCGGCCTCCATCTGCGTCACGCGCTTGACGACGTGATGCTTCTCCATCTTGAAATCCGGAATGCCGTAGGTGAGCAGGCCGCCGGCGCGCGCGAACTTCTCGAACAGGTGCACCTCATGGCCGGCGCGCGCGAGCTGCTGCGCGGCGGCCATGCCGGCGGGGCCTGAGCCGATCACCGAGACCTTCTTGCCGGTCTTCACCGCGGGCGGCTCGGGAACGATCCAGCCTTCTTCCCAGCCGCGATCGACGATGGCGCATTCGATCGTCTTGATGGTGACCGGCGTCTCGATCAGGTTGAGCGTGCAGGCGGCCTCGCACGGCGCCGGGCACACGCGTCCGGTGAACTCGGGAAAATTATTGGTGGAGTGCAGATTGTAGAGCGCGTCCTGCCAGTTGTCGCGATAGACCAGATCGTTCCAGTCGGGGATCTGGTTGTTCACCGGGCAGCCGGGCGTGCCGGGCGCGAGCGAGCCATTTCCCATGCAGTACGGAACGCCGCAATTCATACAGCGCGCGGCCTGATCTTTCGTCGCGTCCTGCGACAGCGGGATCACGAACTCCCTGAAATGGCGGATGCGGTCGGAGGCCGGCCGGTAGCGCCGGTCCTGCCTGTCGATTTCGAGAAAGCCGGTGACCTTGCCCATTCTTGCTCTTCTTACGCGCCTGCCGCGGCGAACGGAATCGTGACTTCGGTCGCCTTCATTTCCTGCAAGGCGCGGCGGTATTCGACCGGCATCACCTTGCGGAATTTGGGCAGGTAGTCGGCCCAGGCCGCGAGGATGTCTTTCGCGCGCTTCGAATTCGTGTAGCGCGCGTGGTTGGCGATCAACTGATGCAGCCGCTCGCCGTCATAGCGGCTCATGTCGCTCATCACGTCGACGCGGCCGTGATGATCGAGGTCGCCGGCCTGATGATAGTGCTGCCAGCTCGCGTTCTCCTCGGCGAGCACCGGCTCGAGCTCGATCATCGACATGTTGCAGCGCTTCTCGAAGCTGCCGTCCTCGTCGAGCACATAGGCGATGCCGCCCGACATGCCGGCCGCGAAGTTGCGGCCCGTCTTGCCGAGCACCACGACGACGCCGCCGGTCATGTATTCGCAGCAATGGTCGCCCGCGCCTTCCACCACCGCGATGGCGCCGGAATTGCGCACCGCGAAGCGCTCGCCGCCGACGCCGCGGAAGTAGGCCTCGCCCTCGATCGCGCCGTAGAGCACCGTGTTGCCGATGATGATCGACTCTTCGGGCACGATGCGCGTCGCCTCCTTCGCCGGATAGACGATGAGGCGGCCGCCCGAGAGGCCCTTGCCGACATAGTCGTTGGCTTCGCCCTCAAGCTCGAACGTGATGCCGCGCGCAAGCCATGCGCCGAAGCTTTGCCCGGCGGTGCCCTTGAGCTTGACGTGGATGGTGTCGTCCGGGAGGCCCGCGTGGCCGTAGACCTTGGCGATCTCGCCCGAGAGCATCGCGCCCGCGGTGCGGTTCACGCTCTTGATCGCCACCTCGATCTTCACCGGTGCGCCGCGGTCGATCGCGGCGCGCGCCTGATCGATCAAAGTGCGGTCGAGAATGTGTTCGAGGTGATGGTTCTGCGATTCGCTGTGATAGATGCCGACGCTCTGCGGCACCTCGGGCCTGGTGAACAGCCGGGAGAAATCGAGCCCCTTGGCCTTCCAGTGCTCGACCAGCTTGCGCTTGTCGAGCATCTGCATCTGTCCGACCATCTCGTCGAACCGCCGGTAGCCAAGCTCGGCCATGAGCTCGCGCACTTCCTCGGCGACGAAGAAGAAGTAGTTGATGACGTGCTCGGGCTGGCCGACGAAGCGCTTGCGCAGCACCGGGTCCTGCGTGGCGACGCCGACCGGGCAGGTGTTGAGATGGCACACGCGCATCATCACGCAGCCGGCCGCGATCAGCGGCGCGGTCGAGAAGCCGAATTCGTCAGCGCCGAGCATCGCGCCGATGACAACGTCGCGCCCGGTGCGCAACCCGCCATCGACCTGCACGGCGATGCGGCTGCGCAGGCGGTTGGTCACCAGCGTCTGGTGGGTTTCGGCAAGGCCGATCTCCCATGGTGAACCGGCGTGCTTGAGCGAGGTGAGCGGAGAGGCGCCGGTGCCGCCCTCAAACCCTGAGATCGTGACATGGTCGGCGCGCGCCTTGGAAACGCCGGCCGCGACCGTACCGACGCCGACCTCCGACACCAGCTTGACCGACACGTCCGCTGACGGATTGGTGTTCTTCAGGTCGTAGATAAGCTGCGCCAGATCCTCGATCGAATAGATGTCGTGATGCGGCGGCGGCGAAATCAACCCGACGCCGGGTGTCGAGTGCCGCACCTTGGCGATGGTGGCGTCGACCTTGTGGCCGGGCAATTGCCCGCCTTCGCCGGGCTTTGCGCCCTGCGCCATCTTGATTTGCATCATGTCGGAATTGACGAGATATTCGGTGGTCACGCCGAAGCGGCCCGACGCGACCTGCTTGATCGCCGAGCGCATCGAGTCGCCGTTCGGCAGCGGCTTGAAGCGGTCGGCTTCCTCGCCGCCTTCGCCGGTGTTCGACTTGCCACCGATGCGGTTCATGGCGATCGCCAGAGTGGTATGCGCCTCGCGCGAGATCGAGCCATAGGACATGGCGCCGGTCGCGAAACGCTTGACGATATCCTTGGCGGGCTCGACGTCGTCGAGCGGCACAGGCTTGCGGCCGTCTTCTTCGGCGGTCTTGATCGAGAACATGCCGCGGATGGTCAGGATTTTCTCGGCCTGTTCGTTCACGATCTTCGCGAACGCCCGATACTTGTCGCGCGAGTTGCCCCGCACCGCATGCTGCAAGGTTGCGACCGTTTCGGGCGCCCAGGCGTGCGCTTCGCCGCGAACACGGAACAGATACTCGCCGCCGACATCGAGCGCGTGCCGAAGTACCGGCACATCGCCGAACGCATCGCGATGACGCCGCGCGGTTTCCTCCGCGATCTCTTCGAGGCCGACGCCTTCGATGCGCGTCGCGGTGCCGAAGAAGAACTCTCCGACAAACTCCGAGCGCAATCCGACCGCGTCGAAAATCTGCGCGCCGCAGTAGGACTGGTACGTCGAGATGCCCATCTTGGACATCACCTTGAGGATGCCCTTGTCGATCGACTTGATGTAGCGCTTGACGATCTCCTTGCCGTCGAGCTTCTCGGGCATCTCGTCCTGCATGGCGACGAGCGTTTCGAATGCCAGATAGGGATTGATCGCTTCCGCGCCGTAACCCGCGAGGCAGCAGAAGTGGTGCACCTCGCGCGCCTCGCCGGTCTCCACCACGAGGCCGACGGCGGTGCGCAAACCTTTCCGGATCAGATGATGATGCACCGCCGCGGTCGCGAGCAGCGCCGGGATCGGGATGCGATCAGGTCCGGCGCGGCGGTCCGACAGGATGATGATGTTGTAGCCGCCTTTCACGGCGGCCTCGGCGCGCTCGCACAGGCTTGCCAGCGCGGGCTTCATGCCGGCCGCGCCCTGTTCGGCCGGGTAGGTCACGTCGAGCGTCTTGGTGTCGAACTGCTCCTCGACATGTGCGATGGAGCGGATCTTTTCCAGGTCGTCATTGGTGAGGATCGGCTGGCGCACTTCGAGCCGCTTCTTCTTCGCCAGGCCCTCAAGATCGAACAAATTAGGCCGCGGCCCGATGAATGACACCAGCGACATCACCAGCTCTTCGCGGATCGAGTCGATCGGCGGGTTGGTCACCTGCGCGAAGTTCTGCTTGAAATAGGTGTAGAGCAGTTTCGACTTGTCGGAGAGCGCCGAGATCGGCGTGTCGGTGCCCATCGAGCCGACCGCTTCCTGTCCGGTGGTCGCCATCGGCTCCATCAGGATCTGCAGGTCTTCCTGGGTGTAGCCGAAGCATTGCTGGCGATCGAGCAGCGAGAGGTTCGTGCTGGCTTTGCGCGGCTGCAGCGCCGGCAGGTCTTCGAGCACGAGCTGCGCCTTCTTCAGCCACTTCGCGTACGGATGCTTCTTGGAAAGTTGCGCCTTGATCTCCTCGTCGGAAATAATGCGGCCCTCGACAAGGTCGACGAGCAGCATCTTGCCCGGCTGCAGGCGCCACTTCTGCACGATCTCGTCTTCGGGGATCGGCAGCACACCCGCTTCCGACGCCATGATGACGCGGTCGTCGGCGGTGACGAGCCAGCGTGCCGGGCGCAGGCCGTTGCGGTCGAGCGTCGCGCCGATCTGGCGGCCGTCGGTGAACGCAATCGCGGCCGGGCCGTCCCACGGCTCCATCAAGGCGGCATAATATTCGTAGAACGCCTTGCGCTCGTCATCCATCAGCGGATTGCCGGCCCAGGCTTCCGGAATCAGCATCATGGCGGCATGCGCGAGCGAGTAGCCGCCCTGCACCAGGAATTCGAGCGCGTTGTCGAAGCAGGCTGTGTCGGACTGGCCCTCATACGAGATCGGCCAGAGCTTGGTGATGTCGTCGCCGAACAGCTTCGACGACACAGAGGCCTGCCGCGCCGCCATCCAGTTGACGTTGCCGCGCAGCGTGTTGATCTCGCCGTTGTGCGCGACCATGCGGTAGGGGTGCGCGAGCGGCCAGCTCGGGAACGTGTTGGTGGAGAAGCGCTGGTGCACGAGGCAGAGCGCGGTCTCGAAGTCGGGTTCGTGCAGGTCGGGATAGTACTTGCCGAGCTGGTCGGCGAGGAACATGCCCTTGTAGATCACGGTGCGGCACGACAGCGACACGACGTAGTAGTTCGCCAGCCGCCGCTCGCGCTTGCGGTACGCGACGTCGGAGATCACCTTGCGCAGGATGTAGAGGCGGCGCTCGAAATCGTCCTCGCTCTTTACGCCCTCGCCGCGGCCGATGAACACCTGCATGTGGAACGGCTCGGTCGGCTTGACCGACTCGCCGAGCGAGGAATTGTCCGACGGCACCTCGCGCCAGCCCAGCAGCGTGAGGCCCTCCTGCGGTACCTTCTCGGCGTAGATGTCGAGGATGACCTTCCGCCATTCCGGATCGTGCGGCATGAACACGACGCCGACCGCGTAATGGCCCGGCTCCGGCAGCGCGATGCCAAGCTCGCCTGCCTTGCGCTTGAAGAACTTGTGCGGCGTCTGCACCAGAATGCCGGCGCCGTCGCCGGCGCGCGGATCGGCGCCGACCGCGCCGCGGTGCTCGAGATTGCAGAGGATCGCGATCGCGTCCTCGACGATCTTGTGCGACTTGCGGCCCTTGATGTCGGCGATGAAGCCGACGCCGCACGAGTCCTTGTCGAGCCGCGGATCGTAGAGGCCGTGCGCTTCCGGGACGCCGGGCCAGAGCGGCCACATGGGGGCGGAATCCTTCACGGCCCGCTCCGCAGGAGAAGCAGCGTGCCTCACTCCCACATCGAACCGTTGCGCGCTCATCGTTGCCTCCGCGTTTCGGCCGTGGTCGGCCTTCGGCGCACCTTCCTCGTGCGCGGCACATGCGCCGCGACGCAAACTTCAAGCCATCTCGCGAGGGGCGGCATCTTTTGAGGGTGCCGCTTGCCGGCCCCTCACGGGACCGCTCATTGCGCCGCCGTCAGGTGGCGTTTTCGCCCGAGACTGGCAGCCGCTGCCGATTGGGACAGCAATGCTGTCCTAATATGCCAACATCCGTTTTCGCGCGCAAGAGCAAGCCGCCCGAATCCACCGCCTTCCTTGCCGTTTGTTGCTCCGCGCATCCGGGGCACGTAACAAGAGGACCATGGTTGATGCCGCAGCGCAACAGAATTGCACTCTCCGGCGCCGAGACCGACGAGGAAACGCATGAACTTCGCAAGCGACAACACCGCCGGCATGGCACCGGAAATCCTCGACGCGCTTGGCCGCGCCAACACCGGCTATGCGCTCGGCTACGGCAACGACGAGTGGACCAAACGGGTCGAGAAGCAATTCACGGAGATTTTCGAGCGCGAGGTGGCGGTATTTCTGGTGCCGACCGGGACGGTCGCCAATGCACTGGCGATCGCGCACCTGACCCCGCCGTGGGGCGCGGTGCTGTGCCACGAAGAATCGCACATCGCGACCGACGAATGCGGTGCGCCGGAATTTTTCGGCGGCGGAACCAAGCTGATCGGACTGCCCGGGGAGGGCGCGAAGATATCCGCCGCGACGCTGCGTACCGCGCTCGAACGGGGCGCGTGGGGCGGACCGCATCACGTCACGCCGGCAGTCTTGTCGCTCTCGCAGGCGACCGAATGCGGCACGATCTATCGCGTCGCGGAGGTGAGGGAACTCGCCGACATCGCACACAAGCACAGTGTGGCGCTGCACATGGACGGCGCGCGTATCGGCAACGCGCTCGCGCGCATGAATGTCTCGCTGGCCGAAATCACCTGGAAGGCCGGCATCGATGTGCTTTCGTTCGGCGCCACAAAGGGTGGCACGATGGGCGCGGAAGCCGTGATCTTCTTCGATCCGAGCCATGGCGCGAATATGCCTGGGCGACGCAAGCGGGGCGGTGCGACGGCGTCGAAGCACCGCTTCATCGCGGCGCAGATGGAAGCGTATCTCAAGGACGATCTGTGGCTGAAGCTCGCGCGTCACGCCAACGATATGGCGGACGCGCTCAGTGAAGGACTGACCGCGGCGGGCTGCAATCCGGTGTGGCCGGTCGAGGCGAATGAAGTGTTCGCGCCGATCACGCTTGAGGCTGACAAACGGCTCCGGGCCGCGGGCGCGACCTATTACCCGTGGCCGGGCGATGGCCCGGATGTCGGCGCGGGCAAGATCCTGGTCCGCTTGGTGACGTCGTTTCAGACCACAAAGGAAGACGTCGAGAAGTTCCTCGCCATCGTGCGCGCACGATAACGCCCAAGCTCCGCCTGATTCATTGACGACGGTGCGGGGGCGGGGTTGTTGCCGCGTCGGAGGTTTCCATGAGACTCGTCGCGTTCGCGATCGCTGGACTTGTCATGCTCGGTGCGGGGCCCGCGATGGCGCAGTACGGCTACCCGCCACGCCCCGTGATGCCGGTCGGCGGGATGCCGCCGGAGGGCGTGTTCCAGATGGTGCGCCAGATGGGGCTTGAGCCGATCGGGCCCGCCGATGCGCAACGGAGCGGTCTATATCCAGCGCGCCGCCGACTATTACGGCAAGCCGTTGCGCATCGTGATCGACGCGAACCGCGCGCAGGTCGTGTCGGTCGAGGCGATCGGCGGACCGCCGGCGATGTACCGCGGCCCTTACGCCTCGACGGGTGGTCCGTATTGGCGCAGGCCGTATGGTCCGCATGGCGCTATGCCGCCCCACGACGATGACGACGACTACGCGCCGCCCGGCTCGCTGATGGCGCCGCATGGCCAGCCGCCGCAACCGGGTTTGCCGCCGCCGAGCCAGGCGAAGCCGAAATCCGCCGCCGTGACGCCGGGCCGCCCGCCCATACCGCGCAAGCGGCCGGCCGCCGCGCCGCAGGAAGCCGCCGGTTCGGTCGAGCCTATCGCGCCTGCCCCGCAAAACGCGCCGGCTGCCGCCCCGCCGCCCGCTGCCGCGCCGGCCGCCAAGCCCGCGACGCCGGAAATGACGCCGGTCGCGCCGCTCAACTGATCCGCGCGTAACTCAAAAAGAAAGCGCCCCGGGCATCGGGGCGCTCCCATTCAGGTCAACGATGAAGGGTGGCCTTAGGCCGCCTTGGCTTCCAGAACCTCGGCCCTCGCCTTGCCGTTGCCGATCGGAATCTGGCGCGGCTTCTTCGCCTCGGGGATCTCGCGCACGAGATCGACGTGCAGGAGACCGTTCACGAGCTGCGCGCCGGAGACCTGGACGTAGTCGGCGAGCTGGAAGCGGCGCTCGAACGCGCGGGCCGCGATGCCCTGATAGAGCACCTCACCCTCGTTCTCGGCCTTCTCCTGCTTCTCGCCCTTGACGGTGAGCGTGTTTTCCTTCGCCTCGATCGTCAGATCGCCCTCGCCAAAGCCTGCGACCGCAATCGAAATGCGGTAGGCGTTCTCGCCGGTACGCTCGATGTTATAGGGCGGATAGGTGGGCGCCGCGCTGTCGAAGCCGGCGCCGTCGAGCATCGAGAACAGGCGGTCGAAGCCGACGGTGGAACGATAGAGGGGAGCAAGATCGAAAGTTCGCATGGCATATCCTCCATAAAGCGACATGCAGAAAGTCCGCCCCAAGCGGGGCCGGACCGGGGAATGCGCAGCCTGAATGGCCTGCGCGAAACTTGATTTGGGAACGGGTCCGTGGGTCCGCAAGGGGGTGAAAACGCCCGTCGGGGGCGCGATTCCCCTGCTATAAGGCCCAAGATTCGTAGTCCCACCGGCCGCCCATGCAACTCACCTCTATCCCCGCCAATCCGGTCCCCGAAGGCGCGACCGTCGGAACCGTGAAAACGTCCGACGGGGTGGTGCTGCGCTTCGCGCGTTTCGAGCCGCCGGCCGGCCGCAAGGGCACGCTGTGCGTCCTCCCCGGCCGCGCGGAATTCATCGAGAAGTATTTCGAGGTGGTGCGCGATGCGCGGGCGCGCGGCTTCGCGGTGGCGATCCTCGACTGGCGCGGGCAGGGCCTGTCCGACCGCGCGCTGCCGAACGCCCGCAAGGGCCACGTGTACGATTTCGCCGAATACGACCGCGACCTCGAAGCCTTCGTGAAGGAGGTCGTGCTGCCGGATTGCCCGCCGCCGCACTTCGCGCTCGGGCACTCGATGGGGGCCGCGGTGCTGATCCGCTCGGCCTATCACGGGCGGCGCTGGTTCGACCGCATCGTGCTGTCCGGGCCGATGATCAATCTCGGCGGCGCTGCGGGATCGACCTATGCGCGCGCCTCCGCCCGGCTGTTTCGTTTTCTCGGGATGGGAAGCGCCTATGTGCCGGGCGGCGGCGGAACGCCGATCAACACGCTCCCCTTCGCCGGAAACAGGCTCACCTCCGATCCCGTGCGCTATGCCCGCACCGCCGCCATCATCGAAGCCGAGCCGGCGCTTGCGATCGGTTCGCCCACGGTCGCGTGGATCGATTCAGCCTTCAAGGTCATGAACGAGTTCGCCGAGCCGACATACCCAAGCCGGCTGCGCCAGCCGCTGCTGCTTGTCGCGGCGGGACAGGACCAGATCGTGTCGACGCCGGCGATCGGCGCGTTCGCGGTGCGCCTGCGCGCGGGCTCACATCTGGTGATCCCGGGCGCGCGCCACGAGCTTCTGATGGAGCAGGACCGCTATCGCGAGCAGTTCTGGGCGGCGCTCGACGCGTTCGTGCCGGGCTCGCCGCTGTATTGATTTTGTGTCCGGGCGCGATGCAGCACGAAGCGCAGCGAAGTGATGCGTTGCAGACCCGGGACCCCGGTTTCTTTATCTTGGGAGAAGCACGCAACCGGGTCCCGCATCTGCGGTGCACCGCTGCCGCGCTGCACCGCGTGCGGGACACGGCGATTATCCAGCCAATACCTTCAGCGCCGCCGCATGCACGCGCTTGTCGCCTGCCGCCGACCACGCGGCCGCCTTTGACCGCGCTGCCGCCTTCCCAATTGGTGATGACACCGCCCGCGCCCTCGATGATCGGGATCAGCGCCACGATGTCGTGCGGCTTCAAGCCGCTCTCGATGACGAGATCGACATGACCGGCGGCGAGCATGCAGTAGGGATAACAGTCGCCGCCATAACGCGAGAGCTTCACGGCGGCCTCGACGCGGCCGAAGGCGACGCGGTCCGCCGCGTTCATCAGTTGCGGGCTGGTGGTGAACAGCATGGCGTCGGCGAGCGTGGCGCACGGGCGCACATGCATCGCGCGTTCGCCCGCGGGCCCGCGATATTGCGCGGCGCGGCCATCGCCGGTGAAGCGCTCGCGCACGAACGGCTGATGCATCATGCCGAACACCGCGACGCCGTTGCGCGTGAGCCCGATCAGCGAACCCCAGGTCGGCATGCCGGAGATGAATGACTTGGTGCCGTCGATCGGGTCGAGCACCCAGACATATTCGGCCTCAGTGCGCTCGTTGCCGTATTCCTCGCCGACGATGCCGTGCTCGGGAAAATTGCGCTTGATCAGCGTGCGCATCGTGACTTCCGCGGCGCGGTCCGCCGCCGTCACGGGATCGAAGCCCACCGCCGAGCCCTTGTCCTCGACGCCCAGTGAGGTGCGGAAAAACGGCAGGATCGCGTCTCCCGATGCGGTCGCGAGCTCGTCGACGAAGGCGGCGAAGTCGATGGCGGTCATGCGGGAGAGTTTCCGAGAAGGCGGCGTGTGGGCTTATCGGAGACGGCGCCGCGGAGCAACCGGCCCTTGCGAGTTGCGGCATCAAATGCGGTATGTCAGGGGACGCTTGCCCGGTGAGGGGCAAAGGCCGGAATGATTGCGATGCACAGCCCAGCCGGGGCGTCGGTACCGCGTGGCGTGGTGACCCTGGTCGGCGCGCTGGCGGCGATCTACCTGGTCAGCCAGTTCCTGCGCAATTCGGTCGGCGTCATCGCGCCGGACCTCGCGGCGGAGATCGGGCTTTCGGCCGGCGAGATCGGGCTGTTGTCGAGCGCGTTCTTCTTCGCGTTCGCGGCCGCGCAAGTCCCGCTCGGCATCGCGCTCGACCGCTACGGCCCGAAGCGCTGCATGCTCGCGTGCGCGGCGGTAGCGGTACTCGGCACGCTGCAATTCGCGATCGCGACCTCGCCGGCCGGGCTGATCGCCGCGCGTGCTCTGATGGGGCTCGGATCGTCGTGTTACCTGATGGCGCCGCTCGCTCTCTACGCGCGCCGCTTTCCGCCCGAGCGGTTCACGGTTCTTGCCGGCATTCAGCTCGCGATCGGCACCATCGGCACGCTGTTCGTGACCGCGCCGCTCGCATGGGCGAGCGCCACGATTGGCTGGCGAACGACCTTTCTTGTCGTGGCGGGACTGATGGCGGCGTGCGCGGTTCTGGTCGCCATCGTGGTGCGCGAGGACGGCAGCGATCGTTCGCATCCCGGTGCGGGCGAGACGTTGCGCGAAAGCCTTGCCGGCGTGCTGGCCGTCGCACGCATGCGCGGGTTCGTGCCGATGTTCCTGATGAATCTCGTGTCGTACTCAAGCTACGTGCTGATCGTCGGGCTGTGGGGCGGGCCGTTTCTCGCGCACGTCTACGGCTACGAACTGACCACGCGCGGCAACCTGCTGATGCTGCCGGCGATCAGCCACATCGTCGGCGTGATGATGTGGGGGCACGCCGAGCGCATCTTCGGGGGCTACAAGCCGCTGGTGCTCGCGGGTGCGCTCGCGACCGCGGCTGCCCTTGCGTTGCTGGCCGCGGCCGGCCGGCTGGAGCCGTTCTGGCTCGCCGTCTGGCTCACGGTGTTCGGGTTCGTGGCGGCCTACATTCCGGTGCTGATTGCGCACGGCCGCTCCTTCCTGCCCCCGCAACTGGTCGGGCGCGGGATGACGCTGTTCAACATCGGCACGATCGGCGGTGCGTTCGTCGTGCAGCTCGTCAGTGGCGCGCTGATCGACCTGTTTCCGGCGCAGGGTGGCGTCTATCCGCTGGAGGCCTATCGGCTGGTCTTTGGCGTGCAGGCGCTGGGCATTCTGGCGGCTTGCGCGGCCTATGCGGCGGCGCGCCGTTAACGGGTGTTGCCGTTAGGTCACCAAGGTTCCTGCATTCGACTTTTTCCCCAGCCGGCCTCTTGCGTTTTGTGCGTTGCGGTGTATCTTGTTGCAGCGCGGTACGCGATTTGCGTCGCCTACCGCCGCCCTCCTTGGGCGTTTCCTCCCTAGACTTGGGCCGCTTGCTTGCAAGCGGCCCTTTTTCTTTGGCTTATCGAGCGATGCCTAATTTTCAGGACGGTTTCCGCGGCTGCCCGACATCTATGCACTATCGGGATCGCGCCATGCCGACGCGCAATGGCTACTCGGCTGCGGCCCGGTACGGTTTGAGTTCCTCGGGCGGGATTTCGGCAAGCCGGTCGGCGAGCAGGCTGATATGGCCCGCGAGCCGTGCGAACGAGGCTGAGCGCTCGTAGCGGCGCTCATCCATATAGAGCGCGCGATTGATCTCGATCTGGATCGAGTGCAGCCCGGCGGCCGGGTTGCCGTAATGCTCCGTGATGAAGCCGCCCGCATAGGGCTTGTTGCGGCTGACCACATAGCCGAGCTCGCGGAAGGTCGCCTCGATGGTTTCCGACACCATCGGCACGCAACTCGTGCCGTAACGGTCGCCGAGCACGATGTCGGCGCGCGGCCGGTCGTCCTTGGCGCCCGCGGTCGAGGGCATGGAGTGGCAATCGACCAGCACGGCCGTGCCGAAATCCCGGTGCACGCGGGTCAGCAGGCGGCGCAGTGCCCGATGATAGGGCTTGTACAGCCCCTCGATGCGGCGCAGCGCATCGTCGATCGGAATGCGCTGATGGTAGATTTCCTGCGCGTCGCCGACCACGCGCGCGACGGTGCCGAGCCCACCCGCGACCCGCATCGAGCGGGTATTGGCGAAAGAAGGCAGGCGCCCATCGAACATGCGCGGGTCGAGTTCATAGGGCTCGCGGTTCACGTCCACGTAGCAGCGCGGGAAGTGTACCCGCACCAGCGGGTGACCGCGCGGCACCACGCCGGCGATCAGGTCATCGACGAAGGAGTCCTCGGAGCGGCGTAACGTCGCGAGATCGAGCTTGGCGGAGGAAAGGAACGCGCGGGGATAGACGCGCCCGCTGTGCGGCGAGTTGAACACGACCGGCCCACGGCATTCCACAGGTTCGAGGATCTCGAAGGGGGGGTCGAGTTCTGCCTCCAGGGGACTGTCCATCGCGATTCGCGGACCTTTCTTAAACGTTGCGCTCGCCCGAGCGGTACATTTCCATGCGGGCGCGGCTCTGCCAAGATGAGATATGGAAGCTTGTCCAAGGCTTCACCCCATATTTACCGGCCACCCCGCTTATGGGGTGCTCACGACACAGGACTCGCCGCCGTTCCATGACCAAGACTTTGCCGAAGATACTGCTTGCCGAAGACGACAACGACATGCGCCGGTTCCTGGTCAAGGCGCTGGAGAACGCCGGCTACGAGGTGACCGACTACGACAACGGCATGTCGGCCTACCGGCGGCTGCGTGAGGAACCGTTCGAGCTGCTGCTCACCGACATCGTGATGCCCGAGATGGACGGCATCGAGCTTGCCCGCAGGGCCGCCGAGCTCGATCCCGACATCAAGATCATGTTCATCACGGGGTTCGCGGCCGTGGCGCTCAACCCGGATTCGCATGCGCCGAAGGACGCCAAGGTGCTGTCCAAGCCGTTCCATCTGCGCGACCTCGTCAACGAGGTGCAGAAGATGCTGGCGGCGTGATTTTCAGGCCGATGCGGGCAACTTGCCGGGCTGTTTCCGAGCCGATATAGGGTGCCACCCCACAAGGTCAGGGCGCGTAGCTCAGCGGTAGAGCACTTGGTCGACATCCAAGGGGTCACAGGTTCGATCCCTGTCGCGCCCACCATTCCTTGCATAGCTACGGCTGGAACCGGGTCTCCCACCGCAGCTTGAAGCGGTGCCAGTCCGCGCCGAGAAAATCGACATCGTATTGATAGTCGAACGCGAGCCGGTGCTGGTCTCTGATCATCAGGTCGGTGCCGGCACCGAACGTCGCGCGGTCGCGGCTCGCCGGCGAGGTGGTGAGGCTGTAGATCGGCCCGAGCAGGTCGGCATATTGCAGGAAGATCGTGCTGGTGCCGGCGAAGTCGTGATTGTACTCGACGCGGAAGCGCGGCGCGACGGAGCCCCAGTCGGTAAGGAATGTGTACTTGCCGCGCAGGCCGAGCACCGCGGTGTAGAAATTCACCGACTGCGACGAGTAGGCGAGCGCGCCGCCCAGCCCGCCGGTCTCGGTGAACGCGTCGAGCGTCAGCCATGCGGCATTGATCCGCGCGTAGGGCGAGAGCATCAGCCCGTCGAAGCGGAATTGATAAGCCGCTGTCAGCGATGAGAAGAATTGGCTGCCGTTGCGCGTGCCGTAGACGAACGCCATGTCATCGACCACGAAGCGCTGCGAGTTGAAGCGCATCGCGCCGTAGCCGGCGAGGCCGTCGATGAAGACGTTCCGGAACGGGCGATAGCTGCCGTAAACCGCCACGTTGTAGGCCTCGGCGTCGCTGTGCGTGCCGCGCTCTCCGATTCTGGTCGAGTCGCGGCCGTAGCCGACGCCGGCGCCGACGACCAAGTTCCTGCCCAACCGGTAATCCACGCCGGCGCTCACGCCTGTGGTGTTGAAGTCGATGCCGGAGCGCTGTGCCGTCGGGTCGGCGCTGCCGAAGCTGACGTAACCGGTGGTCCAGAACGCGAAGTCGCGCGTGCGCGGCGCGGCCGGCGGTGCTGGCGGCGCATTCTTCTTGCGGTCGGTCCGCATCGACGCGAATGCATCGGTCGCGGAGGCTTCGGCGGTGTACTGGCTCGCCTTTTGACACTTCGGATCGAACGGATCGCGCAGCAGACTGGTGCCCGGGATGTAGCACTGGTCCTGGTCGGGCTGGCCGAAGTTCAAGCCGAAATGGTCGCCGGTGTTCTCGTCGTGCAGCGCCTCGAGGCGCTCGTTGAAGTTCGAGATCTGCGCATTGGCGAAGCGTTGCGCCGTCGCGATCTGCGCGTTGACCAGGCCGACGACATCCGGATCCTTGGTCGGGTCGGCGCGCGGGCGCACCGCGGTCGTATCGGTGGCGGTGTTGTTGGCGGGGTTGAAGTCGGAGCCGCCCGACACCGTCGCGGTGTTGGTGATGGTCGCCGCCGCATCGCCCGCGATGTTGGTCGTCAGGCTGATCGGCGGATAGGCGGCACTCGGCGCAAGCCCGTCGGATCGCGTGCAGCTCGGCGTCGCGCCGAGCGAGCAGGCCCAGCCCGGGCCGCCGATCGCGGTCGCGGTCAGCTTCGGCGGGAGCAAGTCCGTGACCGTGACGGTGCCGGAGCTTGCGATCGTGCCGGCATTGTTCACCGTGATCGTGTAGACGAAGCCGACCTGGCCCGCGCGTGCGTTGCCAACGTGGGCCTTGGCGATCGCCAGATCGGCCCCGCCTGCGGCCGGCGCGACCAGCGTCGGATCGCTCGCCGTATTGTTCGCCGCATTGGTGTCGCCGCCGCCCGAAACGGTCGCCGTATTGGTGATATTCGCCGGCGCGTTGGCGGCGACGTTCACCGTCAGTGTGATCGGCGGGTAGCTCGCGCTTGCAGCCAGCGCATCGGAACGCGTGCAGGTCGGCGTGGCTCCGCCGGAGCACGACCAGCCGGAGCCGGTGACGCCGGTCGCCGTGAGCCCGGTGGGGAGCGTATCGCTCACCGTCACAAGACCGGACGTGGGCGCATTGCCGACGTTCTGCACCGTGATCGTGTAGACGAACCCGGTCTGGCCCTGCGTGGCGTTGCCGCTGTGCGTCTTTGCGATCGCGAGATCGGGCGCGACCGGCACGATGTTCGTTGGATCGGTGGCGGTGTTGTTCGAGGGATCGCCATCGCTGGCATTCGCAACTGTTGCCGTATTGACGACGGCAGGCGGGGCATTGGCCGCGACATTTACCGTGAGGGTGATGACCGGATACGATGCGCTCGGCGCAAGCGCGTCTGCGCGGTCGCAGGTCAGAGTGCCGAGCGTGCAGTTCCAGCCGCTGCCGCCGATCGCCGTCGCCGCCAGCCCGGCCGGCAGAATGTCCTGCACGGTGGTCGTCCCGGACGTCGGCCCGGTGCCGACATTGGTGACCGTGAGCGTGTAGGGGAAGCCGGTCTGCCCTTGCGTTGCGTTGCCGCTGTGCGATTTCGCGATGGAGAGATCGGGGGCAGGAGCGACCACCGTGGTCCCCGCTACCCCGGTGTTGTTTTCCGGCGTCGGGTCCGACGTGGTCGATGAAATCGTGGCGCTGTTGAGGTAGTCGGTCCCGAAGGGCGTGGCGCCGGGCACATTGACGGTCAGCGTGAATGTGCCACTGGCGCCGGTGGCCAGAGTTGGGATCGTGCAGGTGACCGTTCCGCCGCTGCCTACCGCGGGGGTCGTGCATGTCCAGCCGGCGGCTGAAGCCAAACTCACGAACGTCGTGTTGCCCGGCAGCGTATCGGACAGCGAAACCCCGGTCGCCGGATCGGGGCCGGTGTTTCCGGTTGGGATCGTGTAGACGATGTTCTGTCCCGGCGAGATGACGGCAGGACCGGTCTTGGTGGCGAACAGATCTGCCGACGTGGCGCCGCTCACCAGCGTCGTGGCAGTGGCGCTGTTATTCTCGTCGTTGACGTCGAATGTCTGGCTAGAGACCGTCGCGATATTGGTGAAGAAGGTCCCTGGCGGCGTGCCGGGGGGAATCGCAAACGTGACGGAGAAGCCAACGTTGCTGCCAGCCGCGAAAAGCGGGTTGGTGCAGCTCACCGTCCCGCCGCTTCCAACCGCAGGCGTCGTACACGTCCACCCCGCGGGCGCTCCCAGGCTGACAAAGGTCATTCCCGCAGGAATAGGGTCGGAGAGCGAAGCGGCGACGGCGTTCTCCGGCCCTAGATTGAGGACATTGATGGTGTAAGTGACGTTGCTGCTTGCTGTCGCGCTCGCCGGCCCTGTCTTGGTGACGGCCAGATCGGCGCTCGGCGGCAGCGGCGGGTCCGGGTCTTGAGCGAACGCAGCGGTCGCAGCGCAAAGGAACAGGCCGCATGCAAACGTTGCATGCAATACGACCGCCAGCGATTTCCGCCGAAACGTTGCCCGGAACATGTTCTTCTTATTGAATGACGCCCACCCGACTGATCGGAGTGTGGTCCCGCGCGCGGGCCGCAACAATGAATGAAGCGCCCTGCTCCGGGTAAAAGCGGCGATTCCACGGCGTTTGTTTGTGTGTGTGGCACGCCGGCAACGGGTATCCCGTCACACGTTACCGCCGATGGTAGAGACTTATTCCTTTTCGCCTGACCTGCGCCCAAGTTGACAGTCTCCGGACCGCCCCCTAAGAACGCCACCAAATCCCTTGGACATTCCGGCGCGCGCGCCATGGATCGAAGCCATGAAAGTTCGTAATTCGTTGAAATCGCTGCGCGGCCGGCATCGCGACAACAAGATCGTGCGCCGCAAGGGCCGGGTCTTGTCATCAACAAGACCCAGCCGCGCTTCAAGGCGCGCCAGGGCTGAGCCGAAGTCTGACGGTTTCCCGATTGCCGGGCGTTCTCACGGGGCTTTGACCAGGCGCCCGCGCGCGCAGTATTGCGCCGCAGCGCGAAAGCCCTAGACTTACACCATGCGCCTGCGACTCGTATCCCTCGCGCTTCCGGCGGCCTTGGCCGCTGCGGTCTTGCTCGCGCCCCAGGTCTCCGCCCAACAGACAGAACCCGCGCCTCCGCAGGCCGCGCCCTTGCCTGAGGCCCCCGACAAGCTGCCGCGCGTGCCGCGCGGCGACCGCATCAAGAATCTCGACTTCCTGTTCGAGGCGCTCAAAGCCGCGCCCGACGCCGACTCGGCCAAGCTGGTCGAGGGCCGCATCTGGGCGCTGTGGCTCGCCTCCGGCAGCGACACGACCGATCTGTTGATGAGCCGCGTGAAGACCGCGCAAGACGCCAAGGATACCAAGCTCGCGATCCAGCTGCTCGATGCCGTGGTCGACATGCGGCCCGAGTACATCGAGGCTTGGAACCGGCGCGCAACGCTGCATTTCGCCAACAAGGACTACGGCAAGTCGGCCGCAGATATCCGCCAGGTGCTGGCGCGCGAGCCGCGCCACTTCGGCGCGCTGACCGGCCTTGGCGTCATCATGCAGGAGTTCGGCGAAGAGAAACTCGCGCTCGAAGCGTTCCGCCGCGCGCTCGCCGTCAACCCGCACCTGCAGAAGGTGCCGGATTTCGTGAAGACGCTGACCGAGAAGGTCGAGGGCCGGGATATTTAGAGCTCCTCCGCCGCGCCCGATCCCACGAACGCAATCCGCACCATGTTGGTCGCGCCGGGCGTGCCGAGCGGCACGCCCGCCACGATGATGATGCGCTGGCCCGCCTGCGCGAAGCCTTCGCGGAACACGATCCGGCAGGCGCGGTCCACCATGTCGTCGAGATCGCGTGCGTCCTCGTCGACGACGCAATGCACGCCCCACGACGAGCGAGAGCTTGCGTCCCGTCGCCACATTCGGAGAGATCGCGACGATCGGCGAGTGCGGCCGCTCGCGCGCGACGCGCAGGCACGGTCGAGCCCGAAAAGGTCCAGCACGCGATCGCCGCGAGATCGAGCGTCTCGGCGATCTGGCGCGCCGCGTCCGCGATCGCGTCAGCACCGGTCGCCTCGGGCGCGGCGCGCTGCGCATCGATGATCGAGCGGTAGATCGGGTCGGTCTCGACCTCCTCGGCGATGCGGTTCATGGTGGCGACCGCCTCGACCGGATACTGCCCGGCCGCCGATTCCGCCGACAGCATCACGGCGTCCGCGCCCTCGAAGATCGCGGTCGCGACGTCGGACACTTCGGCGCGCGTGGGCACCGGATTGGTGATCATCGATTCGAGCATCTGCGTCGCGACCACGACCGGCTTGCCGGCGCGGCGCGCCGAGCGCGTGATCTGCTTCTGGATGCCGGGGACTTTCTCGAGCGGCATCTCCACGCCGAGATCGCCGCGCGCGACCATCAGGGCGTCGGTGTAATCCAGAATTTCCGCGAGGCGCACGACCGCCTGCGGCTTCTCGATCTTGGCCATCACAACGGCGCGGCCGCGCGTGATCTTCTTCGCTTCCGCGATATCCTCGGGCCGCTGGATGAAGGAGAGCGCGATCCAGTCGACGCCTGTATCGAGGCAGGCTTCGAGGTCCGAGCGGTCCTTGTCGGTCAGCGCCGAGAAACCGATCGTGGTGTCGGGCAGGCTGACGCCCTTGCGCGCCGAGAGCTTGCCGCCGACCTCGACGCGCGTGACGGCGCGCTTCGGCGAGGTTTCGACCGCTCTCAGTTTCACCTTGCCGTCGTCGAGCAGGAGCGTGTGACCGGGCTCGAGCGCCGCGAGGATTTCGGGATGCGGCAGGTAGACGCGTGTCTCGTCACCCGGCGACTTGTCGTCATCGAGCACGAATTGCGCGCCGTTCTTGAGCATCACGAAGTCGCCCTTGAACGTGCCGACGCGCAGCTTCGGTCCCTGCAGGTCCGCGAGGATGCCGATCGGCCGGCCGAAGTCCTTCTCCACCGCGCGGATCGCGGCATGCAGCTTGCGCATCCCGTCGTGCGAGGTGTGGCTCATGTTGATGCGGAACACGTCCGCGCCGGCCTCGAACAGCCGCGCGATCATGGCCTGATCCGACGAGGCGGGCCCGAGCGTTGCGACGATCTTGGTGCGGCGCAGGCGTCTCATCGGGTCTGCTTGCGGTTGGGCGGGCGGGTTCAGCGGCGTGTATTGCGGCGAGAGCTGGGGTGCCTGATCGGCCGTTTCGGTGAGCTGCACCGTCCAGGATCGCTGCTGTGTGGTGTCGACCTCGAAGAAGCCGGTGCGGTCATAGCCGCGCGCGAGGCAATCCTCGATGCCCTTGATGGTGAATTCCTTGTCGCGCGTGCACATGAAGGCCTTGCCCGACCATTCGCCGCCACGATCGTAGTCGACCGCATGGACATAATAAAAGCGCGCGACCAGCTGGCCCTTCACCAAGGTCTCGCAATTGCGCGCCGCCAGGTTCCACCAGCCCTCGGTGGTCCAGCCTTCGGAGTCCTTGTAGCCGATCGCAACGCCCACCCGGCTGCCGGTGTTGTTGCAAAGGCGGAAGTCGGCCGCCGCCGGCACCGCGGACCACAGAACAAGCAACGCGCAGAGCAGCGGAAATATCCAAAGCGGGCGGCGCGAGCCGCCGCCATAGACGAAAATCCCTTCGATTCGGGCTATCCGCATCATCGCCTTAGGGATTTCGCGCTGGTTCCATGCTGCTGTCAACGAGGATGGCGCGGAAGTCATTGACGTTGGTGAAGGTGGGACCCGGGCGCAGCAGACCGCCCAGGCGCTCGAAAAAGCCGGTGGAGTCGTTGTCGGCAAGAAACGCGGCCGGATCGAGGCCGAGTTCCCGCGCCCGCGTAGCCGTGCTGCCGTCCACAGTCGCGCCCGCCGGGTCCTCGGCCGAGCCGGCGCCGCCATCGGTGCCGTCGGTGTCGGCGGCGAGCGCCGCGATGCCGGTGGTTCCGGCAAGCGCGATGGCGAGCGCCAGCGCGTATTCCTGGTTCGGGCCGCCGCGCCCCTGGCCGCGAATCGTGACGGTGAGTTCGCCGCCCGAGAGGATCACGGCGCGGCGGTGCGCGGCGTGGAGTTCGCGCGCTTTTGCGGCGTGCGCGCGCGCAACCTCGCGCGCCTCGCCTTCGAGCCGTTCGCCGAGGAAGACGCACTCATAACCGGCCGCGCGGACGGCAGCCTCCGCGGCGCGGAAGGAGTCCGCCGGGCGCGCGATCAGGTGGAATTCGCCGTTCGCAAACGCCGGGTCGCCCGGCTTGGGGCTCTCGTTCGCCGGATCGGTGAGCGCGCGGCTCACCGCGTCGGGCAGATCGAGCTTGAATTTCGCGACGACCGCGCGCGCATCGGCGAGCGTCGAGGAATCCGGCACGGTCGGGCCGGAGCCGATCACCGCCGGATCGTCGCCCGGCACGTCGGAGATCGCCAGCGTCACCACCCGCGCCGGATGCGCGGCGCGCGCGAGCCGGCCGCCCTTGATCGCCGAGAGATGCTTTCGCACCGTGTTGATCTCGCCGATGTTTGCGCCGGAGCGCAACAGCGCGCGCGTCACCGCCTGCTTTTCGGCGAACGTGATGCCGGCGGGCGCGATCCAGTTGGCCGACGCGCCGCCCGACATCAGCGCGAGCACGAGATCGTCCCTGGTAGCGCTTTCGGCGAGCGCGAGCGCCTTGGCGGCAGACTCCAGTCCGGCGGCATCCGGGATCGGATGCCCGGCTTCGATCATCGGCACCACGCGCGTCGGGCGGCCGTAGCCGTGGCGCGCGACCGCGATGCCGGTCAGGCGATCGCTCGGAAATCCCGCATCGAGATAGTGCGCCTCCGCGACTTCGATCATCGAGCCCGCGGCCTTGCCGGCGGCAAGCAGGATCAGCCGGCCGTTGGGAGGCGGCGCGGGCAGGTGAGGCGGCAGGCACGTCGACGGGTGCGCGGCGGCGACCGCCCGGTTGAACAAATCCTCAAGAAGTGCGCGCGCTTTCATGGACCCGCCACGAGATCGTTCGCGCGCGGGCGCGCGACCCAGATGCCGAACAGGATCAGCACGCCGCCGAGCGCCTGCGCGAGCCCGAGCGGCTCATTGAGCAGCCACCAGCCAAAGCCGGCCGCCGCGACCGCTTCGAGGAAAATCACCAGCGACGAGAACGTCGCCGGCAAGGTGCCGAGCGCGACCGCCACCAGCCCTTGCCCGCCGACCTGAGAGATGACCGCGAGGGCGAGCAGCGCGGCGGCACCCTGCGTCGATTGCGGCAGGATGCGCGGCTCGAACAGAATAGCGATGACGAACAGGCAGACCGACGTGATCGCGGTGGAGACGAACATCACTTGCGCCGCGCCATGGCGCGCGCGCGCGGCGCGCACGGCCAGCACATAGGCGCCGAAGAACACGGCGGTCGCGACGCCGTAGAGATCACCCATCAGCCGCTGCGGCGCGAAGCCGTAGCTTTCGCCGAGCAGCGCGAAGCCGCCGAGGATGCACAGCGCAAGGCCGATCAGGGCGCGGCTGCCCACCGCCTCGGACAGCACCAGCCACGCGCCGAGCGCGACCCAGATCGGCGCCGTGGTGGCGAGGAACGTGGCGTTCGCGACCGTCGTGCCGAGGATCGCCAAATGCCAGAAGAACAAATCGCCGGTGAACAAGAGCCCGGCCAGCAGCACCGCGCGATCCAGTTGCGGCCATGCCGCAGAGCGATTCTCGATCCGCATCCACACCCAGAGAAACGGCAGCGCCAGGAACACGCGCCAGAACGCGCTGGCGTACGGCCCAACATCGGCCCACCGCACGAACAGCACCGAGGCGCCCATCGCGACCGCGCCGAGCACCAGCGCCGCGAATGCAACGCGGCGTCCTTCGGTCGCGATCGCGGCGGCCGTCATCCTTCGATCCCCGGCATGTGGCAAAAGGTTTGATCTACCCGAGCGGGTGCCGGTTATAATGCTTCCAAGGAAAAGAACCATCGGGGGAGGGTTCGAGCCGCTGCGGCCGGCTATCACGAGAAAAAAGTTGGGAAACATGGCGCGCGCGACGGCGCGGCCATCGGGGGTCGTCGGCCGCATCCATCTGTCCGGCCGAACATGGTCCGGGAGTTCATTGCCACCAAGCTATCAGGGTGCGGCTGATTAGCCTTAGGCGATAGATCGCGTTGACGGGCATCCGGGGCTCTTGTTCGATACCAGATGAACTGCTGTAAATTGCAAATGCAGTAAGCATGGGTTTCGCGAAGCGGCCTTTTGCCTTAGGCCCATGTCAGCATGCGACCCGGCGGAAAGCCGGCGCAAAAACCTTGAACACGGGAGGAGAACTGCGATGCGAAGGAACTATCTGATGCTCGCCGCGGCGGCGGTCGCAATGGCCGGTTGCATGGCGACCGCCAACGCGCAGGACACCATCAAGATCGGCTGGGCGATTTCGAAGTCGGGTCCGTTCGCGGCGGGCGCCGCCGTCACCACGCTGCCGAACTACCAGGTGTGGGTGAAGGACGTGAACGACAAAGGCGGCCTCACCGTCGGCGGCAAGAAGATGAAGATCGAGGTGATCGAATACGACGATCGCTCGAACTCCGAAGAGATGGTCAAGGCGGTCGAGCGCCTCGCCACGCAGGACAAGGTCGACTTCATCCTGCCGCCGTGGAGCACCGGCATGAATCTCGCCGCCGCTCCGGTGTTCAACAAATACGGCTATCCGCATCTCGCCGTGACGGCCAACTCGAACCGCGCGCCCGAGATGGTGAAGCGGTGGCCGAACCTCACGTTCTGGCTCGGCCTGCCGTCGGAGCTGGTCGACGGCCTCGTCGATACGCTCAGCACGTTGCGCAAGGATGGCAAGATCGGCGATACCGTTGCAATGGCCGCCGTCGGAGACCAGTTCGGCATCGAGCAGTCGACCGCCGCGCGTGAAGGGTTGACCAAGGCCGGCTTCAAGCTCGTCTACGACAAGTCCTATCCGTTTGGCTCGCAGGATTTGCAGCCGATCGTGAAGGACGCGCAGGCGTCCAATCCCGACGCCTTCGTGGCGTTCAGCTATCCGCCGGACACCATCGGCCTCACCGATCAGTCGAAGATCGCGGGCTTTTCCCCGAAGGTTTTCTTCGTCGGCGTCGGCACCGCGTTTCCGATCTTCAAGGGCAAGTTCGGCGCGAGCGCCGAAGGCGTGATGGGCATCGGCGGCTCGAACGCCGACCTGCCCGGCATCAAGTGGTACATCCAGCACCACAAGGAAGTGATGGGCCGCGAGCCGGACCGCTGGGCGAGCCCGATCACCTACGCGAGCCTTCAGGTGCTGCAGCAGGCGATCGAGAAGGTCGGCCTCGACAAGGCGGCGGTGATCAAGGAGATCAACACCGGCTCGTTCGACACCATCATCGGCAAGGTCCAGCTCAAGGATAACCTTTACAAGGGTGTCTGGGCAGTCGGCCAATGGCAGGGCAATGACTTCTACGGCATCTCGCCGAAGCAGGATGGCGTCCGCGCCCCGATCGTGCCGAAACCGGCGTGGCAGTAGGCCGCGCCGCGACACGGCGTTAATGGTGAATCGCTAACGCGGCATGCCCGGGCACGTCCCGGGCATCCACGCCTTCATTCATGTGCGAAAATAGAGCGTGGATGGTTGGGCGCCAGGGCGATGCCCGGCCGCCGCGGCCTGTGAGTTTGTGCGAGTAACCGAGTAACAATGTCTCTCACGATCGACATCGTCATCGCGGGTGCCGTCGTCGGCGGCATGTATGCGCTCGTCGCCATGGGGCTGACGCTCCAGTACGGCGTCGCCCGCATCATGAACCTGTCGCACGGCGAAAGCCTGATCGCGGCGGCGTTCGGTGCGCATTGGGCCTTTGCGGCGCTCGCGATCAATCCGCTGCTCGGGCTGCTGATCGCAATCCCGCTCGGCTTCATCGCCAACTGGCTGATCTATCAGATCCTGCTGATCCCGCTCGTGCGCCGCGCGAAGAACCGCGGGATGCTCGAGGTCGACTCGATCCTTGCGACCTTCGGCCTGCTGTTCGTCGTGCAGGGCGTCATGCTCGTGATGTTCGGCGGGCAATTCAACACCATGAACTATCTGTCGATCCCGGTGAACGTGCTCGGCTCCAACGTCGCGCTCAACCGGCTGATCGCACTCGGCTTCGCCGTCGTCATCGGCGCCATTCTCTATCTCGCGCTCACCCGTACGCGCTACGGCACCGCGATCCGCGCCGTGGCGGTCGATCCGGTCGCGGCGCAACTCGTCGCGATCGATGTGCGCAAGGCCTCCGCCTTTGCGTTCGCGCTCGGCGGCGCGCTGGCAGCGGCCGGCGGCGTGCTGATCGCGATGTTCACGACCTTCACCGCCGCGATGGGCGTCGTCTTCACCATGAAGGCGCTGATTGTGATCATCATGGGCGGCGTCGGCAATCTGCTCGGGGCGCTGCTCGCCGGGTTGATGCTTGGCCTTGCCGAGACCGCGGTCGCGCGCCTTGTCGATCCGGGCCTTACCATCGCGGTGACCTACGCGCTGTTCCTGATCGTGCTGCTGTGGCGGCCGACCGGACTGTTCGGGAGAGCCGCGCGGTGAAACCGGTCTACGGCCTTGTGCTCGGTGCGGCGGCCATTGCGCTGCTGGCGTTCGTGCCGAAAGTCGCGGACGGCTATCAGCTCGCGCTCGGCATCAGCCTTCTCTATTTCACCGTGCTGGCGACCGCGTGGGCGCTGTTCTCCGGCCCGACGCACTACATCTCGCTCGCGACAGTCGCGTTCTTCGGCATCGGCGCCTACACGGTCGCGGTGCTCGGCGAGAAAATGCCATGGCCCGCGGTGCTTGGAATAGCGGCGCTGATCGGCGTCGCGGTCGCGCTCGTGGTCGGGCTTTCGACCCTACGGCTCTCCGGTATCTATTTCGTCATCTTCACCTTCGGTCTCTCCGAACTGATCCGCCAGCTCGTGAGCTGGTACGAGATCAACATCAGCCGTTCGGTCGGCCGCTACATCTTCCTCAGCATCACGACCGAGCAGATCTACTGGCAGCTTCTCGCGCTCGTCGCGCTCGTCCTCCTCACCGGCTGGCTGATCGGCCGCTCACGCCTTGGCCTCGCGCTGCGCGTCATCGGCAATGACGAGGTGGTGGCGCGCCATTCCGGCATCGATACGACGGGCGCCAAGCTCACGATGTTCGCCGTCAGCGCGCTGTTCATGACGCTGACCGGGGCCGTCATGGCGCCGCGCTGGACCTACCTCGATCCCGCGATCGCGTTCTCGCCGATGCTCTCGTTCGAAGTGGTGATCATGGCGCTGCTCGGCGGCGCCGGTTCGCTGTTCGGCCCGCTGCTCGGCGCGGTGCCGCTGGTGTTGCTGTTCGAAGTGCTGACCGCGAAGTTCCCGACCTATTTCTCGATCCTGCTCGGTGTCGTGTTCATCGTCATCGTTTACATGCTGCCGCGCGGCGTGATTGGGCTGCTCCCGTCGCGGCCGCCGGAAATTCCGGACGCACCGGCGAGCGCTCAACCCGCCGCGATCGCCACGGCTGCAAGGCGCGCCGCTCGAAGTCTCAGGGCTGCGCAAGACCTTCGGCGGTCTCGTCGCGGTCGACGATCTGTCGTTCTCGGTCAAACGCGGCGAGATCGTCGGCCTGATCGGCCCGAACGGCTCGGGCAAGACCACCGCGCTCAATCTCATCTCGGGCGCGCTGTCCGCCGATGCCGGTGCGATCCGTTTCAAGGGCCGCGATCTCACGCGCACCGCCACCCACCGCATCGCGCGCCTTGGACTGGCGCGCACGTTCCAGCTCGTGCGCGTGCTCGAATCCATGACCGTGATCGAGAACGTCATGCCCGGCCTCGCTTTCCGCGCGACGCCGCTCACCGGCGTCAAGGCGCAGTCCGCCGCGCTCGCGCTGCTCGCGCGCGTCGGCCTCGCCGACAAGGCTGCGCTCCCCGCCGACGCAGCTCACCTACATCGACCAGAAGCGGCTCGAGCTTGCCCGCGCGCTCGCGCTTGAACCCGACCTGCTGCTGCTTGACGAGTGGCTCGCGGGATCTGAACCCGACCGAGCTCGGCCAAGGCATCGCGCTGATCCGCTCGCTGCGCGAATCCGGGATCACGATCATCCTGGTCGAGCACGTGATGGATGCGATCCGCTCGCTGTGCGACCGCTGCATCGTGATGAACGTCGGCCGCAAGATCGCCGAAGGCCCGCCTGCGGCCGTGCTCGCCGAAAAGGAAGTCGTGCGCGCCTACCTCGGAGGCGGCGATGCTTGAGGTTCGCGGGCTCACCGCCGGCTACGGCAAGCATCAGGCGCTCTCCGGCGTCGACCTCGACGTGAAGCCGGGCGAGATCGTCGTGATGCTCGGCGCGAACGGCGCCGGCAAGTCGACGCTGCTCAAGGCCATCGCGGGCCTGGTGCGCCCGCAGAATGGCGCGCGCGTCACCTTCAACGGGCAGGATCTGCTCGCACTGCCGCCGCATGAGATCGTCGAGACCGGCATCGCGCTGGTGCCGGAAGGGCGCGGCATTTTCCCCGAACTGACCGTTCGCGAGAATCTCGAGCTTGGCGCCTATGCGAAGCGTGCCCGCGCCGCCGAGCGCGAAAACCTCGACCGCGTGATGACGCTGTTCCCGCGACTTGCCGAACGCCGCCGCCAATTCGCCCGCACGATGAGCGGGGGCGAGCAGCAGATGGTGGCGATCGGCCGCGCGCTGATGTCCGCGCCGAAGCTGCTGCTGCTCGACGAGCCGTCGCTCGGCCTCTCGCCGCTGCTGTGCGGCGAATTGTTCCAGGCGCTCGCGCGCGTACGCGAGACCGGCGTTGCTATCCTGCTGGTCGAGCAGAACGCCATGCAAGGCTTGAACATCGCCGACCGCGGCTATCTGATCGAGACTGGCCGCATCGTCGGGCAAGGGAGCGCGCGGTCGCTGCGTAACGATCCGGCGGTGCAGCGCGCCTATCTGGGTATCGGCGAGGGTCAAGCAGTGGAAGCAGCAAAAAGCGAGCGGCAGGAGAGCGCCATGAAACACGTCAGCCTGATGATCGGTGATCGCGACGGCGGAGCGGCCGATGGCCGCACCTTCGACCGGATCGATCCGTTCACCGGCCAGGTCGCGAGCCGCGCCGCAGCGGCCTCCGTCGCCGACGCGATTGCGGCCGTCGATGCCGCGCACGCCGCATTCCCGGCTTGGGCAGCACTCGGTCCTTCCGCGCGCCGTGCCAAGCTACTCAAGGCTGCCGACCTGTTCGATGCGCGCGGCGCGGAGTTCTCCGAGCTGATGACCGCGGAGTGCGGCGCGATCGGGCCGTGGGGCCATTTCAACAGCCACTTCGCCGCGAGCCTGATGCGCGAAGCTGCGTCGATGACCACGCAGATCGCCGGCGAGGTGATCCCGTCCGACAAGCCGAACAGCCTCGCGATGGCGATCCGCCAGCCGGTCGGCGTCGTGCTCGGCATCGCGCCGTGGAACGCGCCGGTGATCCTCGGCGTGCGGGCGATCGCGATGCCGCTCGCCTGCGGCAACACCGTGGTGCTCAAGGCCTCCGAGATGTGCCCGGGTACGCATGCGCTGATCGGCACGATCATGCGCGCGGCCGATCTGCCGCCCGGCGTGGTCAATGTCGTCACCAACGCGCCGGCCGATGCGGCAAAAATCGTCGAGACGCTGATCGCCCATCCGGCGGTGCGGCGCGTGAACTTCACCGGCTCGACGCGCGTGGGGCGGATCGTGGCCGAAACCGCCGCGCGCTATCTCAAGCCCGTGCTGCTCGAACTCGGCGGCAAGGCACCGATGGTCATCCTCGACGACGCTGATCTGGACGAAGCCGTGAAGGCCGCTGCCTTCGGCTGCTTCGCCAACATGGGGCAGATCTGCATGTCGACCGAGCGGCTGATCGTGGACGAAAAGGTCGCCGACGCGTTCGTGGAAAAGTTCGCCGCCAAGGCGCGTGCACTGCCGCACGGCGATCCGCGCGGCCATGTGATCCTCGGTTCGCTGGTCACAAAGGAAGCGGTGACCCGCAACAAGGAACTGCTCGACGACGCCGTGTCGAAAGGCGCGAAGGTCGTGGCCGGCGGCGAGTTCAACGGCACCGTCGTGAGCGCGACCGTGCTCGACCGCGTCACGCCGGCGATGCGCATCTACACCGAAGAGTCGTTCGGGCCGGTGAAGCCGATCATCCGCGTGAAGGACACCGAGGAAGCCATCCGCATCGCGAACGACACCGAGTACGGGCTCTCGGCCGCCGTGTTCGGCAAGGACATCGCGCGCGCGCTTGGTGTCGCCAAGCGCATCCAGTCCGGCATCTGCCACATCAATGCGCCGACCGTGCACGACGAAGGCCAGATGCCGTTCGGCGGCACCAAGGCTTCGGGCTATGGCCGCTTCGGCGGCAAGGCGGCGATCGACGAGTTCACCGAGTTGCGATGGATCACGATCCAGACCGGCCCGCACCCGTATCCGTTCTGAGCGGCCGATGGGCCCGGCGCCGCAGCCCCGAGATGCCATCTGCCGATGTCGCCGGAACGGGTGAAGAAGGCGCTGGCCTGAACATTACCGAGAATCGATAGCCAACTTTCGGAAGTGGCTTGAAAACACGACGCCGCCGCGGTCCAACTGGCCGCGGCGGTTTCGTTTCTCCGGGGACTCGATGCACACGCAGGTCGCAATCATCGGCGCGGGTCCGGCGGGGCTGTTCCTCGCGCATCTGCTTTACCGCGAGGGCATCGACTGCGTGGTGCTGGAGGCGCGCAGCCGCGCCTACGTGGAGGACCGCGTGCGCGCCGGCGTGCTGGAGCAGGGCACCGTCGACCTGATGCGCGAGCTGGGACTGGACGAGCGGCTGCGGCGCGAATGCATGATCGACGAGGCGATCGACATCCGCTTTGGCGGCAAATTGATCCACGTGCATTTTCCCGAACTGGTCGCCGGCAAGGTGGTGACGATCTACGGTCAGCAGGAGGTCGTGAAGGACCTGATCGCGGCGCGCATCGCGGACGGCCAACCGATCGAATTCGAAGCCGAGGTCACGGACCTCGATGGGCTCGACGGCGACAGGCCGGCGATCCGCTACCGCCAGGGCGATACCGGGCACACGCTCACCTGCGACGTGATCGCGGGCTGCGACGGCTTTCACGGCGTGAGCCGGCCGGCGATCCCGGACGGCGTGCTGACCACCTACGATCATGTGTTTCCGTTCGGCTGGCTGGGGATTCTGTCGGAGTCGCCGCCGATCAAGGAGATGACCTACGCCAATCATGACAACGGCTTTGCGCTGTGCAGCCGCCGCTCGCCGAAGATCTCGCGGCATTACGTGCAGGTCGCGGCAGACGAGGACGTGGCGAATTGGTCCGACGACCGGTTCTGGAACGAGCTGCATGTGCGCATGAACGATAGCGACAGATCAGAGATCGTCGAGGGGCGCATTTTCCAGAAGGGCGTGACGCCGGTGCGCGCCTTCGTGGCCGCGCCGATGCGCTATGGCCGGCTGTTCCTCGCGGGCGATGCCGCCCACATCGTGCCGCCGACTGGCGCCAAGGGGCTCAATCTCGCGGTGACCGATGTGCGCGTGCTGGCGCGAGGGCTCACGGAGTTTTTCCGCACCGGCTCGGCGGCGCGGCTCGACCGCTATTCCGAGACGTGCCTGCGCCGCGTCTGGAAGGTCGTGCGCTATTCGTGGTTCATGACCTCGCTGCTGCACCGCTTCCCGGGCCAGTCGCCGTTCGAGCGCAACATCCAATTGGCCGAGCTCGATTATCTGCTGAGTTCGCGCGCCGGGCGGCAGACGATCGCGGAGAACTATGTGGGCCTGCCGCTGGAGGATGAGTAGCGGAGAAATATCGTCCGATCTTCGGATAGAGTATTGACCTTATCCGAAATCCGGAGTATATTTCCGCTTGAGTGGGCAAGCTGCACCAGATCGGCAAGATCATCATTCGCGTCTATGCGAACGATCATCTGCCGCCGCACTTCCACGCTATCGCGCCGGATTTCGAGGCGCTGATCGAAATCGAAACGTTGACCATCATGCGTGGTTCGCTGTCACGTCAGGCCGGAAAGAGCGTCATGGCGTGGGCGGGCGCGAACCGCCGCGCAATCGCCGCTGAGTGGAATCGCATCAACTCGCGGTTTCCGATTGCTCGTTAGGGAGTGGGCTATGGGCCAGACAATGCCGCGGATTTCTGCCGTCGGCGCGGTGGGCGACGGCGTCATCAAGGTCAAATGGAAGGATCGTTCCTCGGATCGCATCGATCTGTCAGGCTGGATTGCAACGGGAGGCGATATTCTGGCGACGCTGCGCAATGGCGATGTCTTCAAAAGCCCGCGCGTATCGGAGTATGGGGCGAGCGTCGCGTGGGGCGAGGACGATGACTTGCGGATCGACGCGGTGCATCTTGAGCAGATCGCGGCCGAGCAACGGCCGTTCGGCGCGCGCGAGGCGGCCGCGTGGCAGAAGGCGATGGCGCTCTCGAACAGCGAGGCCGCCGACCTTCTCGGCATATCGGTCAGCACGTGGAACGCCTACAAGGCGGGCGCAACGATTCCGGGCG
This sequence comes from uncultured Alphaproteobacteria bacterium, assembly GCA_963800695.1. Taxonomy (GTDB): domain Bacteria; phylum Pseudomonadota; class Alphaproteobacteria; order Rhizobiales; family Xanthobacteraceae; genus PALSA-894. The sequence continues at coordinate 145,937 of CAWDCA010000027.1, read as the reverse complement.
CGATTGCCATGCTGTGCCGCGCAGCGCGACGCGATCCGATCCTGATGCAGGCGCACTATCGCCCGCGCAGGGCGGGACGGCCGCGCAAATCGGCTTAGTGCTGGCGGGCCGCGCGCCGCGGCCCCATATTGAGCACGAGTTAGCGGAGGATTGCGCCATGGCCATGGACGACAAGACCCAGACCGAACTGGATGCCGCGGTCTTCCGCCGCCTGGTCGAGCACCTGCGCGCGCGCACCGACGTGCAGAACATCGACCTGATGAATCTCGCGGGCTTCTGCCGCAATTGCCTGTCGAACTGGATGAAGGATGCGGCGGACGCCAAGGGCGTGCCGCTCACCAAGGATGCAAGCCGCGAGGCGGTCTACGGCATGCCGTACGAGGACTGGAAGGCGAAGCACCAGAGCGAAGCTTCGCCCGCGCAGAAGGCGGCGCTGGAGAAGAGCCACAAGCATTGAGGCCGAGTTGGTCATTCCGGGGCGCCGCGCAGCGGCGAGCCCGGAATCCATAGCCACGAAGTTCTCAGAATCTCTCGGTCCGTGTTCCAATTGGACGGATGGTGGACATGGATTCCGGGCTCACGCCTTCGGCGTGCCCCGGAATGACCAAGTCAAGCACCAAGCCCGGTCATGACGAAACTCATGTGCACTGCTGTGGATGACTCCCGACTGTCCTTGACCTGAGGCGCGCGCACTCCGAAACCTGCGGCTCGATTTTCGCTACATTGTCAGGAGTGCCCGATGGCTACCGCCGCCGCCGTCAAGGACGAAGCCGCCGCTCATCGTTTCGCCAAGGATCACCTCAAGGCGTTCGTCGAGCGCGTCGAGCGGCTGGAGGAGGAGAAGAAGGCGCTCACGGACGACATCCGCGACGTCTACGCGGAGGCCAAGGCGAACGGCTTCGACGTCAAGGCGCTGCGTGCCGTGGTGCGTTTGCGCAAGCAGGATGTCGACGAGCGCAAGGAGCAGGAAGCGATCCTGGAGACGTACCTGCAGGCGTTGGGGATGCTGGCGTAATCCGCTCGTCCCCGCGAAAGCGGGGACCCAGAGCCAGAAAAAGAAAGAACTGGATTCCCGCTTTCGCGGGAATGAGCGGAGGGGTCGACCTTAACGCAAGCTCGCCTGCTGGCGCTGGCCAAATTCGACCGTCGGCAGGAACGTGACCGCGGCGCCGGCGAACCGCACCGTCTGCATGCCCTCATAGGCATCGCCGCTAAAGCCCATCGCAATGGTCGAGGCCGGCTTGATCATCATCGTGCGCACCTGGCGCACGTCGAGCTTGCCGTAGACGCTCACGTTCATGTCGTAGTGCACGCTGGTCGCGAGCGTGATGCCGCGGAGCCACGGATCGTTGAAGCGTTGGCCGGCCTTGGGCGGGATCTTCGCAATCTGCGAGGTCGCATCCGGCGGCGGAGCCAGGCGCGCAGCCGGCATCGCGGGCGCAAGCCCGGCGGGGCGCGGGCTGTCCGGGACCGCGTTGGCCGCATAAGCGAGTGCGAGATCGGCCGGCACGCGGTCGGCGCGCGCCTCGGCGTCCTTGAGCCACGACGTGATGCTGGCGGTCGTCTCGGCCCGCGCTGCGCTCAGCTCGGTGACTTCGGCGGGCGGGCGCGGCACGGTGCGCGACGGCAGCGCGAACGGCGTGGAGGTCGCGGAGGCGAGCGCGAAGCCGCCGGGCTTGCGCGCAGGAGCGGCCGCGACATCGACGGTCTGCGGGCGGGCCTGCGGCAGCGGAACGCGCGGTGCGGGCGCCTCGTCGCGCGCGCGCGCAGCGACAGTGGTGGTGCTCGCGGGCGCCACCGAATCCTCCTCCTCCTCGTCATCCGTCGAGAAGCCGAACAGCTTGGCGAGGATGTTGCCCTTCTTCGGCTTCGCCGCCATGGCGACGCGATCTTCGCCGATCGCGCCCGAATTGCGCGCGGCGGCAAGTGACATGCCGGACGGACTTGAGCCGCGCTTCTCGATGTCGGCGAGCGCGAGCGCGTAGCCTGAGAGCGGCTGGCCGTTGGACGGCAGGTGGACGGTGCGGCCGCTCGGGAACACGCGTGCGAGCTGGTCGTGTGTCATGCGCGGCCAGTGGCGCACTGAGCCGACGTCGACATGCACGAACGAGCCCGGATAGAAGCCGACGCCGCCGCGCTGGAGCCGAAGGCCTGCGACGCGCAGCTCTTCGACCGAAACGCCCTCGATGTTGAAGTCGATCGCCTTGCCGAGCATGTGCTGGCTGAACTGCGCCACGCCGCGCGAGCGGCGGCGCAGCATCGCGTTGGTGGCGGGCGAGCGGTAGGACGAGACGATGCGGATCGGCGTCTTGGCGTCCACCTCGCGGGCGACTTCCCACAGGATGTCGAACAGCTGCGGGTCCATCCGCGTCTGGTCGTCGTTGCGCCAGTCGCGCAGGAAGTAGTTGAGCTTCTTTAGCCCGTCCTCGTCGTAACGGCCGCTGCGCTTGAAGGTGACGGTGATCGCGTCGTCGCGGTGGGTGTGCTGGAGCGAGATGCTGCGCGTATCGCCGTTCGCCACCACGGTCTGCAGCGTATCCGTGCTGACCATCAGGCCAAGCGCGGCGAGGCCGACGCATGGGACGGCACGCAGCGGACGAACGATCGACAAAGCCTGGCGCGCAAAGCGTCTCGGCACTTGGTATCCCGCGTGAACGTCGGCTCGAACTGGAGCAGACCGCGGCGTGTCCCTACGCCGCGTGCGTTGTGGTTAGCGCAGTCTTGTCGGGATGGGTTAACGCGAGATTAGCGTCGCCCCGTCCCCCCTTGGCGCTTATGGCTAACGGGGGAGTGTGGCGAAAAATAGCCCAATTGTGCCAGAGCCTTCCGGCATGGTTAACGAATGGTAACCAACGTTAACGCGTGGTCGAGCGGCTGACCCGGCGCTGGTTGGTCGGGGCGGGCGGCTCCGGCCGGATCGGGTTACCGAACAGCCGGTCGAAGAAGGACTGACCGCCGTTCCAGTCATTGCCACCCGCGACCCCGTTCGGGAGCCGCACGGACGGCCGGCGTAGTTCGGCTGGGCACGCTCGACCGGAACTTCGGCCACCCGGCGATCCTCGCCCTTGAGTGCCACCAGGAGCCGCTGGTCGCGGCCATAGAGGTCGTCGCGGATCACCAGCTTGCCGGACTCATCCACAAAAGCGGTCTGGTAGGTGATGTGCACCGGGATCGGGGCCGGAAACTTGATGTCGATCTCGGAGTGCCCGTACATGCTCTTGATCTTGTCCCGGGTGTAGTTCTGGCCCGGCAGCGCGATCCCGAGCAGCACCTCGGCGTACTTGTCCGGCTCCTGCACCCGCATGCAGCCGTGGCTGTAGGCGCGCTTGTCGTGCGCGAACAGGTGCTTGTCCGGCGTATCGTGTTGATAAACCAGGAACTTGTTGGGGAAATTGAAGCGGATGCGGCCGAGCGCGTTCTTCTCGCCGGGCGGCTGCGAGATGTGCACCGAGCCGTCCGGCCGCTGCACCAGATTGAGGCCCATGCGCTTGAGCACGGTCGGGTCCTGCTGCAGGGCGGGCAGGTATTCGTTGTAGATGATCGACGGCGGCACGTTCCAGGTCGGGTTGACGGTGATGTATTTTATCGTCTCCGAGAGGAGCGGGGTCGGCGTGCCGGGCTTTCCGACCACCACGCGCGTCTGCCAGACCTGTGCGCCGTTGTTGTAAACGCGCAGTGAGAAGTCCGGGATGTTCAGCACGACGTGCGCCTTGCCGAGGTCGCGCGGCACCCAGCGCCAGCGCTCCATGTTGGCCATGATGATGTTGTCGTCGCGGTCATGGCGCTTGCCGTTGAGTGCGTCGAGCGTCGCGTTGGTGAGCTGGCCGTTGGCGCTGAGCCCCTTGCCCTTCTGATAGGCCGCGACCGCGTCGGCCAGCGGCTTGTCGTAGAACAGGTCGTCCTTGACGGGATCGAGACCAAGCTTCGCGCGCAGCAGCGGCACGCGCTCGTCCTGCATCAGGACGGTCTGCCCCTTCTTGTCGGTGACGAGCTTGAGTACCGGCCCGCCGGAAACCTTCTCAGGACCCGCATCGCCCTTGTGGCCGCGCACATCGGCAAGCTTTTTGCGCAGCGCCCGGTAGGCCGGCTGCGGCGGCTGATAGCTGTCGAACACCGCGGCTGCGTCCTTGGCGTTGGCGAGCTTCGCCAGCACGTCGACCGATTCCGGCGCCACCTGGTTGTAGGTGATGTCCGCGCTGACGCGCGAATAGTGCACGCGCCCGAGCGTTGCGTGACGCGCGTAGGTCAGCGCCGACGCGGTGAGCCGCATTTCGGCGTCCGCGAGCGCCGCCGCATCGGCGCCGGCCTTGATCGTTGGCGTCGGATAATCGGCCGGATCCATGCGCGTCGGCGTCGGCGGAATTCAGGTGCGCGATCGCCTGTCTGGCGCGCTCGCTTGGGCTCCCGCCGGCGATCCAGAGCGGCGCGTAATCGCGCGCCGAATAGAACGCCTCGACGGCGGTGCGGTCGGTCTTGCGGTCGATGTAGCGCGTGACCTTGCCGGAGATGAGATCGCGGATCGCGTCGCGCACGGGCTGATCGGCGTGCGCAACGACCGGCGCCGGAGCAGGCGCGACGGTCGGCGCCGCAACTGGCGCAGGCGCGGGTGTCGGCGCAACCGATGGGGCCGCGACATCCTTGAAGGTCGGCGGCGGAAGGTCGGGCGGATCGGGCAGGTTGATGACGCTTGCGCTGCCCGTGCTGTCGGTGACGGGGCCGCCGACATCGGCCGCGGTCGGCGGCGGCACGTTGGCAGGCTCCGGCATCGGCACCAGCGCCTCGATGGCTTGCTGATCCAGCCGATTTTGGGCCCAGGCCGATGGGGCCGAGAGGCTCAGGACCAGCGCGATGGCGGTTCCGGTCAGAATGGCGTCAAAAGGCCGGCCTTGCATGAAGAAAACCCTCGAATCCCCGCGGGAGGACGCGAAACATGACCCCAGAACCCACGCGGCCGGGGAAGCCGCGCTCTCTCCACCCTGAGGCCGACCTGACTCTAAACTTCTAACGAAATCAACTGCCGACGAGGCCGCCGGTTCATCACATGCGCGTAATTCGGCGCCGGTGTCACTCCGTGGCCACGTTTTCGTCCGCATCGGCGGACTTCGCGGCCCCGAGCCCGAGGTCGTCGAGCTTGCGGTAAAGCGTCGAGCGGCCGATGCGCAGCCGGCGCGCGACTTCGGACATCTGCCCGCGATAGCGCGCGATCGCGAATCGAATCACCTCGGCTTCGAGCTCTTCCAGCGGCCGCACGTTGCCGGCGGCGTCGATGAGCGCGAGCGCGTCGGCGCTCATGCGGTGCGCCGGGCGCGTCGGCGTGCGGGCTGGTGGCGGGCGCCTCGTCGAGAATCATCGGCGCCGCCGGGGCGCGCTCGCTTGCGTACTGCGGCACTTCGTCGGCCGCCGGAGCGATCGCGGGCGCGGACATGCGCGCATGCAGCGAGCTGCGGGAATTCGCCCGCGCCGACCTCGTCGCCGTCGGCGAGCACGACGGCGCGGAACACCGCGTTCTCGAGCTGGCGCACATTGCCGGGCCAAGGATGCGCGTTGAGCAGCCGAGTGCCTCGGCCGACACGGCGCGGATGCGCTTGCCTTCTTCGGCGGCGAAACGCACGAGGAAGTGGCGCACCAGATCGGGAATATCCTCGGGCCGCTCGCGCAGCGGCGGCACCGTGATCGGGAAGACGTGCAGGCGATAGAACAGGTCCTCGCGGAAGCGGCCGGTGCTTCACGTCCGCGATGAGATTGCGGTTGGTCGCCGAGATGATGCGCACGTCGACCTTGACCGGCTTCTTGCCGCCGACCGGATCGACCTGGCCTTCCTGGATGGCGCGCAACAGCTTCACCTGCGCGGCGGGCGGCAACTCGCCGACCTCGTCGAGGAACAGCGTGCCGCCGGAGGCTTCGACGAACTTGCCGGTGTGCTTCTCGGTCGCGCCGGTGAACGCGCCTTTCTCGTGCCCGAACAGCGTCGACTTCGACGAGGTTTTCCGGGATCGCGCCGCAGTTGACCGCGACGAACGGCTTGGCGCGGCGCTCGCCCGAGCCGTGAATGGCGCGCGCGATCAGCTCCTTGCCGACGCCGGACTCGCCCTCGATCAGCACCGGGATGAGCGAGGCGGTCGCCTTCTCGGCGGTGCGCAGCACGGTCTGCATGCGCGCGTTGCGGGTGACGATGTCCTTGAAGGTGAGCGTGCCGGTGCGGCTGCGCTTGAGGCGCTGGAATTCGGTTTCGAGCGCGCTGGCCGAGAGCGCATTGCGCAGCGAGACCTGCAGCCGCTCGGCGCCGACCGGCTTGACCACGAAATCGACCGCGCCGGCGCGCATCGCCGAGACGACGGTGTCGATGCCGCCATGCGCGGTCTGCACGATCACCGGCATGCTCAGGCCCGCGTCGCGCATGCGCGCCAGCACGCCGTAGCCGTCGAGATCGGGCATCACCAGGTCGAGCACCACGCAGTCGATGCGCGCGCCCTCCGGGCCGGTGAGCAGCCGCGACCGCCGCATCGCCGCCCTCGGCGATCATCACCTCATAGCCGAAGCGCGCGCACCATGTTCTCCAGCAGGCGGCGCTGCACGGGATCGTCGTCGACGATCAGGATGCGTCTCGGCCATGGGGGCCCTTCGCGGCGGTTGTGCCGATTTGGGGCGCACCATGGCGGAGCGGCTTAATGAGCTGTTAAGCGCTCGGCGGCCGCCGGCGGCCTGGTTGAACTGGCCGGCGAGCCGCGATATGTTCGGCGCGACCTCTTGAGGAACCCGCATGCCGACCGCCGCCAGACGAAGCCTGCCGCCAAGCCCGCGAAACCAGCGCCGCACGAAAGCAGCCGCGAAAGCCGCTCGCCGCGAGCGGCAAGGCGCTCGGCGCGCTGCCGGAGTGGAACCTCGCCGATCTCTATCCGGCGATCGACGCGCCGGAGGTCGAGCGCGATCTCGACCGCGCCGACGCCGACTGCGTCGCGTTCGAGGAGGCCTACAAGGGCAAGCTCGCCGACGCTCGCGGCCGCGCCGGACGCCGGCGCGAAGCTCGCCGAGGCGGTGAAGCGCTACGAGGCGCTCGACGACCTGCTCGGCCGGCTCGATCTCGTTCGCGGGCCTGGTCTATGCGGGCAACACCACCGATCCGGTGCGCGCGAAGTTCTACGGCGACATGCAGGAGCGCATCACCGCGGCCTCGCTGCACCTGCTGTTCTTCACGCTCGAACTCAACCGCATCGACGACGCGGCGCTCGAAGCGCGCGATGGCCGATCCGGCGCTCGGGCACTACCGGCCGTGGATCGAGGACGTGCGCAAGGAGAAGCCGTATCAGCTCGAGGACCGCGTCGAGGAGCTGTTCCACGAGAAATCGGTGACCGGCGCGGGCGCCTGGAACCGGCTGTTCGACGAGACGATGGCGTCGCTGCGCTTCGATGTTGAGGGCAAGTCGCTCGCGATCGAGCAGACGCTCACGCTGATGCAGGACTCCGACGAGCAAGAAGCGCCGCGCCGCCTCGCGAGGCGCTCGCCAAGACCTTCAAGGAGAACCTGCGCACCTTCGCGCTGATCACCAACACGCTCGCCAAGGACAAGGAGATTTCCGACCGCTGGCGCGGCTTCAAGGACATCGCGGACGCGCGCCATCTGGCCAACCGCGTCGAGCCCGAGGTGGTCGAGGCGCTGGTCGTCGGCGGTGCGCGCCGCCTATCCGCGGCTGTCGCATCGCTATTACGCGCTCAAGGCCAAATGGTTCGGCAAGAAGACGCTGCCGCACTGGGACCGCAACGCGCCGCTGCCCAAGGTCGAGAGCCGCACCATCGGCTGGGACGAGGCGCAGGACACGGTGCTCGACCGCCTATGGGGCGTTCTCGCCGCGCATGGCGGACGTGGCCGAGCGCTTCTTCTCGCGCAACTGGATCGATGCGCCGGCGCGGCCCGGCAAGCAGGCCGGCGCGTTCTCGCATCCGACCGTGCCGTCGGCGCATCCTTATGTGCTGCTCAACTACCAGGGCAAGCCGCGCGACGTGATGACGCTCGCGCACGAGCTCGGCCACGGCGTGCATCAGGTGCTCGCCGCGCCGAACGGCGCCCTGATGGCGCCGACGCCGCTGACGCTCGCCGAGACCGCGAGCGTGTTCGGCGAGATGCTCACCTTCAAGAAGCTGCTCGCCGAGACCAAGGACGTGAAGCAGCGCCGCGCGATGCTCGCCTCCAAGGTCGAGGACATGATCAACACGGTGGTGCGGCAGATCGCGTTCTATACCTTCGAGCGCAAGGTGCACACCGAGCGGCGCAACGGCGAACTCACCGCCGACAAGCTCAGCGAAATCTGGATGAGCGTGCAGGGCGAGAGCCTCGGACCGGCGATCGAGCTGAAGCCCGGCTACGAGACGTTCTGGTCCTACATCCCGCACTTCATCCATTCGCCGTTCTACGTCTACGCCTACGCGTTCGGCGACTGCATGGTGAACTCGCTCTATGCGGTCTACGAGAAGGCGAACGAGGGCTTTGCCGAGCGCTATCTCGCGATGCTCGCGGCCGGCGGCACCAAGCATCATTCCGAGTTGCTCAAGCCCTTCGGGCTCGATGCGCGCGATCCGAAATTCTGGCAGGGCGGGCTTGAGCGTGATCGAGCGGCTGATCGAGGAGCTGGAGGGGATGGAAGGGAAGTAACTGCAACGTAGCCCCTAGCAACGTTGACTGTAGAAACGTTGACTGTAGCAACGTTGCAGACTATATCATTCTCCGTGGACCGTTGGAGAGTGTCATGAATCCCAGTCATGCCGCATTTTTTGAGCGCCCGGACGCTCAGCCTCTGAAGCGGGCGCTGACGCGTCCTGAGATCGTGCCTCAATACGAACTGCTTAGCCGACTTGAGATGCCCGCCGTGCAGGCCGTCGTATGGGATATCGAGCCGCTCATTGAGCAGTTCGATGCGGCCACGAGAAATCACGCGATCCAGTCGTCAGGCGCCTTGATTGGAGAGCTTCTGACCGCGCGAGGCTTTCGAATCGCACGCGACCGTCGTGGTGAAAAGAAGCGGGGACGCGTTCGTAAGGCGCGCTTTGTGAAGTCCGGCACAATCTGGGAATTGCCGTCCGAGGTGGGGAGCGAGCATCGCGAGAAGGTGGCGGCCATTATGGAGGACATTATGGTCCGCTATCGATCGACTCTGACCGAACTCGCTAAATGACGAACGAGCCGGAATGGCTCGACTACGGAGGATGTGCTTGACGCACATGCGCGCCAGCTTCGGATCTTCGGCGGAGCGGCCGGCATTCGTGATGAAGGTGGGCTGGAATCCGCCCTCTCGCGTCCGGTGAACAAGTGGCGTTACGAAAGTTCAGAGCTACCAGAACTTGCGGCGGCTTACGCGTTCGGAATTGTCCGCAACCATCCCTTCGTGGATGGAAACAAACGTGCCGGCTTCATGGCGATGGTTGGCTTTCTCGGTTCTGAACGGCATCGCATTTCACGCCGGACCCGGTTGAGGCGACAGCAATTATCCTTGCTCTTGCTGCAAGCGAAATCGACGAGGCCGGTCTCACGCGCTGGATCAAGGACAATTGGCCGAAGTCCTGACGCATTGGCGTCGTCAGGCTCGCATTCGCTCACTTCCGTATTATCTGCAACAAATGAAGGTCTGCAACAAATGAAGGTCGATCCTTTCACTCTATGACCGATCGCGAAGCCAATCGCTTCTCCGCCCGCGCGGCGCGCTATGCTCGCGTCGGCACCAACGTGGGCGGCGTCGCGGCGAAGTTCGCGGCGAGCCGCTTGTTCGGGTTCGGGCTCGACCGCGGCAAGAACGCGACCGCTCTCGCCGCCGCGCTCGGCGGGCTGAAAGGCCCGATCATGAAGGTCGCCCAACTGATGGCGACCATCCCGGACCTGCTGCCGCCCGAATACGTCGAGGAACTGCAGAAGCTGCAAAGCGACGCGCCGCCGATGGGCTGGGCGTTCGTGAAGCGGCGCATGATGGCGGAGCTGGGCGCAGGCTGGCAGGACAAGTTCGCCGAATTCGAGCACAAGCCGGCGGCCGCCGCCTCGCTCGGGCAAGTGCATCGCGCGCGCTCGCTCGACGGCGAGCCGCTCGCCGCCAAGCTGCAGTATCCCGACATGCAGTCCGCCGTGGAAGCCGACCTGCAGCAGCTCGACTGGCTGTTCGCGATCCACCGCCGCATGGACCCGGTCGATCGACACGAGCGAGATCGCCAAGGAGATCGCCGCGCGCGTGCGCGAGGAGCTCGACTACCGGCGCGAGGCGAAGCACGTCGCGCTCTATCGCGCGATGCTCAAGGGCACCGATCTCATCCGCGTGCCGGACGTGTGGCCGGAGCTATCGACCGGCCGGCTGCTCACGCTCGACTGGCTCGAAGGCACCAAGCTGCTCGCGCACAAGAAGGCGCCGCTCGAACAGCGCAATCGCATTGGCCGGGCGATGTTCACCGCGTGGTGGTTTCCGTTCAGCCGCTTCGGCGTGATCCACGGCGATCCGCATCTCGGCAATTACACGGTGTTCGAGCGAAGGCGGCGCGCCCGGCGGCATCAACCTGCTCGACTACGGCTGCATCCGCATCTTCCCGCCGAAATTCGTCGGCGGCGTGGTCGATCTCTACAACGGGCTGCTGCGCGACGACCGCGATCTGGTGGTGCATGCCTACGAGACCTGGGGCTTCAAGGCCCTGTCGCGCGAGACGATCGACATCCTCAACATCTGGGCCAAGTTCATCTACGGGCCGCTGCTGGAGGATCGCGAGCGCACCATCGCGGATGGTGTGAAGCCATCCGAATACGGGCGGCGCGAGGCGTTCCGCGTGCATCAGGGGCTGAAGCAAGCAGGGCCGCGTGCGGGTCCCGCGGGAGTTCGTGTTCATGGACCGCGCCGCGATCGGGCTGGGCGGCGTGTTCCTGCATCTCGATGCGCGGCTCAACTTCTACCGGCTGTTCAATGAGGCGATCGAGAAATTCTCCCTCGCCGAGGTTGCCAGGCGGCAGGCCGCGGCCTTGAAAAAGGTCGGGCTGACCGAGGCCGATGCGGCCTGATTGTCCCTGATTTCCCAAGCTTTTGCTGCGCCGCCGTTGCCCTGCCGCCGCAACTACGCTATCTCCGGCGCGAGGACGTTTTTGATCTGGAGAAGCGAAATGGCCGACCACGGCGAGGTCGAATACGCAACGGCGGAAGGCAACGACTATGCCGAGCACGAGGCGACCTATCTGCTGTTTCTGACGCTGACCAAATGGATCGTGGGGTTCTGCGTGATCCTGCTGATCCTGATGGCCTATTTCCTCGTCTGATCCGGGCGGCCCCGCCATTGCGGGATGACAGGCCGCGCCGTGGAGGCATCATGAAGGTTGCGATCCCCGCCGAGACCGACCCCGAGCCGCGCGTCGCCGCGACCCCTGATACCGTGAAGAAGATGAAAGCGCTCGGCGCCGATGTCGTGGTGCAGAGCGGCGCGGGCGTGAAGTCGGGCGTGCTCGATGCCGACTACGAGGCGGCCGGCGCGACGATTGCGCCGAACGCGGCCGAGGCCGTGAAGGACGCCGACGTGGTGTTCAAGGTGCGCCGCCCGACCGAAGCCGAAGTGTCGGACTACAAAGCCGGCGCGCTGGTGATGGCGATCATGGACCCGTACGGCAACGAGGCCGCGCTCGCCGCCATGGCGAAGGCCGGCGTCGTCGCGTTCGCCATGGAGCTGATGCCGCGCATCACGCGCGCGCAGGTGATGGACGTGCTCTCCTCGCAGGCCAATCTCGCGGGCTACCGCGCGGTGATCGATGCCTCCGCCGAATTCGGCCGCGCCTTCCCGATGATGATGACCGCGGCCGGCACGGTGCCGGCGACGCGGGTGTTCGTCATGGGCGTCGGTGTCGCGGGCCTGCAGGCGATCGCGACCGCGCGGCGCCTCGGCGCCGTCGTGACGGCGACCGACGTGCGTCCCGCCACCAAGGAGCAGGTGGAAAGCCTCGGCGCGAAATTCCTCGCCGTCGAGGACGAGGAATTCAAGAACGCCCAGACCGCCGGCGGCTACGCCAAGGAAATGTCGAAGGAGTATCAGGCCAAGCAGGCCGCGCTGGTCGCCGAGCACCTCAAGAAGCAGGACGTGGTGATCACCACCGCGCTGATCCCCGGGCGCCCGGCGCCGCGGCTGATCTCCGCCGACATGGTCAAGTCGATGAAGCCCGGCTCGGTGATCGTCGATCTCGCGGTCGAGCGCGGCGGCAATGTCGAGGGCGCGAAGGCCGACGAAGTCGTGGACACCGGCGGCGTCAAGATCGTCGGCTACACCAACATGGCGGGCCGGCTCGCGGCGTCGGCGTCCGGCCTCTACGCCAAGAACCTGTATAACTTCCTCGACATTCTGGTCGACAAGAAGGCCAAGGCGCTCGCCGTCAACTGGGACGACGAAATCGTCAAGGCGACCGCGCTGACCAAAGACGGCGCCGTCGTGCATCCGAGCTTCCAGCCGAAATCGGCTGCCTAAAAGGAACGACCTTATGGCCACCGCAAACCCGCAGGAAGCAGCCCAGGCCGCGCAGGCCGCCGCCGAAGTCGCGCGCCAGGCCGCCGAAGCCGCGCAGCAATATGCCGACCAGGCGGCCGCGCTCGCCGCCGCGACCGTGCACGCCGCGAGCGGCGCTGCGATCGACCCGTTCGTGTTCCGCCTCTCGATCTTCGTGATGGCGGTGTTCGTCGGCTACTACGTGGTGTGGTCGGTGACGCCCGCGCTGCACACGCCGCTGATGTCGGTGACCAACGCGATCTCCTCGGTGATCGTGGTCGGCGCGCTGCTCGCGGTCAGCGTGGAGCTGGCGCGCAACGATTCCGGCCCGATCTGGGCGCGCCTGCTCGGCTTCTTCGCGCTCATTCTCGCTTCGGTGAACATCTTCGGCGGCTTCCTGGTCACGCAGCGCATGCTCGCGATGTACAAGAAGAAGACATGAGGAACGCCGCATGAGCCCGAATACCGCGGCGCTCCTTTATCTGGTCGCCGGCGTTCTGTTCATTCTGGCGCTGCGCGGGCTTTCGAGCCCGGCGACGAGCCGGCAGGGCAATTTCTTCGGCATGGCCGGCATGGCGATTGCGATCGTCGCGACGCTCGCGTCGCATCCGCCGGCAAGTTTCTTCTCCTGGTTGCTGGTCATCATCGGGCTCGGGATCGGCGGCGGCGCCGGCGCGGTGATCGCGCGGCGTGTGCCGATGACCTCGATGCCGGAATTGGTCGCCGCATTCCATTCGCTGGTCGGCCTGGCGGCGGTGCTGGTGGCGGCGGCCGCGCTCTATGCGCCGCGCGCGTTCGACATCGGTTCGCCGGGGGATATCCCGAAAGCGAGCCTGGTCGAGATGTCGCTCGGCTGCGCGATCGGCGCCATCACGTTCACCGGCTCGATCATAGCGTTTCTGAAGCTCTCCGCGCGCATGAGCGGGGCGCCGATCATGCTCCCCGCTCGCCACGTCATCAATCTCGCGCTGTTCGCCGCGATCGTGCTGATCGTCGTCTGGTTCGTGCGCAGCGAAAGCTACGTCGCGTTCTGGCTGCTCACGCTCGCGGCCTTTGCGTTCGGCGTGCTGCTCATCATCCCGATCGGCGGCGCCGACATGCCGGTCGTGATCTCGATGCTCAACTCCTATTCGGGCTGGGCCGCGGCCGGCATCGGCTTCACGCTCGGCAATTCGGCGCTGATCATTACCGGCGCGCTGGTCGGCTCCTCGGGCGCGATCCTCTCCTACATCATGTGCAAGGGGATGAACCGCAACTTCGTCTCGGTCATCCTGGGCGGCTTCGGCGGCGAGGTCGCGGGGCCGGCGGCGGGCGCCGAGCAGCGGCCGGTGAAGCTCGGCTCGGCCGACGACGCGGCCTTCATCATGAAGAACGCCAGCAAGGTCATCATCGTGCCGGGCTACGGCATGGCGGTCGCGCAAGCCCAGCATGCGCTGCGTGAGATGGCCGACAAGCTCAAAGCCGAAGGCGTCGAGGTCAAATACGCGATCCACCCGGTGGCGGGCCGCATGCCCGGCCACATGAACGTGCTGCTCGCCGAGGCGAACGTGCCCTACGACGAGGTGTTCGAGCTCGAGGACATCAATTCGGAGTTCGCGCAGGCCGATGTCGCGTTCGTGATCGGCGCGAACGACGTCACCAACCCGGCGGCCGAAGAAGACAAGACCTCTCCGATTTACGGCATGCCGGTGCTGCAGGTGTGGAAGGCCGGCACCGTGATGTTCATCAAGCGCTCGCTCGCGAGCGGCTACGCCGGCATCGACAATCCGCTGTTCTATCGCGACAACACCATGATGCTGCTCGGCGACGCGAAGAAGATGACCGAAGGGATCGTGAAGGCGTTGTAGGCGCTTCCTCCGCTCATTCCCGCGATGCGGGAATCCAGAGTCAAGAACTGAGGAGGACTGGGTCCCCGCTTTCGCGGGACGAGCGGCAGAGTTACGGATTCCACCCGCCGCTGCCATAAGGCCGCGTGATGATCTCGAACAGATGCGCCGTTCGGGTCCTCGAAATAGAGACCGCGGCCGCCGTCGTGATTGTTGATCTTGCCGGCCTGTGACTGGCCGGGGTCGGCCCAGTAGCAAGCTCCCGTTCCTTGATCCGGCCGAAAATCTCGTCGAACTCGACTTCGTTGACCAGAAACGCATAGTGCTGCGAGGCGATGTCGCCGTCGTCGTCGAGATAGTCGAGGTTCGCGCCGTTCGCCGTGGTGACGACCTCGAAAGGTCCCCAGTGAACCGGAGCGGGCAGGCCGAGAATTTCGGCGAGGAACTCCGCCGAGGCGCGGCTGTCGCGCGCGTAAAGGATCGTATGGTTCAGTTCGACGGCCATGAGAACCTCCGCGGCACATTGCTCATGTGGTCCCGTGCGATAGAATTGCAATGCTTCGGGAACCGGACCCATGGCCGCGCTTGACCGCCGTGCATTGCTGACGGGTGCAGGAGCCGCGTTCATGGCCGCGCAGACGAGCGCGATTGCTGCGCACCTTCGAATGGCAGAAGGCGGCGCCTGCCGATGCGGGCTTTGCGCCCGACATGGACGCGCGGCTCGACAAGCTCATCGCCGACAAGCGCGTGTGGGGGCAGCACGCCATCGTCATGGTGCGTAAGGGCGCGCTTGTCTTCGAGCGCTATTTCGAAGGCGAGGATGAAATCTGGGGCCGCCCGATCGGGAGCGTCGCTTTCGGCCCCGATACGCTGCACGACCTGCGTTCGGTGACCGAAGAGCGTTCTCGGCTTCATCTACGGCATAGCGCTCGCGCAGGGAAAGGTGCCCGCGCCGGAGCAGCCTCTGCTGGAGCATTTTCCCGAATATGCGCCGCTCATGACCGATCCTCGCGCAAAGCGCCTGACTGTCGCGCATGCGCTGACGATGTCGCTTGGCCTCGAATGGAACGAAGACATTCCCTACCAGGACCCGCGCAACAGCGAGATCCAGATGGAGCTAGCGCCCGATCGCTATCGCTTCATCTTCACGCGGCCGTTCATGGCCGATCCCGGCGCACGCTGGATCTACGGCGCGGCCGCGACCGAACTCATCGGCGCGCTGGTCGTGAAAGGCACGGGGCAATCGCTGCCCGACTTTACCCGTGCGAACTTGTTCGAGCCGCTCGGCATCGGCGCAACCGCATGGACCAACGGCCTCAACGGCCGGCCCGCGCCGGCGTCAGGCTTGCGGATGACGCCGCGCGATCTCGCGCGTATCGGCCAGCTCATCCTCAACCGCGGCCGGTGGGAAGGCCGGCAGGTCATCAAGGCCGAGTGGCTCGACGCCTCCTTCAAGGCGCACATCACCGCAGACGAATTCCGCCGCTACGGATATTTCTGGTATCTCGGCAATCTCCTCTCCCGCAAAGGTCAATGGGTCGGCGGCTTCGGGTACGGCGGTCAGCGCCTGTTCGTGCTGCCCGATCTCGACATCGTGGTCGCAATCACGGCCGGAAATTACGCCGACCGGGATCAAGGGATTCCGCCGATCCGCGTGATCGGCGAGTTCGTGCTGCCGAGCCTCCAATGAAGATCGCGCGCCGAACTCTTCCGGGCCTGCTCGTCGCCGCGCTGCTCATTGGGCAGGCGGGTCTTGCCAACGCTCAAGCGCTCACCTGTACCCTGCCGCAATCCGCCATGACGGAAGTCGAACTCCTGTTCGGCCGCAATATCGGCGGCAAGCTCGGCGTGAGCGAGGCGCAGTGGCGCGCGTTCCTGGCGCGCGAAGTCAGCCCGCGCTTTCCAGATGGGCTGACCGTGTTCGACACGCGCGGACAATGGCGCGACGACAAGACCAAGGCGCTGGTGCGCGAGCCGGGCAAGATCGTGCGCATCATCTTGAGCGCCGATGCCGGCGCGATGGAGAAAGTTGACGCAGTGGCGGCGGCCTACATCAAGCAGTTCGGGCAGGACTCGGTCGGGATCGTGACGCGGCCGGCCTGCGTGGCCTTCAAGAAGCCCTGAACGCAATGGCCACGCTCAAATGGATCGTGGTGTGGGTCGCGGCCGGTTATCTCGGCATCGGGGCGCTGATGTATTTCGCGCAGCGCTCGCTGATGTATTTCCCCGACCGCGCGCGCACCCCGCCTGCCGCGGCGGGTTTGCCGCAGGCGCAAGAAGTAACGCTCGATACCGCCGACGGCGAAAAGATCATCGCCTGGCATGTGCCGCCGCGCGGCGACAAACCGGTGGTCATCTATTTCCACGGCAATGGCGGTGCGCTCAATCTGCGCGTCGATCGTTTCCAGCGGCTCACCGCCGCAGGCTTCGGGCTTCTGGGGCTGAGCTATCGCGGCTATGGCGGCTCGACCGGCACGCCGACCGAGGCCGGCCTGATCGAGGATGCCCGCGCCGCCTATGCATTCGCGGCCGAGCGCTATTCCCGCATCGCGCTGTGGGGCGAGTCGCTCGGCACCGGCGTCGCGGTTGCGCTCGCGGCGGAGAAACCGGTCGAGCGGCTGATCCTCGATGCACCCTTCACCTCGACGGTCGACGTCGCGGCGAGCCTCTACTGGTTCCTGCCGGTGCGGCTGCTGATGAAGGACCAGTTTCGCTCCGACGAGCGCATCAAACGGGTGACGGCGCCGGTTCTGATCCTGCACGGCGAGGCCGACACGATTATCCCGATCCGCTACGGCGAGCGCTTGCTCGCGATGATCCCGGGCGAGAAGCGCATGGTGCGCTTCAAGGACGGCTACCACGTCGACCTCGACCGCCACGGCGGCGCCGACGCCGCGCTGAAATTCTTGAGCGAGTGAACTCAAAACGTCTGATACGTCTGCCCGGCCTTGCCGCCGACGCGGGCGAACCCCTTCTTGGCGGGGTCGTGTTCCTTGTTGATGTTGAGCGCCTTGGCGTAGGAGCCCGCCGCCTTCTCCTTGTCGCCGAGCCGCTCGTAAGCAAGCCCGCGGCTGGTCCAGGCGTTGAGGCTCTGCGGCTCGATCTGCACGGCGCTGTCGAGATCGCTCGCCGCCTCCTTGGGCTGGCCGAGCGCCATCTGGCTCAAGCCCCGCGCCACGTACGGCTCGGCCTGCTGCGCAAGCAGCCCGATCGCGGTGGTGAAATCGTCGATCGCAAACTTGTGCTGCCCCTGGGCCTGATAGAGCAGCCCGCGATTGTAGTAGGCATGCCCGTTGTTCGGGGTGATCTGGATCGCGCGGTTGTAATCGTTGAGCGCATCGAGCGCGCGGCCCTGCGCCCGATAGACGAGACCGCGCCCGAGATAGGCCGCCGCATAGTTCTGGTCGAGCGCGAGCGACTTGTTGTAGTCGGCGAGCGCGGGATCGAGGCGGTTGGCCTGCCGGTGCACCTGCCCGCGATTGGCGTAAGCCTGTGCGTAATTCGCATCGAGCGCGATCGCGCGATCGAAATCCGCGAGCGCCTCCTGATTGCGCCCGGCGCGGCCGAGCACGCTGCCGCGCATGTTGTAGGCTTGCGCGTCGTTCGGATTGCGCTGCACAACTTCGCGTGAGCGAGGCGATATTGGTCGGGGTCGCGGCCTGCGTGGTGTCCTGTTCCTGCGACGATCCGGTCAGGTCGATGCTGCCGATGGTCGCGCCGCAGCCCGCAAGCGCGAAGGCCGCCGCAACGAGCGCGGCGCGCGAAACTGTCTGTGTGCGCGGGCAGGTCATCGCCGCAGGATAGCGCGAAAAGCAAACGGCGCGGAGGGTGACCCCGCGCCGCAGAAATCGGCTTGCTTGGCTCAGCGCGGGCCGCGGCTAAAGCCTCCGCCGCCACCACCACCGCCGAACCCGCCGGGCCGCGCGCCGCCGGGACCGCCCGGTCCGCGTGCGCCGCCCGGGCCGCCGGGACCGCCCATCACGGGCTTCGGCTTGCCGGGGAGCAGGCCCTCGCGCTGCATCTTCTTGCGCGCGAGCTTGCGTGCGCGGCGGATCGCTTCCGCCCGTTCACGCGCCTTCTTCTCGGAGGGTTTTTCGTAATGGCCGCGAAGCTTCATTTCGCGGAAAATACCCTCGCGCTGCATCTTCTTCTTGAGCGCCTTGAGGGCCTGGTCGACGTTGTTGTCTCGGACGAGAACCTGCAAACGAATATTCCTTCTAGCTCGTGGACAGGGACGGGCCTGGAATTGGATACCGGCAGATTGACCGCTCGGAGCGGACGAATCCATGCCGGGCCGGGCGGCATTAGCAGAACAGAGGGGGAAAGTCCACGAGGCCTGCTATTTCGGGGCGGGATCGCTGCGGCAGCTGTTGGAACGCCAGTCGTCCCAGAAGAACCCGCACCGCCCGCAGCCGGACAGCGTTGCGCTCAAGGCCGCCAGAACCAGCAGTATTCCCGCACGCCGCGCCATACGCGAACTCCCGACCGGGGCTATTTTATACAGGAAATCTAACGAAATCGCGAACAGGGCTATTCGGGAAACACCTGCGTCACGTGCCCCATCTTGCGGCCGGGGCGCACCGCGGTCTTGCCGTAGAGATGCACGGCGGCGCCCGGCGTCGCGAGCCATCTGGCGGCATCCTCGACCTCGCCGCCGAGCAGATTGATCATCTCGATGCGCCCGCGGCGGATCGGTGCGCCAAGCGGCAGTCCCGCCACGGCGCGGATGTGCTGCTCGAACTGCGACACCGACGCGCCGTCGATGGTCCAGTGGCCGGAATTGTGCACGCGCGGCGCGATCTCGTTGACCAGCACGGCGTGGCCCGCGCCGTCGCGCACGACGAACATCTCGACCGCCAGCACGCCGACATAGTCGAAAGCTTCGGCGATTTTCTCCGCGATGCGCCGCGCCTCCGTGGCGACCGCCGGCGTGACGTTCGCGGGCACGCGCGAGGTTTTCAGGATGTGATCGGCGTGCTCGTTCTCGATCACGTCGAAGCATGCGATGCGGCCGTCGTGCCCGCGCGCCGCCACCACCGAAATCTCGCGCTCGAACGGCACGAACGCTTCGAGGATCTGCGCCTGGCCGCCAAGATCGCTGAACATCGCGGCCGGATCGCCGCCATTGCGGATCATCAACTGGCCCTTGCCGTCGTAGCCAAAGCGGCGCGTCTTCAGAACGGCAGGCTGGCCGACCGCTTTCAGCGCTGCCGTGAGGCCCTCCGGTGAATCCACCGCGGCGAAGTTCGCCGTGCCGATGCCGAGGCTCTTCACGAACTCCTTCTCGGTGAGCCGGTCCTGCGTGATCGCCAGCACCTTCGGGTCGGGCAGCACCGGCTTGCGCGCGGACAGAAACGTCGCGGTCTCGGCCGGCACGTTCTCGAACTCGTAGGTGACGACATCGACGTCCGCGGCGAATCGGTCGAGCGCCGCCATGTCGGCGTAATCGGCTTCGGTCACGCGGCGCACGACGTCGAACGCGGGCGAGCCCGGATCGGGGCACAGCACATGGCATTTGAATCCGAGCCGCGCGGCGGCGAGCGCCAGCATGCGGCCGAGCTGTCCGCCGCCGAGAATGCCGATGGTGGCATCGGG
Organism: uncultured Alphaproteobacteria bacterium; assembly: GCA_963800695.1. Classification (GTDB taxonomy): domain Bacteria; phylum Pseudomonadota; class Alphaproteobacteria; order Rhizobiales; family Xanthobacteraceae; genus PALSA-894. The sequence continues at coordinate 126,036 of CAWDCA010000027.1, read as the reverse complement.
ACCGAGCGGCCGCACGCGTGCGCGATCACGCCTTGTCCTCGGGCGTTTCCGCCACCGCTTCGGTCTGCTTCTTGCGCCAGGCTTCCAGCCGCTTCGCAAGCGCTCGGATCGCTGACAGCGCCAGCACGCTGGCGGCGAGCAGCGCCGCGTTGATGGCGCCGGACTTGCCGATCGCGAGCGTGCCGACCGGCATGCCCGGCGGCATCTGCACGATGGAATAGAGCGAGTCGACGCCCGACATCGCCTTGGACTCGACCGGCACGCCGAACACCGGCAGTGTCGTCATCGCGGCGGTCATGCCGGGCAGGTGCGCGGCGCCGCCCGCGCCCGCGATGATGACCTTGTGGCCGGCAGCCTTCGCGCCCTTGGCAAACGCATACAGCCGGTCGGGCGTGCGGTGCGCCGAGACGATGCGCTTGTCGTAGGGCACGCCGAGCGCCTCGAGCGTCTCGGCGGCGTGCCGCATGGTCGGCCAGTCGGACTGGCTGCCCATGATGATCGCGACGGGTTTGGCCGCCATCCCGCCCCTTGTGCGGCACGGCCGGAAAGAAGGCGCGATATATCGGAATCGCCCCTCGCGAGGCAAGCGGATACGCCTCGTTAACCTTGTCGGCCCATCGTGCGGCCCGGATTTTCAGGGTGGGGACGATGGCGAAAGGCGAGCCCGGCCAAGGCCAGCATGGTTCGCGCGCCTGCGCGGGCGCGCGTGACGCCGGCCGGCCGCCGCGACGAGCGCCGAGCCGCGCACTCCCGCCCGCCCGCGCGCAACGTCCCGATCGGAGTTCGCCGTCGCTGCTCGGCGAAGTTCGAGCGCCTTGCGGGCGAACTCGCGCCGCGCAGGCCAAGGTGAAGGAGCTGGAGGCGACCGCCGTCGTCGACGCGGTCACCGGGATCTTCAACCGGCGCGGCTTCGATCGCGAGCTCGAACGCTCGCTTGCCTACGTGAAGCGCTACGGCACGCGCGCGGCGCTGTTCTACATCGATCTCGACGGCTTCAAGCCGGTCAACGACCAGCATGGCCATGCGGCGGGCGACGCGATCCTGCGGGCGGTCGCCGCCATGCTGACGCGCTCGGTGCGCGCCTCCGACACCGTCGCGCGGCTCGGCGGCGACGAATTCGGCCTGATCCTGTGGAATCTGAACGAAGGCGACGCAGCCGCCAAGGCGTGGGCGCTGGAAGCCGCCGTAAGCGAGCCGGGATCGAGTGGGAGGGCCAAGCGCTCGCCGTCGGCGCCTCGATCGGCTTTGCGATGCTCGGGCCAACGGACGAGTTGGCCGACGTCACCGCCAAGGCCGATCACGCCATGTATGCGCGCAAGGCCGAGCGGAAGGGCAGCCGGCTACCACAAAGCCGGTAATCTCACGCAATGATGTCCGGCGTGAGCTGGTCCTCGATGTACGTGATGCGGTCGCGCAGGTGCAGTTTGCGCTTTTTCAGCCGCTGGACCTGCAGCAGATCGGAGCCCGGCGACACCTGGAGGGCTTCGATGGCGGCATCCAGGTCGCGGTGCTCCTGTAGCAGGCGCGCCAGCTGCGCGCGGAACTCGCGTTCTTCCTCTGGGGTCATGTGCCGCAACGGTTAAGAAGCCGCTCTGGCGCGCACCGGCGACGCCGAAACCTTAACAAGTATCGCGCGTTAACGCCTCGGCATCAAGGCGGAGGGCGCCGGATCGGGGTGCGAATTGCGGGGATTTGACGCATCGCACAACGAAACGGGCGTCGACTTGCCTTGGCGCTTCTGGCAAAATGTTTATGTCAGGAATCTGACAAAGGAGGCTTCCTCGATGTCCATGCAAGCTCATCTTGCGGAATTGGAAAAAAAGCATCAGGCACTCGAAACAGAACTCGCTGATGCCCTGGCGCACCCCTCGGTCGACGACGCGACGATCGTGGAACTGAAACGCCGCAAGCTGCATGTGAAGGACGAAATCGCCCGCTTGAAACACGACGAAAGCGCAAGCGTACACTAAGGCCAGGCATTGTAGGCACCAAGCCTTCGGCGATTGTCGGCGCCGCGGAGTGGCGTCGCGGAACAGGATTGCATTTTTCCAAAAATCCGCCGGCTCTCATCATGAGGCCGGCGGTTTCGTTTTTGGTTATGCTGCCCACGGAAATCTTCGGAGGAGCTATGCTGCGGTGAGGCGCCATCGCCCGGATGGTCGTGGTGCTGTTGGCAGCCTTGCGCTCGCGCGGCGCTGCCGCCGCGCAGGACTACCCGTCGCGTCCGATCACCTTGGTGGTGCCTTACTCGGCGGGCGGCGGCAACGACGTGATGGCGCGCATCGTCGCCGAGAAAATGAGCAAGTCGCTCGGCCAGCAGATCGTGATCGAGAACAAGGGCGGCGCGGGCGGCTCGATCGCGACGCGCCAGGTCGCCAAGGCTGCGCCAGACGGTTACACGCTCGGCCTCGGCGGTACCGGCACGCTGGCGATCAATCCGACGCTCTACCCGAATGTCGGCTACGACCCGCGGCGGGATTTCGCGCCGGTCGGGCTGATCGCCACCAGCGCGCTGGTGGTGCTGGTGCATCCGGGCATCGAGGCGAAATCGATTCGCCGAACTGATCGCGCTGGCGAAGCGCGAGCCCGGCAGACTGAACTACGCGTCGGCCGGCGTCGGCAGCGGCATTCATCTCGGCTCCGAACTGTTCGCCCCGATGGCCGGCATCAAGCTCACGCACATTCCCTACAAGGGATCGAGCCCGGCGCTCACCGACCTGCTCGGCGGCCACGTGGCGATTTATTTCTCCTCGCTGCCGCCCGCGATCGCGCTGGTGCGCGAGGGCAAGGTGCGCGCGCTCGCCGTGACCGGGCCGGCGCGTTCGCCGGTCTTTCCCGATCTCGCCGACGGTCGCCGAGGCCGCGCTGCCCGGCTACGAGGCCGTGCTGCATTACGGCATCGTGGCGCCGGCCGGCACGCCGCAGCCGGTCATCGGCAAGCTCAATGCCGCGATGAGTGCCGCGCTGGCCGAGCCCGATGTGCGCGCGCGCATCGTCGCGGACGGCGCCGAGCCGCTGCCGACGACGCCGGACGAATACGCTGCCGACATCGACGCTGAGGAGACGAAATGGTCGGCGATCGTGAAGATGTCCGGCGCGAAGGTGGAGTGAAGATGCGGTGCATTGTCAAATCTATCGTCGCAAGTGCGCTGCTCTGCTTTGCGTGGGCTATTCCCACCCACGCCCAGGACTACCCCACCCGCAGCATCACGCTGATCGTGCCCTATCCGCCCGGTGGCGGCGTCGACGCCATGGCGCGCATCGTGGCGGACAAGCTGTCCGCGGCACTTGGCCAGCAGGTGGTGGTCGACAATCGCGGCGGCGGCTCCGGCCTTGTCGGCACGCGCGCGGTGGTGAAGGCCGCGCCCGACGGCTACACGCTCCTCCTTGGGCACACCGGCACGATCTCGATCAACCCCAGCCTCTATGCGAATGCCGGCTACGAGCCCCGGAAGGATTTTGCCGCGATCGGCCTGATCGCCTCGATGCCGGTGGTGCTGATCGCGCATCCGTCGTTTCCGGCCAGATCCATCGCCGATCTCATTGCGCTCGCGAAGAAGGATCCGGGCAAGCTCAACATCGGCACGTCGCCGGTCGGCACCGGCGGCTACATGTCGGCGGAGCTGTTCAAGTCGGTGACCGGCATCGATGCCGCGATCATTCCCTACAAGGGCACCGCGCCGGTGATGAACGATCTGCTCGGCGGGCATGTGCCGGTCGCGTTCGGCGTGATCCCGCCCGCACTCGGCAATCTGCAATCCGGCGCGCTGCGCGCCATCGCGGTCGCGAGCCCGAAGCGCACGAGCATGTTGCCCGACGTGCCGACCTTCGCGGAGTCCGGACTGCCGGGCTTCGAGTTGGTCCTGCACTACGGCGTGCTCGCTCCCGCTGGCACGCCGCAGGCGATCGTCGACAAGCTGAACAGGGAATTGCGCAAGCTCGCCGACAACGAGGAGGTCAGGAAGCGCATCCGGTTCGAAGGCGGCGATCCGCTCACCTCCAGCCCCGACGAATATGCCGCCGACATCGACCGCGAAGAGGCCAAGTGGGGCGCACTGATCCGCAAGCTGAATTTGAAGGTGGAGTGATCGCGCCTTTTGCATCCGCCTCAATATTTGAGTTCCATAAGCGCAAGTTCCCTTCTAGACTGCCCAAAAAATAAGCTTCTTGGGGGAGTCCGGGGTGGGGAATCGTCGGTTGCGGCCGCATGCGGCGGTCGCGCTGTTTCTCATGGCGTGGCTTGTGCTGAGTTGGCCCTGGCTGTCCGGGGCCATGACGATCCCCTATGACGCCAAGGCCCTGTTTCAGGCCGAGTTGCAATTTCTCGCCAACGCGATCCATCAGGGTCAGTCGCCGTTCTGGTCGCCGAACGTGTTCGGCGGCATCCCGCAGATCGCCGATCCGCAGTCCCTGATCTTCTCGCCGCTAGTTCTGCTTGCGCTGCTGGTGCCGCATCCGAGCTTCCATGCACTCGATGTGGCGGTGCTGTTGTTGCTGGCGCAGGCTGGACTTGCGGTACTGATGTTCTTCCACGACCGCGGCTGGCACCCGGCCGGCGGCATTGTGGCGGCGCTCGCCTTCGTGTTCGGTGCTTCCGCCTCGTGGCGCATCCAGCATATCGGGCAGATCGAGAGCTTCGTGTTCCTGGCGATCACGCTGTGGTTGCTCGCACGCGCCCTCGATCGCTCATCGCCCGGCTATGGACTCGCCGCCGGGATCGCGGCCGGGCTGATGGTGGTGCAACCGGATCAGGTCGCGTTCCTGGGCGCGCTGTTCCTGGCCGGCTTCGTCGCCGATCATTGGCTCAGGCAATCCTCGCTGCGCGACGCGCTGCGACGCTCGGTGAAGCCGCTGTCGGCGCGGCGGTCGCCGGACTGCTCATCATCGCGGTCCCCGTGCTGCTCACCGTGCTGTTCGCCGAATTGACCGACCGCGCAGCGTTTCAGTATGCCGACGCGACGCGCGGCTCGCTGCATCCGGCCTCGTTGCTGACCATGCTGGTCGGCGGGTTGTTCAGCGCCGACTACGTCGTGCCGTATTGGGGGCCGTACAGCGAGGCCTGGGACCCCAAGCGCCTGTTCCTGTCGCCGAACATGGGCCAAGTCTATGACGGCACGCTGCCGATACTGGCGATCCTCATCTTCGGCATCGCGCGCGGGCTTGCCTGGACGCGCGAGGTCCGTTTCTTCTCCGTCGCTCTCGTTGTGCTGATCCTCTACGCGCTCGGCCGCTACACGCCGGCGTTCCATATCGTTTTCGATCTGCTGCCGGGCGTGAACGCATTCCGCCGTCCGGCCGACGCGACGTTCCTGATCGGAGCCGTGACGGCGATCCTCGGCGGCTATCTGGTGCACCGCTTCGCGAGCGGCACGGTCCCGTTGCAGCGCCGGCACAAGCTCATTGCGCTCGCCCTGGTCGCCGCGTGGTTCGCCGTCGCAGTCGGCGTCGCGGTATGGGCAGGACATTTCCGCGATGCGGCCGTGCCGCTCGCCAAGGCCGGCGCATGGGTCGCCGCAGCGGTGGTCGTGCTGTTGCTGCTGCGGCGTGTTCCCGCACGCGCATCGGTGCTGAGCGTGCTGGTCGTCGCGCCGCTGATGGCCGCCGATCTTGCGCTTAACAACGGGCCGAGTGAATCGACCGCGGTCTCCCCCGCACGCTTCGACATGCTGGAGCCCGACACCAAGAATGAAACGATCCTGCTGCTCAAGCGGCTGCTGGCGCAGCCGCTCCCCTCCGACCGGCGTGACCGCGTCGAACTGCTTGGCGTCGGCTTTGCGTGGCCCAACGCCCCGATGATTCACGGCTTCGATCACACGCTCGGCTACAATCCGCTGCGCCTTGCCGACGTGTCCGACGCGACCGGTGCGCGCGACTACATTGCCGGACCGGAGCAGCGCGTGTTCAGCCCGCTGTTCCCGTCGTATCGCTCGCTGCTCGCCGACATGCTGGGCCTGCGTTACATCGTCTCGAGCGTTCACATCGGCGATGTGGACCGCTACCTCAAGCCCGGCGACCTGCGCTTCCTGGCGCGCACGCGCGACGGCTATGTGTACGAGAATCCGCGCGCGCTGCCGCGCGTGCTGTTCGCCACGAACTGGCTGGCGGCGGACTTCGATCGGTTGATCGAGCCTGCCGAGTGGCCCGATTTCGATCCGCGCCGCACGGTGCTGCTGGAGCCTGAACCCGGCGCCGAACCGCCGCCGTCACGCTCGGCGGCGCAATGTCCGCGCACGCTTGCACGGCTGACGCGTTACGAGAACACCGTGGTGGAGATCGACGCGGATTCGGTCTGCGGCGGGTATGTGGTGCTCAACGATGTCTGGCATCCGTGGTGGACCGCGACCGTCGATGGCAAGCCGGCTGACATTCTCACCGCCAACGTGCTGTTCCGCGCCGTCGAGGTCACACCCGGGGGCCATCGGGTGCGCTTCGAGTTCAAGCCGGTCGAGGGCGCAATCGCCGAACTGAGCGAGCGCATGTTCGGCGAAAGCGACGAGGTCAGCCCGCGCTGATCGCGGCACTTGAACTGAGCAGCCCTTCGGCCCCAACATCGTCCGCGAAGGTAGGGGACAGGCATCGTAACCAGGCAACATCGCTGGATCATGCTGGCCGTGCTGTTCCTGGCGCGGACCGCGATGGCGTTGCAATTCCAGACCGTCGCCTCGACCGGACCATTTCTGCTTGATGCGCTCGCCATCGACTTTACATCCCTCGGCGCGCTGATCGGCCTCTACATGTTGCCCGGTATTGTCATCGCATTGCCAGGCGGCATGCTCGGCCAGCGGTTCGGCGCCAAGCGTGTCGTACTCATCGGGCTTGCCATGATGGTGGTCGGCGGCGCGCTGATGGGCCTGAGTTCGGCGTTCGCCATGGCGGCGGCCGGGCGGTTGATCAGCGGCATTGGTGCCGTTCTGGTGACAGTCCTGATCTCCAAAATGGTCACTGACTGGTTCGCAGGACGTGAAATCGTCACCGCAATGTCTATTGCGATCGTAAGTTGGCCGTTCGGTATCGCGGTGGGGCTTGTGACGTATGGATCGCTCGCCGTGACATTGGGCTGGAGTGCGATCATGTATATCGGCGCGCTCGCTGCGCTCGTCGCGTTCGCGCTGGTCTTGCTGATTTACCGCGATCCGCCCGAGATGCCGGCCGCCCCAACAAGCACCTTCCGCCTTGGATTGACGCGGCGCGAATGGCTTCTGGTTTTGATCGCAGGCGCGATCTGGGGTCTGTTTAATGTCGCCTATATCGTTCTCATCAGCTTTGCACCGGACTTGTTCACGACGCGTGGTTATTCGCTGCCTGAGGCAAGCTGGATCGTCAGCGTGATCGGATGGGTACTGATCCCGTCGATTCCGCTTATCGGCAATCTGGTGGAGCGGGTCGGCCGGCCGAATGCCTTCATGATCGGCGGGCTTGCGATCGCCACCGTGGCGGCATTCGCGTTGCCGTTTGTGAATGCGCCGCTCATCGCGCTCGGCTTCCTGGTGCTGGCGATCGGCGTACCGGCGGGCCTGATCGTGGCGCTGCCCGCCCAGGTGCTGCGGCAGCAATCGCGCGCTGGCGGCATGGGCGTCTTCTTCACCTGTTATTACGTGGCGATGGCGTTTTTACCCGGCGTCGCCGGGCTCGCGCGCGACATGTCGGGGAGCCCTGCGGCGCCGGCCTTGTTCGCAGCCGCCATGATGGTCTTGTGCGTGCTCGGTCTGATGTTGTTCCATGTCGCAAAGCGGATCCCAGAACAATAAGAGGAAGCGCGCCGTGGAAGGTTTATTCGACTACATCGTTATCGGCGCGGGTTCGGCGGGTTGCGTGCTGGCCGACCGGCTCAGCGAATCCGGACGCCACCGCGTGCTGTTGCTCGAAGCGGGTCCCGAGGATCGCAACGTCTGGATTCATGTGCCGATCGGCTATGCGAAACTGTTCACCGACGCGCGCCATAACTGGCTCTACACGTCCGAGCCCGAGCCGGAGCTGAACAACCGCTCGATCATCCAGCCGCGTGGGAAGGTGATGGGCGGCTCCTCGTCGATCAATGGGCTGCTTTACCTGCGCGGACAGGCTGAGGATTTCGATCACTGGCGCCAGCTCGGAAACGTGGGCTGGAGCTTTGCGGACGTGCTGCCCTACTTCAAGCGCTCGGAGGATCAGCAGCGCGGTGCGGACGAGTTGCACGGCACCGGCGGGCCGCTTTCCGTCTCGGATGTGAGCGAGCCCCATCCGCTCTGCGACGCCTTCATCGATGCCTGCGAGCAGGCGGGCTATCCGCGCAACGACGATTTTAATGGCCCGGTGCAGGAAGGCGCGGGCTATTTCCAGATGACGACCCGCAACGGCCGCCGCGTCTCGACCGCGCGCGGCTTCCTGCGCGCGGCGCGCAAACGTCAGAATCTCGCGGTCGTGTCGAACGCGTTGGCAACGCGCGTGCTGTTCGAAGGGCGCCGCGCGGTCGGCGTCGAGTATCTCCGGGACGGCGTGACGCAGACCGCGCGCGCGAACGGAGAGGTGATCCTCTCGGGCGGCGCGTTCAACTCGCCGCAGCTCTTGCAGCTGTCCGGCGTCGGTCCTGCGGATCTGTTGCGGAAGCACGGCATCAACGTGATCGCCGACATGGGCGGCGTCGGCGCTGACCTGCAGGATCATTTCCAGGTGCGCATGGCCTATCGCTGCACCGAAGCGATCACCATGAACGACACGGTGAACTCGCTGCCGCAGAAGATGATGGCCGGCATCCGATACATGCTGTTCCGCAAGGGGATGCTGACCATCGGGGCGGGTTACGCGGGCGCATTCCTGAAAACCAACCCGGATGTCGCGACGCCGGATGTGCAATTCCACTTCATCATCTTCTCGGCCGACAAGATCGGCGGCAACCTGCACCCGTTCCCCGGCTTCATCGTGTCGGTCTGCCAGCTTCGCCCGGAGAGCCGCGGCACGGTGCACATCAAGTCGGCCGATCCGAACGAGGCGCCCGCAATTTCGCCGCGCTACATGACGGCAGCGGCCGACCGCGATTGCATGATCCGCGGGATGCACCTCACGCGAAAGATCATGGGACAGTCCGCGATCAAGCGCTATGTCGCGGAGGAGCGCCTGCCGGGCCCGAGCGTCATGTCCGACGAAGGACTGCTCGCGTATGCGCGCGACACCGGCACGACGATCTTCCATCCGACCTCGACCTGCCGCATGGGCTCCGATGTCACCGCGGTGGTGGACGAGCGGCTGCGCGTGCATGGCTTCACGGGCCTGCGCGTTGCCGATGCGTCGATCATGCCGACGGTCGTGTCCGGCAACACCAATGCGGCCTGCGTGATGATCGGCGAGAAAGCCTCCGACATGATTCTGGCGGACGCGAGCGCGAAGCCAGTCGCGAAAGCCGCATGAGCGATTTCGATTTCGTCATCGTCGGCGCCGGCAGTGCCGGCTGCGTGCTGGCCAATCGCCTGACGGAAAACGGGCGCCACAAGGTGCTGGTGCTGGAAGCCGGCGGCGAGGATCGCAATATCTGGCTGCACATTCCGCTCGGCTACGGGAAGCATTTCACCAACCGGCAAGTGAACTGGCTCTACGAGACCGAGCCGGAGCCCGAGTGCCACGGCCGCAGGATCATCGCGCCGCGCGGCAAGGTGATGGGCGGCTCGTCGTCGATCAACGGGCTGATGTATGTGCGCGGGCAGGCGGAGGACTACGACCGCTGGCGCCAGCTCGGCAATGCCGGCTGGAGCCACGCCGATGTGCTGCCCTACTTCCGCAAGGCGGAGGATCAGCAGCGCGGCGCGGACGAGTTTCACGGGGAGGGCGGACCGCTTGCGGTTTCCGACCTGGGCGATGTGCCGATCTGCGATGCGTTCATCGCGGCCGCCGGGCAGTGCGGCTATCCGCGCAATCCGGATTTCAACGGCGCCGCACAGGAAGGCTTCGGCTATTACCAGTTCACCACGCGCAACGGGCGGCGCTGTTCGACCGCCGTCGGCTATCTCAAGCCCGCGCGGCGGCGGGCCAATCTGAAGGTTGTTTCAAACGCGCTCGCGACGCGCGTGCTGTTTGCGGGCAAGCGCGCGACCGGCGTCGAATATCTTCAGGGTGAGGAGAAGCATACCGCGCGCGCCCGCGAAGTCATCCTCGCGGGCGGAGCGTTCAATTCGCCGCAGCTGATGCAGCTTTCCGGCCTCGGGCCCGCTGCGTTGTTGCGCCAGCACGGCATCGAGGTGATCGCCGACATGGGCGGTGTCGGCGCCGATCTGCAGGACCATTTCCACGCCCGCACGGTGTTTCGCTGCAAGCAGCCGGTTTCGGCCAATGATTTGTTCACCAACAGACTGCGCGGCTTCGCGGCGGGCCTGAGCTACATGCTGCGCGGGCAGGGTCTGCTCGCGATGGGTGCCGGCTATGTGGGCGGCTTCCTGCGCACCAACGAGGCGGTCGAGACGCCCGACGTGCAGACGCACATCATGCTGTTTTCCGCCGATGCGATCGGCGGGCCGCTGCATTCTTTCTCCGGCGTCACCTGTCCGGTGATCGTGCTGCGCCCGGAAAGCCGCGGCACGGTGCGTATCAAGTCCGCCGATCCGCGCCAGCCGCCGGCGATCGCGCCGCGCTATCTCTCGGCGCAGAAGGATCGTGACACCACCGTCGCCGGAATCCGCGAGCTTCGCCGCATCATGGCGGCGCCGGCGCTCGCGCCCTTCATCGAGTCCGAGCACGAACCGGGCCCGGCCTGCGCCAGCTGACGAAGACCTGCTCGACTACGTGCGCCGCCGCGGCTCGACCGTCTATCACCCGACCTCGACCTGCCGCATGGGCAGCGATCCGGCGGCGGTGGTCGATGCGCGTTTGCGTGTGCACGGGTTCGAAGGCTTGCGCATCGTCGACGCCTCGATCATGCCCGCGCTCATCTCCGGCAACACCAATGCGCCGACGATCATGATCGCCGAGAAGGGCGCGGACATGATTTTGCAGGACGCGCGTTAGCGGAACTTGCGCAACCGGCGCGCGATGCGGCTGCAATCCGAATCAGGAGTTGCGCCTTGGTTTGGTCGCGCTTCGTTCGCTTGCCGATTTCGGCTTCGATCGGGCACATGGCGGCGGGGCATTCAGTTCGGCGGCGGGAGCTTGGGGCATTGCATCGCGTTTTGATGGCGTTGGGGATTTTGATTCCGGCGGCTCCGCATCCGCAAACGACGCGAAAGTCGAGCGCATGCTCAGGCAGCTCGATCCGGATGCGCGCTTCGAGCAGGTCTGCGATCTCGAGGCGATGAAGCGGATCGGCAAGGACAAGATCTACCGGCCGGAGCGCTCGATCGTCGGCGCGCTCGGCGAGCCGAAGGTCGCCGCCACGACGATGAGCGGCAGCGGCGGCGCCTTCAAGAGCAAGGGCCAGTGGTATCAGTTCTCGTTCACCTGCCAGACCTCGCCCGACCACATGCAGGTGCAGTCGTTCAGCTACCAGATCGGCGAACCGATCCCGGCAGAGAAGTGGGAGAAGAACGGGCTGTGGTGAGGATCAAGCCCTCGGCACGACAAGGCGTGGATCGAAATGAAAAAAGCGCGCGTCGAGACGATTTTGACCTCGCGCATGCGCGGGTGAGCCGGCAAATGCCGTTCACGCCCCCTTCGCTATTTCCCTCAGCCTGAACTTCTGGATCTTCCCCGTGCTTGTCTTCGGCACTTCGCCGAATACGACGTGGCGCGGCACCTTGTAGCCCGCGAGATTGGCCTTGCAGTGCGCGATGATGTCGTCGCTGGTCACCTTGGCGCCGGGCTTGAGCTCCACGAACGCGCACGGCGTTTCGCCCCACTTGTCGTCAGGCTTCGCCACCACGGCGGCGGCCTGAACGGCGGGATGCTTGTACAAAGCATCCTCCACCTCGATCGACGAAATGTTCTCGCCGCCCGAGATGATGATGTCCTTGGAGCGGTCCTTGAGCTGGATATAGCCGTCGGGATGCATCACGCCGAGGTCGCCGGTGTGAAACCAGCCGCCGGCGAACGCCGCATCGGTCGACTTCCTGTTCTTCAGATAGCCGCGCATCACCACGTTGCCGCGCATCATCACTTCGCCCATCGTTGCGCCGTCGCGCGGCACGGGCGCCATCGTGTCCGGGTCCATCACGTCGAGCGCTTCGAGCGCGCCGTAGCGCACGCCCTGGCGCGATTTCTTCTCCGCCTGCTCGGAAAGCGGCAGCGTGTCCCACTCGGAATGCCAGTCGTTCACCACCGAAGGCCCGTAGCATTCGGTCAGCCCGTAGAGGTGCGTGACGTTGAATCCGGCCTGTTTCATGGCGGCGAGCACGGCAGCGGGCGGCGGCGCGGCCGCGGTGAAGAACTCCACCACGTGCGGCAGTGGCCTCTTCTCGGTCTCGGGCGCGTTAAGAGCGTCGCCATCACGATCGGCGCGCCGCACAGGTGCGTGACCTTGTGGTTCGCAATCGCCTCATACATCGCTGCCGCGCGCACCGCGCGCAGGCACACATGCGTTCCGGCGACGACCGAGATCGACCACGGGAAGCACCAGCCGTTGCAGTGAAACATCGGCAGCGTCCAGAGGTACACCGGATGCTTCGCCATCGAGCATGTGACGATATTTCCGAGCGCCAGCAGATGCGCGCCGCGGTGGTGATAAACCACGCCTTTCGGGTCGCCGGTCGTGCCGGACGTATAATTGAGCGCGATAGCATCCCATTCGTCGTCGGGCGTGTGCCACGCGTAGTCGGCATCGCCCTGCGCGACGAACGCCTCGTATTTGAGCTTGCCCAGCCGCTCGCCGGGACCGGAATATTCCGGGTCGTCGTAGTCGATCACCAGCGGTTTGACCTTGGCGAGACTGAGCGCCTCCTTCGATGTTTTGGAAAACTCGCGGTCGGTGATCAGCACCTTGGTCTCGGCATGGTCGAGCGAGAATGCGATCGCCGCGGCATCGAGGCGCGTGTTGAGCGTGTTGAGCACGCCTTTCGTCATCGGCACGCCGTAATGCGCCTCGAGCATCGCCGGCGTATTGGCGAGCATGACCGACACCGTGTCGCCGCGCCCGATCCCATGCTTCGCCAGCGCCGAGGCGAGCTTTCGCGCGCGCGCGTAGAATTCCGCGTAACTGCGGCGCAGCGGCCCGTGGACGATCGCGGTGTGCCGCGGGTACACGGCCGCCGCGCGCTCCAGGAACGGCAGCGGCGAGAGCGGCTGGAAATTCGCCGGATTGCGGTCCAGATCGATGTCGTAAGGGTTGGTCATGCGCGTCCCCGAGGCCTTCTTGGGAACGCAGCCTAGCCAACCCGCGGGGCAGCAAGCAATCAGCGCGCCAGGACCTGCGGCGGCAGGGGCATGTCCTTCGCCGCCATCACGGCGCGCAGGCGGTCGGGATAGTCGGTGATGATCCCGGCGACGCCGAGCGCGATCAGGCGCTCCATGTCGGCGCGCTCGTTGACGGTCCAGGGGATGACCTTGAGGCCAAGGGCTCCGGCGGCCGCAACATCGTCCGGCTTGGCGTTGCGGTAGAGTGGCGACCAGACCTGACAACCGGCCGCCGCGACCAGGCGCGGGACCGAGCCGCCGAAGTCGTCGATGTCGAGGCCGGCGAGCCACGGGGAGGGACCGAGTTCGCCACGTTTGATCGTATCGAAGATCAGCGCTTCGACGGTCAGGCACACGCGCACGATTTCCGGCGCGATGCGTTTCATCGCCATCAGCGTGCGCCAGTCGAACGACTGGATGCTGGCGCGCGACACAAGTCCGGTGTCGCGCACCGCCTTGGCGACGGCAGCGGCGAATGTCTCAGGGTCTGGCGTCTCGCCGCCGGAGGTCGGCGTGATCTTGGTCTCGATATTCAAACGCACGTGGTCGGCGCCGGCGCGCTTCACGAAATCGAACAGCTCGGCAAGCGGCGGAATGCGCGCGCCGTCCACGGGCCGCTGCTCGGGAAAACTCGCCGCGTAGAGAGTGCGGGGCTTGAGCCGCCCGACGTCGTAGCGGCGCAATTCGGCGAGCGTCAGCGAGCGGATCGGCGGACCTTCGGCGTCGAGGAATTTGCCGTCCGGCCCGCGCGTGTGGTCCGGATTGAGCCTGCGGTCATGGCTCACGACGAGCACGTCGTCCCGGGTCATCGCGAGGTCGAGTTCGAGCGTCGTGACACCGGTCGCGAGCGCAACGGCGAAGCCCTCAAGCGTGTTTTCGGGCGCAAGGCCGCGCGCGCCGCGATGGCCTTGGCTGTCGAACGCATTCGCGGCCCCGGCCAGCAGGCCGAGCCACAACGCAATCGCGACCGTGCGCCTCATGCAGGCAGTATAGCCGACGTACGCAACAGCCCGGTAATGCTCTGCGCCATGATGGCGAGTGAGATCAGGAAAATCAGCGTGTAGGAGATGCGGTAGAACCATTCGGTCGGAACGCGCAGCACCAGCCAGAAGCCGAGGAAATTGAAAGCAAGCGCGAGCGGCAGCAGCGCCGCCGAAATCTTCAGGTTCTCGTAGGTCAGGTACCCGAGCCCGAAATAGGGCACAACGCGCATCAGATTCACGATTGCAAAGAAGATCGTGATCGTGCCGACGAGCTTCATCTTCTCCATCCGCTGGGGTAGTACATGGATCGCGAACGGCGGCATGCCGGCCGAGGCGATCGTCGAGGTGAAAGCCGAACCCGCGCCGCAGATCACACCGGAGAGCGCGCTCGGTCGGCCGGGCGGCGGTACGCGGCCGAACCAGATGTTGAGCACGAAGCCGACGCCGATCACGCCGATCATCAGCCGCACGATATCATCCGACACCACGGACCCGACCGCCCAGGCGAGGCCGGTGCCGACCACCGCACCGGGCAGCATCACCTTCAGATTCCAGCCGTCCCAGTCGCGGCGGTACCACCAGAGCGACACCACGTCCTGCACCAGCAGGATCGGCAGCAGGATCGCGAGCGCCTGCAGCGGCGGCACCGCGAGCGCGAGCAGCGGCGTCGCCGCCATGCCGATGCCGGAAAAGCCGCCCTTGGCGAGCCCGACGAGCAGAACGGCGAGGAAGGCGGTGAGGAGGAAGAGGGGATCGCTGAACACGGGGCTCTTTGCGGATTGGGCCTGACTTAAATCAAGGCGCGAGCGCGCCCGCCACCCCTTATTGCGCATGGGGCGCCTGCTTCTCAAACCGGGCGCGGTGGATCATGATGCGCGCAGATCCTGTCGGGAAAATCGCGTTTTGGGAAATCGAAATGGACGCCCGCACCAGCCGCTACCCGGAAGTCTACGCGCGCTCGATGCGCGACCCGGAAGGGTTCTGGCGCGAAGCCGCACAGGCGATCGACTGGTACGAGCCCGCGAAGAAAATCTTCGACAAGGATGCGGGTGTCTACGGGCGCTGGTTCACGGGTGCGGTCTGCAACACCTGCTATAACGCGATCGACCGCCACGTGGAGCGTGGGCGGGGCGCGCAGCCCGCCATCATCTACGACTCGCCGGTCACCAACACCAAGCGCGTCATCACCTATGCGGAACTGCTCGACGAGGTGAAGACGCTCGCCGCGGTGCTGCAGGATTTCGGCGTCACCAAAGGCGACCGCGTCATCCTCTACATGCCGATGGTGCCCGAGGCGCTGTTCGCCATGTATGCCTGCGCGCGCATCGGCGCGATCCACGGCGTGGTGTTCGGCGGGTTCGCCGCGAAGGAGCTTGCCACGCGCATCGACGACGCCAAGCCGAAGCTGATCCTCTCGGCGTCCTGCGGCATCGAGACCGCGCGCGTCGTGACCTACAAGCCGCTGCTCGATGCGGCGATCGAATTGGCCACCGCGAAGCCGGAAGGCTGCCTGATCCTGGCGCGGCCGCAGGCCGAGGCCGCGCTCATCCCTGAGCGCGATCACGACTGGGCCACCCTGCGCGATGCCGCGCGCAAAGCTGGCAAGAGCGCGCCCTGCGTGCCGGTGCTGGCGACCGATCCGCTTTACATCCTCTACACTTCAGGGACGACCGGCATTCCGAAAGGCGTGGTGCGCGACAACGGCGGCCACATGGTCGCGCTCGCGTGGTCGATGCACGGGCTCTACGGCGTCAATCCGGGCGAGACCTGGTGGTGTGCGTCCGACATCGGTTGGGTGGTCGGGCACTCCTACATCGTCTATGCGCCGCTGTTTTGCGGGAACACCTCGATCCTCTACGAGGGCAAGCCGGTCGGCACGCCGGACCCGGGCGCGTTCTGGCGCGTCATTTCCGAGCACAAGGCGGTGGCGCTGTTCACGGCGCCGACCGCGTTTCGCGCGATCAAGAAGGAAGACCCGGAGGGCGAACACATCCGCCGCTACGACCTGTCGAATTTCCGCACGCTGTTCCTCGCCGGCGAGCGCGCCGACCCGCCGACCGTGCAGTGGGCCGAGCAGCAGCTGAAAAAGCCCGTGATCGATCACTGGTGGCAGACCGAGACCGGCTGGGGCATCGCGGGAAATCCGATGGGGCTCGGCATTTTGCCGGTAAAGCACGGCTCGCCGACCGTGCCGATGCCGGGCTACGACGTGCGCATCGTCGACGAGGCGTGCCGCGAGCTTGCCCCCAACACCATGGGCTCGATCGTCATCAAGCTGCCGCTGCCGCCGTCCTGCCTGCCGACGCTGTGGCAGAACGATGAGCGCATGCGCGAAAGCTATCTCAGCGAATTCCCCGGCTACTACAAAACCGCGGATGCCGGCTTCAAGGACGAGGACGGCTACCTGTTCATCATGGGGCGCACCGACGACATCATCAACGTGGCGGGCCACCGGCTCTCCACAGGCGGCATGGAGGAGGTGCTGGCCGGCCATCCGGATGTCGCCGAATGTGCCGTGATCGGCATCGCGGACGCGCTCAAGGGCGAGGTGCCGTGCGGCTTCGTCGTGCTCAAGGCGGGCGTGACGCGCGATACGGCCGAGATCGAGCGGGAGATCGTCGCGCTGGTGCGCGAGAAGATCGGCCCGGTCGCGGCGTTCAAGCTCGCCATCACGGTGCCTCGCCTGCCGAAGACGCGTTCGGGCAAGATTTTGCGCGGCACGATGAAGAAGATCGCCGATGGCGAAGTCATGGACCATGCCGGCGACGATCGAGGACCCGAAGGTGCTCGAGGAGATCGGGATCGCACTGAAGGAGAAGGGAACACAAACGTAGAGAGCGAAGCCAATTCGCCAAAGCCAACGGCCAAATCGAAAAATGGGAGGGATGCCATGCGCATCGTTCGATTCTGCGTCGCTTTGCTTGGATTGATTTGTCTCAACCTGCCTGCGCAAGCGCAGGGGAAATACCCGGTTCGTCCGGTGAAGTTCGTGGTGAGCTTCTCGGCCGGCGGCCCGAACGACATCATCGCGCGCGTGTTGTGCGACTGGCTGTCGGATCATTTCGGCCAGCAGTTCGTGGTCGAAAACCGCACCGGCGCGGGCGGCAATGTCGGCGCGCAGTCGGTGATCAACTCGGCCCCGGACGGCTACACGGTGATGTTCGTCGGGCCGAACAACGCGATCAGCCAGTCGTTGTTCAAGAAGTTGCCGTTCGACTTCATGCGCGACACCGCCCCGGTCGGCGGCATCATGACGCTGATCAACATCATGGTGGTGCCGCCGTCGTTGCCGGTGAACACCGTCGCCGAGTTCGTCGCCTACGCCAAGGCGCACCCGGGCACCATCAACATGGCCTCCGGCGGCGCCGGCACCTCGCCGCACATGGCGGGCGAACTGTTCAGGCTCATGACGGGCATCGAGATGTTGCACGTGCCGTATCGCGGCACCGGGCCCGCGGTCCCGGATCTGATGACCAACAAGGTGCAGGTGATGTTCGATAACCTGCCGGGTGCGGTCGAGTTCGTGAAGACCGGCAAGCTCAAGGCGCTCGGCGTTACCTCGGCGCAGCGCTCGTTCGTGTTCCCCGACGTGCCCTCGATCGGCGAAACGGTCCCCGGCTACGACGTGAGCCTCTATTACGGCGTCTCGGCGCCGAAGGGCACGCCGCCCGACATCGTCGCGACGCTCAACACCGCGATCAACAAGGCGCTCGCCGATCCGAAGATGAAGGAGCGCATCGCCGGCTTCGGCGGCGTGCCGCTCGCGCTGACCCCGGAAGGGTTCGGCAAGCTCGTCGCTGACGAGACCCTGAAGTGGGAGAAAGTGGTCAAGACGGTCGGGCTGTCGATCGAGTGAGCTTGCTGTCCCTCTCCCCGCTTGCGGGGAGAGGGTGGCCTCGCGTAGCGAGGGCGGGTGAGGGGCTTCGGGGGAGTCGCATGAAATCTGCGCGCACGCCGAACTATTCGCTCTGGCAAAACTTCCTCCTGCTCGCCGCCCGCGTGCTGATGGGCTGGATCTTCGTCGAGGCGGGCTGGCGCAAGCTTTTCGCGATGGACGGCTTCATCCAGAGCCTCGCCACCCGCCGCGTGCCCTACGCGAGCGTGATGGGCTGGCTCGGGGCGCTGGTCGAATTCTTCGGCGGGATCGCGATCCTGCTCGGCGCGTGGACGCGCTGCGCCGCAGTCGCGATGATCGTCTTCGTCATCGTGGCGACCGCGATCAGCCACCGCTACTGGGAATTCACCGAGGCGGCCGCGCGGCGCATGCAGCAGGGCCAGTTCGCCAAAAACCTCGCCATCATCGGCGGGTTCCTGCTGATGCTGATCACCGGGGCTGGACGGTTTTCGGTGGACGGGTGGCGGAGGAGGTGAGGGGGTTGTTTGCAAGCGTTGTTACTTGGGTCAAAGCAGCCGATAATGGTGATAGAGGATCTTGCCGTGCCCGACCTTCTCGATCGCATCAGCATCGATCCCGCCGTCTGCGGCGGGAAGCCGTGCATTCGCGGGACCCGCATCTGGGTTTCGCTCATTCTCGATTTCCTGGCCGCCGGGACGAGTGAGCCTGAATTGCTCGCCGAGTATCCGCAATCGACCCATGAAGATGTGCTGTGCCGCAATCGCGTACGGCGCAGAGGCGTCGCGCGAACGCGTCATCCCGGGCTCCGGTGGAGCCGTAGCTGCTCGAAGATCAAGGCTCGATGAGAACATCGGCCGAAGCGGTGCGAGATCTTCTGCGGCAGGCCGGTCATGCGTCATGACTGTCAGCGAGCAAGCTCTGTCCGAGCGCGGCCGACGAAGTGATATTTCACAGTCTGATGCGTCTGATGCGGCGTACGATGGTCACACTTGATCGCGACTTCGGGCAGGTGCCACGCTTTCCGCACCAAGCAAAGCGCGGGCGATTTGGTGGGTTCTGGAATTGGGCGGAACCCTGCAACGGCCGGGTTGCTTCACAGTAGGTTGCGGCAATTCATGTCCCTTGCGGCGTACCGCGTTCCGTTGATGGACAGCTTTGGATCGTCGAAGCAGGCCGCGTGCGCGTGCGAATCTGGACAAGTCGCGAATTTTCGTGGTCCCGTGGAGCATTTCGAAAGGAAAAAGTTATCCCCGCCTCCGAATCCGCCCTTACATTCCTCGCATCCCTGCTGGCTCAAGGTCGCTGTCATGACGCGATCGGCGAGCCGGGCAGGGGGCGGGCCTCCTCATGAGGTTCGCGGTGGAGCGCCGGGAGGCGCAGCGTCCGGGTGGTGGGCCTCGCAAACCCGCCATCGCAGGGCGCGCGCGCCTCGGGAGTGGGTCTCGCAAACCCGCTCTTGCTGGCGCGCACGGTGCCCCGATCGCAAGGCGCACCTCAAGGGCGCCGTCGCGCAGCGCCCTGGCGCCTCCCGGCGCTCCATTCCCCGCTTCGGCGGGAAAGGAAAAAGGGAACGGGCAACCCGCGCCCTCGCCAAAACGGGCGGCGGAGCGTTGGCTATTGGCGGCGCCGCGCGCTACACGGAACGCAATGACATCTCCCTGCCAAACCTGCGGCGCGTGCTGCGCCTATTCGCGCGACTGGCCGCGCTTCGCGCTCGAAACCGAGGAAGAGATTTTGGCGATCCCGCGCGCGCTGGTCGACGACGCGCGCGGCACGATGCGCTGCGCGGGCAACCGCTGCGTCGCGCTCGACGGCGAGATCGGCGTCGCGACCGCGTGCACGATTTATGCGGTGCGGCCGGAAGTGTGCCGCGCCTGTCAGCCGGGCGACGACTCGTGCACGCTCGCGCGGCGGCATTACGGGCTCGCCGAACTCACACCGGCGAGCTTGCAGCGCCCTGATTGCGGCGTCGGCCGCTGATCACGCCGGTGCGATACGCGCCATGCGCGGTGGAGAAATCGTTCTCCGAGCAATGCTCGCCGGCAAAGAACAATCGTCCGTCGATCGGCGCCGCGAGCGTCGCGCGCGCAGCTTGAGCGCCCGGATTGCCGTACGAATACGAGCCGAGCGAATACGGATCGCGCGCCCACGCGGATTCGGCGATCGGCGACAAGCGCTTGCGCATGTCGCCGCCGAGCGCGCCGACAAGCTGCTCGATCGCGAACGCCGCGAACGCGCCGTCGCCTTCGTGCTCCAGCGTGCGCGCGAACTCGCCGCCGAAATAGCCCTCGACGACCGGCCGGCCGAACGGGCGCAGCGTGTAGCTGCCGGTCTGGTGCGTGGTGGTCGAGCCGTACACGCGCGTGTCGCGCGGCAAGTCGTCGGCGGTATCGAGGGCGAGAAACACCTTGTCGGCGACGCCGAGCGGCAGTGCGTGCGCGGCCTCAAGCTTTTGGGGAAGCGCCGGCGAAAAGCGCAGCGACTCGTTCGCCAGCACGCCGGGCGGCGTAGCGATCACGGCGGCGCGCGCGGAGATTTCGCCGCGCGGCGTCACGATGCGCAGCCGCGCGCCCGAATGGTCGATCAGCGTGACCGGGCAAGCGGTGCGGATATCGAGCGGCGCCGCGTAAGCCTCGATCAGCGCGCCGTAGCCCTGGCGCACGCGCCGGTTCAACTCGCTGTCGTGATAGCGCGCGTATTCGCGGATCGAGATTTTCTCCGCCTCGGCGCCGTTGATGTAGGTCACCATCGCTTGCAGGATCTCGTTCCAGCGCCCGCCGCGTTCGAGGCAATCCGACATCGGCCGGTCGCTGTCCTGCGCGGCCGCCGCATCGACGCTGGCGTAGAAGCGCTCCCACGTGGCGCGGTATTCGGCCTGTTCGGCGGCGGAGAAATTTACTGTCATTGCCGGGCGCGACCACGGCGGCGGCGATTCATCGACCGCGAAGCCGAGCCGCGGCGCGAGCGCGGCCCATTCGTTCTCGTCGGCCGAATGCAGCCAGCCGCAGCCGAGATCGAGCGCATGCTCGCCCGCATGATACGTCCAGGCGCGCCCGCCGACGCGGTCGCGCGCCTCGACCAGCACGGTCGCGATGTGCTGGTCGTGCAGCCGCCGCGCCGCCGCAACGCCGGCCGCGCCCGCGCCGATCACAACAATGCCGGTTTCATGCATCAGTTACGTCCTGCCGCGAGACATGCGCATTTGCCCGCGGGCATCAAGGCCGGCGAACCAACTTAATGCCCACATTCCTGCTGTGATTACATGCCTTTCTGCGATAGGATCGGCCCGTGGAAGGGGCGCGGGGCATCGCACAGCGCCATGATGAACGCCGCAGCGAACAGGCAGAACGGCCAGCCCGATGCCGCGCAGGTGCGTGCGCAGGTCGAGCGCATGATCAAAAGTAATGTGTTCGCCAACTCGCCGCAGCTTTCGGCATTTCTCGTGTTCATCGTCGAGGCGGCGCTGCGCGGGAAGGGCGAGCGGCTGAAAGGCTATACCATCGGCGTCGAGGTGCTGCGCCGCGACGTAAGCTTCGATCCGCAGATCGACCCGATCGTGCGGGTGGAGGCGACGCGGCTGCGCCGCGCGATCGAGCGCTATTACGCCGGGCCCGGCGCCGACGACGCGGTGCTGATTGCGCTGCCGCGCGGCGGCTACGTGCCGCGCATCTCATGGCGGGCGCACGGCCCGAGCGCGGCGCCGGTCGTCGTTGCCGAGACGGCTGAACCGAGCGCGCTTTCGCCCGGCAACGGATTGCCGACGTTGCGCGTCGCGCCGTTCGTCGTCATCGGGACAGCGGGCCGGCTCGTCATCGACGGCGACGCACTCGGCAGCAAGCTATGCGAAGCGTTCGCGCTGTTCGACATGATCAATGTCATCGGCGCCGCGCCGGCCGCGAACGGGCGCTACGACTACCGGCTGGACGGGGCGCTGGAGTATCGCGACGGCAGTGCGAGCCTGCGCTTCAAGCTGGTCGACAAGACGGACGAGACGGTCATCTGGTCGCGCGCTTTCGATCCGCTCGAAGGCGGGAGCGCGGCGGAGATCGAGCGGAAGGTGATCCTCGACATCACGAATGTGATCGCGCAGCCCTTCGGCATCATCTGGTCGCACGAGCGCGCGCGGCAGCTCACCTCCAATGCCGGCGACCCGCGCTACCGCGTGCTGATCGCGGCAGGCGAGGCCTTCCGTTCGTTCGACAAGGCCGCCTACGAGCCTGTGCACCGCGAGCTGGAGCGGCTGATCGCGCTCGATCCCGGGTTCGCGGCCGGTTTTTCGTATCTCGCGGTAGTCTACACGGTCGAGTACGTGCACGGCGTCGGCGACCCGGAGGACGTGACCGCGCTCGACCGCGCGCTGACGGCGGCGCGGCGCGGCGTCGAGCTCAAGCCGCAGAGCGCCTTGGCCTATCAGATTCTGTTCATCGTGCTGTTTGCTCGCGGCGAGACCGAGGCCGGCTGCGCGGCGGCCGAGAAAGCGGTCAGCCTCAACCCGTGCGACGTCGCGATGCGCGCCGACTATGGCGGCCGGCTGATCTTCGCCGGCGAGCTCGACCGCGGCATGGAGATCTTGCGCGAAACGGTGTCGTTCGGTGCGATTCTCGCACCCTGGACGCATTTCTATCTCTTCCTTGGGCACTATCTGCGCGACGAGCTTCCCGAGGCACGCTTTCATGCTGGGCAGATGACGAGCCCGACGCATGTCTATGGACACCTTGCCCGCGCGCTGATGGCGCATCGCGATGGGCAGGCCGAGGAGGCGCGGCGCACGATTCAGGCGATTCTGTCGACGCACCCGTACTGGCAGACCGATCCGCGGCACGAGATTGGCAAGTTAATTACCGGAAGCGCGATTGCCGACCGGTTGGCGAGCGAACTGGCGGAAGCGGGGCTGACGTAACGGCGCTCTATCGCGCATCGCGTGCAGATTACCGTAAATTGCTCCCGCTGCGCCGCAGCATCGGTGCACATGGCCGGCAACGCCGCTACGGCAATCACCCCCCATTTCGACGAGGCCATTTCCGTGCATTCGTGCAATCCCCCCGATTCGCTTCCCGCCCAGGACGTCTTCTGGGTCGGCTCCGCCCCGAACGACGATCTGCCCAATGGCGCGGCCGCGGGCCAGAGCGAATTCACCATCACTGAGCTGGCTCAGGAATTCGGCCTGACGCATCGCGCGCTGCGTTTTTACGACAGCCGCGGGCTGCTTTCCCCGCAGCGCGACGGACGCCGGCGCATCTTTAACCGCGCCGACCGCGACCGGCTGGCGCTGATCGTCAAGGGCAAGAAGCTCGGCTTCACGCTTTCCGAGATCAGCCAGATGATCGAGGCGCAATCCGGACGCGCGAGCGCACACACGCTCAAGCTCACGGCCGAAAAATGTCTCGAGCAGATCGCATTCTTCGAGCGCCAGATGCGCGAGGCCGGCGAAGCGCTGGCCGAGCTGCGCCGGATTCATCTCTCGCTGTGCGTGCAGGCGGCTAAGCCCGGCAGCGGGAAGGACGGCGCGGCGTAGCTCCGCCGCTCAGAATCCTTCCAGCACGATCTTGCCGCGCGTACGCCCGCTTTCGATCATGGCGTGCGCACGGCGCAGGTTCGCGGCGTTGATGACCCCAAGATTTTCCTGAACGGTCGTGCGGATCGTGCCGTCGTCCACCATGCGGGCGACCTCGCTCAGCAGTCTGTGCTGCTCCTCCATGTCCGGTGTTTGGAACGTGGAGCGCGTGAACATCGCCTCCCAGTGGACCGAGGCGCTCTTGCCCTTGAACCTGGACGTATCGAGCGGCTTCGGGTCGTCGATCAGGCCGAACTTGCCCTGCGGCGCGATCGCATCGACGATCGTGTCGAAGTGCTGGTCCGACTGCGTGACGCCGAAAATGTAGTCAACGAAGCGGTGTCCGCGCTCCTTAAGCTGCTCCGCCATCGGCTTCCCATGATCGATGACGTGGTGCGCGCCCAGTTCCTTGCACCAGCTTTGCGTCTCTGGCCGCGACGCGGTGGCGATCACGGTGAGTTTGGTCAATGTGCGGGCGAGCTGGATCGCGATCGAGCCGACGCCGCCGGCGCCGCCGACGATCAGCAGCGATTTGCCTTCACCGCCGCCGCGGGCGACGGCAAAGCGGTCGAACAGCATTTCCCACGCGGTGATCGAAGTGAGCGGGAGGGCGGCGGCGGCCGCGAAGCCGAGCGACTTCGGCTTCTTGCCCACGATACGCTCGTCGACCAGGTGAAATTCGCTGTTCGTGCCGGGGCGGATGATCGAGCCCGCATACCAAACCTCGTCACCCGGTTTGAACAGCGTGGCCAAAGGCCCGACGGCCGCCACCACGCCGGTCGCATCGTAGCCGAGGATCTTCGGCGGCTCGCCGTCCTTCGGCGCGGCACGCTTGCGCACCTTGGTGTCCACCGGGTTGACCGAAATCGCCTTCACCTGCACCAGCAGGTCGCGGCCTTGCGGCGCCGGCTTCTCAATGTCGAGATCGATCAGGGATTCGGCCTGTTCGATTGGCAGGGACTTCTTGTAGCCGACCGCGCGCATCGTTCTTTTCCCCGTGCTCTGCTTCACTGTTGCGGGTAGGATTTGGCTGGAATTCGCGGCCCACGCAAGCCGCGATAAGGAGGGGCGGATGGGGATGCTGGACGGCAAGACCGCGATCGTGACCGGCGGCGCACGCGGCATCGGGCTCGCGATCGCGAAACGCTACGTCGCGGACGGCGCGCGCGTCGTCATCGCCGACATCGACGAGGGTGCCGGCAAGGCCGCGGTCTCGGCGCTGGGGAATGCGGCGCGCTTTGTGCGCACGGACGTCGGCGCGGCAGGCGATGCGCGCAACGTGGTGGCGGAGGCCTGCGGCATTTCGGGCGATCTCGACATTCTGGTGAACAATGCCGGCATCGTCCACACGGCGGATTTCCTCGACGTTGCGGAAGCCGACTTCGACCGCGTGTTGCGCGTCAATCTCAAGGGCATGTTCCTGATCGGGCAGGTGGCGGCCAAGCAGATGGTCGCGCAGGTGAAGGCCGGCAAGCCGCCGGGCACGATCGTCAACATGAGCTCGATCAACGCGCGCGTCGCGATCCCCAACCAGGTGCCGTATTGCGTGTCGAAGGGCGGCGTCGATCAGCTCACCAAGGTGATGGCGCTGTCGCTGAGTGCATACGGCATCCGCGTCAATGCGATCGGCCCGGGCTCGATCATGACCGACATCCTCAAGCGCGTTGCCACCGATCAGGCGGCGAAGAACCGCCTGCTCTCGCGCACGCCGCTCGGCCGCATCGCCGACCCCGACGAGATCGCGTCGGTCGCGGCGTTCCTCGCCTCGAAGGATGCGAGCTATCTGACCGGCGAGACCATCTATGTCGACGGCGGCCGGCTGGCGCTCAATTACACGGTGCCGGTGCCTGAGTAGTGGCCCGGCGCGCGTCGCCAGCAAGGTGAGGATCGTTAATCTTTTGTAACCGATCTGCCCTCGTAGCGGTTGACGATTTTCTCATGAATTGAGCCGATACGTGCCGCCCATGACGTACCGGTTTCGGCTGCGCGGCAAGAATCTCCGGCATTCCTGGGAAAAGGATTGCCCGCCGGAAGGCGCGATGGCGCACGCCAATCTCGTCGCGCGCGAGTGCGCCAAGGATGCCCTCTACGAGGGGACAGCCATCCGCGTCATGGACGATGACGGAAACGAAGTCGCGATCGTGCCGGTGCCGAAGCGCACCTGACGCGTTAGTCCAGGCGCTTACTCGCCCTTGTCGTCCTGCTTGCCGAGCTGCTTGAGCTTGGCGAACACCGCGTCGACGTTGAGGTCGTCGGTGGGCTTCTTCGCGGCCTGCTGCTCGGCTTCCTTGGCTTCCGCCGCCGCGGTGGTGACAGCGGCCGGCAGCAAGGTCGCGCCGCGATTCTCGATCGCGGGCTTCTCCTTGGCGGCGCGACCAACCTCGAAGTCGAGATCGATCTGCGAGCAAAGGCCGAGCGTCACAGGGTCGAGCGGCTGCAGCGCCTGCGCGTTCCAGTGAGTGCGGTCGCGAATGCCCGCGATGGTCGACTTGGTGGTGCCGACGAGGCGCATGATCTGCGCATCCTTCAGCTCGGGATGATTGCGCACCAGCCACAGGATTGCATTCGGCCGGTCCTGCCGGCGCGACACCGGCGTGTAGCGCGGGCCCTTCTTTTTCTTCTGCTCGGGCAGGCGCACCTTGGGATCGGACATCTGCAGGACGATGCTGTGGTCGGCCTCGGCGCTGGTGATTTGCTCGCGCGTCAACTGCCCGGTCAGCACCGGGTCGAGCCCCTTGATGCCTTGCGCGGCGTCGCCGTCGGCGATCGCCTTCACTTCGAGCACGTGCACCTTGCAGAAATCGGCGATTTGTTCGAACGACAATGCGGTGTTCTCGACGAGCCAGACGGCGGTCGCCTTCGGCATCAGCGGAATCGCCATGGCAAATCTCCTCTGCGCTCCGCCCGCCCTTGGGGCGAAGCCTGTTTGTCATCGTGGATGACGGGAATGGCCGGAATATAGGCATCGCCGCTATGCATGTCTATTGCTGAGTGCTTGACAGGGCACTCACGCGCGGCCCATTTCGGCGCGGAACTTGTTCGATTTGCTACGGAATTCTCCGAAAAGGGCGCCCGATGGCCGTCTATACCGATGTCTCGGCGGAGGATCTGGCCGATTTCCTGCGCGCGTACGATCTGGGCGACCTTCTGTCCTACAAGGGCATCGCGGAGGGCGTGGAGAATTCGAATTTCCTGGTCCACACCAGCCAAGGTTATTGCTTTCTGACGCTCTATGAAAAGCGCGTCGCGCCCGAGGACCTGCCGTTTTTTCTGGGATTGATGGAGCACTTGGCGGCGCGCGGGCTCAACTGCCCACAGCCGGTGAAAAACCGCGCCGGCGCAGTGATCGGATGGATCGCCGGCCGCCCGGCAGCGATCGTGACCTTCCTCGACGGCATGTCGACGCATCGCCCGAGCGTGGCCCACTGTGCGGCGGTCGGCGCGGCGCTCGCGAAACTGCATCTTGCGGGCGCGGATTTCCCGATGCGGCGGCGCAACGCGCTTTCGGTCGACGGCTGGCGGCCGCTCTATGTGGCCGCAGCCGCTGGCGCCGACAGCGTGCAGCCGGGCCTGCGCGAGACGATCGAGCGCGAGGTGACCAAGCTGGAAGGCGCGTGGCCGAGCGGTCTGCCGGAGGGCGTGATCCATGCGGACCTGTTTCCCGACAACGTATTCTTTCTCGGCAATGAACTGTCGGGACTGATCGACTTCTACTTCGCCTGCACGGATACGCTCGCCTACGACATCGCGATCTGCCTCAACGCCTGGTGCTTCGAGCCGGATCATGCCTACAACGTCACCAAGGGGCGCGCGCTGTTGCAGGGCTACGTCTCGGCGCGCCCGCTCTCGGCCGAAGAGCGCGCGTGCCTCCCGCTGTTCGCGCGCGGCGCAGCATTGCGCTTCCTGCTCACGCGCCTCGTCGACTGGCTCAACGTGCCGCCCGGCGCACTGGTGCGCCCGAAGGATCCGCTCGAATATTTCCGCAAACTACGCTTCCACCAGGCAGTCGGTGGCGTGCGCGATTACGGGATCGACGCATGAGCGCGAAGGAAGCGCACAACGTCGTCATCTACACCGATGGCGGTTGCGCACCCACCAATCCCGGACCAGGCGGTTGGGCGGCGATCCTGATCAAAGGCGAGCACCAGAAGGCGCTGAAGGGTGCAGAGCCGCTCACGACCAACAATCGCATGGAGCTGATGGCGGCGATTTCTGCGCTCGAAGCACTGAAGCAGCCTTGCGTCGTCGACATGCACACCGACAGCCAATATGTGCGCGACGGCATCACGAAATACATCAACAACTGGAAACGTAACGGCTGGCGCACCGCCGCGAAGGAGCCAGTGAAAAATCAGGACCTATGGCAGCGGCTGGAAGCCGCGCGCGACCGCCACACGGTGCGCTGGCACTGGATCAAGGGCCATTCGGGCGATCAATTCAACGATCTCGCCGATGAACTGGTGCGCGAAGCCAGGGATGCGTTGAAGGACGCAAAGTAGCGGTCATCCTCAATCCGCCCGCGGGACATTCCGGCCGTGGAAGCAGCGTACGTTCGGGCGGGCTTGGGTGCTTGCCGCTCTGCGACTTGCAGATCGAGCTGCGGATCGTCGACGCTTGCTACGACGACGAGCCGTTTCACCTTGCCGCTTTTGTACGCCTGCAGGAATGCCTCGTAATCTTTGAACGACACGCAGCCGTTGGAATCGCCGTTCGGGCCGAGTAGGTAGCTGTGCGTGAGCAGCCCGGTGCGCCCGAAAATCGCCTCCGCGCCGCCGACCGGATGCATGCGCAGTGCCTCCACGCCGTGGAACAGTGCCTCGCGCGGCGCGAGATCGTAGACATGCGGCGGCGTCGCGCCATGCATCCTCACGTTCACGTGGCGCGGATCGTCCATCTTCGCGCCGAGCCCCGAATGCGCCTCCAGTCTGGTGCCATCGGGCAGGTAAACGGTGCGCGCGCTGATGTCGTAGATGGCGGTCACGCCATCGTTCGGTGGCAGCTTGCCGGAGGAAACGCTACGGCCATCGTTGGATACGCCGCCGTCGGCCGATGCGTAGGCGAGCACGATCCCGGTTTCGGTGCGTTTGCCGAACAGTTTCTGAAACGGATCGTCGGGCAGAGCCTTCGCCAGCGCGAGCGACGCCGATCCAAGTCCGGCGGGGCGCGGTGTCGGCAACGGGACGCTCTGCACCACGTGTACCGTTTGCGTCGCCGCCTGCATCGCCTGTTTGATTGGCGCGCCGCGGGAGAACGAGGTCGGCGGCAGGCCGAAGGAGCGCGTCGGATCGATCAGCGTGATATCGAAAACCGGTGCGATCAGCAGGCCGCGCTTCCGGGGTGCGGTCGATGGTGCGTCCACGACCGGCTTTGCCGCCAGCACGGTGATCGTCGGTGTCGGTGCGACGTCGACGGGGTGAACTTCAAACAGGTTGACGTAGAGCGTCCAGCCGCAGGCCAGAATGACTGCCGCGAACGCGGTGCCGCCAAGGAAACGTTGAGAGCCCGATATCCTGGGAGATTGATCGGCGCGCGCAGTGAGCCCGCCCTCCGTCTCGACGCCGTACGCCATTCACTCACCCGCACGCAACAATACGCAACAACACACGCAAGGCGGAACTTCACGCACATGAAGCTCGCACGCCTGCCGGGCGCCATTAGGTCGAATTTTAGTTAAATGCCGATTAAGCCCGCGGCCGAATTGGGCGGGCACTGGAGTCGTCACCCGCCTTCGCGGGTGACGACAGGGGAGGGTCGGGGCCTCACATCCCCTTGAGCAGAATTCTCCGCGCCGGAGATGTCGGCCTTGCCGGGCGCTTCCTCGATGTTGAGCGTCTTCACTACGCCGTCGTCGACCAGCATGGCGTAGCGCTTCGAGCGCACGCCCATGCCGCCGGCCGACATGTCCATGTCGAGGCCGATCGCCTTGGCGAATTCGGCCGCGCCGTCGGCGAGCACGTCGACCTTGCCGTCGGCGGCGCTCGCCTTCTTCCATTCGGTCATGACGAAGACGTCGTTCACCGAGGTCACGTAAATGCTCTCCACGCCCTTGGCCTTGATCTTGTCGGCATTGGTGACGAAGCCCGGCATGTGGTTCTTGTGACAGGTCGGCGTGAACGCGCCCGGCACGGCAAACAGCACGACCTTCTTGCCCTTGAAGACCTCATCGGTCGTCTTCCAGCCGGGGCCTTCGGCGGTCATTACCCTGAACTTGGCTTCCGGCAAACGGTCGCCGACCTTGATGGCCATGGATGCTTCCTCTCGTTTCGGTTGGTTGGAATCCGGGGCGGTAACTTAGCCTTATTCGGCGATTAGTCGAGACGGTAGGGGACCTCGATCGCCTGATCGCCGGCGACCGCCGTGAGCTTGAGCGTAGCGCCATCCGGCTTGGTATCGGGCGGAAGCCCGTCGAGCGCGAAGCTGAAGCGCTGCTGGCCGGCGGGTGCGCCCGCGACAGGCGAGGGGACCGGCAGGGCCCATTCGGGCGTGGGTCCTTCGGCAAACAGTTCGACCGGCGTGGCGGGCGGCGCCACAACGTCAACGAGGATGCGGGAGCCCTCGCGCTTTGCCGCGCGAACCTCGATCGGGCCATCGGCACCGACCGCGGCGGGCTTCGGCACCAACATCGCGCTGCGCGTGAGCTTGTCGTCATGCTCACTTGGTTTGCCGCTGAGCGGCAGTTCGGCGCTGCCGTCGGCCGGCACGCAGAGCTTTTCGCACACCGCGTAATCGATCTTGAGCGCGAGCACGACCGGCTTCGTTGCGTCTTGCGGCACGACATCGAGCGGAAACACCACGTCATGCTTGTAGCCGATCGAGGTGCCGCCTTCGTCGGTGAGGCGCTGCGGCGCAGGCCACTGCAGCGTGACCCTGTCGACGTTGCGCGAGCCCGAGAAATCGAAGCGCGGCGGGATGCCGGAGTCGCCCGGATAGCGCCAGTAGGTTTTCCAGCCCGGCGCGAGCCTGATCTCGATCGCCGGCGCGATGAACCGTCGCACCGGCAGCTGCGCGCTGCGCGCCCGCGATCAGGCGCACCGCGGCACGCTGATTGCCGTCCCATGGCGAGCTGTCCGCGGCGAAGGCCGGCGCGGCCACCAAGAAAACAAGATTGACGCCGAGCATGAGGGCGGCGCGTGCTCGATTTGACGTCATGACGCACGATCTAGTGGCAGCAGGCTCGGCGCGCTACTGAATTCGCCGTGATCGGAACCATGGGGGCGTGGAACAAGTTTCGATTCCCAGGAATCGGGGAACGGAGTAGTTTCATGGCCATGAAGGTGACGGCCAAGAAGGGCGGCGGGCCCAAGCGCGGCTATTTCGATGGCCAGATGCTGATCGCCATGCCGACGATGCGCGACGAGCGTTTCGCCCGCAGCCTGATCTATGTCTGCGCGCACTCGTCCGAGGGCGCGATGGGCATCGTCGTCAACCAGCCCGCCCCCAACATCAAGTTTCCCGATCTCCTGGTGCAGCTTGACGTCATCCCGGCGGTCGACCTGATCCAGCTTCCGCCGCAAGGCCGGCACCGTGAAGGTGCTCAAGGGCGGGCCGGTCGAGACCGGGCGCGGCTTTGTGCTGCACTCGGCGGATTTCTTCATCGAGAATTCGACCCTGCCGATCGACAACGGCATCTGCCTCACGGCGACGCTCGATATCCTGAAGGCGATCGCGCACGGCGCAGGGCCCGCAAAGCGCCGTGCTCGCGCTCGGCTATGCGGGCTGGGCGCCGGGGCAACTGGAGACCGAGATCCAGGACAACGGCTGGCTCAATTGCGATGCCGATAGCGAACTGATCTTCGGCACCGACATCGACGGCAAGTACGAGAAAGCGATGCGCAAGCTCGGCATCGACCTCGGCAAGCTCTCGAGCGAAGCCGGGCACGCGTAGAGCCTTATCGCGCCTCGACGGCGCGCGGCGACTCGCATCTGCGTCTGCCCGACCAGCGCAATCGCGCGATCCGGGTCCATCGGCTCGCCGAGCGCAAAGCCCTGCGCGTATTCGCAGCCCAACTGGTAGAGCTCGGACGCATCGGAGTCGCTTTCCGCGCCCTCGGCGATCACGTCCATCGACAGATCGTGCGCCATGGCGATGATCGAGCGCAGGATGACGGGGCGCGAGCCCTTGCCGTTGGTGCGCACGAACGACTGGTCGATCTTGATCGTGTCGAACGGAAAGCGCTGCAGGTAGGCGAGCGAGGAATGCCCGGTGCCGAAATCGTCGAGCGAGAGGCCGACGCCGAGATCGCGCATGCGCGTGAGCATCTGCGCGGCGTATTCGGGATTCTCCATCACCAGCGACTCGGTCAATTCGAGCTTCAGCGTGCCGCGCGCCACGGCCGAGCGCGACAGCACGGTGCGCAGGTCCTGGATCAGGTCGTGGCGCAAGAGCTGGCGCGATGAAATGTTGACGCTGCAGAACAGCGGGTAGCGCAGCCGCGTGGCGCGCTGCCACGCCGCGAGCTGGCGCGTCGCGCGGTCGAGCACGAGCAGCCCGAGATCGACGATCAGTCCGGTCTCTTCGGCGAGCGGGATGAAGTCCGCGGGCGAGAGCCGGCCCATCTTCGGATGATCCCAGCGCGCCAGCGCCTCGAAGCCGGCGACCGAACGGTCCTCCAGCCACACGATCGGCTGATACAGCACGGTGATCTCGTCGCGTTCGAGCGCGCGCCGCAGATCGGTCTCCATCATCAGCCGGTCGTTCTTGCGCGTGCGCATCGCGGGCTTGAACACCTCGATGCGGTCGCCGCCGATGCGCTTGCCGTGATACATCGCAAGCTCGGCGTCCTTGAGAACGTCTTCCTTGCGCTGCGGCGTTCCGTCGGCGAGCGCCAGCCCGATCGAGGCGGTGAGCAGCACCTCGCGATCGTTGAAGGTGATCGGCGCGCGCAGCGTCTTGCGCAGCGTGTCGGCGAAGGCGGTGATGCGCGTCGGCTCGCGCTCGGAAAGCACCAGCAGGCCGAACTGGTCGCCGGCGAGCCGCGCGAGCGTATCCTGCGGCTTCAACAAGCGCCCGAGCCGGCGCGCCAGCGTGAGCAGGATCGAGTCGCCGACCGCGATGCCGACCGAGTCGTTGACCTGCTTGAAGCGGTCGAGATCGATCAGCATGACGGTCGGCCGGATGGTGGAGTCCGCCTTGGCGAACGACAGCGCGGCGTCGAGCCGGTCGAGAAACAGCTCGCGGTTGGGCAGGCCGGTGAGGTTGTCGTGCACGGCATCGTGCAGCAGCCGCTCCTCGGCGGTCTTGAACTCGGTCACGTCGGTGAGCGTGCCGACGAGGCGCACGACCTCGCCGTCGGAGGCGACCACGGGGCGCGCCTTGAGGGCGAACCACATGTAATGGCCGTCGAGCGTGCGCAGGCGGAATTCGAGGAACAGCCGGCCGCGGCGCTGATCGAGCACGCCGTCGAGCGCGGCGCGGAAGCGGTCGCGGTCGAGCGGATGCAGCACTTCCAGCCAGTCGGCCGCCGAGCCGCCGAGCGCGCCGCGCTTCAAACCGAGCATCGCCTCCGTCTCGGGCGAGGTGAACACCTTGTCGTTCGGCACATCCCAGTCCCAGATCATGTCGCCCGCGCCCGTCAGCGCGAGCGCCCGTCGTTCGATGTCCGACACGATCGCGATCGCGGCGCCGCCCGAGAAGGCGTGTTGCATCACGGTGAACCCGATCAGCATCACGATCAGCACGAGGCCTCCGAGCAACGCCGGAGCCGACGATGTCGTTGGTGACGACACCGGTGACGGCGAGGTTGCGCGGCGAAGACCCAGATCACCAGCAACAGCCAGGTCGGGATGAGCAGCACGGCGCGGTCGAAGCCGTGGGCCGCGAGATAGACCACCAGGCCAAGCCCGGCGACCGCGACGATGGCGAGCGAGATGCGCGCGACGCCCGAGGCGACCGGCGGATTGAATACCGCGATGGCGGTGAGCGCGCCGAGGAATACGAGCCAGCCGGCCGTGATATGCGCATAGCGCACATGCCAGCGATTGAGGTTGAGATAGGCAAAGAGAAACACCACCAGCGTCGCCGCGAGGATCGCTTCGCCGGATGCGCGCCACACCCGCTCGACGTCGGCGGACAGATCGAACACCTTGCCCCAGAAGCCGAAATCGGTGCCGATATAGGCAAGCACCGCCCAGCCGAGCGCGGCTGCGGCCGGGAACATGACGCTGCCCTTGACGACGAACAGGATGGTGAGGAACAGCGCGAGCAGGCCGGCGATGCCGATGACGATGCCGTGGTAGAGCGTGAACGAGTTGATCTTGTCCTTGTAGGCATCCGGCTCCCACAGATAGAGCTGCGGCAGCTTGTCGGAGCGAAGCTCCATCACGTAGGTGATGACCGTGCCGGGATCGAGCGTGATGCGGAAGATGTCCGCGGCCGGGCTCGCCTGCTTGTCGGGCCGGTCGCCGGAACTCGGTGTGACGTTGACGATGCGCGAGAGCCCGAGATCCGGCCAGAACAGCCCGGACCCGACCATGCGGTAGTGTGGCACCACGATCAGGCGGTCGATCTGCTCATCGCTGTTGTTGGCGAGCGCGAACACCGCCCAGTGATTGCCTGCCTCGCGCGCGCGCACCTCGATGCGGCGGATGATGCCGTCCGCCGCCGGGGGCGGTGGAAACCTGGATGCGGTCGCCGTCGGATTTCGGCCGGTCGACCGCCTCGGTGAGGTCGATCGCCGAGGCATCGATGCGCACATTGATCGCATCGATCGCGCGCGCGTCATGCAGCCGCCGAGCGCGACGCCGAGCAGGACCGCCACCGCATGCACGGCGCGCAACAGACGCAAAACATCGACCTCCCGGCTTTACGCGATTCCCCGCCCGCCAAGGCCCCGATGAGTAACGAGCGGGTGCGGCAAGAGCAAGGATTTCAACGACTTTTAACGATTGTGGCTAACCGTCCGGCACCCTGCGAATGGCGGGAAAATCGCGCGAAATGAAGGCGGGCGCAGCGTCGAGTAGTTTCCCGCAGCCTGTTCGGGCGCGTTATCGCCGGATTCAAGCGGCGCCGCCGCAAAACGATTGCGGCAGCGTCAGTTGGTCAGCACGATCTTGCCGATATGCTGGCTCGTTTCCATCAACGCATGCGCGGCCGCGGCCTCACGCAGCGGGAAGGTCCTGTAGATGACGGGCTTGACCTTTCCGGCCGCGATCAGCGGCCAGACGTTCTCTTCCACCGCGCGGGCGATCTTGGCCTTGTCGGCAACAGGGCG
Organism: uncultured Alphaproteobacteria bacterium; assembly: GCA_963800695.1. Lineage (GTDB taxonomy): Bacteria > Pseudomonadota > Alphaproteobacteria > Rhizobiales > Xanthobacteraceae > PALSA-894. Next base: position 91,146 of record CAWDCA010000027.1, on the reverse strand, counting down.
CGGGCGCAGTCCCGAGCCGGTATGCCAGAGCCGCTTCACCAGGATCGGGCGGAAATCGACCAGGAACTTGGGCGGCTGCTGGAATGCGATCTGCACGATGCGGCCGTCCATGGCGGCGGCCTCGTAGTTCTTCTGGATGTATTCGCCCGCCACCATGTCGATGATGACTTCGGCGCCCTTGCCGCCGGTCGCCTTCTTGGTTTCGGCGACGAAGTCCTGCGTCTTGTAATTGATCGCGACGTCGGCGCCGAGCTTGCGGCAGGCTTCGGCCTTCTCGTCCGAGCCGACCGTGACGATGACGCGTGCGCCGTGGCACTTGGCGAGCATGATTGCGGTCGTGCCGATACCCGACGAGCCGCCGTGCAGCAGCATGGTCTCGCCGGCTTTCAGCGCGCCGCGCTCGAATACGTTGTGCCAGACGGTAAAGAAGGTTTCCGGGATCGCGCCCGCCTCGGCCATCGAGAGCTGCGGAATGACCGGCAGGGCGTTGGTCTCGTGCGCGACCGCGTATTCGGCATATCCGCCGCCGGGCACCAGTGCGCTGACCTTGTCGCCGATCTTCCAGCGCTGCACGCCTTCGCCGAGCGCCACGACTTCGCCGGCAAGCTCCAGTCCGGGAATATCCGGCGCGCCGGGCGGCGGCGGATACTTTCCCTCGCGCTGCATCACGTCCGGCCGGTTCACGCCCGGCGGCCGCGACCTTCACCAGCACTTCGCCTTGCTTCGGCACAGGCGTGTCGCGCTCCTGCGGCACCAGCACGTCGGGCGGGCCGGGCTGCCGAATAGCGATCGCGGTCATGCGGGCGGGAATGGTCGGCATCGTTGCAGTCCTCGGGTTCGTTCGCGCCTGCATAGTCGGCGCGCGCGGGTGTGACAACCGGCGGCGCCGGCGCTAGAATCTCTGGACGAGGTTCCTGCCATGCCAGCGATTGACGACGACGAGCGGCCGAAAAAGAAAATCGTCCACGAGATCGGACAGGAGCTGACGCTGCTGTCCGTGCGTGAGCTGGATGAGCGCGTCGCGTTGCTGAAGGAGGAAATCGCGCGGCTGGAAGCCGACAAGGCGAAGAAGCAGGCGCAGCGCTCGGCCGCCGACCAGTTCTTCAAGCGGTGATGCAATTGTGCACTTGTACGCCCTGCCGGCCTCTGAGAGGCTACGCGGACCGGAGTGGTGAAAATACAACCATCCGGGGAGGCGAGGGTGACACGTTTTCGACCACCGCGGATGGGACTGGGGCGCCGGCTGATCGGCTGGGTCGCCGCCTATGCGTTCATCCTGCACGCGGTGCTGGCCGGTATTGTCGCCACACAGGCTCGCCGCGCGTGCAAATGGCGCGGGCTCCACGGCTTCGAACTGTGCCTTACCGGTCCGGACGGCGCCGCACTCCCCGGCCAGAACCAGCACGAGAATTGCGCGATCCATTGCGCAGCGTCGCGGGCAGCGTGCCTGCTCTCGTGCTTGCCCTTGTGGCGTTCTTGTTTCCCATGCGCCGTTGCGGCGCCGCGCCGTTCGTCTGTTCGCCGCCGATAGCTACGATCTTCTGCGCCGAGCCGGTCTCGGCAGCCGCGCACCTCCACTCCCAGCCTGACGCTTTCAACCGCGTTCGATCGGATCGCCCGCCGCGCGCGGGCGCAGTCAGGCATTCATGGAGGGAGCTATGACCCGCAGGATCTCAATCTATTCAGGTCTGTTCGCACTGCTTCTCGCTTCACCCGCGTTCGCGCACCATCCAGGCGGTGCGTCCAACACCGGCGGCGCGGGACCGATCAACACCATCGCGGCAACGACGCTCGAAGCCGGGCATGGCGCGGTGGCGTTTCTCTACGAGTACATGAAGTTCGGCGGCATCGGCGACAACGACCTCGTCACTGCCGCCAGCAAGCACATCCACGCGCACAGCATCGGCACAATCCAGAGCGCGGTCGCGAGCGCCGCCTACGGCATCACCGACGACCTGATGGTTTCGGTACGCATCCCCTATGTGCGCCGCACCGACATCCGCGAAGGTCATCACTCGCATGGGCCGGCCGGCAACACGGTCGACTATCGCGGCGACTCCTCCGGGCTCGGAGACGTTACGTTGCTCGGCCAGTGGCGCTTCCTCAACAATCAGGCGACGCGCACCGAGATGGCGTTTCTGTTCGGCGTCAAGCTGCCGACAGGCCCGACCGACCGCATCGACGCGCTCGGCAATTTGTTCGAGACTGAGTTTCAGCCGGGCTCAGGCTCGGTGGACGTGCTGATCGGCGGCGCCTTCACGCAGCGCTTCGGCGCCTGGTCGTTCGACGCCAACGTGCTCGGCGTCCTCGCCGGACGCGGCGCGCAGGACATCAACCTCGGCGACCGGCTGCAGTACAATGCGGCGATTTCGTACCGGCTGATCGGCTATGCGCCGCCGGAGCGGCACCAGCATGCGTCGCTGCCGGCGTCCGCACTGGCGCACGGTCCGGTGCCGCATCGCCACGCGCATCCGCTCGACAAGGTGCCGGCAACGCCGGCCGCGCCGCAGTGGACCGTGGATGCGGTGCTCGAGATGAACGGCGAATGGCACGACTTCGAGCGCAACGGCGCCGTCAAAGACCTGAACTCGGGCGGCACCGTGATCATGATCTCGCCCGGGCTGCGGGTATCGCGTGGACCGTTCTCGGGGTTTGCTTCGGTCGGCATTCCGGTCGTGAACGAGATGAACGGCATCCAGTCGAAGACAAGCTACCGCGTGCTCACGGGGCTCGCCTATGCGTTCGAGGTGCCGCGATGAGCATTGTGAGAGCAGGCGCTGCGCTGCTCGCGGGCATCATGCTCGCGAGCGGCGCGCAGGCGCACTCGCACAAGGTCAAGAAGCTGGAGATCGTACACCCGTGGTGCATCGAAACGAACGACACCGCAAAGCCCGTCGCGGTCTTCATGACCATCAGGAATGCGGATGGGCGGCCGGACAAACTGTTGAGCGCCGCGACATCGATGGCCGCCAAGGCGGAGTTGCGCGAGGCCGGCGCTGCGCCAGCCGAAGGCAATGCGATCGGCTCCGTCGCGGTCGGCAGCCGCGGCGAGGTCGATCTGAAGCGGACCGGCCCGCACATCCTGCTTTCCGGCATGAAGAAGCAGCTCAACCCCTACGACAGCTTCCTCCTGACGCTGAGGTTCGAACGCGCCGGGAAGGTGGAGGTCGAAGTGATGGTGGAGGAGGCCTCCGTTCTTGAACCGCCGCACAAATGGAAGCCGCCGGCAGCTCAGTCTTAAGAAATCCGGCAACCGGCAAGGAGATTAACCATGACGGCCAAGGTTCTCGTCGCGCTCGTCCTTGCGGCGGCGCTCAGTTTGGCCCCCGCGGCGGCCGTCGCCCATGCGGGACACGACCACGGCACCAAGGCGAAAAAGGTCAAGAAATCAAAGCCGAAGAAGGCCGCGATCGAATTCACGGTGCGGCGCGAGACAGCGTAAACCGTCCCGGCGGCGCATGGGGCAGCGGCGCATGCTCGCCAGGGAATAAGCAATTGTCCGAAACGGATTAACCGCTCGTTAAGCTTTCCCAGTCATTACTGCGGTCGTCCAGCTTCTGGACGTCGAGTGGCTCCTGTCCACTCTGTTTGACGCCTCCCTGTTATCACCTTCGAGCCGCCGGCAACGGCGGCTCCTTTTTTTGTCCGCAGACTGTCTCATTTCGTGCCGCATCAAACCGGCGCATTTCTTGCGGAAACTATGTCCGCAGGTGTGGCTGTGCGGTCCTAGACAGGCTGGCCTGCCGCGCGATATCAAGTTGTGCGTGTGTGAGGCGTAGAGTTATGTCCGAAAAGTTCGCCCAGGGCGCTGGACCCGTTTTGTTCAGCGAGAAGCTCGCCAGTTCGCAAGCGTTTGCCGGCCTCTTCAAGGAAGGCATGGCGCTGGTCGAGGAAACCGCCAGTTATCTGGATGGGGCCGGACGGCAGGAATCCAAGAAACTCGATCGGTCGGCGGCCTTGGCCTATGCAACCGAAAGCATGCGCCTGACGACCCGGCTGATGCAGCTTGCCTCCTGGCTTTTGCTGCACCGCGCCGTAAAGGAGGGCGAGATGTCGCTCGCCCAGGCCAACAAGGAAAAGACCAAGGTCAAGCTCTCGCTCGGCGACCGGGCGGACGCCGACACCATGGCGCTGCTGCCCGAGCACCTGCGCGACCTGATCGACCGCTCGCTCGGCCTGCTCGACCGGGTACGCCGGCTCGACGCCACCATGCACAAGCCGGCGGGCGAGCGCCCGCCGCAGAACAACGCCGTGGAGCACCAGCTCGGCCTGCTCAAGGCGGCGTTCGAGCGCGAGGCGCGGTAACCCAACCGACCGGGCGCGCAAACAAAAACCCCCGCGCGAGCGGGGGTTTTGATTCCGGCTATGCGGCGCGGCGAGAGCTTACTTCTTGCCCAGCCCGCCGAACTTCTTCTGGAAGCGCGAGAGGCGTCCGCCGCGGTCGAGCAGGTGCTGCTGGCCGCCGGTCCAGGCCGGGTGCGACTTCGGGTCGATATCGAGCTGCAGCTTGTCGCCCGACTTGCCCCAGGTGGAACGGGTCGTGAACTCGGTGCCGTCGGTCATGACGACCTTGATGGTGTGGTAGTCCGGGTGGATGTCGGTCTTCATGCTGGTTTCCCGCGCCGTTGCGGCGCTATCGCTGAAAAGTTGCGGCTCTATAGCCCACCAAATTGGCTGAAACAAGCGCGGCGCACCGCCGATTGTGTTCCGCCGGGCGCCATGCAATCTCGCGCCCATGAGCGAAACACGGGGGGATAGCGGCGGCGCCGAGGCGGCCGCCGAAGCGCCGGCGGCGGTTGAGGCGCCCGCGCGCCGCATCCGCGTGCGCCCGCTGCTGGCGCTGGTTCCCTACGTGATGCGCTATCGCGGGCAGGTCGCCGCCGCCCTGATGGCGCTGCTGATCGCGGCTGGCGCCACGCTGGTGGTGCCGCTCGCCGTGCGCCGCATGATCGATTTCGGCTTCTCGGCCGAACGCATCGGGCTGATCGACCAGTATTTCGCCGTGATGATCGCGGTCGCGGCCGTGCTCGCGGCGGCGAGCGCGCTACGCTATTACCTCGTCACCATCATCGGCGAGCGCGTCGTCGCCGACCTGCGCGCCGCCGTGTTCGCGCATCTGACGGAGCTGTCGCCCGCCTTCTTCGACACCGCCAGGACCGGCGAACTCACCTCTCGCCTCACCGCCGACACCACGCAGATCAAGAGCGCGGTCGGCTCGTCGGTCTCGGTCGCGCTGCGCAATATCGTGCTGTTCATCGGCTCGTCGGTGATGATGGTGGTGACCAGCCCGCGGCTGTCGTTTTTCGTCATCCTGGCGATCCCCGTCATCGTGCTGCCGCTGGTGGCGTTCGGGCGGCTGGTGCGGCGGCGCTCGCGCACCGCGCAGGACACGCTCGCCGACGCCTCGGCCTATGCGGCCGAACTGATCGGCGCGATCCGCACCCTGCAGGCCTTCACCGACGAGAAGCTCGCGCAATCGCGCTTTGCCGGCGCGGTCGAGCGCGCATTCGAGGCGGCGCGGCAATCGACGCGCGCCCGCGCGATCCTGACCGCGATCATCATCTTCCTGGTGTTCGGCAGCGTGGTGGTGATCCTCTGGGTCGGCGCGCAGGATGTGCTGGCGGGACGCACCACGCCCGGCACGCTCGGCCAGTTCATCCTCTATGCGGTGTTCGCCGCGAGCGGGCTCGGGCAATTGAGCGAGGTCTGGGGCGAGCTTTCGCAGGCGTCCGGCGCGGCGGAGCGGCTGACCGAATTGCTCGCCATCGAGCCGGACATCAAGGCGCCGCCGCATCCGGTCGCGCTCCCCAGCCCTGCGCGCGGCGAGGTTGCGTTCGAGGCGGTGCGCTTTGCCTATCCGACGCGCGGCGATGTGTTCGTGCTCGACGGCGTGTCGTTCCATGTGAGCCCCGGCGAGAAGGTCGCGATCGTCGGACCGTCGGGCGCGGGCAAGAGCACGGTGTTTCACCTGCTGCTGCGCTTCTACGATCCGCAGGCCGGCACGGTCGCGTTCGACGGCGTGCGCGTGCGCGACGCCGATCCGCACGAACTGCGGCGCCGCATTGCGCTGGTGCCGCAGGATGTCGCGATCTTCGGCGCCTCGATTGCCGAGAACATCCGGTTCGGAGAGCCGAATGCCACGGACGCCGACATCCTGCGCGCCGCGCAGCTTGCGGCAGCGGCGGAATTCATCGAGCGGCTGCCGCAGCGCTACGACACGCCGATCGGCGAGCGCGGCGTGACGCTCTCGGGCGGGCAGCGCCAGCGCATCGCGATCGCACGGGCGATCCTGCGAGAGGCGCCGCTGCTGCTGCTCGACGAGGCGACGTCATCGCTCGATGCCGAAAGCGAGCAATTGGTGCAGGCCGCGCTGGAGCGGCTGATGCAGGGACGCACCACGCTGGTGATCGCGCACCGGCTCGCGACGGTGCTGTCGTGCGACCGCATCCTCGTGCTGGATCAAGGCCGCATCGTCGAGCAGGGCACGCACGCCCAACTCAGCGCGGCCGGCGGGCTCTATGCGCGGCTCGCGAAGCTGCAGTTTCAGACGGGGTAAGTCACCGCTCCGTCAGCTTCAACTCAATGCGGCGGTTGCGGCGGTAGGCGTCATCCGTCGTCGCGATATCGAGCGGCTGGAATTCGCCGAAGCCGGCCGCGACCAGGCGCTGCGGCGAGATGCCCTTGCCGATCAGGTATTGCACCACCGAGATCGCGCGCGCCGATGAAAGCTCCCAGTTGGAGGGAAACTGCGCGCTCGCGATCGGCCGTACATCGGTGTGCCCGTCGACGCGCAGCACCCAGGCGACGTCTTTCGGGATCTGCTTTTCGAGCTCGATGAGCGCCGCCGCGAGCTTGTCGAGTTCGGCGCGTCCGCCCGGCTGCACCACCGCCTGCCCGGCATCGAAGAACACTTCCGACTGGAACACGAAGCGGTCGCCGACCACGCGGATGTCGGGGCGGTCGCCAAGGATCGCGCGCAGGCGGCCGAAGAATTCCGAGCGGAAGCGCGACAATTCCTGCACGCGCTGCGCCAGCGCGAGATTGAGCCGCTGGCCGAGATCGGCGATGCGCGCCTGCGCTTCCTTGTCTTTGGTCTCGGAGGTTTCCAGCGCACTCTCGATCGCGGCAAGCTGGCGGCGCAGCGCGGCGATCTGCTGATTGAGAAGCTCGACCTGCGCCATCGCGCGCGACGTCAGGCTCTTCTGCGTGTCGAGCTGGCCGGCAAGCTCGCTCGCCCGGCTGCCGCCGCTCGTAAGCCCTTCGTTGACGCCCTTGAGCCGGTCGCGCTCGCTCTCCGACAGCGCCAGGTTCGCACGCAGCGAGGCGAGCGTGTCTTCGAGGTTCGCCTTGCCGACCTTCTCCAGCGACAGCATCTCGGTGAGCTGCGTGAGCTGGGCGTTGAGCCGCGCCAGCGCCGTGTCCTTGCCGGTGACTTCCTGCGACAGGAAGAACTGCACGATCACGAACACCGAGAGCAGGAACACGATGCCGAGAATCAGCGTCGAGAGCGCGTCGACGAAGCCGGGCCAATAATCGATGCCGCGTTCGCGGCTTCTGCGGGCGAGCGCCATGCTATCTCAAAGCTCTCATCGCACCGTCTTGCGGAGTTCGTCCTTGCGCGGCTCTTCGCCGGCGATGCGTTCCAGCAGCCGGTTCATCTCGCGCCCCTGCGCGGCCTGCGCGTCGGCCCAGTCGCGGATCATCTGCTGCTCGGTGCGCATGTGGGACACGAGGCCGTGGATCGCCTCGGCGAGATTGGCCATGGCGGCGGTGGCGGCGCGGTTCGAGCCGGTCTCGGCGACCGCCTCCTTGAGCTTGTCGATTGCGCGAGCGCATCTCGCCGGACGGGGCCGCCGCGACGACACGTCCCTCGTGGGTATCGACGTGGAGGTCGCTCACGATGGTGGAGAGCCAGTCCTCCAGCTCCATGTAGAAGCGGTTCTGCGCCTGCCCGGCCTGCAGGTCGAGGAAGCCGAGCGCGAGCGAGCCGGCAAGGCCGAACAGCGAGGACGAAAACGAAATGCCCATGCCGCTCAAGGGCGCCGCGAGCCCTTCACGCAGCGAGTCGAACACCGCGGCCGGCTTCGCCGCCGACCTTCAGGTTCTGGATCACGCCGCCGACCGAGCCGACGGTCTCGATCAGGCCCCAGAACGTGCCGAGCAGGCCGAGGAACACGAGCAGGCTCGTCATGTAGCGCGAGATGTCGCGCGCCTCGTCGAGGCGGGTCGCGATCGAGTCCATCAGTCCGCGCATCGTGGTCGGCGAGATCGCGGTGCGGCCGGCGCGCTCGCCGAGGATCGTCGCCATCGGGGCGAGCAGCACCGGCGGGCTCGCGACCGCGAGCCCGGGGTCGGCGAGGCGGAAGCCGTTTACCCATCGGACCTCGGGAAACAGCCGGATGACCTGGCGGAACGAGAGCAGGATGCCGATCACCAGCACCGCGATGATCAGCGCGTTCAGGCCGGGATTGGCCATGAAGGCGACCACGATCTGCTTGTGCAGCACGACCACGACCAGGCCGCACAGGATCAGGAACACCATCATCCGGACCAGGAAGATCCGGGGTGAGGACAATTTGAATGGATCGAGATCTCGCGCCATGGCCGGTCCGCGCGTTTCCTTTAAGGCCGCCACCCCATGAATCGCCTGCAATGATGGCACAGAAGCGGCAATAACACAGCGGGCCTGAGTTTCGAGCAGCGCCAGATAGTTAGGCGTTCGCCAGCAGCCCCAGCAATTCCCGGTGCATGAACTCGTTGCCGGCGATGATGTCGCCGGCCTCCATGGTGCGCTCCCTGTCGGAAAGGTCGGTGACGAACCCGCCCGGCCTCGCGCACCAGCAGCACGCCGGCGGCGAAATCCCACGCCGAGAGCCCGCGCTCCCAATAGGCGTCGAACCGGCCCGCCGCGACGTAAGCAAGGTCGAGCGCGGCCGCGCCGAAGCGCCGCAGCCCTGCGACCTTGTCCTGGACCGCCGTCATCTCGCGGCGGAACAGCGCGAGATCGCCGCGCCCGTGATGCGGCAGCGCGCAGCATACGACCGCTTCGTCGAGCCGCTTGCGCGCCGCGACGCGGATGCGCCGGTCGTTGAAGAACGCGCCCTTGCCGCGCTCGGCGGTGAAGTATTCATCATTGGCGGGATTGTAGACCAGTCCGGCGATCGGGGTGCCGTCGCGCACCAGCGCGATCGAGATCGCGAAGTGCGGAATGCTGTGCAGGAAATTGGTGGTGCCGTCGAGCGGATCGACCACCCAGGTGTGGGTCTTGTCGGTGCCCTCGTGGCCGCCGCCTTCCTCGCCGAGGAAGCCGTAGCCAGGCCGCGCCTTCAGCAGTTCGGTCTTCAAGATCTCCTCGGCGCGATGATCGGCGGCGGAGACGAAGTTCGCCGGACCTTTGAGCGAGACTTGCAGATGCTGAACCTCGCCGAAGTCGCGCTTCAGGCTGCGGCCGGCCTTGCGCGCGGCGGCGGTCATCACGTTGAGCGTGGCGGATTGGGGGGCACGAAGGACTCCATGCGCCTCATACCGGCGCAGCGACGATACATCGAAAGGGCTGTTCGGGCCGCTGATAGCGGGCAAGGCGTGCGAAATCAATGCGGGACCATGAGCTCGGCTGCCCGTGGGCGCGCAAATGCTATGCTGCCTTGCCGGACGACAACGACTGTAGCCGTTGGTTCGGCAGCAACCCCACCGATCCAGAGGCGAGGCGCCAATGCGGATAGGATATCTCGGCGTCGGCAACATGGGACAGCCCATGGCCGGAAAGCTGCTCGATGCCGGACACGACCTCCGGGTTTTCGATTTGCGCGAGGAGGCGATGCGGCCGCTTCTTGAGCGGCAGGCACGCCCTGCGGCCTCACCGAAGGATTTGGCTGATACGTGCGACACGGTCGTGGTCTCGTTGCCGACGTTGAATGCTTTTCGCGCAGCAGTAACCGGACCCGAAGGGCTGCTCTCAGGAACGGCGGTCAAGACCCTCGTTAACACGTGCACCGTCGGCAAGCGTTTCCTCAGTGAAATCGAGCGGGCGTGTGACGCGGCCGGCGTCGCGGTTATCGATGCGCCCATCAGTGGCGGGCCATCCGGCGCACGCAACGGCACACTCGCTGTCATGGTCTCGGGTAATCCCGCGAAAGTGACAGAACTGATGCCGATCTTCCGTTTGTGGGGGCCTACGGTAGTGGTCGCCGGGGATCAACCCGGCGCCGCTCAGGTCATGAAGCTCACGAACAATATTCTGGCGGCGGTGGGACTGGTCGCGACATCCGAGGCAATGACGATGGCCGGGAAAGCTGGAATTCCGGCTGACGCCATGCTTCAGATTCTCAACATTGGTACCGGTCGAAATTTTGGAACGATGCTGGTTTTTCCGCAGGCCGTCATTCCCGGCACTTTCGACTTTGGAGCCACAATCGAAATTCTTATCAAGGACGTCGACCTCGCGGTCGAGCAGGGCGAGGCTCTCGGTGTCCCGATGTGGGTGTGCCAGGCCGCGCGACTAGTCCTGAAGCACGCTGTCTTTCAAGGCCGCGCACAGCAGGATCTTTCCCGCGTGGTGCAAATCATCGAGGAGGGTACGCGGAACCCGTGATGGCGAGCGGGTCGGCCCGGCGATGCGTGGCGATCCGTCTGCACTGCTGTGCCGGTGATTTCGCTCTACCCGCGCGGCGCCGCGTGCGCGAGCCAGAGCCGCGCGGCGTTCTCGCCGGCGGCGCGCTCGCTGTCCTTCAGGCCGCGCATGAAATCTTCCAGCCACACGTCGGAGGCGCCGCCCGCCTTGGCGATGGTGTGCCACTTGGTGGCGCCGACTGGATCGGCAGGCAGGCCCCGGCCGGTTGCGAGGATGCGCGCAAAACGGTTCTGCGCCACCGCGTTGCCCTTCAGCGCGGCCTTGCGGAAGATCGCCGCAGCGGCGCTCTCGTCCTTGGCGATGCCGGTGCCGTTGAACAGCGCGATGGCGTACTCGATCTGCGCGGCGTCGTTGCCGCTGCGCGCGGCCGTGCCGAGCAATTTCGCGGCGGCGACTCAAGTCCTTCGCGACGCCGTTGCCTTCCTTGTAGAGCGTCGCGAGCGCGTATTGCGCCTCGGGGCTGCCCGCATCGGCGGCGGTGCGCAGCAGTTCGGCGGCGCGCGCGATGTCCTGGCGCACCTGCTGGCCTTCGAGATAGAGCAGCGCGAGATTGTACGACGCCGCCACATGGCCGAGCTTCGCCGCCTTGTCGAGCAGCGCGGCGGCATCGGCCTGATCCTGCGCGCCGCCGCGGCCGGCGAAGCGGAACATCGCGAGCGCGAAGATCGCCTGGCGGTCGCCGCGATCGGCGGCGAGCGAGAACCAGGCGAGCGCTTTCTTCTCGTCCTTCGCAACGCCGGTGCCGTTGGCGTAAAGCTCGCCCAGCAGCGTCATCGCGACGGGGTCGCCCTGTTCGCTGGCGCGGCGCGACGCTTCCTTGAACGCCTCGAGGTAATAGCCGCGCTGGAAGGCGCCGAATGCGACATCGCCTTGCGCGCCGGCCTGCTGCGGCTGCAACGCGGCCTGCTGCGAGAGCGACGGCGCGGGAAGCTTCTCGGGCGGGGCGAACGGCGCAGCCGGAACGGTCTCGGGCGCGAATGCGCTGGGCGTCGAGACGAGGGCGAAGGTGCAGACTTCGAGGCCTTCGGGTCGATCGATTTCTTCAGTGCGGGTTTCGGCCGGCTGCGACGGCGGGCTTCTTCGCCGGCTTGCTCGGGACGCTCGCCGGAGGCCGTGCCACGGGCGGCGTGATCTGCATCGGCGCCTGCGCGCGCGCGGCATCCACCGCCAGCAAGGCGGCGACCGCGATAACGCACATCAGCAGCCGGCGCATCATCGTGCCGGCTCCATGACGGAGAGGCGCCGCGTCACCGCTTCGATCGCGGCCGCGCCGCCGCGCCAGAGCGTCTCCTCGATGGCGACGAAATCCGCGCCGGCGCGCGCCAGCGCTTCGACCTCGTCGAGGCTATCCGCATAGCCGACGCACGGGATCGTCAAGGTTTCGGCCCACCAGGAAACGCGCTCCAGCACCGCCTCGAAGCCCGGGCGGCGGCCATTCTCCGGCTCGCCGAACATCACGTAGTCGGCGCCCGATTCGGCAGCCAGCATGGCGTCGTGGCGTGTGGGCAGACCCGCCGCAGCCCGCGATGTATTTCGGTTTGAGCCCGGGCGCGCCCGCCTTGAACGCGTCGGTGCCGGTGAGATGGGCGCCATCGGACTGCGTCCGCGCGACCAGTTCCGGATGGCCGTCGAGCAGGAGCGCCGCGCCATTGCTCTGGATCAGGATGCGCAATTCCTCGATCCGCTCGATCAATACCTGCTCGTCGCCAGCTTCGAGGCGGAGCAGCACGGCGGCGATGTCGGCGGCGTTCAGCGCGGCGGCAAGCTCGTCCGCGATCGCGCCCGCACGCCCAAGCGGCGGCGTGACGAGGTAAAGCCGCGGCGCTTCGCGCGAAACCTCCGAGATCCCCATGGCTTGCCCATGCGACCCCAATCGGGCGGAATGGCGGCGATCATCCTGCATCGCCGTGGAGAATGCGGCAAAAAGGTTAAGCCGCCTTTTTGCCTTCCAGATCCTGCTTCCACTGGCCGAGCGCCGCAAGCGAGTTCATGCGCGCGCGGTGCGCGAAGGCGCGTTGCGCAGCGGCAACATTCTCTGACTTGCCCGCCCAGGCCTTCTGCGGGGCGGCCTGCAGGGCGCGGCCGTACGAGAAGGTGAGCTTCCAGGGCAGGGGGCCGAGCTTGTTCATGGCGTCGAGATGGGCGGTCGCCTCCTCGTCGGACTGGCCGCCGGAGAGGAACGCGATGCCCGGAACCGCCCCCGGCACGCAGGCCTTGAGCAGGCGTACGGTCTTTTCGGCGACTTCCTCGACCGAGGCGCGCTTGCCGCACTTCTTTCCCGGAAGGACCATGTTCGGCTTGAGCACCATGCCTTCAAGCGCGACGCGGTTGTAGTAGAGTTCCTCGAACGTCGCCTTGAGCACCCATTCGCTCACCGAGTAGCAGCGGTCGATATCGTGGTCGCCGTCCATCAGCACCTCGGGCTCGACGATCGGGACGATCTCCTCGTCCTGGCAGAGCGCCGCATAGCGCGCGAGCGCATGCGCGTTCGCCTTGATGGCGGTGTAGCTCGGAATGCCGGCGCCGATGTCGATCACGGCGCGCCACTTGGCGAATTTTGCGCCGAGAGCGCGGTATTCGGCGAGCCGCTCGCGCAATCCGTCCAGCCCTTCCGTGATCAGCTCGCCGGGACAGAACGGCAGGGACTTGGTGCCCTTGTCGACCTTGATGCCGGGCAGCGCGCCCGCCTGCTGGATGATTTTGGTGAGTGGCGTGCCGTCCTTGGCCTTCTGGCGGATGGTCTCGTCGTAGAGGATGACGCCCGAGACGTACTTCGACATCGCCTCATTGGTGCGGAACATCATCTCGCGGTAGTCGCGGCGGTTGTCCTCGGTGTTTTCGACGCCGATCGTGTCGAACCGCTTCTTGATCGTGCCGGACGACTCGTCGGCCGCCAGGATGCCGCGCCCCGGCGCGACCATGGCTTCGGCGACGCGGTTGAGTTCGGTGAGGTTCATGCGCCCCTCCTTAGCTTTGCTTGGGACCAAATTGGCGCCTCTCTTAGCGCAGGCGCGAAGGCGCTGACCATCCCCGAGGCGTTATTTCGCAGCGTGCTCCACATGCGCAACAAGCGGCATGGCGCGGCGCGCGATCGATCCTGTATATTGCGTTGCACCATATTTGTGCTGCGATGCAGCAACCAATTGCCATATAGGACGTTGAAGCCACTCACCGGGACAGGGAGCATCGCTTGCGCAAACTCGGACAGACCCTCGCGGCCCTGGCGCGCAATCGGCGCCACTGGTCGACGCTGCTGCAGTCGACCGCCGCGAAGCATGGCCCAGCGGCGGCGCCGACACACCTCACTGAGCTCACCGGCTTCGGGTCGAACCCCGGCGCGCTGAGGATGTTCACCTACGTGCCGAAAAGTCTCGCGCGGCCGTCGGCACTGGTCGTCGTGCTGCACGGCTGCACGCAAACGGCCGCGAGCTACGATCTCGGCGCTGGCTGGTCCACGCTGGCGGAGCGCTACGGCTTCGTCCTGCTGTTCCCCGAGCAGACGTCCGCGAACAATCCGAAGACCTGCTTCAACTGGTTCCTGCCCGGCGACACCGAGCGCGACCGGGGCGAGGCGCTCTCGATCCGGCAGATGATCGAAAAGACGATCGGGGCACATGGCATCGACCGTGGCAAGGTTTTCGTCACCGGGCTTTCGGCGGGCGGCGCGATGGCCGCCGCGATGCTGGCGACTTACCCTGAGGTGTTCGCGGCGGGCGCGATCATTGCGGGAGTGCCGTATGGCAGCGCAGGCAATGTCCAGGAGGCTTTCGAAAGCATGTTTCAGGGCAGGTCGCACTCCGCCAAGGAGTGGGGCAACAAGGTGCGGCGCGCTTCGGCGCATCGCGGTCCCTGGCCGCGCGTTTCCGTGTGGCACGGCGATCTCGACGCGACCGTGAAGCCGGTGAATGCCGAAGGCCTCATCTGCCAATGGAGCGACGTGCACGGGATCGATGCGGTACCGGTCGAGCAGCGCATTGATGGTTATCCGCGCAAGGTCTGGCGCCGTGACGGCGTCGATATCATCGAGTCCTATACGATCACCGGGATGGCGCATGGCACGCCGCTCGACACGGCAACGCACGGCGGCACGGCGGGACCATTCCTGCTCGAGACCGGTATCTCCTCGTCGTATCACATCGCGAAATTCTTCGGCCTCACCGGCGAGGCGCGCGTGAGCGAACCTTTGCGCGACGAAATCCAGCCCGCGCCACTCGTGCCGGATCCGGTCGAGTTCATTCCCGACGAGCGCGTTGAAATCCTCGAAGCGAAAACCGACGCGCCGAAGTTTGAAACGAAACGCGACGGCACGATCGACGTGATGGCGATCATCACCAAGGCGCTGACATCGGCGGGGCTGATGAAGCCGCCGGTGTAGGTAACGCAACCTCCGCTCATTCCCGCGCAAGCGGGAATCCAGGGCCAGGAACTGAGGAAGAACTGGGTCCCCGCTTTCGCGGGACGAGCGGCATCTACTTTGCCCGCAACGCCTCGACGCCGGGCAACTTGCGGCCTTCCAGCCATTCCAGAAACGCGCCGCCGGCGGTCGAGACATACGTGAACTTGTCCGCCACATGGGCGGCATTGAGCGCCGCGACCGTGTCGCCGCCGCCCGCGACCGAAACAAGCCCGTGGGATTTGGTGCGCTCGGCGGCGTAGCGCGCGACGGCCACGGTGCCGGTGTCGAACGGCGGCATCTCGAATGCGCCGAGCGGGCCGTTCCAGACCAGCGTCGCGGCATCGTCGAGCGCGCCCTTGATGCGTTCGACCGACTGGCGGCCGATGTCGAGCACCATGCCGTCGCGCGGAATCGCGTCGAGTCCGTAAGCGTGGGACGGCGCGTTCGCCTCGAAATGGAAGGCGACAGTCGCATCCACCGGCAGGATGATGGCGCAGCCGGCTTCCTCGGCCTTGGCGAGAATGCGGCGCGCGGTGTCGGCCAGGTCCTTCTCGGCGAGGGACTTCTGCACGTTGATGCCCTGTGCGTGCAGGAAGGTGTTGGCCATGGCGCCGCCGATCACCAGCCCTTCGACCCTGGTGATCAGGTTTTCCAGCAACTCCAGCTTGGTCGAAACCTTCGCGCCGCCGACGATCGCGATCACCGGACGCTGCGGATGATCCAAGGCCTTGCCGAGCGCTTCCAGCTCGGCCTGCATGGTGCGCCCCGCATAAGCGGGAAGCTTGCGGGCGAGGCCTTCGGTCGAGGCATGCGCGCGGTGCGCGGCCGAAAATGCATCGTTTACGTAGACATCGCCGAGCTTCGCCAGTTTCTCCACGAAGCCCGGATCGTTCTTTTCTTCTTCCTTGTGGAATCGGGTGTTCTCCAACAGCAGAACGTCGCCCGGCTTCATCGCGGCGATGGCTTTCTCGGCTGCCTCGCCGATGCAATCGTCCGCGAAGGCGACATGCTTCTTCACAATGCGCTCGACTTCCGCGGCGACCGGCTTGAGCAACTCTTTCGGATCGCGTCCCTTTGGACGGCCGAAATGCGCGAGCAGGATTACCTTGCCGCCCTTGCGGGCGATCTCGTCGATCGTCGGCGCGACGCGCTCGATGCGGGTCGCATCGGTGATCCTGCCGTTCTCCATCGGGACGTTGAGATCGACGCGCAGAAGGACACGTTTGCCGTTCACGTCGGCCTGATCAAGCGTGCGGAATGCGTTGCTCATATCGAAGTCTCATCGCTTCGGCGGAGATTTGTCCCACTGCACCAGGGACCAGATCAGCATGCCGGTGAAGAAGACCAGCCCGATGTGGCCGATCCACTCGACGAGTGTGAACTCCGCCAGACGCGACATCACGTCAGATCAGCTTGCCCATCGCGACGGCGGTGTCCGCCATGCGGTTGGAGAAGCCCCATTCGTTGTCGTACCAGGCGAGAACCGACACCAGCGTGCCGTCGATCACCTTGGTCTGGTCCATGTGGACCGTGGACGAGTGCGGGTCGTGGTTGAAGTCGATCGAGACGTTCGGGCTCGTGGTGTAGCCGAGGATTCCCTTGAGCTGCTGCTCGGCGGCGCGTTTCACCGCACCGTTGATCTCATCGACCGTGGTCGCCTTCCTGGCGACGATCTTGAGATCGACCACCGAAACGTTCGGCACCGGCACGCGCATCGCAAAGCCGTCGAGCTTGCCCTTGAGTTCCGGCAGCACGAGGCCAATCGCCTTGGCGGCGCCGGTCGAGGTCGGGATCATCGAGAGGCCCGCGGCGCGCGCGCGATAGAGATCCTTGTGCATGGTGTCGAGCGTCGGCTGGTCGCCGGTGTAGGCGTGGATCGTCGTCATGAAGCCGCGCTCGATGCCGACCGCGTCGTTGAGGACTTTCGCGACCGGCGCGAGGCAGTTGGTCGTGCACGAAGCGTTCGAGACGACCATGTGGTCCTTGGTGAGCTTGTCGTGGTTCACGCCGTAGACGACCGTGAGGTCGGCGCCGTCGGCGGGCGCGGAAACCAGCACGCGCTTCGCGCCGGCGGTCAGGTGCGCCGACGCCTTGTCCTTCGCGGTGAACAGGCCGGTGCATTCGAGCGCGATGTCGATGCCCATGTCCTTCCACGGCAGCTTCGAAGGGTCGCGCTCGGCGCACACCTTGATCTTGCCGTTGCCGAGGCTGATCGAGTCGCCATCCACCGTGACGGTGCCGGGAAAGCGGCCGTGCACCGAGTCGTAGCGCAACAGGTGCGCGTTGGTCTCGACCGGCCCCAGATCGTTCAGCGCCACGACCTCGATGTCGGTGCGGCCGGATTCGGCGATGGCGCGCAGGATATTGCGGCCGATGCGGCCAAACCCGTTGATGGCGACCCGGATGGTCATTGTTTTTTTCTCCTCACCCAAAATGCGTCATGGCCGGGCATAGCCCGTCGAAGACGGGCGTAAGCGCCCTGGTGCCCGGCCATGCGGCGGCGGAACTTTCGGGCAGTGTGTTAGCTCAACTGCCGAGCTTGCTCAACGCCGCCTCGGCGACCTTCTCGGGCGTGATGCCGAAGTGTCGGTAAAGGTCCTTGTAGGGCGCGCTCGCGCCGAAGCCGTTCATGCCGACGAACACGCCGTCGGAGCCAATGATCGCGTCCCAGCCCTGCCGCACGCCAGCCTCGACCGCGACGTTGACGGCGGCGTTGCCGATCAGAGTGCGGCGCGCCGCCGCGTCGCTTGCGGCGAACAGTTCGAAGCTCGGCACCGAGACGACGCGCGTCAGCGCGCCTTGTGCGTCGAGCAGCTTCTTGGCCTCAACCGCAATGGCGACCTCCGAGCCGGTAGCAAAGATCGACACCCGCGCCTGGCCGGCGATCGAGGATGCGATCTCGTAGGCGCCGGCAGCGCAGAGGTTGCGGGTGACATACTCCTTGCGCAGTTGCGGCAGGTTCTGCCGCGTCAGCGCGAGCAGGCTCGGGCCGTCCCTGTTTTCCAGTGCAAGCTGCCAGCACTCGATCGTCTCGACCGTGTCGCACGGACGGAACACCAGCAAATTGGGAATCGCGCGCAACGCCGCAAGATGCTCGACCGGCTGATGCGTCGGGCCGTCTTCGCCGAGCCCGATGGAGTCATGCGTCATCACATGGATCACGCGCTCGCCCATCAGCGCCGCAAGCCGGATCGCGGGGCGGCAATAGTCGGCGAACACCAGGAACGTGCCCGAATACGGAATGATGCCGCGATGCAGCGCCATGCCGTTCATCGCCGACGCCATGCCGTGCTCGCGCACGCCGTAATGGATGAAGCGGCCGGAGTAATCCGCGGCCGACATCGCCTTCATGCCCTTCGGGCGCGTGTTGTTCGAGCCGGTGAGGTCGGCCGAGCCGCCGACCATTTCGGGCACCGCGGCGGTCAGCGCTTCGAGCGCGTTCTGCGAGGCGATGCGGGTTGCGATTTCTTTCGGCGTCTTGGCGAGTTCCTGCTTGAAGCCGCGCACCACGTCGGAGAGGCCGAGCGGCAGGTCGCCATTGATGCGGCGCGCGAATTCGCCGCGCCGCTCGACGGGAAGCGCGGCGAGCCGCTGATCCCATGCGGCATGCGCGGATTTCCCGCGCTGCCCGGCGGCGCGCCAGCTTTGCAGGATATCGGCCGGCACCTCGAATGCCGGCGACGTCCAGCCAAGCTTCTCGCGCGCGCCCTTGATTTCGTCGGCGCCGAGCGGCGAGCCGTGCGAGCCAGCCGTGCCTGCCTTGGTCGGCGCGCCGAAGCCGATGGTGGTGCGGCAGGCGATCATCGTCGGCTTGTCGGATGTCTGCGCAGCCTCCAGCGCGCGCGCGATGGCTTCCGGGTCGTGGCCGTCGATGTGGCTCGCGTTCCAGCCGGCGGCCTCGAAGCGCTTCACCTGATCGACCGAGTCGGCAAGCGACAGCGGGCCGTCGATCGAGATGCCGTTGTCGTCGAACAGCACGATCAGGCGATTGAGCTTGAGGTGCCCGGCGAGCGCGATGGCTTCCTGCGAAATGCCTTCCATCAGGTCGCCGTCCGAGGCGAGCACGTAAGTGTGGTGATCGACGACGTCGCCGAACTCGGCCGCGAGATGCCGCTCGGCGATGGCCATGCCGACCGCGTTGCCGAGGCCCTGCCCGAGCGGGCCGGTGGTGGTCTCGACGCCGGGCGTAATGAAGTTCTCGGGGTGGCCGGGGGTGAGTGAGCCAAGCTGGCGGAATCGCTTGATCTCCTCGATCGTCATCGCCTCGTAGCCGAGCAGATAGAGCAGCGCATAGACCAGCATCGAGCCGTGGCCAGCGGAGAGCACGAAACGGTCGCGGTCCGGCCATTTCGGGTCGGCCGGATCGAATTTGAGGAATTTCGTGAACAGAACGGTCGCGATGTCGGCCGCGCCCATCGGCAGCCCGGGATGACCGGATTTGGCCTGCTCCACCGCGTCCATGGCGAGCGCCCGGATGGCATTCGCCATGCGGTCGTGCTCGGCGCGGCCGTGCGGCAGGTGTTCAGGGTCGCGCAGTGCGGCAGCCGGTGCGGTCATCGCGTTTCGCCCTCAAATTCACGGCGTGGATAGCACCTGAGCCCTTCGAGTCAAATGCGCCTGCCGCAGAGTCCGGTGGATGACTAAAGGAGGCACCGGCCGAGAATTGAAGCAGCCCGAAGCCACAATGGAACAATTCCATGGCCCTCCGGTTCTTTGGGGATCGTGACGCCGGCCGCGCAATGGCCGGCCTGAGGAGAGCCCCATGAACGGCATCATCTATCTCGTCGGTTTGATCGTGGTCATCATGTTTATCCTGTCTTTCCTCGGCCTCCGTTGAAGGAGGACTTCCATGGCTGACGTCCGAACTTATCCCGATCCGGCCGCTTCGGGCCCTGTCCCGACGCCCGGTGGCCCGCTGTCCTACATCCATTGGGGTCCGGTATTTGCCGGCGCCTTGGTCGCCGCCGCGGTGTCGTTCGTGCTGATGACTTTCGCGTCGGCCGTGGGCCTGATGATTGCCTCGCCGTCGCCGACCTGGCGCGATACCTCGGTCTGGCTCGCGATCCTGTCTGGCGTCTGGATTATCGTGGTGACGGTCGGCAGTTTTGCCCTCGGCGGCTATTTGGCCGGCCGGGTCCGCTCAAGCTGGAGAACGTCTCCCGACGAAGTTGAATTCCGGGACGGCGCGCATGGCCTTTTGGTCTGGGCGCTTGGCGTTGTCCTCGGCGCGGCCTTGCTTTGGGCGACCGCCAGTACATTGACCGCCGCTAATACGGCTACCTCCTCGCCGCGCGAGACCGCGGGGGCGCCGGGCTTCCTCGCCTATGAACTCGACCGCCTGTTCCGTTCGGAACGGCGGCTGGAGCCGGTCGCCGCCGACGTTCGCGCCGAGGCGAGCCGCATCCTGACGAAGGGCATCGGACGGCAGGAAATTCCATCCGAGGATCGCGCGCATCTCAACCGTGTCGTCGCGGGCGCGACGGGCTTGCCGGCAGCGGACTCCGAGCGCCGGGTGATCCAGGTGCTGGCGGAGGCGCGCAATTCCACTTCGCAGGCGCGCCGGACCGCGGTCATTCTCGGGTTTGCTGCTGCTGCCGCCCTCGCCGCTGCTGCCGCTGCTGCCTGGTTCGCGGCTGCTGCCGGCGGCAAACATCGCGACGACGAATTCGCGCCGCCGTTGCGGTTCGGACGTGTAATGACGCGGCCGGTCTAGTCGTAGCCCGGAGGAGGCTCGAAAACGCCGAAAGCCTCCTCCACCAGCCGGGCGAACGCAATCGAGGTCTTGTCGTGGCCTTGCCGCGCTTGCGCGCCTTCTCCTTGTCCATCCAGATGACGGCGTTGACCTTCGGATTGTATTTCTCGATGCGCGCGAGGAAATGATCGAGCAGTTCAAGCGAGCCGATCTTCTTGCGCCGGATGAGGGACGCAAGTTCGGTCGCGGACTTGTAGTGCAACGGGTCCATGGGAGTCCTCGGGCGGCGGGGCCGCGATCCTAGCAAGCCCTTGGTGCGCGAGCCTATGCGGTCCGCGGCGATGCCGGCAGCCCTCCACCACGCCGTTGACAAATCCACGACATTGTTTTGCCCGCATGATCCCTGAACGTTGACGCCACGGTGGGGCGCAACGTAAGTTTCTAACGCAAATCCTTGGCGCTTCACGGGTTTCATGGCGCGTGCCGCCGCGGCGGCCGGTTCGCGCGATGGGGAGGCAATGACTGACGCGAGCGCGATCGAAGCCGCAACCAGGCGGCTCGCCGCGGCCCTCGATGCGCTCGAGGCCGCGCTGGAACGGCGGCGCTCCGGCGATCGCGGCGAGGATGCGCTTGCCGCGCAGGTGCATGCGCTCGGCTCCGATCGCTCCAAGCTCGCCTCCGACCTCGATGCCGCGACCGCCCGCTCGCGCAAACTCGAAGCGGCCAACCGGGAGATCGCGCACCGCCTCGATGTCGCCATCGAAAACATCCGCTCGGTGATCGAGGCGCCGCCATGAGCCACGTGAACGTCACTATCCATGGCCGCCAATACCGCATGGCCTGCGAGGACGGGCAGGAGGATCATCTGACCCGCCTTGCGCGCGACCTCGACCAGCGCATCGAACAGCTCAAAGGCAGCTTCGGCGCGATCGGCGATATGCGGCTGATCGTAATGGCGGCACTCACGCTCGGCGACGAGTTAAGCGAGGCGGCCAGACGCGTGCGGCGGCTGGAGGAAGAGCTGACCGCGCTGCAGGACGTGCGCGTCGCTTCCAGCGAACGTGCGCAGGCAACGCAGGTCGCGGTCGCGGCCGCGCTCAATTCCGCCTCGGAGCGCATCGAGCACGTGACGCGCAGCCTGAATCAGAGTCTCGGCGAGGGCATCGGTATTGGGTGAGGCCGCAAACGGGGTCACCAACATGTCCGCCAGTGGGGGAGGCATTCCGGCCAGGCGCAAATCGATAGGCGGAAGCGAACGACGCAGGAGTGCCGCAAGCGAGGATGTCGCATCTTGGCGCCTAGCTTCACGCGGACCGATCCTGGCTTACGACGAATATTCTGATGAGGAGGTCGAACTCCGCATTGGACAACGCAATCCCGAACGAATCGAAGGCCTGCTGATCGACTTCCGCTATGATGCGCGCGACCGCGAAGTCTCGCGCCGGTCGGTGTTGTGCTGGCGGTGCGGACGCGATGGCGACCGCCTTTATGTGCGCGGCTATTGTGCGTTTCGCGAGGATCTTCGAACGTTTCGGGTCGATCGCATGTCGGATGTCATTGCCATACCGGGTCAACGCGAAATACCTGTCGAGGACGTTGCCGCGTTTTTCGCGGCGTTTGCTGCGCGGGAGGCCTCCGGGCGGGCCGCCCCGAGGGTTACGATTCGCGATTGATCGTCTGCATTAGGGTGGCACGAAGCGATTGAAGGCATTACATTGCCGGAGCGGGGCTGCGGGGTGCGTTAGAAACATACTCCCGGGGCCTTACGATCCTGAAGGGAGCTGTCCCTGACCGGGCCCGTGGGCCCGGATATATGGCGCCCACCTACTTATGTAGGTTCCCGGGGTCGACTTCCGACGGCTTTTGCGGCTCCGCACTTTCTTTCCGCCGTCGATTTTTCGTCAAGGCCGGGCATGACTGAGCGAAATGTCCCAGCCTGATTCCATCTCCGACCTGAAATCCATCATCCGCAAGGACGCGCTGCTGCGGCGCGACGCGCTGCCGGCGGCCGAGCGCGCCAAGGCGGCGGAAACAATCGCGGCGCGTGCGTTTCCGCTCGCGATCGAACCGGGCCAGATCGTTTCCGGCTTCTCGCCGCTGAGAACCGAGATCAATCCAATTCCGCTGATGCGCAGGCTCGCGGATGCGGGCGTCCAGCTTGCGCTGCCGGTCGTCGCCGGCAAGGGCAAGCCGCTGATCATGCGCGCGTGGCGTTTCGGCGAGCCGCTCGACTCCGGCGTCTGGGGTATCCGCGAACCGAAGGTCGGCGCGCCCGAGGTCGCGCCCGACATTCTCCTGGTGCCGTTGCTCGCGTTCGACCGGGACGGCCACCGCATCGGCTATGGCGCCGGCTACTACGACATGACGATCGGGAAGCTGCGCGCCATGAAGCCGGTGATCGCGGTCGGCATCGCCTTTGCGGCGCAGGAAATCGCGTCGGTCCCGGTTACGCCGCGCGACGTGCGCCTCGATCTCGTGCTAACGGAGCGTGAGATCATCGATCTGCGCGGAAGCCAGTAATGCGTCTTCTCTTCGTCGGCGACATCGTAGGGCGCTCGGGACGCACGGCTATCACCGAGCGTCTGCCAGGCCTGCGGCGCGACTGGAAGCTCGATTGCGTCATCGTCAACGGCGAGAACGCGGCCGGCGGCTTCGGCATCACCGAGGCGATCTACCACGAGCTGATCGATGCCGGCGCCGATGCGGTCAGCGGCGGCAATCATTCATGGGACCAGCGCGAGGCGCTGGTGTTCATCGAGCGCGCGCCGCGTCTCCTGCGTCCGCACAACTATCCGCCCGGCACGCCGGGGCGCGGCATGGTGATGGTCGAGACGAAAAGCGGCGCGCGCGTGCTGGTGATCAACCTGATGGGCCGCGTGTTCATGGACCCGCTCGACGATCCGTTCGCGGCGGCCGAGCGCGAACTGTCCGCCTGTCCGCTCAAGGCCGCGGCCGATGCCATCGTGATCGACATGCACTGCGAGGCGACCAGCGAGAAACAGGCGATGGGCCATTTCTGCGATGGCCGAGCGAGCCTCGTGGTGGGCACGCACACCCATGTGCAGACCGCCGACCATCGCGTGCTGGCGGGCGGCACCGCGTTCATCACCGATGTGGGCATGACCGGTGACCACGACTCCGTCATCGGCATGAACAAGGCCGAGCCGCTGCAGCGCTTTGTACGGCGTATCCCGTCGGGCAAATTCGAGCCCGCGAACGGCCCGGCGACCTTGTGCGCGGTCGCGGTGGAGATCGACGACGCGACGGGCCTTGCAACACGCATCGCGCCGGTGCGGCTCGGCGGGCAGCTGGCGGAAGCGCGCCCGGCATTCTGGGAATAGATTTTTCGATCGTTCGGACCTATAACGCGCGCCGCATTTCCGGGAGGTACCCTTGGCCGGCCATTCACAATTCAAGAACATCATGCACCGCAAGGGGCGGCAGGACGCGATCAAGTCCAAGCTGTTCGGCAAGCTCGCGCGTGAAATCACCGTGGCGGCCAAAATGGGCCTGCCCGATCCGGCGATGAACCCGCGCCTGCGCGCAGCGATTTTGGCGGCGCGCGCCGAGAGCATGCCGAACGACAACATCGCCCGTGCGATCAAGAAGGCGACCGGCGGCGACGCCGAGAGTTACGACGAGATGCGCTACGAGGGTTACGGGCCGGGCGGCGTCGCCGTGATTGTCGAGGTGCTGACTGACAACAAGAATCGCTCGGCTGGCGAAGTTCGCGCGAGCTTCACCAAGGCGGGCGGCAATCTCGCCGAAACCGGCGCGGTGTCGTTCATGTTCGATCATGTCGGCGTGGTGGAGTTCGACGCCAAGGTCGCCAACGCCGATGCGATGCTGGAAGCCGCGATCGAGGCCGGCGCCGAGGATGTGGTGTCGGGCGATAACGGCCATGAGGTCTATACGACCGACGGCTCGCTGCGCGATGTCGCCAAGGCTCTGGAGGCGAAGTTCGGCGAGCCGCGCAAGGCGGCGCTCGTCTGGAAGCCGCAGAACACCGTGCCGGTCGACGACGAGCAGGGCGAGAAGGTGCTCAAGCTGATCGATGCGCTCAACGACAACGACGACGTGCAGAACGTATTCGCGAATTTCGAGATTTCGGATGCGCTGGTGGCGAAGATGAGTGCCTAGCGCAGCCACCCATCCCACAGCGGCATGCTGACCAGTGCGGCGAACGTGATGATCGCGTAAGCAACGCGGCGGTAGGTTGTCTCCGAAGCGAAGTGAAACACCTTTGCGCCCGCGAACATCGCCAGGATATGCAGCGGCGCGACGATCGCCGCGATGGCGATCACTTCCGCGGTGAGCAGCCCGAACCACAGATACGTCACGACCAGCGCGGCCGCCATGATGGCGAAGAACACCACGAAGTTCGCCCGCACCACTGCGGCGGTCGCCATCGAGGACAGCCAGAACAGTACCACCGGCGGGCCGAAGATCTGCACCGCTCCGCCCATCAGGCCCGCCGCGATCCCCACCAGGAGGGTCACGATCAGCATCGGCTTGCCGTGATAGCGCCAGCCGGTCGAGAGCACGACGACGATCACCAGCACCAGCGCGGCCATCGCCCAGCGCAGCTGCGCGGGGTCGGCGTATTGCAGGATCAGCACGCCGAACTGCGCCGCAATCGCGCCCGAGACCGCGAGCGGGATGATCTCGCGCCACACGGCCTGCCGCCACACGCCGATCGAAAACACGATGCCGGTGACGAAATCGGTCAGCAGGAAAGTCGCCGCGCCGATCTTCGGCCCGTAAAGTGCGCTCATCAGCGGCACGTAGATCAGCGCCGAGCCGAAGCCCGAAAAGCCGCGCACCGCGCCCGAGATCACCGATATGCCGATCGCCAGCGCGAAGCGCGGGTCGGCCATGACGGCAGCGAAGGTCGCGGGGGTCGGAAAGTCGATCACGAAAGAACCCGGCAGGGAATGGCCTGTGTATCAGGGGCGCGAAGGTGGGGCGAGGTGCTATCAACAGGGCGCGATGGCACACGCGATTCGCATCCTCGGCATCGATCCGGGCCTCCGCCGTACCGGCTGGGGCCTGATTGCCTGCGAGGGCAACCGGCTGATCTACCTGGCCTGCGGCTGCGTCGAGACCAACGACAAGCTCTCGCTCGCCGAGCGGCTGGTCACGATCCATGACGGGCTTGCGCGCATCGTGGAGGAGTTCCGCCCGGACGAGGCGGCCGTGGAGCAGACCTTCGTCAATCGCGATGCGGTCGCGACCCTGAAGCTCGGCCAGGCGCGCGGGATCGCAATGCTGGTTCCGGCGAAGGCCGGTATCTCCGTGGCGGAATACGCCCCGAACCTGGTGAAGAAGACCATCGTCGGCGCGGGCCACGCCGAGAAGGCGCAGATCAGAGTGATGATCGGCGTGCTGCTGCCCAAGGCCGATCCGCAGTCCGAGGATGCGGCCGACGCGCTTGCGATCGCGGTAACGCATGCACATCATCGCGCGAGTGCGCTGCTGAAGGTGGCGATGCGATGATCGGCAAGCTCAAGGGCATCATCGACAGCTACGGCGAGGACCACATCATCGTCGACGTGAACGGCGTCGGGTATGTGGTGCACTGTTCGGCGCGCACGCTGCAGGCGCTGCCCGCGCAGGGCGAGCCGGTGTCGCTCGCGATCGAGACGCATGTGCGCGAAGACCAGATACGGCTGTTCGGTTTTGCGAGCGATATCGAGCGCGAGTGGTTCAAGCTGCTGCAAACCGTGCAGGGCGTCGGCACGCGGGTCGCGCTCTCGATCCTTTCAACGTTGAAGCCCGCCGAGCTCGCGACCGCTATCGCGATGCGCGACAAGGCGACGGTGGCGCGCACGCCCGGCGTCGGTCCGAAGGTCGCCGAGCGCGTGGTCACTGAACTCAAGGACAAGGCGCCGAAATACGCCGAGCTCGATCCGGCCGTGGTGCGGCTCGCGGGCGCCGTGGACGAGCGGCGCGCGCCGCAGCCGGTGGCCGACGCGGTCTCGGCGCTGGTCAATCTCGGCTATGGTCAGCCGCAGGCCGCCGCCGCCATCGCGGCAGCGAGCAGGGGAGCGGGCGAGGGGCGGAGACGGCGCAGCTCATTCGCTTGGGGCTGAAGGAACTGGCTAAATGACCACCGCGCCCCGCCGCCTCGTCACCCCCGAGCGCCGCGACGACGACGCGGAGGCCTCGCTGCGCCCGCAGCGCCTCTCCGAGTTCATCGGCCAGCAACAGGCGCGCTCCAACCTCTCGGTGTTCATCGAGGCCGCGAAGGCGCGAAAAGAGGCGCTCGACCACGTGCTGTTCGTCGGCCCGCCGGGCTTGGGCAAGACCACGCTCGCGCAGATCGTCTCGCGCGAACTCGGCGTGAACTTCCGCGCGACCTCCGGTCCCGTCATCGCTAAGGCCGGCGACCTCGCGGCGCTGCTCACCAATCTGGAAGACCGCGATGTGCTGTTCATCGACGAGATCCACCGTCTCAATCCGGCGATCGAGGAAATCCTCTATCCGGCGATGGAGGATTTCCAGCTCGACCTGATCATCGGCGAGGGGCCGGCGGCGCGCTCGGTGAAGATCGATCTCGCGCGCTTCACGCTGATCGGCGCGACCACGCGCGCCGGCCTGCTCACCACGCCGCTGCGCGACCGCTTCGGCATTCCGGTGCGGCTCAATTTCTACACGCGCGAGGAACTGGAGCTGATCGTGAACCGCGGCGCGCGCGTGCTCGGCATCGCGGTGACG
Source organism: uncultured Alphaproteobacteria bacterium (assembly GCA_963800695.1). Classification (GTDB taxonomy): domain Bacteria; phylum Pseudomonadota; class Alphaproteobacteria; order Rhizobiales; family Xanthobacteraceae; genus PALSA-894. The sequence goes on along the minus strand of CAWDCA010000027.1, from coordinate 63,711 downwards.
GCGGACGGCGCCGACGAGATCGCGCGCCGCGCGCGCGGCACGCCGCGCATCGCGGGACGGCTGCTGAAGCGCGTGCGCGATTTCGCGCATGTCGCGGGCGCAACCGCGATCGATCGCGCGGTCGCCGACAACGCGCTGCTCGCGCTTGAAGTCGATGCCGCCGGCATGGACGCGATGGACCGGCGCTATCTCTCCACCATCGCGCTCAACTATGGCGGCGGGCCGGTCGGTGTCGAGACGATCGCGGCGGCGCTCTCCGAGCCGCGCGACGCCATCGAGGAGATCATCGAGCCGTTTCTGATCCAGCAGGGCTTTCTGCAGCGCACGCCGCGCGGGCCGCCTGCTCACCGGGCATGCGTTCCGGCATCTCGGCATGACCGAGCCGGCGCGCGATCCGGGGCAGTTCGGGTTGTTCAGCGGCCCCGAGAGCGACGAATGAATGCGCTCGACGGCAAGATCATCGACGGCCGCCACACCATGCCGGTGCGCGTCTATTACGAGGACACCGATTTTACCGGAATCGTCTATCACGCGAGCTATCTGCGCTTCATGGAGCGCGGGCGCACCAATTACATGCGCCTGATCGGCGCGGACCATCGCGCGCTGTTCGAGGAAACCGAGAAGGAGGCGCCGGGCTTTGCCTTCGTGGTGCGCTCGATGACGATCGACTGGCTTAAGCCCGCGCGCATGGACGACGTGCTCGAGGTCAGGACCGCGCCCGAAGAAGTGAAAGGCGCCTCGATCACGTTGCTGCAGCAATGCCGGCGCGGCGAGGAATTGCTGTGCGAGGCGCATGTGCGCGTCGCGTTCATCTCGCAAGGGCGCGCGCGGCCGATCCCGAAGCCGCTGCGAATCGCCATGAAGGCGGATCAGGATCGGTTGGGATAGACGATCCCGCGGTGAAGGGTAGCGCAACTCGGATGCAGCGTAGCTGCGATTCTCGCCACTTCACTGGGCTTCCTGCTATCTCACGTAACGCATTATCTCACACCGTTTCGATCACACTATTCCTTCGCGTATTGGCGGAGGATCAGAGCCCCGAATATCATCCTCCGAAGGTGCGCTTTCACGCAAATGATCCGGCAAGCGATCCAGATTTAGCCGAATGTCCGCCATAATTGCTTGTGTTTTTGCCTCGATAGCTTCGCCATACCGTCCGAGAAACTCAGCTTGATGGTCATCAACGAATTTCTTTTGGTAAATTGAAAGTCGTATATTGTCTGGCAAGCGCTCTTGGGCGTGCAGGCGACGCGCGGTTTCCGTGATGCTGCCCGTTTCCTTCATAATTTGGATGGCGTCGGACCCGGCACTAGCAGCTCTGCGAAACCAATAAATTGCGAAGGCTACCGCAACCGCGCCGAAGACAACGACCAGTGTTCCCAAGCCTCGCATTGCCTAACCCCGACCTTCTTGCGTGGCCCTTTTTAGGCGCTCTTGTTTCTGCACTAGAACGCACTGTATTTGATTGGGCAAGAACTTGGTGTCGTCGGGCTTCGCCTTCGTGGTTCGCTCGATGACGATCGAATGGCTCAAGCCCGCGCGCATGGACGACGTGCTCGACGTCGTGACGAGTCCCGCGGAAGTGAAAGGCGCCTCGATCACCTTGCTGCAGCAATGCCGGCGCGGCGAGGAATTGCTGTGCGAGGCGCATGTGCGCGTCGCGTTCATTTCGCAAAGCCGCGCGCGGCCAATTCCCAAACCGCTGCGTATCGCCATGAAGGCGGATCAGGAGCGGCTGCCGCCCTGACGCTGTTGCGCATCGTGGCGCATGAGAGCGCGGAAGGTCTTGTCGGCGTCACCCAGATCGAAGGCGAAGTGCATGCCGAGGTCGACCGCGGTCTTGATCGCGATCAGGATGATCAGCGGCGCGATCGAACCGAAGAATGACAGGAAGCCGCCGAACAGGATGGCGACATGCATCCCGATGATGCGCGCGTAGAAGCCGCCGACGATGGCGCCGGCAATGCTGTCGGGCGGCGCGGACTTTGCGCGCATTGGTCGCTGCGGGTTGAGCCAACGTTGTAACCTGGCGCGGATCGCCGAATAGAAGAACACGATCCCGCGCGCGACGAACAGCACCAGCAGCGGAATCCACAAGTCCGTACCGATGATGAGCTTTTCGACGAAATCGCGGACCCCGTGAATGCGCGCGGCCCAATCGCCGGAGAACAGCGCCCACAGGAAACCGAAATGTACCGCCATGAAAATTCCGGCGTGCGCCATGAAGAACAACGCAAGGCCTACCGGCGAGGGTGAGCGCGCGCTGCCCTGGATGGTGATACCGCCGAGCGCCTCACGCGGTGCGGCCGCGACGCGCACCAAGGTCCAAGAGCCGATGATCGCGGTCTCGAACCAGTAAAGAACAAGGATGACGAAGGCGTCCCATCCCCAGAACAGGACGCCCACGAGCGGCAGCAGATTGGCGGCGATGAGAATCAGCGACGACGGATAGAGAAGCGGGCGCGTGCGCAACGCCGCGCCGGACGGAACGGTGGTTGGGTCGCCCATGGTTCAATCCGCGCCGGCTCCGAATCGGTCTGTCGGCGCATGATTGCACAAGCGGCGGAGCCTGAGGCCCGCCGACTCGTAACCCGTAAGGCTTGCGGCGCCGCGCGAAAGCATGCTGCGATGATGCATCGGGGGAGAGCGATCATGCACGGACGGCGGCCGACCATTTCATCCACCAAGGGTGTCGTCGCGGCGGCGCATCCGCTCGCTGCGCAAGCCGGTGCGCAGATGCTTAGCGACGGTGGCAACGCCTTCGATGCCGCAGTTGCGACCGCCGCCGCGCTCAATGTGGTCGAGCCGTACATGTCGGGGCTTGCGGGCGCGGGGCTTGCGACTTGCTGGGTCGCGGCGGACCAGCGCGTCAAAGTGCTCGATTTCGTGCCGCGTGTGCCGCAGAGTTTTCCCCTTGCGCGCTTCAGCAAGCGCGAGGATCTGGCGCGCGGGCCTCTCTCGGCAGGCGTGCCCGGCAATCTTGCGGGCTGGGCCGAGCTTGTGCGCGCGTATGGCAAGAAGCCGCTTAGTGACGCGCTCGCTCCGGCGATCCGCCTCGCGCGCGACGGGTTTCCGCTGGTGGAGTTCAACGTCGACGAGACCAACGAACATGCGCCCGCCATCCAGAGTGATCCGGCGTTGCGCGGCGAGTTCACCCGCAACTATCTGCGCGGCGGCAACAAGGCCGCAGCCGGGCGCGTGCTCGCGCAGCCGGAGCTTGCCGGCACGTTCGAACGCATCGCCGCCGCGGGTCCGCAACTGCTCTACGGCGGAGAACTCGGACAGCAAATCGTCACGCATCTCGAAAAGCTCGGTGGCTACATGGCGATGAGCGATCTCGAGCAGGTCGCGCCGAAATGGAAGGACCCGATCGCGGTGAAGTATCGCGGACGTCTGGTGCATGTGCCGCCGCCAGCCTGTGAGGGATTCCAGTTCCTGCTCACGCTGCGCATTCTCGAAGGCTTCGATCTCGCGGCACTCGAACGCAATGGCGCGGAGCATCTCGACATTGTCTATCGTGCTGTGCGCCTCGCGGCCGGTGTGCGGATCAACAACAACAATCCCTCGCCGCAAAAGCTGGCTGAGCTTCTCGATGAGGACCATGTCGAGACATTGCGCGCGCGCGTGCGCGACGGCCGTCCGGTCGCGGGCCCGACCGAGCAATGGATGGAGCCGCCGCCAGGCGAGGATCCCGGACACACCACGTCGTTCTCGATCGGTGATCGCGAAGGCAATCTCATTTGCGTGACGCAAAGTCTCGGCAGCCCGTTCGGCAGCGGCGTCGTGGTGCCGCGCACCGGTGTGTGCCTGAACAATTTTCTCTACTGGACCGAAGTCAATCACGAGAGCCCGAACCGCACGGCGCCCGGCGCCGAACTGCCGATCTGCATGTCACCGTCGATCTCGACGCGCGACGGCAAGCCGGTGCTCGCGCTCGGCACGCCCGGCAGCTACGGCATCCTGCAAACGCAGTCGCAGGCTTTCGTGCAGTACGTCGATTTTGGTCTGGCACTGCAGGACGCCATCGAGGCGCCGCGCGCGCGGCTGTGGGATGGAACGTTCGTGCAGGTCGAGGGACGCATTGCGCCTGCCGTGGTGGCGGAGCTGAAGCAGCGCGGACACGACGCGCAGTCGTTCGCCGACTGGACCATGAAGGTCGGCGGCATGCAGGCGGTCGCGGTCGATCCCGCTACCGGCGTCATAACGGGAGCCGCCGACCCGCGCCGCGATGGGTACGCGGTGGCGCTGTAGGCGTATCCATGCCGCGTGACGCACGGCCGGGAGTCATGTAAAGACCCTTCACATGAGCTGGTCCAGGCGCGACGGTCCGCGCAGCTATCACCACGGCAATCTGAAGGAAGCGCTGATCAATGCGGCGCTCGAGCTGATCGCCAAGAAGGGCCCGGCCGGCTTCACCTTTGCGGAAGCGGCGCGCTGGGCCGGGGTCAGCCCCGCCGCGCCCTACCGGCATTTCCGCGACCGCGACGAGTTGCTGGCCGATGTTGCGCGCCGCGGCTTCGAGCAGTTCGCGGTTGCGCTGGAGCGCGCCTGGGATGGCGGCAAGCCTGAGCCGTTCGCGGCGTTCGAGCGGCTCGGCAAGGCGTATCTGGCATTCGCGCGGACCGAGCCCGCGTATTACTCGGCGATGTTCGAAGCCGGCGTGCCGCTCGACATCAGCGCGGAATTGACCGCCGCCGGCGACCGCGCCTTCGCGGTGATCCGTGTGGCGTCGGAAACGCTGATCAGCCGCATGCCGGCCGCGCGCCGCCCGCCCGCCCTGATGATGGCGCTGCACATCTGGTCGTTATCGCACGGCATCGCATCGCTGTTCGCGCGCGGCGACGCAGGACGGCGCAAGCTGCCGATGACGGCCGAGGAACTGCTTGAAGCGGGCGTCCTGGTCTATCTGCGTGGACTGGGCTTGTCCGAAGACGGCAGCCAGCCCACGTCTTCGTGAACGGGTTTTTCCCTCGGGCGCTTGACAACACGCGATCGCTTTTCTAGTTATGTAAATGTTATTAACATTCACGGGTGAGCCCATGTCCACCACCGAACGCACCTACGACGATCCCCAAAATCGCTGGCGAGGACCAGGCTACGGGCATTCCTGGCGGTTCATGCATCCCGGCTGGATCATTCTGATGATCCTCGGTTTCGTCTTCTGGTGGCCGGTGGGGCTCGCGATCCTCGCCTTCATATTCTGGAGCAAGAACATGGGTTGTCATGGTGGCGAGCGCTGGGAACGGAAGGTGCAGCGCATGGAAGACAAGATGAGCCGGATGCGCGAGCGTTTCGGCGGCGGCGGCGGCGGATGGAGCAGCAGGCCTTCGAGCGGCAATCACGCCTTCGACGAATACCGCACCGAGACGCTGCGGCGCCTGGAAGAAGAGCAGCGCGAGTTCCGCGACTTCCTCGACCGGCTGCGTTTTGCCAAGGACAAGTCCGAGTTCGACCAGTTCATGGCTGACCGGCGCAACCGTCCGCAGCCGCAAGCCCCGCAGCCTCCGTCTCCGCAGCCGCAAAGCTGACTCCCCCGCAGCCGCGACTGCGTTCCGGGCCGTTTCGCCGATGAGGCGGGCGGCCCGATGCATTCAGGCGCGGGTTGACGGGAGGATCGTGAATCTCAAGCCAGGAAATCGCGCGAAGTCACGATCAAATGTCAGCCACTCGCAGCCCCATTCGATTGCGAGTGCCGCGTACCAGGCATCGGTTGTCATTGAGCCACGCGTGTTTGTCTCTAAACAAAGGCGTTGGAAAATGTCCCAATGTCGTGAGCCGGGCTCGAGCGCGTCGCAGTGAGGCTGGGACAGGAGATTATCACAAAACGCGAATGCGGACGCCGGAGGCGTCGGATCGGGATAAGATTTCCCGTTCGTGACAACGCGCACGAAGGCTGCAAGTGACAGCTTCGAAATGGCGAAGCGAATGTCTCCAGCAATCGTGTTGTTCAGCCACGAACGGCAGACGGCGTGGTGCGGCGCGTCGCGCCGAAACGCGTAAACCAGAACGTTGACGTCCGGGAGTATCACTTGAACCCGTTGCGCAACCGCTCGATATATTCGGCGTCTTCGATCTCTTCGAGATCCTTGAAGGTATTTACACCCGGAGCGCGACCACCGCCCTCCTTGCTGACTGGCGGCATGATCCGCTCGCGCTTCTCGGTCGGCTTCTCGGTGACCACGTAACGCAGGCCCTCCTCCATCAACCCGGTCAGCGTGCGGCCCTCGGCGGCAGCCTTGCGCTGCGCTTTCTTGAGCAATTCGGATGGGAGTCGGACGGTCGTGCGCTTGATCATATGTCTAGACATATCAACGAATATGTCAGTATGTCAAAGCACCCTATTGTGACTCACGTTCGTAGAATGGCCGGCAACGCCGCTTGGTAGGCGGCCCGATGCGTTTGGGCGCACCGCTCAGTCCCCAAACAGTAACAAAGCCTTAACCATAATCGGGCCTGTTAAGCGGATAAGACCGGTCAGGTGCCCTAGTTTGAACAGATTTGGCGCGGAATCCGTGGCTTGCCGATGGTGGACGGCACGGATTTCACGAGTTTTGGAATGTTGTGCGGCGCGCCATCGCCAAGTCGCACCACATTTTTGCGGTCGCCGCTGCGGCGCCTTATCCGGAAATGCGGGCATGATTGAAAGGACGACCTCATGAATTCAACCGACACGGCGCAGTCGGTGCTCCGCCATCTGAACAGGGCCGTCCTTGTCGCGCTGCTCGTTGGCGCTCCGCTCGCGTCTGCATTCGCGCAGACGACGACAGGTGCCGAGCTTGCGCCGCCCGCCGGCGCAGCGCCGCTCACTTCCGCGGACCTCTCGATCTGGGGATTGTTCTGGTCGGCCCATATCGTCGTGAAGATCACGATGGTCGGGCTTCTGGTCGCGTCGGTGTGGGTGTGGGCGATCGTGATCGATAAAACGCTGCTTTACATGCGCACCAAGCGCGCCATGGACCGGTTCGAGCAGACGTTCTGGTCCGGCCAGTCGCTGGAAGAGCTTTACCGCACGCAATCGGCGCGCCCGGCGCATTCGATGGCGGCGCTGTTCGTTGCCGCGATGCGCGAGTGGAAGCGCTCGTTCGAGGGAACAAACCGCGCGATCGGCGGGCTGCAAATGCGTATCGAAAAGGTGATGGACGTCACCATTGCGCGCGAGATCGAGCGGCTGGAGCGGCGGCTGCTGGTGCTGGCGACCGTTGGATCCGCCGGCCCGTTCATCGGGCTGTTCGGCACCGTCTGGGGCATCATGACGAGCTTCCAGTCGATCGCCGCCTCGAAGAACACTTCGTTAGCGGTTGTGGCGCCCGGCATCGCCGAGGCCCTGTTCGCGACCGCGATCGGCCTTGTTGCCGCCATCCCGGCGACGATTTTCTATAACAAGTTCGTTTCCGAGGTGAACAAGCAGGCCGGACGGCTGGAGGGCTTCGCCGACGAGTTTGCCGCGATCCTGTCGCGGCAGATCGACGAAGCGGCCTGAGGGGGATTACGTGGCAGCGGGCGGAACAACGGCAGCCATCGCGGTCGGCAAGCGGCGCCATCGGCGCAAGCCGGTGATGGCCGAGATCAACGTCACGCCGATGGTCGACGTCATGCTGGTGCTGCTGATCATCTTCATGGTGTCGGCGCCCCTTCTCACCGTCGGCGTGCCGATCGACCTGCCGCAGACCCAGGCGAAATCGCTCGACCAGGACAAGGAACCGCTCACGGTGTCGGTTGACACCAAGGGGGGCGTGTTCCTGCAAAACACAGAAATCAAGATGGACGAACTCGTGCCCAAGCTGCAGGCCATCACGCAGGCGCGCGGCGGCAACGACGAGCGCATCTACGTGCGTGGCGACAGGAAGGTCGATTACGGTACAGTGATGCGCGTAATGGGACGGCTGTCGGCGGCAGGCTTCCGCCGCGTCGCGCTGGTGACGGAGGTCGAGCAGGGCTCCTGATCGCATGAAGGCAGGATGGACCATATCGGCTGCCTTGCACGGGACTGTGCTCGCGTGGGGCCTTGTCACGTTCGCCACCAGGCCGTTGAGCGCTCCGCCGCCTGACTTCATCAGCACGGATATTATTTCGGCGAGCGATTTCTCGCAGATCACCAACGGCATCAAGACCGCGCCGAAGGCTGAGGTTCCGAAGCCCCTTGGTCGAGAAAGTCGCCGAGGCGAAACCTGCCGAGGAGCAGAACGCCAAGATCGTCGACAACAAGCCCGAGATCGTGGCGACCGCCGATCAGGTGCAGCCGCCGAAACCGCCTGAGCCCAAGAAGGCCGAGCCGAAACCTCCGACGCCACAGCCTCAGGCCAAGCCCGAGCCGAAGCAGGCGTTCGCCAAGGAGCCGGAGCAGAAGATCGATCCGATCGCCGAGGCTCTGAAGAAAGATACCAAGAAACCCGATCCGAAGACGCAGCAGCAGCAGAAGGCAGAGACCCAGCAAAAGAAGGTCGAGCCGCCGAAGCCGCAGCCCAAGTTCGACGCGAGCCGCATCGCGGCGCTGCTCGACAAGCGCGATCCGCAGCGCAAGGCAGCGACCGGCGACACGCTGAGCAATACGCCCGCGCTCGGCACCGCGACCGGAACGGCAGCTGCGCTGTCGCAGAACGAGATCGATGCGCTGCGTGCGCGGCTGCGCCAATGCTGGAACGTGCCTGTCGGCGTTGCCGAAGCGCGCGACCTGATCGTGACCGTGCGCATCCAGTTCAAGCAGGACGGCAGCCTGCTGACCGAGCCGAGGCTCATGAACAGCGCCAGCCACCCGGCTTTCGTCACCGCGTCCGAAAGCGCGTTGCGCGCCGTGCGCACATGCGCCCCTTACACGTTCCTTCCCGCGGCGAAATACGAAGCCTGGAAGGATGTCATCGTCGACTTCGATCCGCGCGATATGTTCCGTGGATAAGACGCCTCCAGAGAGCCCTTGATGCCCATGATGCCTACGGTTCAATTCCGCGCCGGATTCACCCGCCGGCGGGTGCTTGCGGTTGGTGCCGCTACCTCGGCGAGCGTGCTGCTGCCGCTACCTGCCGGAGCGCAGCTGCGGCTCGACGTCACGCAGGGCAATGTGGCGCCGCTGCCGATCGCGGTCCCGGATTTCGTCGGCGGCACGCCGGGCGACACCGAGGCCGCGCGCGGCATCACGCAGGTCATCACCGCGAACCTGCGCCGCTCCGGCCTGTTCGCGCCGATCGATCCGGCGGCGTACATCGAGAAGATCGCGAGCTTCGACGTGCTGCCGCGCTTTGCCGACTGGCGCACCATCAACGCGCAGGGGCTGGTCACCGGGCGCGTCACGCGCCAGGGCGACGGCCGGCTCAAGGCCGAGTTTCGCTTGTGGGACGTGAGCTCGGGCCAGCAGCTCACCGGCCAGCAGTATTTCACCACGCCGGACAACTGGCGGCGCATTGCGCACATCGTGTCCGACGCAGGTGTACGAGCGCCTGACCGGCGAGAAGGGCTATTTCGACACGCGCATCGTGTTCATCGACGAGACCGGACCGAAGGAGCGCCGCGTCAAGCGGCTTTCCATCATGGATCAGGACGGCGCCAATGTGCGCTATCTCACGCGCGGCGAGGATCTCGTGCTCACCCCGCGCTTCTCACCCTCGACGCAGGACATCACCTACATGTCGTACGGACAGGGTGACCCGCGCGTGTTCCTGCTCAACATCGAGACCGGGCAGCGCGAGATTGTCGGGAATTTCCCCGGCATGAGCTTCTCCCCGCGTTTCTCCCCGACCGGACAACAGGTGATCATGAGCCTGCAGCAGGGGCCGAACTCCAACATCTACGTGATGGATCTGCAGTCCAAGCGCACCACGCGCTTGACCGACACGGCCGCGATCGACACCTCCCCCTGTTACGCGCCCGACGGCGGCCGTATCTGTTTCGAGTCCGACCGTGGCGGCCGTCCGCAGATCTATGTCATGGGCGCGAGTGGCGGCGCCGCGCAGCGCGTCAGCTTCGGCGAAGGCTCGTACTCGACGCCGGTGTGGTCGCCGCGCGGCGACTTCATCGCCTTTACCAAGCAGGGCGGCGGGCAATTCTCGATCGGCATCATGAAGCCGGACGGCTCCGGCGAACGCCTGCTCACCTCCGGCTACCACAACGAGGGGCCGACGTTTGCGCCGAACGGCCGCGTGCTGATGTTCTTCCGCGACCAGGGTGGCGGGCCCTCGCTCTATTCGGTCGACGTGACCGGCCGCAACGAACAGAAAATTCCGACGCCGGCGTTCGCTTCCGATCCGGCGTGGTCGCCGCTGCTGAGCTGATCGAGAACCCGGGAAAGCGGGAACTCGAACCGCCGCTTTCCTGCCGCGTTCATGCCGCATTAACCATTCTGAATTGTTTACGCCGGGTGGTCGCGTTTAGGGGGCTTCGCAAGGGCTCATCAAGGTTGATGGAACGTTCGCTTAACGAACCCCCGGTAGACCTAAGAGCATGCATTGCCCCGGTAGTGTGATGAAGGAGGCACGGGAATGATCGACATGAGTTTTGCACGCGCGATGAAATTCGCCGCGATGATCGTCGCGGGACTTTCTCTGGCGGCCTGCGCCAATAAACCGGACCAGATGGCCGGCGCGAATGCGGGCCTCGGAGCCGGCAACGCGGCGCCCGGCAGTGCGCAGGACTTCGTCGTCAACGTCGGCGACCGCGTCTTCTTCGAGTCGGATTCCTCTGAGCTCACCCCGCAGTCGATCTCCACGCTCGACAAGCAGGCGCAGTGGCTCGGCCGCTACAACCGCTACGCCTTCACGGTCGAAGGTCACGCCGACGAGCGCGGCACGCGCGAGTACAACATTGCGCTCGGCGCTCGGCGCGCCCAGGCGGTGCGCGATTATCTCACCTCGCGCGGCGTCGAGAGCAACCGCATGCGCACCATCTCCTACGGCAAGGAGCGCCCGGTCGCGGTGTGCAACGACATCTCGTGCTGGTCGCAGAACCGCCGCTCGGTGACGGTGCTCAACGCGAGTTCCTGATCGAACGATCAAGATTAAGGATTACGGACCGGCGCCCTTGTGGCGCCGGTTTTCGTTTGCGCGCACGGTTTCGAAAAAGTGCGCACCGGATTTCGGACGAGATCGTGCGCGCGAAGACTGGCGCGTGTGCTCACAAACGCGCAGGACGCCCGCTTTCGGAGGTAAAGCAGACATCGCCCGACAATGCCGTCACGGGCGTTCTGACCCGGGCGGACCCGGACCGGCCCACTGAGCAACCGCTGAGCCCCACCCACGCCGCGACGACTCGGTGGTTGTTGGCAGCAGCCTCCCATGACACCATCTGAGTACATAGTTGTCATAGAGTTTTGAGGCCCTATGCAGCGACGGAAATACGCTTGGGAAACGTTGTCAGATGAGCAGTTGCTCAAACGCCGCCTCAGTAGTTTGAGGGTTACGGTCGAAGGCACCTGGCTCGAGGATGGCCTCAATAGTCTCCATAAAGAACTCGAAGCGCGGGGCATCCGGCTGCGGCCTCACGCGTGGATATCGAGCGAGTGGTTCAGCCCGGACAACACGCCCGGCATTGCGATCCCGTTCTATCTCGCCCATCCCCGCCTGATGAAGATCGAGAAGAAAATGATGCTCGACGTCGAGGGCGGCACTTGGTCCGAGTGCATGGCCATTCTCCGTCATGAGGCCGGCCATACCGTGCAGCATGCCTACCAGCTGCACCGGCGGCGGCGCTGGCAGAAACTATTCGGCCCGTCCTCGAAACGCTACCCGCGCTACTACCGGCCCAATCCAGCCAGCCGGCGTTATGTGCAGCACCTTCGGCTCTGGTATGCGCAGAGCCATCCGGACGAAGATTTCGCCGAGACCTTTGCGGTGTGGCTGCGGCCACGTTCGAGCTGGCGGGCACGCTACGCCGGCTGGCCGGCGCTCAAGAAACTTGAGTACGTCGACGAGCTGATGGACGAAATCGCCGGGACGCGGCCAATGCTCTCCGCGCGGGAGCGCGTCGATCCACTGCATGAGCTCAGCGAGACGTTGGGCGACCACTACAAGAAGAAGCAGGCGTTCTACGCCTTCGAGGCACCCAAGACCTACGACCGCGATCTCTATCGGCTTTTTTCGGCCGATCCGCGGCATTGCCGGGCGCAACCGGCTTCAACCTTTATCAGGCGCCACCGCGCCTATATCAGGAAGCTCGTTGCGCGGTGGACCGGCGAAAACCAGCTCACGCTTGATGCTGTGCTTGACGACATGATCACCCGCTGCCGTGTGCACAATCTGCGTGCCGTCGGTTCCGAGCGGAAGCTCCTGACCGATTTCACCGTCCTGTTGACTGCCAAGACCATGCACGCGCTGTTCGGCCCGGCGCGACGCAAATGGATCGCGCTATGAAGCGCCTGCGCGTCCTCGTGCTCATGGATCCCGCGCTTGTGCCCCCGGACTCGACGAAGGGGTACACCGCGCAGGAGGTCAATGAATGGAAAACCGAATACGACATCGTCAGCACATTGCGGACGGCCGGGCATGACGTGCGCCCGTTCGGCGTGGAGGACGAACTCAAGGCCGTGCGCGACGTGATCGAAGAGTTCAAGCCAGATGTGGTTTTCACGTTGCTCGAGGACTTTCACGGCAAGGTCATCTACGACCAGAACGTCGCAAGCTTTCTTGAGCTGATGCAGATTCCGTATACCGGATGCAACCCGCGCGGCTTGATTCTGGCGCGCGGCAAGGACCTGTCCAAGACATTGGTGCACCATCGGCGCATTGCGACGCCGGCGTTCGCGGTGTTTCCAAAGCGTCGCAAAGTCAAACGGCCGGCGCGTCTCGCGCTGCCGCTGATCGTCAAGAGCCTGAGCGAGGACTCATCGCTTGGCATCTCACAGGCATCCGTCGTCGATACGGACGAGAAGCTCGCGGAGCGGGTTGCCTTCATCCACGAGCGGATCCGCACTGCCGCGATCGCCGAGCAGTATGTCGAGGGGCGTGAACTTTATGTCGGGGTACTGGGCAACGAGCGGCTGCGCGTGCTGCCGGTGTGGGAGCTGAAATTCGGCAACCTGGCCCACGGTGCGCGGCCGATTGCCACCGAAAGGGTAAAACACGATCCCAGCTACCAGGAGCGCGCCGGGATTGTGGATGGGCCCGCCGAGGATCTTGCGCCGGAGCTATACGCGCGAATCCAGCGAACAGCGAAACGCGTCTACCGAGCCCTCGATCTGGATGGATATGCGCGCATCGATTTTCGTCTCTCGACCGACGGCACTCCATTTTTTATCGAGGCAAACCCGAATCCCGAAATCGCCAAGAGCCAGGAGTTTGCGACAGCGGCCAAGCATGACGGTCTCGCTTACCCGGACCTGCTGCATCGCATTCTGGCCCTTGGAATAAGCCGGGCAAAGGCAGGCGTGTTCGTAAGCTGAAAAGCAGCGCGAGAAATGCCCGGTTGTGGCCCTTAGCGGACATGCAGCGCGCCGGACAAAATGTCCGCATCTTGAGGAAGAGCGGCCCCCGTATCTTGTGAGTACGCTTCCGAAGCAGCCTTGCCGCGAAACGAGTTGCGCCAAGCCGAGGGGCTCACTCCCACCACCTTGCGGAAGTGGTGGCGCAACGTTTCGGGCGCGCCGAAGCCCGCGGCCTCCGCGATGCGGTCGATCGGCGCATCGCTCGTTTCGAGCAGATCCTGCGCGCGGCGCACGCGCAGGCGGATCAGCCATTCGATCGGAGCGGCGCCGGTCGCGGCGCGGAAGCGGCGCGTGAAGGTGCGCACGCTCATGGCGGCGCGGTCGGCCAGCGCCTCGATAGTGATCGCGTCGCCGAGATTGACCCGCCATCCAGTCGGCGACGCTGGCGATGCGGTCGTTGGTGCGCACCGCGATCGGCTGCACGACGAATTGCGACTGCCCGCCGTCGCGATGCGGCGGCACCACCATGCGGCGCGCGAACGCATTCGCCACATGCGGCCCGTAATCCTTGCGCACGAGGTGCAGCAAGAGATCGATGCCGGCGGCGGAGCCGGCCGAGGTCATCACATGGCCCTCGTCGACATAGAGCACGTCGGGCTGGACCCGGATCGAAGGGAATAGCTGCGCGAGCTTTTCGGTGTAGCGCCAGTGCGTGGTGGCGCGGCGGCCGTCGAGCAGGCCGGAATGCGCCAGCAAAAAAACGCCAGAGCAGATGGATACGACGCGCGCGCCGCGCTCGGCCGCAGCGCGCAGCGCCTGTGCGATCTCGGGCCGTGGCGTCTCCTCGAGGTCTCGCCAGCCCGGCACCACGATCAGGTTCGCCTCGGCCAGCAGTTCGAGACCGCCATCGACGTCCACACGCACGCCGCCAAGCGCGCGCAGCGGCGGCGGGTCGGCCGCCGCAACGGCGAAGCGGTAGGGCACGAAATCGAGTTCGGGCCGTGCGAGCGCGAAGAATTCGGCCGCAATGCCGAATTCGAAGAGCGCGAGCCGGTCATAAGCGAGCGTGACGACGAGGGGAGGCGACATGGCTGGATATTACCGTAGTTTGGCATTCCGGCCAATTCCACGCCTCCGGCTGGCTCGGTAGGGTGCCGGCAATCCAACCACGGAGGCCTTCATGCCCACCCCCGTTACCGATCCCGGCTTTGCGGACCCGGCTGCCGCGCTTGCGCATTTCGAGCGGCGGCTTCTCCTCGAGACCGATTGCGACGATGTGCATGAATTGCTCAAAACAGGCGCCGATTTTGTGCTGCTCGATGTGCGTGGCCCAAAGGCGTTCGCCAAGGGCCACGTTCCGGGCGCGATCAACATCCCGCATCGGACCATGACGGCCGATCGCATGGCGCAATATCCCAAGGACACGCCGTTCGTCGTGTATTGCGCCGGCCCGCATTGCAACGGCGCCAACAAGGGCGCCATTCGCCTTGCCCGCCTCGGCTATCGCGTGAAGGAGATGATCGGCGGGGTCACCGGCTGGCGCGACGAGGATTTCGCGCTGGAGTAGCGCTCCGGCGCGGACACGCAAGCCGCCTGAGCGGCTGCACATTTTTGTTACAACCGTTTGTCTTGTCAGAAAGACGGGAACACAGGATTGTACCTCGCCCATCGAGAATGACGGGAGGGGCGCATGGCTTCATATCGGCGACTGGCATCTCTGGCTGCGCTCGGCGTGCTTGCCGCATGCGGGCAGAACAACACCTATGTGGCGCCGCCGCCGCCCAAGGTCACGGTCGCCAAGCCGGTCGAGCAGAAGGTCACGCGCTACTTCGAGGCGACCGGTAACGCCGCCGCGGTCAACTCGGCCAATCTGGTTGCGCGGGTGTCGGGCTTCCTGACCGAGATCAAGTATCAGGACGGCATGCCGGTGAAGAAGGGCCAGCACCTCTTCACCATCGAGCCGGAGCCGTATCAGCTCAAGCTGCAACAGGCGCAGGCGGCCGAAGCCTCGGCGGAAGCGACGGTGAAGCAGACCGAAGCCGACTTCGAGCGCCAGCAGGAACTGGTGCAGCGGCAGGCGGCGTCGAAGGCGGCGTTCGATAACTCGACCGCCAACCGCGACACCGCCAAGGCGCGGCTGTTGCAGGCGCGGGCCGACACCAGTCAGGCGAAGATCAATCTCGATTACACGCAGGGTCGTCGCGCCGTTCGACGGCATCGTGTCGGCGCGGCAGGTGTCCGTCGGCGAACTGGTCGGCGGCAGCGGGACGCAGGTGCTCGCCGCCATCGTGCAGCTCGATCCGATCTACGTGAATTTCAACGCCAGCGAACGCGACGTGCTGCACGTGCGCGACATGCTCTACAAGCGCGGCGAGAAAGCAACCGATCTGCTCGGCACGGACGTCGAGATCGGTTTGCAGACCGACCAGGGCTATCCGCACAAGGGCAAGCTTGATTACATCGCACCGACCGTGAACCAGGGCACCGGCACGCTCGCGGCACGCGCCGAACTGGCGAATACGTTGCGGCTGATGCTGCCGGGATTCTTCGTGCGCGTGCGCGTGCCGCTGCAGGAAACGGCGGCGATGCTGGTGCCGAGCGTCGCGCTCGGCAGCGACCAGGGCGGGCGCTATGTGCTGATCGTCAACGGCGAGAACGTCGTCGAGCAGCGCAAGGTCGAGGTCGGTCCGGTGGTCGGCGACATGACGGTGATCGAGAACGGCCTCAAGGCCGACGACCGCGTCGTCACCGCCGGCATCCTGCGCGCGGTGCCGGGCCAGAAGGTCGATCCGCAGACGAAGACCGCCGCCGCCCGATGATCTCGAAATATTTCATCGAGCGGCCGGTTCTCGCCAACGTTCTGGCGATCCTGATGATCGTCATCGGGGCGGTATCGCTCATCTCGCTGCCCGTCGCGCAATATCCCGACGTGACGCCGCCGACCGTGCAGGTGCAGACGCGCTATCCGGGCGCGGGCGCGCGCACCGTGATCGACACCGTCGCGCTGCCGATCGAGCAGCAGGTGAACGGCGTCGAGAACATGATCTACATGCAGTCGACGAGCACGTCCGACGGCACCTACACGCTGATCGTCACCTTCAAGATCGGCACCGACCTCAACTTCGCGCAGGTGCTGGTGCAAAACCGCGTGTCGGCCGCGCTCTCGTCGCTGCCCGACCCGGTGCAGAAGCAGGGCGTCAACGTCCAGAAGCAGTCGACCGCGATCCTGTCGTTCGTGACGCTGACCTCGCCGGAGAAGACGTTCGACAGCCTGTATCTGGCGAACTACGCCACCATCCGGCTGAAGGACGAACTCGCGCGCCTGCCCGGTGTCGGCAATGTGCAGGTGTTCGGCGCGGGGCAATATTCGATCCGCGTCTGGCTCGATCCGGAAAAGCTCAAAGCGCGCGGGCTGACCGCGCAGGACGTCACGCAGGCGCTGCAGCAGCAGAGCCAGCAGGTCGCGGCCGGGCAAATCGGCGGCCCGCCGACCGCGACCGGCCAGCCGTTCCAGTACACCGTGACGGTCGCGGGCCGCCTTGCCGATCCCGACCAGTTCGAGAACGTCATCGTCAAGACCGACGGCGCCGCGCTCACCCGCGTGCGCGACATCGGCCGCGTCGAACTCGGCGCGCAATCCTATGGGCAAACCTTCAAGGTCAACGACCGGCCGGCTGCCGGCATCGCGATCTTCCAGGCGCCGGGCGCGAACGCGCTCAACGTCCAGACCGCCGTGACCAAGCGCATGAAGGAGCTCGCGCGGGAATTTCCCACCGGGCTCGTGTTCGAGGTTCCGTTCGACACCACCAAGTTCGTCGATGAGGCGATCAAGGAGGTCTACAAGACGCTGATCGAGGCTGCGCTTCTCGTGCTCGTCGTGATCCTGATCTTCCTGCAGGACTGGCGCGCGATGCTGATCCCGGCGACGACCGTGCCGGTGACGATCATCGGTGCGTTCGCCGCGATGGCGGCGCTCGGGTTTTCCGTCAATCTTTCGACGCTGTTTGCCATTGTGCTGGCGATCGGCATCGTGGTGGACGACGCGATCGTCATCGTGGAAGGCGTCGCGCACAACATCGAGCGTGGCCTCTCGCCACACGATGCCTCGATCAAGGCGATGGACGAACTGTTCGGGCCGATCGTCGGCATCACGCTGGTGCTGATGTCGGTGTTCATCCCGGCCGCGTTCATGCCAGGGCTGACCGGCAAGATGTACGCGCAGTTCGCGCTCGTCATCGCGGCGACCGCGCTGCTCAGCGCCATCAATGCGGCGACGCTGAAACCCACGCAGGCGGCGCTCTGGATGCGCCCCCCGGTGCCGCTGGAGCAGCGCAATATCGTCTATCGCATCTTCAACCGCGGTTATGATGCACTCGAACGCGGCTACGTGCGGCTGATCCGCCGCATGGCCTCGGCCAGCGTGGTGTCTGTGATCATCTCCCTGCTGATCGTTGCAGGCGGGCTCTACGGCCTGTCGCGCGTGGCGTCGGGCTTCATTCCGATCGAGGATCAGGGTTATCTGGTCGTCGCCGTGCAGCTTCCCGACGGGGCGTCGCTGGAGCGCACCCAGAAGGCGATGGATCAGGTCGGCGAGATCGCCAAGAAGACGCCGGGCGTCGATCAGGTCGTGCTCGTCTCGGGCATTTCGCCGCTCGACAATTCGGCCTCGCTGTCCAGTGCGGGCGTCGCCTATGTGACGCTCAAGCCGTGGAGCGAGCGCGGCAAGGATCAGGATCTGCTGTCGCTGTTCATCGGCATGAACAAGGCGATGGGCGAGGTGATGGACGCGCGCGTGCTGGTGGTGCCGCCGCCGCCGATCCAGGGCGTCGGCAATGCGTCGGGCTCCACGATGCAGATCGAGCTGCGCGACGGCAGCTTCGACTTCACCAAGCTGCAAGGACTTGCCAACGCCATGGTCGAGGCCGGCACCGGGCAGTCGAGCTTCCAGCGTGTGCTGACGACGTTCCGCTCCGACGCGCCGCAGTACCGCATCGACGTCGACCGCGTGAAGGCGCAGACGCTGCACGTCAATGTCGATCAGGTGTTCTCGACCATCCAGACCTTCATGGGTTCGACCTATGTCGTCCAGTTCAACAAATTCGGCCGCACCTTCCAGGCCTACGTGCAGGCCGACGCGAAATTCCGCCTGCGGCCGGAGGACATCACCGGCCTGACCGTGCGCAACAGCCAGGGCAAAACGGTGCCGATCGGCACGCTCGCCTCGGTCGTGCCGACCACCGGCCCGCCGCTGATCAGCCTGTACAATCTCTACCCGACCGCGACCGTCATCGGCATTCCGGTGCAGGGCGTCTCGTCGGGGCAGGGCATGGCGCTGATGGAAGAGATGGCCGGGCGCATCCTGCCCGCCGGCACCGGCTATGAATGGACCGCGCTGTCCTATCAGGAGAAGCTGGTCGGCAATCAGATGTATCTGGTGTTCGGTCTCGGCCTTCTGCTGGTCTATCTGGTGCTCGCGGGACAATACGAGAGCTGGTATGCGCCGCTGTCGATCGTGCTGTCGGTGCCGCTCGCGCTGGTCGGTCCGGCTTCGGCGCTGCTGGGGCTCAAGGTCGATGCGAACCTTTATGTGCAGATCGGCCTGATCCTGCTGATCGCGCTCTCGGCCAAGAACGCCATCCTGATCGTCGAGGTCGCGCGCGAGCGCCGCCTCAAGGATGGGCATCCGATCGTGCAGGCGGCGGTCGAGGCCGCGCGGGCGCGTTTCCGCCCGATCCTGATGACGTCGATCGCGTTCATTCTGTCGGTGGTGCCGCTGGTGATCGCGACGGGCGCTGGCGCGAGCGCGCGAAAATCGATCGGCATCACGGTGTTCACCGGGATGATCGCCTCGACCTGCCTCGCCGTGCTGTTTGTCCCGTCGCTGTTCGTGGTGATCCAGCGCTTCGAGGAGTGGGTGAAGGGGCGCAAGAAGCCGAAGGCGGTGCCGGTGGCGGCGGAGTGATGCTTCAGGCGAGCACCTTGCCCTTCACGACCCACGCGGTTGCCGCATAGGAGCGGGGACCATCGTCCTCGCCGTCGAGATAGGCGAGCCGGACGGCGCCACGCAGCTTGGCCTTCATCGACTCGTCGAGCGTTCCGACATATTCGGCGATCGGACCGTCCTTACCCTCGCTTGGCCCCCAGAAGTCCGCGAAGGATGAGAAATCCATCCGGATCGTGACCGTGTCCTGCACGACGTTCATGAGCCCGGCCTCCCGCCATGCATCCGCGAGTTCGCCCGGACGGCTGAGCGGCCGGGTGCAGGCGCGCGCGCGGCGCGCGTTGCCCTGCGGATCGAGTATCGCGGCGCGTGTCGAAGATCATGCGCTGCGCGACGAACCCGCCGCGCGCGTCCCATGTTGCGGCTGCGACTGTTCCGCCCGGACGCGTGACGCGGCGCATCTCGCGCACCGCAGCGTCGGCCTGCGGAATGAATTGCAGCACCAGCATGGAGAACGAATGATCGAACGTAGCTTCGGGGAAAGGCAGCGCGCAGGCATCCGCGATGTCGAAGCTGATGCGCGGGTCGCGGTTCTGGCGCTTCGCATGATCAACATAGACCGGGAAAATCGACGCCGCATATGGCGCCGATTGCCGGATTGCGCGCGAGGGCAAAACTCAGGCTGCCGGTGCCGCAGCCGACATCCAGCACACGTTCTGCCGCCGCTATGCCGGCGAAAGCGATGAACAGAGGCGCGAGGCGCCGGCTCCATCGGCCCATCTGGAGTTCGTAACCGTCGCCACCCGCCGCCACAAATGTCGACGCCGGTACCGCCGATGCTGATGCCGCCGGCGAACCGGGCGGCGTGCCTGCGCGCGGCTCACGGCGACTTCAGTCCCGATCGCTCTTCACCAACGCGGCGTTGGCGGCGATCTCCTTCACGATCTGCGCCTCGAAGGCGGCGGGGTCAGCACCATCGGGATCGACGCCGAGCGCGGCGAGCCGTCCTTCACCTTCGGGCTCCCAGCGCCTTGCGCGTTTCGCGGTGGAGCTTCTCGACGATGTCGCGCGGCGTCTTCGCCGGAAGAAAGAGGCCAAGCCAGATCGGATATTCGGCGTTGACCAGCCGGCTTCCCCCGTCGTCGGAACATCGGGCAGCACGAGGAGCGCTTCCGCGCCGTTGACGGCAAGCGCGGCTAGCTTGCCCTCCCTGATGTGCGGCAGCGCCACGCCGACCGGCGCGAAGAAGAAATCAACCCGCCCCGACATGACCTCGGTTAACGCCTCCGGCCCGCCTTTGAACGGCACATGGACGGCCTGCATGCCGGCGCTCTTCTGGAACCGCTGGCGCTGAGATGCGTGCCCGTCCCGACGCCGGCCGAGGCGAAGCTCATCGCATCGGGCTTTGCCTTCGCGACCTCTGACGAAATCGGCGAGCGTCTTGTGTCCCTTGGCGGGCGAGACCACGAGCACGCTCGGCATGATCCCCAGCGGGATCACGGCCGCGAAGTCGCGCGCAGCATCGTAGCTGAGGTTCGGATTGAGCGAAGGCGCGATCGACGTGCGCCGACGAGTTCGCCAGCAGCGTATAACCGTCCGGTTCGGCCTTCGCGACGGCGCCTGCACCGATGGCCGTCCCGCCGCCGGGCCGGTTCTCCACCACGACTGGCTGGCCGAGCTGCGCCGACAGCTGCTCGAACACGATGCGCGGGACGATATCCGTGATGCTGCCTGGCGCGATCGGAATGATCGCCCGCAGCGGCTTTGGCGGGCCAGGTCTGGGCCTCGGCGGCCGTCGTCGCAAGCCGTGAGGCAAAGAGCGGATACGAGTAGCAGCCGGTCGGTTTCATGACGTTCCTCCTCTGCAGTGCGCGTGCGCGCGGGATTGCTGCGGCGTGGCATCGAGCATCCGTGCGCGAGGGAGCTCTTGCGTCCAATATATTAATTCTCTTGATATCGATGCTGTTTCGGCATAGATTGAAGCATGGACCTCCGGCACGCGCGCACCTTTGTCACCGTCGCGGAGCTCGGCACCGTCTCCAAGGCGGCCGCTACGGCTGCGGATCGCGCAGCCCGCACTCTCCCGGCAGATCGCCGCGCTCGAACAGGAGCTTGGCTTCAAGCTTTTCGACCGGGTAGGCCGCGGCCTCGTGCTGACCGGCGAGGGCGAGCAATTCCTCGGCGACTGCCGCGCCTTTCTGATTGCCAGCGCAATGCGCTGAGCGAGCGGGCGCAGATGCTCAAGCGCGGCGACACGGGCGTGCTGAAGGTCGCGGCGTCGCCCCAGTTCATCGAAAGCACGCTTGCGGATTTCCTGCACCGCTATGCGCAGCGCTATCCGCGACGTGCAGGTGAAGCTGACGGAGGCGATCGGATGGTCGGACATCCGCGGCATGCTGGAGCGCGGGGAGATTCATCTCGGGCAAAATCTGGCGCACGCGGTTCAGCCCGACGAGCGCCGTTTCGCCAGCCATCCGCTCGAACCGGTCGACCTGCTCGCTGCCTATAGCCACGCTGACGAAGTTCGCCACGGGCGGCGCGGTCGAGATCGATCGGCTCGCCGGCATCCGCTGCTCCTGCTCGATGCGAGCTACATCTTCCGCAGGACGTTCGATGCCGCCTGCCGGCTCGCGCGCGTCGAACCGAACATCCGATTCGAAAGCCGGACGCCGCACACGTTGCTGGCGCATGGCGGACAGCGGCCACGGCGTCGCCATCATCCCGTCCACCTTGCGGACCAGCGGCTACCGGCTGCGCATTGCCGCCGTGACCTACCGGGGCAAACCGCTTGCGCGAGCCGCTCGCAATGTTCTGGGACCTGCGCCGGCCGCTTCCGCGCTACGCCACGGCATTCTGCGAGATGCTGGCCGCGCATGTGAGCGCGGTCTTCCCCATCACGCGGCCCTCGAAGCCGGCGGCGCGCGGCGGTTCGGCCAAGCCGCGCGAGCGCCGGCCAGCCGTGGCGGCGGAGTGACGCGGCCTTTTTCCCCGATAGTGACAAACGGTGTGGTAACAGTCAAAATAGCAAGACGAACGGCCGCGCAAGGCCGAACGGGGGAAACGCAGCGATGGAAAAGATCTGGCTGAAGAACTATCCGGCCGGCGTGCCGAAGGAGATCGACACGACGCAGTACGCCTCGCTGGTCGCGCTGCTGGAGGAAAGCTTCGCCAAATTCCGCGACCGCAAGGCCTTCATCTGCATGGACAAGGCGATCACCTATGGCGAGCTCGACGCGCTGTCGCGCGACTTCGCCGCCTACCTGCAGAGCACCGGGCTGAAATTCGGCGACCGCGTCGCCGTGATGATGCCGAACGTGCTGCAATATCCGGTCACGACATCGGGCATCCTGCGCGCCGGCATGACGGTGGTGAACGTCAACCCGCTCTATACGCCGCGCGAACTGGAGCATCAGCTCAACGATTCCGGCGCCGAGGCGATCATCATCCTGGAGAACTTCGCCACCACGCTGGAGAAGGTGCTCAAGAACACGCGCGTCAAGCACGTCATCCTTGCCAACATGGGCGACATGCTCGGCTTCCCGAAGGGCGCGATCGTCAACCTTGTGGTGCGCAAGGTGAAGAAGATGGTGCCGGCCTATTCGCTGCCCGACGCGGTGCAGTTCAAGACCGCTCTCGCCTCCGGCAAGGGCAAGCCGCTCAACACGCGCAAGATCACACCCGACGACGTGGCGTTCCTGCAATACACCGGCGGCACCACCGGCGTGTCGAAGGGCGCGACGCTGCTCCAGCGCAATATTCTGGCGAACGTCTTGCAGAACGACGCCTGGCTGCAGCCGTCACTGTCGAAGGAGCCGAAGGTCGATCAGCTGATGATCGTCACGGCCCTGCCGCTCTATCACATCTTCGCCTTGACGGCCTGCTTCCTGCTCGGCATGCGCGCCGGCGGCGTATGCCTGCTGATCCCCAATCCGCGCGACATTCCGGGCTTCGTGAAAGAGCTGCAGAAGTACAAGGTGCACAAATTCCCGGCGGTGAACACGCTGTTCAATGCGCTGCTCAATCATCCGGATTTCGGCAAGATCGATTTCTCGCAGCTCAAGATCGCGGTCGGCGGCGGCATGGCGCTGCAGCGTGCGGTCGCCGAGCGCTGGGTGAAGGCGACCGGCGTGCCGCTGGTCGAAGGTTATGGGCTGTCGGAAACGTCGCCGACGCTCACCTGCACGCCGGGCGACTCGACGAATTCACCGGCACGATCGGCCTGCCTGTGCCATCGACCGACGTTTCCATCCGCGACGACGACGGCAACGAAGTGCCGATGGGCCAGCCGGGCGAGATTTGCGCGAAGGGGCCGCAGGTGATGGCGGGCTACTGGCAGCGGCCCGGAGGAAACCGCGCAGGTGATGACCAAGGACGGCTTCTTCCGCACCGGCGACATCGGCGTGGTGGACGAGCAGGGACGGTTCAAGATCGTCGACCGCAAGAAGGACATGGTGCTGGTCTCGGGCTTCAACGTCTATCCGAACGAAGTCGAGGACGTGATCGCGATGCATCCGGGCGTGCTCGAATGCGCCGTGATCGGCGTGCCGGACGCGGCCTCCGGCGAGGCCGTGAAGGCGTTCGTGGTCAAGCGCGATCAGGCGCTCACCGAGGATGAGCTTAAGCGCTTCCTCGCCGAGCAGCTCACCAACTACAAGCGGCCGAAGTTCATCGAATTCCGCGACGAGTTGCCGAAGACGCCGGTCGGCAAGATCTTGCGCCGCGCGCTGCGCGACGAGCCGGCCAAGCAGAAGGCGGCGTAACCTCCGCTGTAGGTTATGGGTCCCGGGTTCGCCGGGAGCCTGTCATCGGGCCGCGCTTTGCGCGGACCCGTTGGCGGCGCCGGGATCACGGCCATCGTTAATCGAACGTAAACGCCTCAGTCACAATTTAGACGCAGCGATTCGTATTGTAGGACGCCTGTTAGCGGGCGATTTCACACCCATGACTCGACACCTGCTCCGTGTGCTGGCACCGGCAATCTTCGCGGCCGTCATTGCGTCTCCGGCCTTCGCGCAGCTTTCCGAATCCGAACTCGTGATGCGGCTCAACCGGATGGAAAACCAGGTGCGACAGCTCACCGGACAGGTCGAGCAGTTGCAGTATCGCAATCAACAGCTCGAGCAGCAGTTGGGAAGAGCCGCGCAGGGTGCGCCGCCCACGCAACGGACCGCCGCGCCCCAGCCGCAGTATGCGCCGCCGCAGCCGCAGAGCTACCCGCAGCCGCAAGCCTACCCGCCGCAGCCGCAAGCCTATCCGCCGCAGCCGAACGTGATGCAGCAGGAGCCCGAGCCGGCGCCGCCGCTCAGAGGCGCGCCGCGGCGACGCGTTCGATCCCTACCAGAACCCGAACGCGCCCGGCGTGCCGCGCACGCTCGGCCGGCCCGGCACGATTGCGGCCGCTCCGCCGCTCGACAATCAGGCGAGTGACGAGCCTTACGTCGGTGCGCCCGGCGGGCGGGGCGCCGGCGACCCGCTCGATCTCGGTGTCATGGCCGAAGAAGCCGCGAACATGCCGCCGCCGCGGCGCGAGGTGCGTCAGATTCCGGGAGCGCTGCCCGCGCCGCCGCCGCGCAACCCGAGCGCCACCGGCCAGCAGATGGTCATGGCGCCGACCAACACGCCGAAGGACGAGTACGACCTCGCCTACGGCTACGTGCTGCGCAAGGATTACGCGCTCGCCGAGGAAGGCCTGCGCGCGTTCGTGAAAAAGTATCCGGGCGATCGTCTGGTGGCCGATGCGAACTACTGGCTGGGCGAAAGCCTGTTCCAGCGCCAGCGCTATCGCGAGGCCGCCGAGTCGTTCCTCACCGTGTCGACGAAGTTTGACACCGCCGGCAAGGCGCCGGACTCGCTGTTGCGGCTCGGCCAGTCGCTCGCCGCGCTGAACGAGAGGCAAGCGGCGTGCGCGACGCTGGGCGAAATTCCCCGCAAATATCCCAAGGCGCCTGCCAACGTGAAGCAGGCGGCGGAGCGGGAACAGAAGCGTGTCGGCTGCGTCTGAGCGATCCGGTTTCGGCTTCCGAAGCAGCCGCGCTATTCGCCGATCTATCCAAAACCCGTGTTCTGATCCTCGCGCGTGTCCGGCGGACCGGATTCGACCGCACTTCTGTGGCTTGCGGCGCGCTGGCGCGCGCGGCGCAAGCATGGCCCGAAGCTGATCGCCGTGACGGTCGATCATGGCTTGCGGCCGGAGTCCGCGCGCGAGGCGCGGGCGGTCAAGCGGCTCGCGCAAAGCTCGGCGTCGCGCATCGCACGTTGCGCTGGAGCGGCAAGAAGCCCGACGACCGGCATTCAGCAAGCGGCGCGCGAGGCGCGCTATCGGTTGCTCGCCGATGCGGCGCGCAAGGCTGGCGCGCGGCACATCCTCACGGCGCACACGCTCGATGATCAGGCCGAGACGGTGCTGTTTCGGCTCGGCGCGGGGAAGCGGGATTGCGGGACTGCGCGGGATGGCGCGGCGTGCTCCGCTGCCCCCATTCGGGGGAGCCGCGGAGCCCGTGTCTCGTCCGTCCCTTTCTCGACATCCCAAATCCCGCCTGCTCGCCACGCTGGCGGCCGCGAAAATCCCCTTCGCGGACGATCCCTCCAACCGCGACCCGCGCTTCACCCGGCCGCGCTTGCGGGAGCTTATGCCCGGCCTCGCCGCCGAGGGGCTCGATGCCCGGCGCCTGTCGTCATTCGCGCGCCGGATGGCGCGGGCCGATCAGGCGATCGAACGGGCCGTCGACGAAGCGCAGGTCCGGCTGTCTCGGGCCCCCGCCGGAGGATCGATCGTTTTCGGTCCCGGCTTCACGGAGCTACCCCCCGAAATCTCGCTTCGTCTGCTCGGCCGGGCCGTCGCGCAGGTGGGAAACGAGGGCCCGGTCGAGCTCGGCAAGCTCGAAGCCCTCCACGCCGCGCTCGCCGCCGCGCGGGCCCAAGAAGGCCGTTCCGCGCGCTTCCGCCGCACCCTTGCGGGCGCCTTGGTGACGCTGGCCGGCGAAATCACGGTGGAGCGGGCGCCACCGCGGCGTTCGGGCGCAAAACCGGGCAAAGGTGCGTTCACCAAGCCCCGGTAGAATGACGCATATTCGGCCAATTCCCTTGGCAGAAGGGGCCCGCGAACCTATCTTGTCTCACGGTGGGACGCGGACGCCCGCGATTTCACGAAAATGCCGCCAACAGACCGCCGGACGCCATCGGGCGCTCGGCAAGGTCGCTTTAAGGACTTGGGATGAACGCGAACCTCCGCAACTTCGCCCTTTGGGTGATCATCGTCCTGTTGCTGCTCGCCCTGTTCACGTTGTTCCAGAACCCGGGCCAGCGCACGTCGGCGGCGGACATTTCCTTCTCGCAACTGCTCAACGACGTCGATCAGGGCAAGGTGCGCGACGTCACCATCCAGGGTCCGGAAATCCACGGCACCTACACGGACGGCCGCGCCTTCAACACCTATGCGCCGAACGACAACACGCTGGTGCAGCGGCTCTACGGCAAGGGCGTGCAGATCACCGCGCGTCCGCCGGGCGACAACGTGCCGTGGTTCGTGTCGCTGCTGGTCTCGTGGCTCCCGTTCATCGCGCTGATCGGCGTGTGGATATTCCTGTCGCGCCAGATGCAGGGCGGCGCCGGCAAGGCGATGGGCTTCGGCAAGTCGCGCGCGAAGCTTCTGACCGAGGCGCATGGCCGCGTGACGTTCGAGGACGTCGCCGGCGTCGATGAGGCGAAGCAGGACCTGCAGGAGATCGTCGAATTCCTGCGCGATCCCGGCAAGTTCCAGCGGCTCGGCGGCAAGATTCCGCGCGGCGTGCTGCTCGTAGGCCCCCCCGGCACCGGCAAGACGCTGATCGCACGCGCGGTCGCGGGCGAAGCCAACGTGCCGTTCTTCACGATTTCCGGTTCCGACTTCGTCGAGATGTTCGTCGGCGTCGGCGCAAGCCGCGTGCGCGACATGTTCGAGCAGGCGAAGAAGAACGCGCCCTGCATCATCTTCATCGACGAAATCGACGCGGTCGGCCGTCATCGCGGCGCCGGCTTGGGCGGCGGCAATGACGAGCGCGAGCAGACGCTCAACCAGTTGCTGGTCGAGATGGACGGCTTCGAGGCGAACGAGGGCATCATCCTGATCGCCGCCACCAACCGCCCCGATGTGCTCGATCCCGCGCTGCTGCGTCCCGGCCGCTTCGACCGCCAGGTCGTTGTGCCGAACCCGGACGTGGTCGGCCGCGAGCAGATCCTGAAAGTGCATGTGCGCAAGGTGCCGCTGGCGCCCGACGTGAACCTGCGCACCATCGCGCGCGGCACGCCCGGCTTCTCCGGCGCCGATCTCGCGAACCTGATCAACGAGGCGGCCCTGATGGCGGCGCGGCGCAACAAGCGCATGGTGACGCAGTCGGAGTTCGAGGACGCCAAGGACAAGGTGATGATGGGCGCCGAGCGCAAGTCGCTCGTGATGACCGAAGAAGAGAAGATGCTGACCGCCTATCACGAGGGCGGCCATGCGATCGTCGCGCTCAACGTCAAGGCCACCGACCCGGTGCACAAGGCGACGATCATTCCGCGCGGCCGCGCGCTCGGCATGGTGATGCAGCTGCCCGAGCGCGACAAGCTCTCGATGTCGCTTGAGCAGATGACCTCGCGGCTCGCCATCATGATGGGCGGACGCGTCGCCGAGGAACTGGTGTTCGGGCGCGAGCGCGTCACGTCCGGCGCGTCCTCCGATATCGAGCAGGCGACCAAGCTCGCGCGCATGATGGTGACGCGCTGGGGCCTTTCCGAAGAGCTTGGCACGGTCGCCTACGGCGAGAACCAGGACGAGGTGTTCCTCGGCTACCAGGTGTCGCGCCAGCAGAACATCTCGGAAGACACGAGCCGCAAGATCGACGCCGAAATCCGCCGTCTGGTCGAGGCCGGCTACGCGGAGGCGGACAAGATCCTGCAGGAGAAGCGCGCCGATCTCGAAACGCTGGCGCGCGGGCTGCTCGAATTCGAGACGCTGACCGGCGACGAGATCAAGGATCTGATCGCCGGCAAGCGGCCGGTGCGCGAGTCGATCATCGAGCCGACCACGCCGCGGTCCTCCGCGGTGCCCTCCGCCGGCAAGGGCCGCCCGCCGCGTCCCGACGCGCCGCTCGATCCCCAGCCGGCGCCGCAGGCTTAAGGTCCCACACGCTCGGTGATCTCCCGCCCCCTGAAAGGGGGAGGGTTGGGGTGGGGGTCGAAGGTGAACCCCACCCGGTTCGCTGCGCGAACCGACCTCCCCTTTCAAGGGGAGGTATCAGACCGAGTGTGGGCTACGGCGCCGCCCCAAGCTCCCTCAGCGCGGTCTCGAGCTGGCGCTTGCGGCTTTCGTTCGGTTTGAGCGTCAGCCCCTTGCGCAGGTCGGCGATGGCGTCCTCGTTGCGATTGAGTGCGCGCATGACTGCGGCGCGGTTGGCGTAGTTTGCCGCATCGTTTGGATCGAGATTGACCGCCTGGTCGGCATCGCGCAGCGCCGCGATGTTGTCGCCCTTCTTCAGCCAGGCCTCCGAGCGGCGCATATAGGCGACGTCGGATTTCGGCATTGATGCGGATCGCCTCGCCGTAGTCCGCGATGGCGCGGTCGAGATCGCCGCGATCCTTGTAGGTGTTGCCGCGGTTGGTGTAGGCGAGCGCGAATTTCGGATCGGCGCGCACAGCCTCGGTGTAGTCCGCGATGGCGCGGTCGAGATCGTTGCGGTTGCGGTAGATCACGCCGCGGATGTTGTAGGCGCGCGCATATTCGGGCGAGAGCCTGATCGCCTCGGTCAGGTCCGCGATGGCGCGGTCCTGATCGCCCTTGTCGTCCCACACGTCGCCGCGATTGGCATAGGCGATCGCGGATTTCGGATCGAGGCGGATCGCGTCGGTGAAGTCGGCGAGCGCACGGTCGAGGTCGCCCTTCTTCTTCATCACCACGCCGCGCACGTTGTAGGCACGGGAATATTTCGGATCGAGGCGGATCGCGGAATCGAGATCCGCGATGGCGCGGTTGCTGTCGCCCTTGTCGTCCCAGGCGTCGCCGCGATTGGCGAAAGCGAGCGCGAATTTCGCGTCGAGCCGGATCGCCTCGTTGTAGTCGGCGATGCGCGCGGTCGAGATCGCCTTTGTCCTTCCACACGTTGCCGCGATTGTTGAACGACTTGGCGTATTTCGGATTGATGCGGATCGATTCGTTGTAGTCGGCGAGCGCCGCAGTCGTTGTCGCTCTTCTGCCGGTACGAGATCGCGCGGTTGTAGTAGGTGATGGCGAGATCGCTGCCCCTGGTCTTGCCGGCCTTGATGATGCGCGTGCAGGCCGCGATCGCCGAGTCGGCGGCGGCGTTTTCGTCCTTGCAGACCGCCCAGTCGTCCGCGCGCGCCGATGTGGCGGCGAAGCTTAACGTGACGCTGAGCAGGAGCGCGGCGATGAGAGGGCGCATGGTGTTCCTCTAACGATGGGCGTTTCGTTGACGCATGGTAGGGACGGCCCCGGGCGGCGGCAACAGGCGTGGCGCTCCGGCGTTAATACCTCTCACAATTTTTGAAGGCATTTAGGCGGCGATAGCTCTAGTATGCGCCCGCGCCGATTGGCGCCAAGACGAAGGCCCGGGTATGACGGGCCCGAAACCTCAGAGGGACTTGATGACTCGCAAGTATTTCGGGACCGACGGCATCCGCGGCCGGGCGAACGGCGTCATTACCGCCGAACTCGCGCTGAAAGTTGGCCAGGCGGTCGGGCTCATCTTCCAGAATGGCGACCACCGCCACCGCGTGCTGATCGGCAAGGACACGCGCCTTTCGGGCTACATGATCGAGAACGCCCTGACGGCCGGGTTCACCTCGGTCGGCATGGACGTGCTGCTCACCGGCCCGATCCCGACGCCGGGCGTCGCGATGCTGACCCGCTCGATGCGCGCCGACCTGGGCGTGATGATCTCGGCCTCGCACAACCCGTTACGACGACAACGGCATCAAGCTGTTCGGCCCGGACGGCTACAAGCTCTCCGACGAGATCGAGAAGCAGATCGAGGAGCTGATCGATTCCGATCTCGGGCAAAGGCTCGCCAATTCGCAGAAGATCGGCCGCGCCAGGCGCATCGACGGCGTGCAGGACCGCTACATCGAGTTTGCCAAGCGCACGCTGCCGCGCAACATGGAACTGGACGGCATGCGCGTCGTCATCGACTGCGCCAATGGCGCCGCCTACCGGGTCGCGCCGGCGGCGCTGTGGGAGCTCGGCGCGGAGGTGTTCTCGGTCGGCGTCGAGCCCGACGGTTTCAACATCAACAAGGAATGCGGCTCGACCGCGCCCGCGACGCTTGGCGGCGAAAGTGCGCGAGATGCGCGCCGACATCGGCATCGCGCTCGACGGCGACGCGGACCGCGTCGTGATCGTGGACGAGAAGGGCAGGGTGGTGGACGGCGATCAGCTGCTCGCCGTCGTGGCGGAGAGCTGGCTGGAGGACCATCGGCTCGCCAAGCCCGCCGTGGTGGCGACCATCATGTCCAATCTCGGGTTCGAGCGGCATCTCAAGGGACTCGGCCTCGCGCTGGAGCGCACGCCGGTCGGCGACCGCTACGTGCTCGAGCACATGCGCGAGGGCGGCTTCAATCTCGGCGGCGAGCCGTCCGGCCACATCATCATGTCGGACTATGCGACCACGGGCGACGGCTTCGTCGCCGCGCTGCAGGTGCTGGCCGTGGTGAAGAAGCACGGCCGTCCGGTATCCGAAGTGTGCCACCGCTTCGATCCGCTGCCGCAGGTGATGAAGAACGTGCGCTACCGCAACGGCAAGCCGCTCGAAGACGCGAAGGTGAAATCCGCGATCGAGAGCGCGGTGCAGCGGCTCGACGGGCAGGGCCGCCTGATCATCCGCGCGTCCGGCACCGAGCCGGTGATCCGCGTGATGGGCGAGGGCGAAGACAAGATTTTCATCGAGGAGATCGTCGACGGCATCGTCGATGCGCTGACCAAGGCGGCGGCGTAGTTCTCTTCTGCGCTCCCTCCCGCGGGGAGGGGGGGTCCAGTTCTTCGCTCAAAAACTCCGACCCTCCTCTACTCCCCGCGGGGAGGGAGCGGGTCTGCCGCGCACCCCTTTCGCCTGCGCCCCGCGATTTGCCAAACTCCGCCGAACAATCAGGGAGGTCACCCATGGCCTACGAACTCAACCAATTCATCGCCGACTGCCAGAAGATTCTCAAACGCGATCCCGGCCCCGCGGGCCGCGAAAGCGTGCGCACCAGCCTCGAACGCCTGCTCGCGAACAAGGACTTCGTCGCGGCAACCTGCGGCGAGGACGTGCCGCACCGGCCTGAAGGTGCTTTACGAGGACAAGGATCTCGGCTTCCAGATCCTGGCGCATGTCAACGACAAGGCGCGCAAGTCGCCGCCGCACGACCATGGCGACTCGTGGGCGATCTACGGGCAGGCGACCAAATACACCGACATGATCGAATGGGAGCGCGTCGGCGGCGACGACAAGCACGCCGAGCTGAAGGAGGCCAAGCGCTACCGCCTCGATCCCGGCCATGCCGGCATCTATCAGGACGGCAAGATCCACTCGATCGACTATCCGGACCGCGCGCGCTTCATCCGCGTCACCGGCACCAATCTCGACAACATCCATCGCGTGCGCTTCGACCTGAACACCGGCGAAGTGCATCAGATGACGCCGCAGCAGGCGACCTAGAGCATGGCTGGCGTGCGCAGCGTCAGCGCGGCGGCGTTGCGCGCGATGCTGCTCGACGGGCAGGAGCTCGCGCTCATCGACGTGCGCGAGGAGCGGAGTCTTCTCCGAAAGCCATCTGCTGTTCGCGCGCTCGGTGCCGCTGAGCCGGCTTGAGCTGCGCATGGCGCGCCTCGTGCCGCGCCGCGCGACCCGCATCGTGCTGGTCGACGCAGCCGACGGCCTCGCCGAGCGCGCCGCGAGCGTGCTGGCGCGAAGCGGGCTATTCCGACCTGCATATCCTCGCCGGCGGCATCGCGGCGTGGGAGGCGGCCGGTTTCGAGCTGTTCTCCGGCGTCAACGTGCCGAGCAAGGCGTTCGGCGAATTCGTCGAGCATGAGAGCGGCACGCCGAGCATTTCGGCCGAGGAACTCGACGCGCTGATGCAGTGCCGGCACCGACATGGTGGTGCTCGACTCGCGCCCGTTCGACGAATTTTTCGCGCGTCTCGATCCCGACGGGCGTGAATGTGCCGGGCGCCGAACTGGTGCTGCGCGTGCACGACATCGCGCCGAAGCCCGAAACGCTGGTGGTGGTCAATTGCGCCGGGCCGCACGCGCTCGATCATCGGCGCGCAGTCGCTGATCAATGCGGGCGTGCCGAACAAGGTGGTGGCGCTGCGCAACGGCACGATGGGCTGGAATCTCGCGGGCCTCACGCCCGACAGCGGCAAGTCGGCCCGCGCGCCGGAGGTCTCGCATGGCGCGCTCGCCTGGGCGAAATCGGCGGCCGACAACGTTGCCGCGCAAGCTCGGCATCCGCACGATCGACGAGGCGGCGCTCGCACGGCTGCGCGCCGACGAGAGCCGCACGACTTACGTGTTCGACGTGCGCGATCCGGCCGAATACGCCGCCGGCCATGTGGCGGGCGCGCTGTCGGCGCCGGGCGGGCAACTCGTGCAGGCGACCGACCAGTATGCCGGCACGCTTGCACGCGCGCATCGTGTGCGTCGACGACAAGCAAGTGCGCGCCGTGATGACCGCCTCGTGGCTCGCGCCAGATGGGCTGGCGCGAGGTCTATGTGCTGGTCGCGGCGGGCGACGAGAAAGGCTTCCCCGACAATCCGGTGCTGGGCGAGGCGCCGCGCGATGCCGCGATCGACGCGGCTGCGCTGGCCGATCTGCTGGCGCGCAACGAAGCGACGGTGATCGATCTCTCGCTCAGCCGCGAATACCTGAGCGCGCACATTCCGGGCGCTGGTTCGCGATCCGCGCGCGGCTCGAGCGGTTCATCCAGCAGGAGCCGCTGCGGCGGAACATCGTGCTGACCTCGGAAGACGGCGTGCTCGCCGGCCTCGCGGTGCCGGAGGCGCGCGCCTGCACGCCGCTTGCGGTGCGCTATCTCGCTGGCGGCAACGCGGCCTGGCGCGCCGCCGGATTTCCGCTCACCGCCGACGATCCGCGCATGGCCGACGAAGCCGATCGATGCCTGGCTCAAGCCCTACGAGCGTCCCGACGGCGTCAAGCAGGCGATGGCGGATTATCTCGCGTGGGAGACGGACTTGCTGCCGCGCATCGCGCGGGATGGGACGCGCGAAGTTTGCGCGGTTGCGAGTGAGCGCCGCCATTCGCCGTCGCGCGCCACATCTGAAACGCACACTTAATACCGCGTGAAGGAACTCTTAAGTCAGCGCCGCAGCGTTAACGCGCGCGCGCGCTGCGTTAACGTTGCGCCGCTGCGCCGTGACAATCGCGCAACAGCGCGCGTGCTCTCGCACACGCTCCCGCAAAATCCATCAACGAAAAATCAGGGTTAAGTTTTAACGTTAAGCGGCGCTTAAAGTTTGGCTGGCAGCATCCGCTCCATCGTTCGTCCGTGTGGCCGTCGTCCGTCGGTCCACTTGACTTGTAGAGGATGGAGTCATGCGCAGTCTCAAAGTTGCTTTCGTTTGCCGGCGCGGCGTTCGCGGCGGCCTTCACCTCGGCCCACGCGGCCGATCTCGGCCCGATCATGCAGGCGCGCGCGAATGCTCGCACCGGCTCAGGTCGAAGAGCAGATGGGCGGCTGGTATCTGCGCGGCGACATCGGCGTCGGCGCGCAGACGCTTCAAGGAATTCGACTTCACCCAGACCAACCAGGCCTTCGTGTGGCCGGCGAGCTGGCGCATCGATCAGCAGCGAAATGGGCGATGCCGCCTTCATCGGCGGCGGCTTCGGCTATCAGTGGAATTCGTGGCTGCGCTTCGACGCGCACCGCCGAATACCGCACGAAGGCCAAGTTCAAGGCGATCGGCAGCTACACCGAGTTCTGCCCGGGCGGCCGCTGCTTCGACGTCTACGACGGCAATCATTCCGCCGTCGTCCTGATGGCGAACGGCTATATCGATCTCGGCACCTGGATGTGCCTGACCCCGTTCGTCGGCGGCGGCGTCGGTTACGCGCGTCACTCGATCGGCGGCTTCACGACGTCGGCTTGATCTCCGACGGCACCACCGGCTTCGGCTATGCGGCGAACAACGACTTCGCCGAGTGGAAGTTCGCCTGGGCGGTCCACGCCGGCGTCGCCTACAACGTCAACAACAACTTCAAGATGGAACTGGCGTACCGCTACCTGAACTTCGGCAACGTCAACACCTCCGTCATCGACTGCGCGAACGGCGGTTGCTCCACCGGCGGCGGGCCGCGGGCCTACTACACGTTCCGCGAAATGGACTCGCATGACATCAAGTTCGGCATGCGCTGGATGCTGCAGCCCGAGTCAGCAGCAGCCGGTCTACCAGCCGCCGCTGATGCGCAAAGGCTGAGCCTCTCTCGACGGACGGACGAACGACGGCGCGGGCATCCCCCGCGCCGTTTTCGTTTTTGGACGCGGTCGCGCGCAGCGCCGCGGCTAACCGTCCATTAAGGTTAATGCCTGATGATCGCCGCAGCGTTTGAAAGTCCAGTGAGGAAAGGCCAGGCCATGCTGCGTTGGTTGCTTTGCGGTCTCGCGATCGTCGGAACGGCGCTTGCAGGCGCAGCGCGGCCGATCTCGGCGATTCGTTCCTGCGCGGATCGAACACGGTGATCAACGCGCCCGGCGGCACGCGCTGGGACGGCTTCTATATCGGCGGCCATGTCGGCATGGGCGCTCCGGGCATCGACTTCACCAACAACACGTCGTCCGCTCGCCGCCGTGCTGGACGGCACGCCGATCACGAGCCGCACCGCGACGCCGCTCGGCAGCGTGGACTCGACCAGCAAGCATTTCGGCGGGTTCGCCGGCTACAACAGCAGTGGGACGGCGCCGTGGTCGGCGTCGAGGCGACCTACAACTGGATGGACAAGTCGCTGACGCGCGACGAACGGCATCAGCGGCGGCTTTGCGTCCGGCGATCAACGTTCTCACCTACACGGCCGCCGGCACCGAGACGGCGCGCATCATCGACTACGGCACGCTGCGCGTGCGCGGCGGCTGGGCGGCCGGCATGTTCATGCCTTACGCGACGTTCGGCATCGCGGTCGGGCGCATGGACATCGACCGCAGCGTCGTGGTGACGCCGAGCGCGACCGGCGCCTCGCCGCCGGGCGTCGTTTGTGCCTGCGCCGTTCACGGTGAGCCAAAGCTTCACCAATCAGTTCGGCTATGGCTATGCGGCCGGCCTCGGCGTCGACTTCTGCCTGATGGCCAATCTGTTCATGCGCGCCGAATACGAATACGTGCAGTTCCCGGACTTCCAGGGCCTCAATGCGCACAT
Source organism: uncultured Alphaproteobacteria bacterium (assembly GCA_963800695.1). Lineage (GTDB taxonomy): Bacteria > Pseudomonadota > Alphaproteobacteria > Rhizobiales > Xanthobacteraceae > PALSA-894. Next base: position 28,044 of record CAWDCA010000027.1, on the reverse strand, counting down.
CCACAACGTGCGCATCGGCGCGGCGCTCAAGTTCTAATTCCAGTCATCAAGGAATCGAATACGGCGGCGCGGGTGCAAGCCCGCGCCGCTTGCTTTTTGCCGCACACAGTCTTTCTTGACGGCGCCTGCGCCCTTCCTTATGTCCGGCGGCGGGACACCTCTCCCCAACGAGAGGCTTCTATCTGGAAGGGTAGATCATGATCGCGATGCCCGGCTGTGCGGCCGGCTGTGCCGCATTTTTCGTCCGGCCCCTGCGCCAAGCGCCCCGGCTGGACCCTCCAGGCCCTCAAGGACGCATTTCTCGGCCCGCTCGCACCGCGCCAAGGGCGGCAAGGGCAAGCTCAAGCGCGCGATCGAGGAAACGCGCGCGGTGCTCGAAGTGCCGGCCGATTATCTCATCGGCATCGTGCCGGCCTCCGATACCGGCGCGGTCGAAATGGCGATGTGGTCGATGCTGGGCGCGCGCCCCGTCACCATGATCGCGTGGGAATCCTTCGGCGAAGGCTGGGTGACGGACGTCGCCAAGCAGCTCAAGCTCAAGGACGTGACGCTGATCAAGGCGCCCTACGGCGCAGCTGCCTGATCTCTCCAAGGTCGATCCCAATTCCGACATCGTGTTCACCTGGAACGGCACGACCTCGGGCGTGCGCGTGCCGAACGCCGACTGGATCAGCGCGACCCGCGAAGGCATCACGATCTGCGACGCGACCTCGGCGGCGTTCGCGCAGCCGCTCGACTGGGCCAAGCTCGATGTGGTGACCTTCTCGTGGCAGAAGGCGCTCGGCGGCGAGGCCGCGCACGGCATGCTGATCCTTTCGCCGCGCGCGGTCGCGCGGCTCGAGAGCTACACGCCGCCGTGGCCGCTGCCGAAGATTTTCCGCATGACCAAGGGCGGCAAGGTCAACCGCGGCATCTTCGAAGGCGAGACCATCAACACGCCCTCGATGCTCGCCGTCGAGGATTATCTCGACACGCTCGCCTGGGCGAAGTCGGCCGGCGGGCTGAAGGGCTTGCGCGCGCGCGCCGACGCGAACGCCAAGGTGATCCACGACTGGGTCGCCAAAACGCCGTGGATCGCGAACCTCGCCGAAGACCCCGCGACGGCCTCGAACACCTCGGTGTGCCTGAAGATCGTCGATCCGGCGATCACGTCGCTGTCGGTCGATGCGCAATGGGCCTTCGTGAAGGACCTGGTCGCGCTGATCGAGAAGGAAGGCGCGGCCTACGACATCGCGACCCACCGCGACGCGCCGCCGGGCCTGCGCATCTGGTGCGGCTGCACGGTCGAGCGCTCCGATGTTGCGGCGCTGACGCCGTGGATCGACTGGGCGTTTGCGCAGGCCAAGGCCGCGTTGCCGAAAGCGGCGTGATGCTTTCTTTACCCTCCCCTGGAGGGGGAGGGTCGACGCGCCCGAAGGGGCGGCGGGGTGGGGTGACCTTTCGTTTCCCCAGCCACAACAGAACAAGCTGTTTCGATTTTTCACCCACTCCGGCCCTGCGGGCCGACCCTCCCCCTCCAGGGGAGGGTGAAGGAAGAAACCCATGGCGCCGCGCGTTCTCATTTCCGATGCTCTTTCTCCCGCCGCCGTGCAGATCTTCAAGGATCGCGGCATCGAGGTCGATTTCCAGCCCAAGCTCGGCGCCGACAAGGACAAGCTCGCCGACGCTGATCGGCGGATTCGACGGGCTTGCGATCCGCTCGGCCACCAAGGTGACGCCGAAAATCCTCGAGCAAGCAAAGAACCTGAAGGTGATCGGCCGCGCCGGCATCGGCGTCGACAATGTCGACATTCCGGCCGCGACCGCGAAGGGCATCATCGTGATGAACACGCCCTTCGGCAATTCGATCACCACCGCCGAGCACGCGATCACGTTGATGCTGGCGCTCGCGCGCCAAATCCCGCAGGCGGACGCTTCGACGCAGGCCGGCAAGTGGGAGAAGAACCGCTTCATGGGCGTCGAGATCACCGGCAAGACGCTCGGCGTGATCGGCGCCGGCAACATCGGCTCGATCGTGGTCGATCGCGCGCTCGGGCTTGCGCATGCGCGTGATCGCCTACGATCCGTTCCTCTCGCCCGAGCGCGCCGCCGATATCGGCGTGCACAAGGTCGAGCTCGACGAGCTGTTCAAGCGCGCGGACTTCATCACGCTGCACACGCCGCTTACCGAGAAGACGAAAAACATCATCGATGCATCCGCCTTCGCCAAAATGAAAAAGGGCGTGCGCATCGTCAATTGCGCGCGCGGCGGGCTGGTCGACGAGCACGCGCTGCGCGCGGCGCTCGACGCGGGGCAGGTCGGCGGCGCGGCGTTCGACGTGTTCACCGAGGAGCCCGCGACGTCAAATCCGCTGTTCAATCATCCCAATGTCGTGTGCACGCCGCATCTCGGCGCCGCCACCACGGAGGCGCAGGAAAACGTCGCGCTCCAGGTCGCCGAGCAGATGTCGGACTATCTGTTGCAGGGCGCGATTTCCAATGCGGTGAATTTCCCGTCGATCACGGCCGAGGAGGCGCCAAGGCTCAAGCCCTTCATCGCGCTTGCCGAGAGGCTCGGCTCGTTCGCCGGGCAACTGACCGAGACGGGCTTGAAGAAAGTGCAGATCTCCTACGAAGGCCAGGTCGCGCAGATGAAGACCAAGGCGCTGACCTCCGCGGCGGTCGCCGGACTGCTGCGCCCGATGTTGCAGGACATCAATGTCGTGTCGGCGCCGGGCGTCGCCAAGGAGCGCGGCATCGTGGTCGAGGAAGTGACGCGCGAGGGCGACTGCGACTACGAGAGCCTGATCACGGTGACGGTCGAGACCGAGCGGCAGTCGCGCAAGGTGTCGGGCACGGTGTTCGCCGACGGCCGCCCGCGCATCGTCAACATCAAGGGCATCCGCATGGACGCGGAGTTCGGCCCCTCGATGATCTACATCACCAATCTCGACAAGCCGGGCTTCATCGGCACGTTCTCCGGCACGCTCGGCGAGGCGGGCATCAACATCGCGACCTTCCATGTTGGCCGGCAGGCGCCGGGCGGCGACGCGATCGCGCTGATCGAGATCGATGGCGATATGCCCGGCGATGTGCTGGCGAAGGTCCAGGCTCTGCCGCAGGTGCAAAGCGCCAAGACGCTGAAGTTTGATCCGCTTCCGCCGTCTCCCTCGATACCGCGAGGCGGCGACAGGGCGGCGCGCCTCGAACGCAGTGAGATGCGGCCCGGGTGAGGAGCGTCCTTTGGCTGATGCAGGATCGTGCTATACTGAATGGGCTGGAGAAATCGCATGGCCCGCCCGATTGTCGTGCATGCCGACTGGGACCCGGACGCCCGCGTCTGGGTCGCGACGACGCGCGACCTGAAAGGTCTCGTCACCGAGGCCGACACCATTGAGGCGCTGCGCGCGAAACTGCCCGGCATGATCCACGATTTGCTTGAGGAGTACGGCATTTCCGACCTGCCAACCTCGATCGAGGTCGTCGCGCGCGCGAGCGATACGTTGACCGCGGCCGAATAGGCGCGGCATGGCCGATTTCTACCTCGACGTCATCCGATACCTCCGCGACAACGGCTACGAATTGAAGCGGCAGGGCCGGGGCGATCATGAGATCTGGTGGAATCCGCAGACCGGCGTGCGCGTCACGGTCGATAAGAAACTGAAGTCCCGTCATACGGCGAACGCGATCCTTAGCGATGCGGGGCTTGCCGAAGGCGTTCTGATTTGACGCAGGGGCGCCGCGATGCCGCCCCGCCGCCGGCCCAACGTAAACCTGAATTCTGCGAGTTCCATGGGCGGGGTCGAAGCCTGCCCAGAGGAACCGCCCATGACTTCCAAATTTGCCTATCTGCCCGCCGCCTGCGTGCTGATCTTCGCCGGCGTCGGCCCGGCGCTTTGCGCCGAAATGAACGTCGCTTCGGCAATCGAGGCCGTCACGGTCTATCCGGACGGCGCGACGGTCACGCGGCTCATCGCCGTCGACCTGCCGGCCGGCGACACGACCCTGATCGCGCGCGACTTCCCGCCCGGCCTCGATCCTGCGTCGCTGCGGGTCGAAGGCGAAAGCGCCGCCGCCGTCACCATCGGGGCGATCGATGCCCGCCCGCCGCGCGCGGAACGCCCCGTGAGCAAGCCCGAGATCGAGAAACGGATCGAGGCGCTGCGCGATGAGCGCAAGGTGCTCGACGACAAGATCGCGGCCGAGACGGCGCGCAAGGAATTCGCGCAGCGCTTCGCCAACAACGTGCCGTTCGGCCTCGGCGAAAAGGGCGAGGCGCGGCCGCTGACCGAATGGCGCGCGGCGTTCGGCGCGGTTGCGGACGAGATCGCGACCGCGGATGCCGCGATGCGTGAAGCGCGGCAAAAGCAGCGCGAGATCGACCGCGAGCTTGCGCGGCTCGATTCCGAGCTCAAGACCAACCCGCCGCGCAAGATGGAAGTGCGCGTCGATCTCGCCGCGAGCGCAAATGCGCGCTCGACCCTTCGCGTCACCTACACGGTGCGCGGCGCGCGCTGGCAGCCGCTCTACGATGCACGGCTCGATTCCGGCTCGCGTGAGCGCAAGCCCGCGATCGAACTCGTGCGCCGCGCCGAAATCGTGCAGCAGACCGGCGAGGACTGGAGCGATGTTGCGCTTTCGGTCTCGACCGTGCGCACCTCCAAGGGCGGCAGCGCGCCGGAGCTGTCGCCCGCTGATCGTGCGCTATCCCCAGCCGGCGCCACCGCGGCCGCTTGCGGGACGCGCCTCGGAGTCGGCCTATGCGCCGAGCAGCGCGCCGAACATCGCCGACTCGTCGCGCGTTGACCAACAGGGTGGCGGTGGTCAGGCACAGCAGGCCTTGAAGGCCCGTGAGGGTGAAGCGATCATGGAGACTGGCGGCTATCAGGTCGTCTTTCGCATTCCCGGCCGCATTTCTGTTTCCACCAATGAAGGCGCGAAGAGCTTCCGCGTCTCGACGGGCAAGATCTCGCCCGAACTGCTCTCGCGCGCGGCGCCGGCCCTCGACGAGACCGCCTTCATCGAGGCGTCGTTCAAGCATGCCGAGGAGGCCGCCCTGCTGCCCGGACGCGTCGCGCTCTACCGCGACGGCATCTATGTCGGGCGCGGCCAGATCGTCCTCACGCCGAAGGACGAAACCGTGCGGCTCGGCTTCGGCGCCGACGACAAGGTGAAGGTCATGCGCGCGACAGTGCGCAAGATCGAAGGCTCGAGCGGAATCATCACGTCGGCCAAGACCGACGAGCGCGAGTACAAGATCACGGTGCGCAGCGGCCACGAGCGGCCGATCAAGGTCGTGATCGAGGACCGCATCCCGGTGAGCGAAGCCGACGACGTCAAGGTGGAACTCCTGCCCGTCACGACCCCGCCGACCGAGCGGGACGTGCGCGACCGTCGCGGCGTGCTCGCCTGGAGCTTCGACGCGGCGCCCGGCGACACCAAGGAGATCAAGCTCGGCTGGCGGCTGCGCTGGCCGGCCGACAAGACGGTCGTTTACTAGCGCTACCGTCGCCAAACGCCACGCCGCCGGGCCCCCGAAGGGTAAATCGAGGCAGGCCAATGGCTTGCCTCCCCCGGTGCCATCCGTTATCGGGGGACTGGCCCGTTTTCCCGTCGTCCGGGCTGTTTCGCGCTTGCGCGGGCGGGTCAAGGCTTTCCCCTTATGGCGAATGTTGTCGTGGTCGGGTCCCAGTGGGGCGACGAAGGCAAGGGCAAGATCGTCGACTGGCTGTCCGAACAGGCCGACGTCGTCGTGCGCTTCCAGGGCGGGCACAATGCCGGCCACACGCTGGTGATCGACGGCGCGACCTACAAGCTGTCGCTGCTGCCGTCCGGCGTGGTGCGTCCGGGCAAGCTGTCGGTGATCGGCAACGGCGTGGTGCTCGATCCGCGCGCGCTGCTGGAAGAGATCGGCCGGCTGACGGGGCAGGGCGTTGCGATCTCGCCGGACAATCTGCGCATCGCCGAGAACGTGGCGCTGATCCTCCCGCTGCATCAGGAGCTCGACGCGCTGCGCGAGTCCTCCAATTCGGGCACGCGCATCGGCACCACCAAGCGCGGCATCGGTCCAGCCTACGAGGACAAGGTCGGACGCCGTGCGATCCGCCTGATGGATCTCGCCGACCTCGGCTCGCTCGGCGAAAAGATCGACGGGCTGCTGGCGCATCACAATGCGCTGCGCCGCGGCAATGGCCTGGAGGAGATCAAGGCCAAGACGATCTACGACGAACTGGCCGCTGTCGCGCCCAAGGTGCTGCCCTACATGGACACCGTCTGGTCGCTGCTCGACGGCAAGCGGCGCGAGGGAAAGCGCATCCTGTTCGAAGGCGCGCAGGGCACGCTGCTCGACGTCGATCACGGGACCTATCCGTTCGTCACCTCGTCGAACACGGTCGCCGGACAGGCGGCGAGCGGCTCGGGTATGGGTCCGGGCGCGATCGATTATGTGCTGGGCATCTGCAAGGCCTATACGACGCGGGTCGGGGAGGGGCCGTTCCCGACCGAGCAGCTCAACGAAATCGGGCGCAAGCTCGGCGAGCGCGGGCGCGAGTTCGGCACGGTCACGGGCCGGCCGCGGCGCTGCGGCTGGTTCGACGCCGTGCTGGTGCGCCAGACCGCGCGTACCAGCGGCATCAACGGGCTGGCGCTGACCAAGCTCGACATTCTGGATGGGTTCGACGAGATAAAAGTCTGCGTCCGGTATCGACTCGATGGCCGTGAAATCGACTATCTTCCGGCCAGCGCCAGCGCGCAGGCGCGGGTCGAGCCGGTCTACGAGAGCGTTGAAGGGTGGAAAAGTGCAACCGCAGGCGCAAGGTCATGGGCCGAATTGCCCGCGCAGGCGATAAAGTACGTGCGGCGAATCGAGGAATTGGTGGACTGTCCGGTGGCGATGCTGTCGACCAGTCCGGAGCGGGAGGACACCATCCTGGTGCAAAACCCGTTCGAGGCGTGAGGTGACGCGTCGAGCGATGAGCGTTCGGTTTTTGGCCGGGATCATGCTTAAAAGGCGGGGTGGGAGAGCGTAGCTAACGAATGGCCGATTATTATCCGCTCGTCGCCAAGGCCGTCGCCGGTCTGGAAAAGAATACCGGCGAAGGACGCCGCATGCTCTATGAGCGCGCGCGTACGGCTTTGGTCGCGCAATTGCGCGGGATGAACGATCCGCCGCTGACCGAAGCCGAGATCACCCGCGAGCGCCTCGCGCTGGAAGAAGCGATCCGCAAGGTCGAGGCGGAGGCCGCGCGGCGCGGACGTTCCGAAGTGCCGCGCGCGGAGCCCGCAAAGGCCGATGCGGCGCCCGATGCGCCTGCCGCGAAGCCGGCACCCGCTGCATCCGATCGGGCAGCGCCCGAGCGTCCGGCGGCGCCGCCGATCCGGCCGCGCACCGCCAGCCGCAGCGTGACCGACGAAGGGCTCAAAGGTTTCCGCGACGTGATCGCCGAAGCCGAAGCGCTCGGCGACGCGACCGCGCAGGGGGCAAAGACCGCGCGCGAGGCTTTCGCCGCGACCCCGCCGAGCGGCCCGGCTTTCGACCGGCTCGAGCCGCGTGTCGAGCCTGAGGGCTTGCGCACGCCGCCGCGCCCGCCGTCACGGCCGGTCGACCAGCCCCGCACCCGCCGCGCCGAGCCCGTTCGATACCCCCGCGCCGGAGCCGCGCGTTTCCGAGCCGGAGCGTCCGGTCGAGCCGCGACCCGGGCAGCAGCGGCAGAGCCCGATGCGGCAGCCGTCCGCCGACGACATCGGCGAATTGCCCAAGCATTCGCGCGTCGGCCTCGTGGCGGCGATCGTCACGGTGCTGCTCATTCTGGCGCTCGGCGCCGCCGCCTATTGGCAGCGCGATCGCATCGCCGGAGCTGCTCAACGTGGTGCGCGGTCCGGTTGCTCCGCAAAAGGACGCGGCCGCCGTCAAGCCGAAGATCACCGACCGTGTCGGCCAGCCGTCCGCGCCGGGCACCATACGCCCGCGACGACCCCCCAGACCGGCGCGGTCGCCGCGGTCGCGCAACGCGTCGCGCTGTACGAAGAGGACCCGGCCGACCAGCAGGGCAAGCGCTTCGTCGGCACGGCGATCTGGCGCACCGAGATGGTTACGCCGGGGCCGGGCGCGCCGCCCGACATGGCAGTGCGCGCCGACATCGAGATTCCCGAGCGCCGCATCACCATGACGTTCCTGATCCGGCGCGACATCAACCAGGTGCAGCAGGCGACCAGCCACACCATCGAGATCACCTTCAACCTGCCGGCGGATTTTCCGTTCGGCGGCATCTCGAACGTGCCCGGCGTGCTGATGAAGCAGGCCGAGCAGACGCGCGGCTCGCCGCTCGGCGGCGCGGCCGCGAAGGTCACCTCGGGCTACTTCCTGATCGGGCTTTCGGCGGTCGAGGGCGACATGCAGCGCAACCTGCAACTCCTCAAGGAGCGCGGCTGGTTCGACATTCCGATCGTCTACAACAACGGGCGGCGCGCGATCCTGGCGATCGAGAAGGGCACGCCCGGCGAACGCGCGTTCGAGGACGCATTCCGGGCGTGGGGACAGTAGGCGTGGCGGACGCGATCCGCGTCGCCACATTCGACGGCCCCGGCGCGCCGCCGGTGATCCGCACGGTGCCGTGGCCCGACGTTCCGAAGAAGGCCGCGCTGATCAAGATCGGCGCGTGCGGCGTCTGCGGCACCGATCAGCACATCCTCAAAGGCCATTGGCCCAAGCCGCTGCCGTGGCCGTTCACGCTCGGCCATGAGCTCGGCGGCGTGATCGTCGAGTGCGGCGCGGAGTTCACCGAAGACTTCATGGGCAAGCCCTTGAAGGTCGGCTCGAAGGTGATGATCCCGCCGCTGATGCCGTGCGGCTCCTGCTACTACTGCGTCCACTATCCGCAGAACGCCAACAAGTGCCTGACGCCGGTTTACTACGGGCGCTATCTCGGCTTCGACAAGCCGCCGCATCTGTGGGGCGGCTGGGCCGAATACGTCTACGTCGATCTCGACATGCTGCCGGGCACCAAGGTCTACAAGCTGCCCGACGACATGAGCCTGCGCCTCGGCGCGCTCTCCGAGCCGCTCACCTCGTGCATCCGCGCGTTCAATCGCGCGATCGAGGCCGGACGCTTCAAGTGGAGCAACACGGTCGTGATCCAGGGCTCCGGCCCGATCGGTATCCTCGCGGTCGCGGCCGCGCAGGAGATGGGCGCGGGCCGTGTCATCTGCGTCGGCGCGCCGGAGGAGCCGCGGCTGAAGCTCGCGCGCAAATTCGGCGCCGAGGCGACGGTGAATATCGAAGAGGTGAAAACGCCGGAGGCGCGCATTGCGGCGGTGCGCGACATCGTCGGCGGGTTCGGCGCGGACCTCGTGATGGATTGCTCCGGCCATCCGAGCGCCGGCCCCGAAGGGATCGAGATGCTGCGCGACGGCGGCACCTACGTCGAGATGGGCCAGTTCACCGACGCGGGCTCGATCGCCACCTCGTGGCACCGCATCTGCGCCAAGGACCTCAACGTGCTCGGCTCATGGGCGTTCACCGCCAACGACCTGCCGCTCGGCGTCGACATGCTCTACCGCTGCCGCAACAAATATCCCTGGCTCGACATGCAGACGCTCTATCCCTTCACCGAGGAAGGCGTGCGCGCAGGCGGTCGCCGACGCCATGGCGATGAAAACCGTGAAGTCCACCATCGTGCCGTGGCCGGAACTGGTGTGAAGCCGGCGCAATTCGCTAAAGTCGGATCATGACAACAGGCCGCGCACTCATCATCGGCGGCTCGCTCGGCGGCATGTTCGCCGCGCATTTGCTGCGCGCGGCCGGCTGGCGCGTCGACGTGTTCGAGCGCAGCGGCGAGGATCTGGCCGGGCGCGGCGCAGGGCTCGGCTCGCACGAGGCGCTGGTCGCGATCCTCAAGCGCATCGGCATCGATTTTTCCGCGCCGCTCGGCGTTGCGATCCCGCGCTATGTCTGGCTCGACAAGGATGGCGGCGTGGTCGCCGACGTGCCGCGTCCGCGCCTGATGACCGCATGGTCGCGGCTCTATCGTCCGCTCAAGGACCTGCTGCCGCGCGAGCTTTACCATCCCTTGAAGTCGCTTGTGCGCGTCGAGCAGGACGCAGCGCAGCGTCACCGCGATCTTCGCGGACGGCACGCGCGAGACCGGCGATCTGCTCATCGGCGCGGACGGCTCGCGTTCCGCGGTGCGCACGCAGCTCGCGCCGCAGGCCAAACCCGAATACGCCGGCTACTTCGCGTGGCGCGCGCTATGGCCCGAGGCGGAAGCGACCGAAGCGCAGCGCGAGCTGCTCTATTCACGCAACGCGTTCTGCATTCCGGACGGCGAACTCTGGGTGTCCTACCCGGTGCCGGCGCGCGACGGCGACGTCACGCCGGGCAAGCGCGACTACAACATCGTTTGGTACCGGCCCGCCGACGAGGCACTCTTCGCCGTGATGAACACGGACGCGCAGGGCGTGCAGCACGAGCAGATCCCGCCGCCGCTGATCCGGCAGGACGTGATCGACGCCGCCAAGCAGGCGGCGCGCGAGGAAATCGCGCCGTCGCTTGCGGCCATGTTCATCGCGACGCCGCGGCCGACATTCCAGGCGATCTACGATCTCGCCGCGCCAGAGCTTGTGTTCGGGCGCGCCGTGCTGTTGGGCGATGCCGCATTCGTCGCGCGGCCGCATGTCGGCGCGGGCGTGACCAAGGCGGCGCTCGATGCCGCATGCCTGGCGGATGCATTGCGCCGATCACGACAGCATCGAGGCCGCGCTCGCGCACTACGGCCGCACGCGCAAAGCCGCAGGCGACTGGATCATTTCCCGCGCGCGCGAATTCGGCGCGATCTGCATTCATGGGCAAACCGAACGGCCGGCCGAACGGATGCAGCGTGCCGAGCGGGCGTGGCAGGAGTACCTGCGCATGCCGGACCGCATCCACGAGTGGGGGTTGGAGGCGCTGGCGGCGGAGTAAGGGGGCAGCCGCCCGCCGTGGCCCGTTGCCCCGTCCCCTCTAGATCTTCGGAATTTTCCCGTCCTCGATCACCTTCCGCCACTTGGCGATCTCGGCCTTGATGTAGGCGTCGAACTCCGCGGATGTCATGCCGGAGGGCTCGAAGCCGAGCGCGGCGATCTTGTCCTTCACGTCGGGCAGCGCAAGGATCGCGGCGATCTCCCGCTGCAGCAGGTTGACGATCTCCTTCGGCGTGCCGGCGGGCGCGAGCACGCCCTGCATGGTCTCGGCCTCCTGCCCCTTGATGCCAAGCTCGTCGAGCGTCGGCACATCGGGCAGCGCGGCGGCGCGCTTGAGCGAGGTCACCGCGAGCGCGCGCAGCTTGCCGTCCTTGATCAGCTCGGTCGCGGGCGGGATCGCCTGGAACGAGAGCGGTGTGTGGCCTGCGACCACCGACTGGATCGACGGATTGCCGCCGGAGAACGGCACGACCAAGAGCTCGTTCAATCCGAGCGACTGCTTGAACAGCTCGATCGAGAGTGACGGCGTCGTGCCCGCGCCCGGCGAAGCGATGGTGTACTTCGGCGGGGTTCGGCCTTGATGAGCAGCGACCAGCTCATTCACCGTGCGCGCCGGCACGGCCGGATGCGCGATCAGCGCGTGGGTCGCCGCCGCCGCCTTGGTGATCGGCAGGAAGTCCTTGTCGGGATCGTAAGGCGGCTTGTTGTAGAGGCTCGGGTTGACGACGTAGCTCGATGACACGAACAGGATCGTGTAGCCGTCGCCGGCGGCACGCGCCGCATTGCCCATGCCGATGTTGCCGGCAGCACCCGCGATGTTCTCGATGATGAATTGCTGGCCGAGCCGTTCGGAAAGTTTCTGCCCGATCAACCGCGCCATCACGTCGGTCGGCCCGCCCGCCGCAAACGGCACGATGATGCGCACCAGCCGGTTCGGATAATTTTGTGCGAAGGCCGAACCGGCGCGCAAACAGCGCGGCACACAGCGCCGCGATCCTGACGATCGTCGCCATCGGCTTTCCTCGCCTGACAGTTGGGACTTTCGGCGGCGTTTGTTTTTCGGTTTTGCGGAAGATTAGGCGATCCGGGTGACCGTAGGAAGGGTCAGCCTGCCGACAAGAAATCCCTATTCCGATCCAATCAGGCGCGGTTTGCGCCGCGATTTCGCCCGACCCCGTTGATGAGCTTGCCCCCGGCCCGGTTCGGGCACGGGGAGAGTGCATGCGTCGCGTCGTTGTTGCCATGATCGCGGTCGTCCTGTCCGCGCCCGCTTTCGCCGCGCCGGTGCGCCAGCTCGAAGTGGCGCCGAAGGAAGTCATTCTCGGCTGGATCAACCAGTACCGGCACAGTCCCGAGCCCGACAAAGTGCCGCTGGCGGTGCGCGGCATGAGCCGGCTCGGCCTGCTCACCGACACCGAAGGCGCGGGCGTCTATGTGGGCTTTCTCGCCGGCATCATCGCGTCGAATCCCGACAAGGCCGACGAGCTGATCGCGAAAATGTTTCCGCTTAGCGCCGACCATCACTGGGCGATCGTGCGCGCGATCGCGTATTCGGGCCGGGCGGACTGGCGCACGATGCTGCAGCGCCATGCCGAGCGCATGCCGGCGCGGCGCGTGATGATCGAGAAATTCCTCTCCGGCAAGCTGCCGACGCTCGACCAGGCGCCGATCGAGAAGGACGAGACCTGGGGCGAGAAATTCCGCAGCCAGATCACGCTGGCGAAGTATTTCAGCAAGCCCAAGACCGATGTGGCGCTCGACCTGACGCCGGACCTGCTCGACACGCTGTGGGGCTATTTCTACGCCACCGGCGAGTATCGCCCGCTCGCGCGCATCGTGCTGATGCTGCGCTGGACCAAGGAGCGCGACCTCGTGGAAAAGCTCACGCTCGGCAGCATGGCCAAGTACACGCTCGCCATCAATTCGGCGCGCAACGCCGACCTGCTGGCGAAAATGAAATGGGCGGCCACGCAGCCGCAGCCCGACACCGTCAAGCCGGTGCTTGCCGAGGTGATCGAGGCAGCCGAAACGGTCGAGACCGGCAAGCTGCGCAACGAGGCGCTCGCCGCCATCGACGAACTCAAGCGCAAGGGGCCGGGCACCAAGCGCGACATCTCGCTGTGGGGACAGGTCGGGGAGGGGGCACTGGCGATCGGTTGCATCGCGGCGGCGATCACCGGCCAGGTCGAATTCGGCATCCCGTGCGTGGTCGGCGGGGTAGCGACTTCGGCGGCGCTGCGCATCTGGGATTCGCCGAAATAGCGGAAAAACGAAGGGAATCAGGGGTGGAAGCACTAACCCCAACAGGTAGTCCACCGGGATCGGGGTGTTCTGCCACCAGATCGCCTTATTGCTGGGCGATCCGGTAACGTCTTGTTCACTCTGATCCCGCACTTTGATCTTGAGGGGGAGCGTGGGAATCACAATGAAATCGGCACGGGTCTGTCTGCTTTCGCTTGCGTGCGTGGGCGGTGCCTTCGCGTTTGGAATGGTCGCCAATGCGGCGATTGATCTGGTGTTCCCCGCGCCGGCCAAGAAGGCGGCGGCAGCCGTCGTAAAGCCTGCCGAAACCCAACAGCCCGCCGAAATCCAGCAGCCCGCTGTCGCCTACACCCTTGCTTCCACGACCTCGACGCCGATCGACATCGCGCCGGTCAAGGTCAAGACCATCCCGATGCTGTTCCGCGAACAGCGAGGCTGCGCAGCCGTCCGTTACCGAACGGCTTGCCGCTGTGCCGCTGCCGCGTCCACGCCCGGCTTCGGCTCCCGCCCTGGCGCTGGCGCGGTCGGACGGACTGTCCCTTGCCCAGCAGCCCGGCTCGAGGGCGATCTCGGCCGCGACCCGCAAGGGCGCGCCCGATGACGGCGAGGTGCTCGGCCCCGCCGGCATCGAGCGCATGAAGATGGCGTTGGCGCTGACCGCCGAACAGGAAGAACACTGGCCGGCGATCGCCGCCGAGTTGCAGGCGCTCGGCAAGACCCTGAAGGCGCACAAGGGCCATGACGGCAAGATCAACGTCGATGACGATACCATCCAGCGGCTCTACTGGGCCGCAGCGCCGCTGATCACGCGCCTCTCTTACGAGCAGAAGCAGAAGGTCAAGCAGATGGCGCACGTGATGGGCCTGCGCCAGGTCGCCGAGGCGCTGTAAGGCGACGGCTCAAGCGTAAAATCCGGATTTCGCGCGTGCGCCCTCGCGCGCCCGTGGCCGCGTGCTAAACTCGCGCCATGACACACCTCACCCGCCGCTCCGCACTCGCCTCGCTCGCCGCGCTCGCAACCGCGCCGGCCTTCGCGCAAACCTATCCGAACCGCCAGATCTCGCTGCTGGTGCCGTGGGCGCCCGGCGGCTCGACCGACATCCTGGCGCGCATCGTCGCGCTGCATCTGCATCAATCGATGGGCCAGCCGGTCATCATCGAGAACCGCACCGGTGGTGCCGGCAACATCGGCACGGGCGCTGCCGCGCGCGCAACGCCGGACGGTTACACGATCCTGTTCAACACGATGAGCGTGCACACGATGAACCACGCGCTCATCGCCAGCATGCCGTTCGACGGCGTGAAGGATTTCTCGCCGATCACGCTGCTCGCCTACGTGACCAACACGATGGTGGTGCACCCCTCGGTTCCGGCCAACACGGTGCCGGAATTCATCGCCTACGCCAAAGCCAATCCCGGCAAGATCGCCTACGCGTCGTCCGGCCCCGGCTCGACCAACCACCTGTGCGCCGCGATGCTGGAGAAGATGGCCGGCATCGAGATGCTGCATGTGCCGTATCGCGGCGGCGCGCCGGCAGTCGCCGACACGGTGAGCGGGCAGGTGCAGTTGTTCTTCACCGCCGGCACGCAGAGCCTCGAGCACGTCAAGGCCGGAAAGCTCAAGCTGCTCGCCGTGACCGAGGCGAAGCGCTCGCCGTTCCTGCCCGATGTGCCGACCGTGGCCGAGACCGTGCCGGGCTACGAGATGACGGTGTGGTACGGCGCGTTCGGCCCGCCCGGCATACCGAAGGACATCGTGGCGAAGCTCAACGGCGAAATCGCCCGCGCGCTGTTCCTGCCCGAGGTGAAGGCCCGCATGGACGCGATCGCGGTCGAGGTCGCGTCATCGACGCCGGAAGAGCTCGGCGAGCGCATGCGCAAGGATGCCGAGAAGTGGGGCGGCATCATCAGGAGCATCGGGCTCACGCCGCAGTGAAGGTCGCAGCGGGCACTCGGGCGGCCGCGCTGAGCGCCGCTGTCTCGCACGCCGCTCCGGGATCGCTTCTACATTCCGGCGATATTTTAGGCGCGCCGGACCGACGGTGCGCGGCCCTGAGCGCGGCGCTCCGTGGATGCTGTCAGCAACCCTTCAACGCGGCGCTGGGAAAGTCGTGTGGCGCGGCATGGCCCGAAACCGCATCGTCTGACAACTAAAAGAACCGGGGATTGGGGATTGTTCCATGGATAAGAGGCGAGCGTAGTGACTGCCACGCGGCCTGGTGATTTGAAAAGTGGTCGCTATTGCTCAGACTCGCGCTTAGGGTTTAGTCAACTATTGCGGCATCACCGGCAGCGGCCCTGTGCCAGGCGTCGATGACTGAGAGCGATTGAGGCTCCCGCCTGTAACAGCGGAGAGAGCCATGCCACACCCTGAGCCCAGCATTTTGAATCAGTTGCAAGCCTACCGCCCACCTTGTTCAAGGTGCGGAGCGCCCACGGCGCTTTCGCGCATTGAGCCTGCGTCCAATCCAACACACGTTCTGCGCACGTTCGAATGCGCGGCCTGCAATATCGCCGAATCGACACTCGTTAAATTCAGATAGGTCGCTTGTCCGATGAGATACTTCTTTCATCTTGAAGACGGAGAATGCATTCGCGACCCGAAGGGCGAAGAATTTCCAGATGATGCCGCAGCCTTACTTGAGGCTGTCATCGTCGCACGGGAGCTATCGAAGCTTCGGGTACACGCGTATGAATGGCGCGTGGTGGTCAAGAACGCAGATGGCCTTCGAGTCGGTTCGGTGCCCCTAGTGCCGAGTGCCGTGGCGCACGCCGAAGGAGTTCCTATTCCGCTTAGGTCAATTCATTAGGTTGTTGGCATTGGCCGAAATAGGCCACACTCGCGTTTTTGAAGTAGGCCACCTATTTCTTGTTCCACATTTCATCAAGACCTAGCATCTGCAAACGTCCGTTATCTCTGGCCTCGCGTTCCGTTGCGAATGAGGTTGCTGACGTTTGCAGTAGATCCTCATTATCGTGGATTTCCCAACGATAGAGGCCAATAGGGAAACGGACAAATGAAAGGCCACCAAGGCTTTAAGGTGGCTAACACCCGAGAACCGTATCACTGCATCCCATAGCGTTTTTTCAACCTTGGCTAACGGAAATGCGCCGCACCCGTGTGAAGGGTGCGGGCAATGTGGAAAAATCGCAGCGGCGCAGGCGCTTAGCACGCGGCCGCAATCGGCTGCCCGCATTGTGCACACGGTTCATTGGCTTAGGCAGGTAGAGGGCAGCGCGCCGAAGCCCCTAGAAAGCCGCACCCAAGCGGCAAGCACGCCCTCTCACAGAGCGCCAGCATGCAACGTGAGTCCGCGACAGGGCGCACTCGCGCGTATTGCGGCCAAGGTCGGCTAATCGCCCTATAGTGGACATCAGCGGAATGGGCCAGGAGTCCGCTAGTGACTCCAAGGCAATACCTATGCGCGCGGTGAATGCGATCCGAGTTCGGCTTGGACGCGCTCGATCAAGATTGCCGCGTCGCCCGGCTTCATGCAGGTCGGGCCGAACACGACGATGCCGTCGCGGACGCGTGAGTGATTGGCGTGGACCGAGGGCTCCCCGTTCTGCAGGCGCTTCACCAGCTCAAGGGCGGACAAGCCGAGCTCGCCCTCGTCCAGCGCGAGTTCCACCGCAGGCGCGCCCTTGTACTTCCTGACGACGACGGCGACCGTCGTGCCTCTGCGGCCCCTGAGCGCGTTGGCGATTTCCTCGCAAAGGCCGAGCCACCGCACGTGCCTCTCTTCAGAGTTCTCCTCCACAAAAAGCCTGAGCGCCGTCAACAACCCAACGATCTCCTCCTTCCCGCACTTGGCCGCGCGCCCAACGCCGCTCGCTGGTAGCCCCACCACCATTTGCTTGTCGAAGAGGCTGGCTGGGGGACTCCACTGATCGAAATGGATGTCATGATCGAGCTGCTGAAGGGCCGCGGATTGGATGAGGAGCCGCCGACCGACGAGGAAGCCCGATGCCTGTGGGCCTCCGATCGCCTTCCCGCCCGAGAAGGCAACCAGATCGGCACCTTCGGCCACGAAGCGCTTTAGGTTCTCGGCCGGTGGAAGTTGGCCGGCGGCATCCACGATCACCGGTAGCTTGTGGCGGCGGGCGAGAGTCACGATCTCGGGCAAGCTCGGTTCGCTATGGTCTTGGGCAACCCACAGGATCGCGGCGGTTTTGTCGTTGATCGCCGCCTCATACTCCCACGACTGAGCATCACGCACGCCGGCCCCGGAGAAGCGGTCAGGAATGCCGACCTCCACCAGCCTCGCGCCTGCCTGTGCGACAGCGCGGTCGTACATGTTGCGTTGGCTGCGGGCCACGACAACCTCGTTCGCCATGCCGGTGGTGTCGGGCAGCCGGTTCATCTTCGCCGGGTCGAACCCGGCGAGGCAGGCTGCGGACGCCAGCATCAAGGCGGCTGAGGCGCCTGCCGTCACGTATCCCGCCTCCGCACCGGTGGCCTCGGCCAGAATCTCGCTCGCGCGACCCTGCAGTTCGGCGAGGTCCACGCACCATTGCGACGCTTCAGCCATCGCGGCGGCGACCTCGGGACGCATGATGCCCCCGCTGAGCCGGGTTGACGGGCCGGAGGCGTTGACGATCGTCCGAATGCCGAGCCGTTCATAGACATTCGCGTTCGATAGACGAGCCGCTGGCATGCTCATGGAGTGCTCCGGGAATCTGCTTCGAGCAGCCACATAGTGTATTGAACTGCGTGGCCGTGTTGCAAACGCCGTTCGGTCTGCCGGTGAAAATTACCGTCAGCGCCAGCAAGTACGATGGCGAGCGGTTGCGCGTGAATGGAAGATGACCTGCTGACAGAGGCGTTCGATGTCCGCTTCGGGGGCAGAAGCGGACTTAGCGCCACGCGATGTCGGCTAATGACCCAAAGACGACATCAGTCAATTCTTCGATGCGGTCGGAGCAGGCCCGGAGCCCGCGTTCGTGGACGCGGATGCCAATTTCCGCAGTGCGATGAGTGTCGGCAAAGCTATTTGATGAATTCTCAGCTTGGGATGCTTCCCCACTACGCAAAACACTCAACCGCCGCACACATGACGGCGGAAGTCGACGCGCTCCCGCCCACCCTTTCGTTAAAGGCTCGCGATGGAGGCCGCGAACGCATCGAGCGTGAAGGCGACGTCGGCCTCGGTGTGGGCGAGCGAGATGTAGTACTTGCTCTCACCCTTGAGGATGCCGCGCTCGCGCAGCAGTTGGTTGCAGCGTTTCAACTTGGCCTCGTCGCCCATGGCGGAGCGATAGTCGGTGACCTCGCGGGCTGTGAAGACGACGTCGAACATGGGCGCATCGCCGACGACGCGGGCTTGCACGCCCGCATTTTTCAGGATCTCGGCATAGCCCTTCATCAAGGCGCTGCCGGTCTTGAAGATCTGCTCGTAGGCGCCGGGGCGCTTGAGGATTTCCAGCGTCTTCAGGCCGGCCACCGCGGCGATGGGATTGCCGCTGAGCGTGCCGATCTGCACCATGAATTTGTCCTCGCTCACCTTGCCTTTGTCGAAATGGGCCATGATGTCGGCGCGGCCTGCCACCGCCGCCAGCGGGAAGCCGCCGCCGATGGCTTTGCCGAGCGTGCAGATGTCGGGCGTCACGCCGTAGTAGGCCTGTGCACCGCCGTAGGCGAAGCGGAAGCCTGTCACGACCTCGTCGAAGATCAGCACGAGGCCGTTCTCCTCGGTGATCCTGCGCAGGCCTTCGAGGAAACCGGGCTTGGGCGGGATCAGACGCTGGAAAGGCTCGACGATGATGCCGGCCAGTTCGCTCTATGCTCGCGCACGAGGCCCGCGACCGTCTCGAGGTCGTTGAAGGGGGCGACGAGGACTTCATCGCGCAGGCTCTTGGGGATGCCGGCGGAGTCCGGAATGGGCTGGGGAAAGTTGCCGGCCCGCTTGGGCGCCAGGCTCATGAGGCCGTAGTCGCTCATGCCGTGATAGCCGCCCTCGAACTTGAGTATCTTGTCGCGGCCCGTGTAGGCGCGCGCCAACCGCATGGCGTAGGCGTCGGCCTCCGAGCCGGTGCTGACGAAGCGCACCTGCTCGGCGCAGGCCACGGCGTCGACGATCTCTGCGGCGAGGCGAATGCCGTGCTCGTTGTTGGCGAAGAACGTCGTGCCCTTGGCAGCCTGCGCCTGCACCACCTCGACGACCTCGGGATGTGCATGGCCGACAATCATCGGCCCCGACCCCAGGAGATAGTCCACATACTCCTTGCCGTTGATGTCCCAGACGTGTCCGCCCTTGCCTTCGGCGACTATGATCTCGTGCGAGACGTTGCCGAAGCCACCGCCGGGCAGAACGCGCCGCGCGGTCTCGATGAGTTGGCTGTCGCCTTTGGCGACTGCGGGGGCTGGCATTGGCCTTTCTCCGTTTTGATCGTGATTGTGGCGATGGCGAAGCAGGGTCGGCCGAGCGGCCCGTCAGTCTCCCTTGCTCTCGGCCGCGAGTGCCGCCACATCGGCGACGCCGTAGTCCTCGCGTGCGGCCTTCTCGGAGACGTAGCCGTCGGCGAGATCGCGGCGGATGGCGGCGCGAGCGCGCTGTGCCACCTCGCCGAAACCCCCGGAACCGGGGGTTATCATGTCGACCACCGATCCCGCAGGCGCAAGGAACGCGCCCTTGCTCGGCAGATGGCGCGTGACGCCGTCGGGCGTGGTCAGGGTGACGACGGCCGCCGTCCCGGCCTTGCCGCCGAGCAGCCCGAACGGCGGCGACGTCATGCGCTCCATGCACAGGGACCCCGTGGCATCCGCGCCCGCCAGGAGGCGCCAGGTGCGCCGCGCGCCGCAGCCGCCGCGATACCGCCCCGCGCCGCCCGAGTCGGGGTTTATCTCATAGCGCTCGATGCGCACAGGGAAGGCCATCTCGAGCACCTCGACAGGCGTATTCATGGTGTTGGAGATGGCGCTCGCCACGACGTTGATGCCGTCCTTGGTGGGGCGCGCGCCAAAGCCGCCCTTGACCGTCTCGTAGGACACATAGCGGCGCCCCGAGCGCGGGTCGACGCCGCCGAGCGTGAGGATCGCTGACGTACCCTGGCTGCAGGCCATCACGCGGTCCGGCCAAATGCTCGCCAGCGCCCCCATCACCATGTCGGCGACGCGGTGGGAGATCTCGTGGTTGGCGTAGACCACGGGCGCGGGAAACGCGGCGTTGACCACCGAGCCTTTCGGCGCCTTCACCTCGATCGTGCGCCAGCAGCCGGAGTTGGGTGGTATCAGGCTGTTCGGGTCCACCGCCATCTTGAGGCCGCAGAACACGCCGGACGCGGTGACCGACAGCGGTGCGTTCATCGGCCCTTTCACCTGTGGGTCGCTGCCGGCGAAGTCGATCACGATGCGGTCGCCGGTCTTGCGGATAGCGAGGCGGATCCAGAACGGCGCGTCGGCGCCTTCCTTGGTGTCGGGGATGCCGTCGCCGTCGCAGAAGTCCTCGAAGGTGCCCTCGCCGTCCGGAAGGTCGGTCAGCGTGGCCCGCATCAGCGTCTCGGAGTAGTCCATCACCTCGGCCATATAGGCGATCAGCCGTTCGGCCCCGTAGCGCTCGGCCAGCGCCTGCAGCCGCTCGGTGGCGCGGAGCGTGGCAGCGAGCTGGGCGCCGAGGTCGCCCTTGCGCTCGTCGGGGGTACGCACGTTGGCAAGGATCACCTTCTCCAGATCGGTGTTCACCGCGCCCTTGTTCACCAGCCGCAGCGGCGGCAGCCGCAGCCCCTCGCCGTAGATCTCGGTGACAGCGCCGTAGCTGCCGGGCGTTGCCGAGCCTACGTCGGGCCAGTGTGCGCGCAGGCAGGCGTAGCCAAGGAGGCGGCCGTCGTAGAATGCGGGGCGTACGACGTTGATATCCGGCAGGTGGCTGCCGCCGAATAGGGTCGTTATGGATGAACACGTCGCCATCGTTCACGTCCGCACCGAAGGCGGCGACAACGGCGCGCACGGCTCCGGCATCGAGCCGAGGTGGATCCAGCTCGGCCGGCCGGCCGACCGCATCGCCCTTCCAGAACGGCAGCCGCCCGGGTTGCCCGGGCGCGGGGGAGACCAGCACCCGGTCGTGGGTGATGTCCTCGATCCGCCAGCTGGACGCCCCGAGGGTGAACACGTCGCCGACCCGCGACTCGTACACCATCTCCTCGTCCAGCTCGCCGACCCGGTGGTTGCGTCGACTCGCCGACCAGGAACACCCCGAACAGGCCGCGGTCCGGGATCGTCCCGCCGCTGGTCACCGCCAGCCGCTGGGCACCGGGCCGGCCGGTGATCTGGCCGCTGACCCGGTCGAACACGATCCGCGGCCGCAGCTCGGCGAACTCGTCCGACGGGTAACGCCCGGACAGCATGTCCAACACCGCGTCGTACGCCGACCGCGGCAACGTGCGAACGGCGCCGCCCGCCGGACCGTCGCGAACAGCTCGTCGGCGTCGACCGCGTCCATGCTCGCGATCGAGACGACCTGCTGGGCCAGCACGTCCAGCGGGTTGGCCGGGATGTGCAGGCTCTCGATCAGGCCCTCGCGCATCCGCTGCACCACCACCGCGGTGTCGATCAGGTCGCCGCGGAACTTCGGGAACATCACCCCGCGCGACACCGCGCCGACCTGGTGCCCGGCCCGGCCGACCCGCTGCAGTCCGCTGGCCACCGACGGCGGCGCCTCGACCTGCACCACCAGGTCGACGGCACCCATGTCGATGCCGAGCTCGAGGCTGCTGGTGGCCACCACGCACGGCAGCCGGCCGGACTTCAGGTCGGCCTCGATCAGCGCCCGTTGCTCCTTGCTCACCGACCCGTGGTGGGCCTTCGCGATGACCGGCGCCGCGGCGTACGACGCGCCGGACTGGGCCATCAGCTGCGCCGGCGGCGGTCCGTCGTCAGGCAGGTCGACCCCGGCCCGGTCGGCGGCGATCTCGTTCAGCCGGGCGGTCAGCCGCTCGGCCAGTCGCCGCGAGTTCGCGAAGACGATCGTCGACCGGTGCTCGGCGATCAGGTCGAACACGTGCTCCTCGACATGTGGCCAGATCGACGCGTGCTTGGGCGACCGGGCGGCCGAGCCGGACTCGGGCTCGGAGTCGCCGAGCTCGGCCATGTCTTCCACCGGGACGACGACGCCGAGGTCCCACTCCTTCTCGTAGGCCGGCTGGACGACGTCGACCGGGCGCTCGCCGCCGAGGAACCGGGCCACCTCCTGCACCGGCCGGACGGTCGCCGACAGCCCGATCCGCTGCGCCGGCTGGGCCAGCAGCCCGTCCAGTCGCTCCAGGGTGAGGGCGAGGTGGGCGCCGCGCTTGGTGCCGGCGACCGCGTGCACCTCGTCGATGATCACCGTCTCGACCCCGCGCAGCGACTCGCGCGCCTGCGAGGTCAGGATCAGGAACAGCGACTCCGGCGTGGTGATCAGCACGTCCGACGGCCGGGTGGCGAACTTTCGCCGCTCGCCGGCCGGGGTGTCGCCGGAGCGCACCGCGACGTCGACCTCGACCGGCGCCTCGCCGAGCCGGCGGGCGGTCTCCCGGATCCCGATCAGCGGCGCCCGCAGGTTGCGCTCGACGTCGACCGCGAGAGCCTTCAGCGGAGACACGTACAGCACTCGGCAGCGGTGCTTCGGGTCGGCCGGCGGCGGGGTGGTGGCGAGCCGGTCGAGCGCCCACAGGAACGCGGCGAGCGTCTTGCCGGAGCCGGTCGGGGCGACGACCAGCGCGTCCCGCCCGGCGGTGATCGCCTCCCACGCCCCCAGCTGGGCCGGGGTGGCCCGCTCGAAGACGTCGCCGAACCAGGCCCGGGTCGCGGGCGAGAACTGGCTCAGCGCGCCGGTGGAGCTCATGCGGGACATCTTGCCCCGGGCCGCCGACAAAACGGCGCCCGGGCCTTGGGGGTTCGGTGGTCCCACCTGTCTGCCATGATCGGCCGCATGACGAAACGACTCCGCGCCGCGCTGCTCGCGGTGGCCTGCCTGCTGGCGCTTAGCGGGTGCATGAAGATCGATGCCGACCTCAAGGTAACTCGAACGAGACGGTGTCGGGCAAGATGCTCCTGGGCGTCGACAAGCAGCAGGCGACCCAGGGTGGCCAGTCCCTCGATCAGATCAAGAAGCAGATCGAGGAGAACCTGAACAAGGACAAGACCGAGGGCATCGAGTGCAAGCCCTACGACGACGACAAGTACGTCGGGTCCGAGTGCTCGCTCGAGCGCGTGAAGTTCGCCAAGATGGGCACCGGTGCGGGCGGGATGAAGTTCAGCAAGGAGGGCGACCGTTCGTCGTCTCGGCGGCGAGCGGGTGAGATCACCGAGGAGCAGCTCTCGAAGTTCAACGGCGAGGTGAAGTTCAAGATCACCATGCCGGGCAAGATCGTCGAGAAGGACTCCGGTGCGGACGTCAGCGGCAAGAGCGCGAGCTACGACAACGCGGCCGAGTTGCTCAAGATCCGGCTGGTGTCCGAGGCCGGGTGGCGGCTTCCCGATGTGGTCATCATCCTGATCGTGGTGCTGGCGCTGGCGGCGATCGGCGCGGTCGTGTTCCTCCTGCTCCGCAACCGCAAGGGCGGCGCAGCAGGGCGGGGCAGCAGGGTCAGTTCGGGCCAGCCGCAGCAGGGCTGGGGCCCGCAGACGGCGGCCAGTCGGGGCAGGGCCAGCAGCGCCGGTCCAGGGGCCAGTACCCGGGCAGCCCGGCCAGAGGCGGCCAGCCGGGCCAGGGCGGTCAGCCAGGCCAGCAGGGCTGGGGTCAGCCGGGCCAGCAAGCCGGGTCGCGGCGGCCAGCCGGGCCAGGGCGGCCAGCCGGGCCAGGGTGAGCAGCCGCAGGCTGGGCAGCCAGCCGCAGCAGGGCCAGCCGGGCAGTCAGGGCGGTCAGCCGGGTCAGCGCCGCAGCAGGGCCAGCAGGGTTGGGGTCAGCCGGCCAGGGCCAGGGCGGCAGCCCGGCCAGGGCACAGGGCGGCCGCAGGGTTGGGGTCAGCCGGGCCAGGGCGGCAGCCGGGCCAGCGCGTCAGCAGGGGCGGCCAGCGGCGCCCAGCAGGGGCGCGCAGCAGCAGGGCGGCTGGGGCCAGCGTCCTGACCAGTTGACGATGACCAAGTGAGGCTGACGGAGTTCTGGGCCCGGATGGACCAGCACCTGGGCCCGGCGTACTCGAGGACCTGGGCGGAGACCCAGGTGCTCGCCGACCTGGACGGCCGGACGGTGATCGAGGCCCTCGACGCCGGCGAGAGCGCGAAGTCCGTCTGGCGCGCGGTCTGGGCCCACCTCCAGCTGCCGCCGAGCGAACGCTGAACCACCCCTTACGTCCGAAGAACCGTGCGCCACAGGCCACGGTTCTTCGGACTCCGGCGTCATCGACCAGCGCCGGCTGCTCGCGTTCGGCCGGGCGCTGCACGGGCTCGCCGTCGCTGCGGCCAGCCGGCTCGGCCACCACATGTGCCGGCCGATGTCGAGGTTCAGCGCCGTGACCAGGACCGATCGCACGATGATCGTGTCGAGCAGCACCCCGATGGCGACCGCGATGCCGATCTCGGCGAAGGCGACCAGCGGCATGTGGCGAGCACCGCGAACGTCCCGGCCAGCACCAGCCCGGCCGAGGTGATCACGCCGCCGGTCGCGGCGACGCCGATCAGCGCGCCCCGCCGGGTGCCGTGCTGCTTCGCCTCCTCGTGCACCCGGGTCATCAGGAAGATGTTGTAGTCGATGCCCAGGGCAACCAGGAACACGAAGACGAACAGCGGCAGTGACGGATCTGCTCCCTCGAACCCGAGCAGCGTACCGGAACGCCAGCGCGCTGATCCCGAGCGCTGCGCCGAACGACAGCACCACGGTGGCCACCAGCAGTACCGGCGCCAGGATCGACCGCAACAGCAACCCCAGGATCAGCAGCACGACGATCAGCACGATCGGGATGATCACCCGGTTGTCCCGGGCCGAGGCTCGCTGGGTGTCGAGCAGGATCGCGGTGTTGCCGCCGGCCCGGGCGTCGGCGCCCTCGATCGCGTGGACGCGTTCCGGACCCGATCCACGGTGTCCTTCGCGGCCTGGCTGTCGGCGGCATCCGGTCATCGTGCCCTCGAGGTAGCCGAGCCCGTCCTTGACCTGCGGTTGGCCGACCTCGGCGATCCCTGGCGTCCGGCGCCACGCCGTGCGGACGTCGGCGGCGCGGTCGGCCTTCGCGATCACCACCAGCGGGTTGCCGGCGCCGGCCGGGAAGTGCTTCGCCACCACCTCCGCGCCGACCACCGAGTCCGGCTCGCCGATGAACGACTCCTCGTTGGTCAGCCCGGTCGCGTCGAGCTTCAGGATGCCGCAGGCGGCGAGGCCAGCAGGACCGCGGTGACCACCCAGGTCATCCGCGGCCGGCGGGCGATCCGGTCGCCGACCCGGGCCCAGACGCTCGTCTCGGTGTGGTCGGCGGAGCCGAAGGTCGGCCGCAGCGGCCAGAACACCCAGCGCCCGCAGATCACCAGCAGTGCGGGCAGCAGGGTCATCATGGCGAACAGCGCGATCACCATGCCGATCGCGGCCACCGGACCGAGGCCCTGGGTCGAGTTCATCGAGGCGAACAGCAGGCAGAGCATGCCGGCGATCACGGTCGACCCGCTGGCGAAGATCGCCGGACCGGAGCGGTGCAGCGCGAACGCCATCGCCTCGTGCCGGTCCTCGTGCCGCCGAGTTCCTCGCGATATCGGGCCACCAGCAGCAGCGCGTAGTCGGTCCCGGCGCCGAACACCAGCACCGTCAGGATGCCGGCGGTCTGTGCGTTCACGGTCAGGTCGGCCTTGGTCGCCAGCAGGTAGATCACCGCCTGCGCGCCGAACAGCGCTACTCCGGCAGAGAGCAGTGGCAGCAACCAGAGCACGGGGCTGCGGTACGTCAGCAGCAGAATCACGATCACCACGGCCGCAGCGGAGTACAAGCAGCTTGCCGTCGATGCCGGCGAAGGCCTCCTGCGAGTCAGCGGCGAAGCCACCCGGTCCGGTCACGTGGAACGACATACCGTCCGGGCGGTCGGCCGCGATCTGCCGATGTCTGTCGGCCCGCTCGCCGATCGTCTCCCAGCCGCCGTAGCCGGCGTTGATCGGTACGAGCACCTGCAGCGCCTGCCGTCCTCCGACGGGATCGGCCCGACCACGTCCCGGTCGACGCCCTCGATCTCGGCGTACTGCCGACCTGCTGGCCGACCGCTTGCTGGTCAGCAGGGGTGATGCCCCGGCGCGTTCGTAGACCAGCACCGTCGGGATCTCGTCCGCCGAATAGAACTTCGCCGTCTCCTTCAGCACCGCGGTGGACTCGGCGTTCACCGGGCAACCAGGACACCGCGTTGTTGTCCTGGGCACCGGTCAGCTTGCCCGCCGGCCCGAAGGACACCGCCATCGCGACGATCCACAGCGCCAGCACCACCCACTTGCACGATCCTTCCGCACGGCAACGCCGCCAGCCGTCCCCCCCGCCCACCAGAACCACGCCCCCTGCAGGGGACGCCCGTCCGTACGCCGGACTGCCCACGAGCACCCCCGGATCCAGCGTGCGGGCTGCACGGGGACAGGGTCAACGACCCCGCTGTAGTACTGCACTCACCCTGCGTCTCATTGCCCGGTCGGTCAGGGGGTCCAGCCGGTCCGGGCGGCCCACTCTTCGGCCGGCAGGTAGATGAGGTCGCAGACCGGATCCTTCAGGTCTGAATAGTCCGCGACCGAGTCGATCGGCAGCGCGGCCGCCCGGCGCTTGAACTCGCCGTACGCGGCAGCTGTCTCCGGATGGCCCGCAGGTAGTCCCGGAACAGCAGGGCATAGCGCTGGTTGGCCCGGCCGGCGACGCGGACGTGCAGGTTCACCCGCCGCCTGTACATCGGCTCGACCAGGAGGCGCTTGACCCATTGCAGGTCTTCGGCGGGCAGACCGGGCACCGGGTGGTCCCGTCTGGGCGGCCGGACCTCCCAGTCGGCCGCGACCATCCGCTCCACCAGTCGTCCAGCTCAGGCTCCGTCCCGACCGTCACCTGCATGTCGAGGATGTCCTTGGCCGCCAGCCCCGGTACGGCCGTCGACCCGATGTGGTCGATCCGCTGCGCTGTCTCCCCGAGCAGATGGCTCACCACACCAGCGGTCTTCTCGTACTGCGCCGGCCAACTCTCGTCCGCCCTCACGATGACGATCCCAGTCATGCCGAGATCATCCCAGCCGCAGGCCCTCGCCCGAGCTTCTGACCGGCCTCACCTCTGGATGGCCCTCACCTCTGGATGGGCCGTACCCGGAAGGCGCTGCTGGTGAGGAGTTCCGCGGCCGCGTACGCCGCTTTGCGGATGCCCTTGCGTTCGTCGAAGAAGCCTCCGACCACTCCGACGGCGGGCAGCCGGCCGATGAACCTGGCGCCGAGGCTGCCGCGCGGGCGATCCTCGAAGACCTCGCCGAGCCCGCCGAACAGCTTGCTGATCCGCCAGACCAGCCGGATGCCCTTCCGCAGTCCTGCCTCGTCCGACTCCTCCGACAACCCCAACTGCTTGGCGACATCCTGGCCGGTCGAGGTCGGGTCGTCGTACCTGAGTACGTCGTCCGGCGTGATCGGCCGTGCGGTCAGTACGCGGGCGATGATCGCCGTACGGTCGGCATGCGCATCGACGCCGTACTCGCGGCAGACCGCACCGATGACCATCGCCTGAACGGCCGCACCGAGGGTGTCCTTGATCGGCAGGTAGTCGGCGGCCGCGCCGCTGATCCGGGGGAGGCCCGCGACGACGGCGAACCCGCCGAGCCGCTCGACCCACCAGTCGCAGCGTTCCGCCAAGCGGCAGCGTCGGCCACTCGGCGTGGCCCGGCACCTTCATCTTCAGCAGCCGGTCGATCGCCAGGATCAGGCCCTTTTCAGCCAGGTTCGCG
>CAWDCA010000026.1:0-93789 GCA_963800695.1 uncultured Alphaproteobacteria bacterium | reverse complement strand
CCTGCTCCGGCGTGAGCTCGGGAAAACCGTAAACCCAGTCCGGCGCGACGCGATGCGCCGTCGAACGTCGAGCACCTTGGGGCCTGCCGCACCCATGCTGTCGACCAGCGCCGCCGTCTCCTTCGCTGCCGCATCCGGCAGGCACAGAATGACGAGGCCTACCTCCTCCATCAGCGCGCGCTTGGCGGCGGGGTCCTTGCGCTTTTCCGGCGCGATGCTTTTCACCGCAACTTCGCTTTGCCGGTCGAGGCGCTCGCGGATGCCCAGCCCCGTCGTTCCAAACTCGCCGTCAACGAAGACGACGGGCTGTTTGGTGAGTGGCTTGGTGGACGCCTGGGCGTTCGGCTTGGTGTTGGTGAGAGTCATGGCCTGTGTTCCTCGGATCGGTGATCGTTTTATTTCGCGGCGGCTAGCTCGGAAATCGCCGATGTCTTCCCTTCGGCGGGAGCAACCGGGGACACTTCATATGTAAGGTGCGGCCGCAGCGCGACCATGCGCTTGGCGATCGCCTGTGCGGACGGGTCATCCTGAGCGCCAAGCGCCGCGGCGATCGCGACGTGGTCTTCGTCCGATTTGTGCTGGTTGAGCTTGAAGTTGCCTTCGATGCTCTCGACCGTCATTTCCACCGCGACAATCGCCTTCAGCAGCATCTCGCGCCGCTTGTCGCCGACCTTGTCGAGTTTCCAGGGGAGCTTTTGGCTCCAGCCAGCCTTCGAACTTGGCGCTCAGCCGCTCGGTGTGACCTTGTGTGTGGTCCCCGGGGATCACTCGCACCGGCCGACAGATGCACGGCCTCATAGAGCCAGGTCGGCACCTGCTCGGCGCTCGCATACCAGTCGGGTGACACATAGGCGTCGTGGCCCTGCACGGCGACCAGCCACGTGCCGCCCTTCTCGGCGATCGCGCCAATCGGATTGGCGCGCGCCACATGGAATTCGAGCTTCGGCACCTTGCCATCCTGCTCGATCAGGCGGAACGGCAGATGCGCCGCAACCGGACGGCCGGCATCGCATGCGATCACCAGACCGAAGCCGCGCGCGCCCGCGAACGCGAGGCTCGCGGCCGGGTGCACTTTGAAGGCTGGATGGACGTACATGGCACGGTCTCCGGTTCGAGGGACCACCGGAGACTGAGACTGCGCGGGTTTTCAAGGGGGTGCCGCGGAGTTGTCTCCGGCGGCAGGGTTGACGATCAGACGCGATCAACCGTTACCGCCATGAAGGGGCGGCGGCGGCGGTTCGAGATGGTCGCGAGCTGCATCATGGGGCGGCGCTATACCTCTTGGCGCAGGGGCGCGTCAAGTTCCGCACCTTTTGTCGCGGTTCACGAATGCGTGGTTCAAACCGGATCGCCGGGAGCCTCGGCGGCTGCGCGGCTGCTGCCCGCACTCATCTGGTGATCCGCTTCGACGGTATGCTGGCGCAAGTATTCCGCCATCGCGGCGGCGGAGTGGAGATCCTGACCGCGGTATCGCTCCTCCAGGTCCGCGAATACCGCAACGATGCCCGCATCGTCGATGATGCCGTGCATGGACATCACCTTCATCAGCAGGATCACGGTGTCGGCCAAGGCGAGTTCGCCGCCCGAGAAGAGCGGTGTCGGCGATCCATCCGTCATCCCGCGCCCCCGACCCCACCCGTGCAACGTGTCTGCAACCGATCCGATACCTCCCTACCTCTCCGGCGGTTGCAAGGACCATACGTAGTACTGCTGACGCCCTGCCCTAGTTCGTTGGAACTCTGGAACAAAAAGGCCGCTCGTGGGCGGCCATTTCCGCAAAAGCGAGCACAACCTGATCAGAGCACCGGCTGCCAATAAGCCGGATGGAATTCGTAGCCGTTGCCCTGTTTCGAGATGAACCCGGTCGACGGGAACGGCAGGGCTGCAGCAAACAAAAGGCCGCCCGAAGGCGGCCTTTTTTCGTGACGTTGGCGACGATCACATCGCGGCGTTCCACGCCACCATTGTCTCGCGGTAGCCGGTTGCGGTCTTCTCCACATAGGCATGCGCCGGGAACGGATAGTGGAAGCCCTGCACCATCATCTTCTCGGCGGCGAGCATGTCGTAGGTTTTGCGGCGGGTCGCCTCGGCCATCACCGGGTCCTGGTCGAACGCGATGTGCCAGCCCGGATTGCGCGCGAAGAGATACGGAACGTGGGTGACGTCGGCTTGCACAAACACCCTCGCCGAACCTGACGATATGATGTGCGAACTCTGCCCCGGCGTGTGGCCGTGCGTTGCCACCGATGTGATGCCGGTCGTGATCTCCTTGCCCGGCTCGTAGGGCGTCACTTTGCGTCCAAGCGCATCGAATACCCGGCGAAAAATTCTTGAACACATCCTGCATGCGTCCGGCCGGTGCTCGGCTCATCTCGCCGTCGTCCATAAAGTATTTCCACTCTGCGGCGGGGACCATGATCTCGGCATTCGGGAAGGCCGGCTTATTGTCGGCCGCCAGCAGGCCATTGATGTGGTCGCCGTGAAAATGCGAGATCAGCGCGATGTCGATTGCATTGCGATCGATGCCGGCCGCCTTGAGGTTGGTCTGGAATTGCCCTGCTGAACCTTTGCTTCGTTCGTAGTTCGCTTCTCCGGTACCGGTATCAATGACAACGAGTTTGCTGCCGGTGTTGACCACGATCGGCGTGTAGGTGTTGTTGAAAATCTCTCGATCGTAGTGGGCCGCGGCGAGCGCCGCCTTTACGTCGTCGGGCTTCACGTTACTCACGAAACTGTCCGGCAGCTTGAACCGGTTCACGCCGTCGGTGACCACGGTCACCTCGAACTCGCCGACCTTGTAGCGATAAAAGCCGGCGTTCTGTTTGCCGGCCACCGGCGCGGCGGCACGCGCATGATCGAATCCAAACGATACCGCGGCACCGGCCGCGGCCGTCCCGCCAAGCAACGCGCGACGTGTCAGTTGCGTCATGAGATCCTCCCAATGATCGAGCCGAATTCTGCCCCGGCCCATGTCCCCTGTAATGCCGATTTTAGCGCGCGGCGAGCGGCTGTGGAACCGGCTTGTTTCACCCGAAGATCAGCTTGAAGCCCTTGGAGATCACGTCCCCGATCAGCAGCAGCACCGCAGCCCAGACGAATGCGGAGGTGAAGTTCGCGATCTGAAATCGCCAGAAGGGCATTTCGAAGATGCCCGCGACCAGCGGCACCGAGGCGCGCAAGGGACCGCTGAAGCGGCCGATGAAGATGCCGAGCGCGCCCCATTTCTTGATAAAGGCCTCGCCCTTGGGAATGAGTTCCGGATGCCGCGACAGCGGCCAGATGTTCTGCACGGTCCGCTCGAGTTTCCGCCCGATCCAGTAGGACAGCCAGTCGCCCAGCGCCGCCCCGATGGAACCCGCGATCCAGATCGGCCAGAAATTCAGGCCCCCCGCCTGGATCATCGTGCCGATCACCACCAGCGCACCCCAGGCGGGCACGAGCAGCGAGACGAAGGCGAGCGACTCCACAAAGCAGAGCACGAACACGACCGGCGCCGCCCAGACCTGGTAAACCCTGACGAAGTCGACGATCGGCTGAACGTATTCTTCGAACATTTTGCGAAAGCCCTTGAGAAACCACAGGTCTAGCGGCTTGCCGCAAGCCACGCCAGCGACCAGTTGTCACGATCCCGCCGCCACCATGGCATAGTCGAGGGATAGTGATTCGTTCCCGAACATCCGCAGCGTGACAATGGCCAAGACCGCCAAAAAAACGGCCGATACCAGCGACCTTTTCGCCGACACGGCGGCAGCGGCAGCGCGCCGGCTGTCCGCCAAGGCCGTGCGCGGCAAGCCCGCGCCCGCGGGCGAGGCCTACACGGCGCGCGACATCGAGGTGCTGGAAGGGCTGGAGCCGGTGCGCCGCCGCCCCGGCATGTATATCGGCGGCACCGACGAGAAGGCGCTGCATCACCTGTTCGCCGAGGTGATCGACAACGCGATGGACGAGGCGCTGGCCGGCCACGCGACGACGATCGAAGTGGAGATGACGGCGGACGGGTTCGTCAGCGTCACCGACAATGGGCGCGGCATCCCGGTCGATCCGCATCCGAAATTTCCGAAAAAGTCCGCGCTCGAAGTGATCATGACGACGCTGCACGCGGGCGGAAAATTCGACTCCAAGGTCTACGAGACCTCGGGCGGCCTGCATGGCGTCGGCGTGTCGGTCACCAACGCGCTCTCCGACAGGATGGAAGTGGAGGTCTGGCGCGGCCAGGAGCACTTCCGCCAGGTGTTCGAGCGCGGAACTCCGAAGAGCAAGCTGGAAAAGCTCGGCCGTGTTCCCAACAAGCGCGGGACCAAGCTGCGCTTTCATCCCGATGCGCAAATCTTCGGCGCCAGAGCCGCATTCAAGCCTGCGCGCATTTTCAAGATGGCGCGCTCGAAGGCCTACCTGTTCGGCGGCGTCAAGATTCACTGGAAGTGCGACAAGGCGCTGCTCGCGGGCATCGACGATGTGCCGGAGCAGGAGACGTTCCATTTCGAGCGCGGCCTCACCGACTTCCTCGAAGCCGCGCTGCACGGCACCACGCTGGTGCATCCCGACATCTTCGCCGGCAAGGTCGGCAAGACCGGCGCCCACGGCGCGGTCGAATGGGCGGTCGCGTGGGTGGCGGACGCGGACGGGTTCGTCTCGTCCTACTGCAACACGATCCCGACGCAGGACGGCGGCACGCACGAGGCGGGCCTGCGCGCCGCGCTCACACGTGGCATCCGCGACCACGCCGAGCGCGCCGGTCAGGGCAAGCGCGCCGCGAACGTCACGCAGGACGACGTGATGATCGGCGCCGGCTGCATGCTCTCGGTGTTCATCCGCGAGCCGGAATTCCAGGGCCAGACCAAGGACCGGCTCGCGACGGTGGAAGCGCAGCGCATCACGGAAGCTGCGATCAAGGACAATGTCGATCACTGGCTCGCCGGCAATCCCGCGCACGCGAACCGGCTGCTCGACTGGGTGGTCGAGCGCGCCGACGAGCGGCTGCGCCGACGCGCCGAAAAGGAAACGCAGCGCAAGAGCGCGACGCGCAAGCTGCGCCTGCCGGGCAAGCTCGCCGACTGCACCAACACGGCGGCGCAAGGCTCCGAGCTGTTCATCGTCGAAGGCGACTCGGCGGGCGGCTCGGCCAAGCAGGCGCGCGACCGCGCCAATCAGGCCGTGCTGCCGCTGCGCGGAAAAATCCTCAACGTCGCCTCCGCCACCAAGGACAAGCTCGCCGGCAACCAGCAGCTTGCCGATCTGGTGCAGGCGCTCGGCGCCGGCACCGGCGTGCATTATCGCGACGAGGACCTGCGCTACGAGAAGATCGTCGTGATGACCGACGCCGACGTGGACGGCGCGCACATCGCCTCGCTGCTGATCACGTTCTTCTATCGCCAGATGCCGCAGCTGATCGAGCGCGGGCACCTCTATCTCGCGGTGCCGCCGCTCTATCGCCTCTCGCATGGCGGCAAGACGTTCTACGCCCGCAACGACACGCACCGCGACGAGCTTTTGAAAAAGGAATTCCACGCCAACGCCAAGGTCGAGATCGGCCGCTTCAAGGGCCTCGGCGAAATGATGGCGGCGCAACTGAAGGAAACCACCATGGACCCGAAGAAGCGCACGCTTCTGAAAGTCATGCTGCTGACCGACGACCGCGCCGACACGGAGTCATCGGTCGAGCGGCTGATGGGCAACAAGGCGGAGACGCGGTTTGCGTTTATTCAGGAGAGAGCGGAGTTTGCCAGCGAGGAGTTGCTGGATGTGTGAGTTCGTCAACGAAGGCTCGACAGGTTCGAAAGTTCAGGCCTCCAATTTCTCCGCTTCGCTTGAGCGCTTTCCCCGATCGTATATACACTCTGTCGACGCATTTCGTCTGGGACGAGCCGGAGCGCCTCGCGAACATCGACAAGCACGGCCTGGATTTCGCGGACTTGCACGAGGCTTCTTCGTTGACGCGCTGTTCGTGCCGTCGAAGAACGGCCATTCAAGGGAATTGGCGCAAGCATTCGGGGCGTCATCTGCGTGGTGTTCGCGAAATTTGGACGCGACGGCGTCAGGGTCCAGCACGCGGCCCGCAAGCGAGAGCGAAAGAGGCTCTATGCCGAACGCTCAAAGAAAAATAGGCCATATTCCGCTGCCGATCTGAACCGTTTCCGACAACCCGGAATGGACGCGAAGGCTTCGCAAAGCGAACGCTTCGACGAGATATTCCCGGGCCTCGCCCGCACGACCAGGCGGCGCGGCAAGCAGAATGCGCCGATCAAAAAAGCCGTTTCGATGCGTCTCGATACCGATGTGCTGGAAGCCTACAAGGCGACCGGCGCCAAATGGCAATCTCGTATCAACAGCGATCTCCGCAAGGTGATGAAGTTGGGCTGACGCGATCGCGATCAGGCGATCCGCGCCGCGGACGCGCAGATCATGTAGTTCCTATCTTAGGATCGTGCTCACGACCTCGTGATCGCAGAACTTATCCCCGCCTCGGAATCCGCGCGTATCCTTCTCGCGCCTTGCTCGTCGAGGGGCGTCAACCGGTGACGCTGGTTTGATGGAGCAAGCGGGATGCGCGGCCGGAGAAGAGGCCACAAGTCCCGGGGCATTCGCGGCTCAGCCAGGATGCCGGCGCGGCGCCTGCGCGCTTGGGCTCGTCACCCCAGCACCCGGGCAGCTTCGGGGCCCGCCCTGGGGGTACTACGGGATGCGGGGGCGCTGTCGCGAGGCGGCGATGCGCAGGTTTGTCCTCGGCCGATCGCCAAGCAAAAAGCCCCGGACCGGGTCCGGGGCTTCGTGTTCGATGAAACGCTCAGCGATCAGACGAAGAAAAAATCGACCGCAAATTCTCCGGCGGCGACGTCCCAGGCAAATCCGTCATCGGCCGCCGCATAGGCTTCGCCATATTCATTGGCCGCCGACGGCACGACGAACCAGCCGTCGTCCGGGGAATCGGCCCAGGCAAGCGTCATCGGGGCGAGCGACTCGCCGCCGCGTGCGATTTCACCACCACCGCCGGAACTCGGCGGCTCGGCGCCGCGCAGCGAGGACGTCGATCCTTGCAAGTCGGTGACGACGCTCGCGACGGAAGCGGATTGCGGCGCAACGCCCGATTGCGGAAGCAGGGGCGCGCTGGAAAAAATCGGAGTGCTATCGTGCGGCGATGCGTTGCCGAGATTGGCGGCGGAGAGTTGCAACGATCCCGCACCGGCATCGTCGCTCTGCGACGTGCTCGACGCCGCGATCCCACGTGTCAGAGAGACCCCCGTCGGCGGAGCGTCCGGGACCTCGGTGAAGGTCGTGTGACCACGAAACAGGACCAGCATAGGAGTCTCCTTGCCAACTGCTAGGAATACTTATCACGAGCCGGAGGCGCGTTCAACTTGGACGAGCGCAAGACGGATTGGTTCGCACCGCCATCGGGCCACCGCATTCGACACGCCGCGTCCAAACGAAAAGCCCCGGGCAAGGCCCGGGGCTTCCGATCTCTCCGAGAAGCGATACCGGCTTAGAAAATCTTCCAGTTCAGTTTGGCCATCACTTCGAACGTGTCCAGCTTGTAGGTCTGCGTTGACGGCGCGAACGTGAAGGTGCCGCCCGCGGCGCCGATCGTCGGAGTGAAGATCGTCGCGACGAGCCCGCCGTTGTAGGTCTGCGTGCCGTACCAGGTGTAGCGGCCTTCGATACCCGCGGAGAAGTTGTTGGTGAACGCGTATTCGAAGCCGCCGCCGACCGTGGCGCCGAAGAGCGTCTTGCTGTCCGACGTGACGGTCGCCGGGAAGATGCCGGTCGCGATGAAGTTGGTGCCGACCGTCACGTTCGTGAACGCCGCGCCGCCGGTGGCGTAAATCATCAAGCGGTCCCACGCGTAGCCGATGCGACCGCGCGCCGAAGCCTGCCAGCGGCTCCTGATGTCGAAGATGTCATTCGCGACGAACGGGAAGGGGACGCCAGCCACAGTCGTAAAGCTTCGCGACCACCGGTGCCAGTCGGCATCGCCTTCAAGGCCGAACACCCAGTTGCTGCCCGCCGCCTGGTAGTTGCAGCCGACCTGACCGCCAAAAATCAACGTGGAGGTATCGGCACTGGGAAGCAGAATCCCGCCTGCCGCGCCAATTCCTGCTGCGGCAACATCCACAGAACCGGTCGTCCGCACCCACTTGCCGCCGACGTTGCCGCCGATATAGCAGCCGGTCCAGTTGTAGGCCGCAGCCATGACCGGAGCCATCGGCCTCGCCTTAACCGGCAGGTCCGCCGCCAGAGCCGGCAGTGCGCCAGCGATCAGGATCGAAGAAACGAAAGCTGCCGTGGTAAATTTGTGCATAGAGACCTCCCGCGCCATTCCCAAAGTTGAAGCCGAACCTACTCCGCTCGGCCGGTGACTCAACTCCAATCCGCCGGATTCGCACCCAAAACGGGCCGGAACCGCGCGTTTCTCGGGGCTCGTGGCAATTCTGCAACAACCAGGCCGGCTACCGGCACTGAACCGGGCTTGCTCCGTTTCCTCGGCTTGGTTGGCCTGGCCAAGGGTTAAGGCACGGACCTGGCGTGGTAGACACGGGTACGTCGCGCGAGGGGGTCATGCCGCAATCCGATCCAATCGATTTCTGGTTCTCCATCGGCAGCATGTACACATTCCTGACCGTCATGCGCATCGACCGCGTGGAGGACACCACCGACATCCGCTTCGTCTGGAGGCCGTTCTCGGTGCGGGCCATCATGATCGAGATGGACAATCGCCCGATGTCGAAGCCGAAGAAGCTCGAATACATGTGGCGCGATCTGCACCGGCGCGCCGAGATGTATGGCTTCGCGTTCGAGGGCGAGGCGCCCTACCCGCTGCGGAATTTCGATCTCGCCAACCGCGTGGCAATCGTCGGCGCGCGCGAAGGCTGGTGCGCGGACTATGTGCGCGCGACCTATCGGCGCTGGTTCGTGGAAAAACAAGAATGCGGCACCGAGCCGAATCTGTCCGACAGTCTGCGCGAGATCGGCGAGGATCCGCGCCGCGTCATTCCGCTCGCGGAATCGGGAGAGATTGCGACCGCCTACGATACTGCGACGTACGAAGCGCGCAGCTTGGGCATTTTCGGCGCGCCGACATTCGTTACGCGCGGCGAAGCGTTCTGGGGCGACGATCGCCTCGAGGATGCCGTGACCTGGCATCAGCGCGGCACGCTCGGCGCGCCACGCCCACCATGACGGCGAACTAATTCGCGATGAAACTTCGGATCATCGCGATACCCTGTTCGGGTGCATCGGGAATGATCCCGTGCCTGCAATGCGGAAATCGCTCGAACCGAACGAGATGAGGCGGCAGCGCTGCCGCGATATCGGCCTGGCATTCGATCGGGAGCATCGGATCGTCCTCGCCGCCGGCGACCAGCGTCGGGCACTGGATGCGGCCAAGATCCGGGACCATGTTGAACGTATGGCCCTCGCCGCCGGGCCGCGTGAACCAATGCAGGACCTCAGACTGAAAGATCCCGCGGCGCATGGAGTCCGGATCGCGCGGCGCGCGGGTGTAATGGGGCATCGCGAGGCTTCGCCACGCATCGATCGAGGCTTGGTCCGTCTGGCCCTGAGCCTCGAGGAACCGGCGACGCGCCAATGCACCGACCTGCGGTCCACCCAGGCGCTCGAACAGTGCGACGCGCCGGTCGAGGTGCGAATCCGCGGCGGCTTCGGTGCTGATGAGCATCAGCTTTGCGGGGTGCGCCGGATGGCGCGTTGCGTAGGAGAGCGCCACCATGCCGCCGAACGACACGCCGAGTACAATCGGATTGGCTATCCCCAGGACGTCGCAAAACGCCCGCACATCGTCGCCCCACTGCGCCAGTGTCCAGGACTCTTTTGGGCCGGATTCGCTCCGGCCGTTGCCGCGATGGTCCAGATAGATGACCTGCGCGACATCCGCCAACGCGCCATAGGCGGGCTTGTAGAGCGAGTGGTCGAAGCCCGGCCCGCCATGGAGCAGAAGCAATGTCGGCTTCTCCCGCATGACCGGACCGTCCGGCACCAACTGCGCGCCCTCGACGTCGAAGAACAGGCGCACGCCGTTGACGCTAACATGCACGGCTCATTCTCCGCTGCTGCGGCGCGGCTGCGTCGGACGAGCCGAGCCTGCCAGTGCCCTGTTAGTCCTTGAATTCCAGATTCGCTGCCTTCACCACGTCGGCCGTGGTCTTGATATCGGCATCGATCATCGCTCGGAATTCTTCCGATGGCCCGCCGCCGGGATTGACCGCCATGGCCTTGAGCTTCGCGTTCACCTCAGGGTCGGCGATCGCGCGGCGCAGCGTGTCCTCAAGCTTCTTGACGATCGCCGGCGGCGTTCCGGCGGGCGCGAATACGCCGCTCCACAGACTGGTGTTGACCTCGGGCAGTCCCGCTTCCGCCATCGTCGGCACGTCGGGTAGCTCGGCGGAGCGCACGGAACCGGTGACTGCGAGCGCGCGCGCCTGCCCGCCCTTCACCAGCGGCACGGCCGGCGGCCCGTCGGCAATCGTCAACAGCGTTTGCCCCCCGATCACCGACACGAGCGACTCGCCGCTGCTCTTGTAGGGGATCGCCTGTCCCGGCGCGCCGGTCTTGAGCTTGAACAATTCGGTCGCGATCGTAAACGCCGGCGAAGACGTGGCGTAGTTCGACTTGTCCGGATTGGCTTTCATCCAGGCGACCAGTTCGGGAATGGTTTTCGCCGGATGCGTGGCCGGAATCGCGAGGATCAACGGAAAGCTCGCGATCATCGTCAATGGGACAAAGCTCTTCGTCGGGTGATACCCGAGCTTCGGATAGATCGCCGACGCAATCGACATGCCGCCGCTCGCTGCCACCAGCAGCGTGTAGCCATCGGCCGGCTGGTTCGCCGCATACTCGTTGCCGAGCCGCGCGCCGGCGCCCGGCTTGTTCTCGATGATGACGGTCTGACCGATCAGCTGCTGCAGCTTCTGTCCGACGAGGCGCGCGAAAATGTCGTTGCCGCCGCCGGCCGCGAAGCCCACCACGATGCGGATCGTCCGGTTGGGGTAATCGCCTTGCGCATGCGCGGGCATGGCCGCCATCAGCATGAGCCCAACTGCGAACATCCCCCATCGACGCGTTCTCGCGTTCATCGGTTTTCCTCCCTGATCCTGCAATTCTACCCTAGCTGCGCCGCCGAGGCGACGCGCATTCTCGTCACAGGCTCATCCATTCGACGAGCGCCTTGTTCACGGCTTCCGGCCGTTCCAGCGTGGAGAGGTGGCCGCATTCCGGTATCTTGACCAACCGGGCGCCCGGAATTCCAGCGGCCATCTCTTCCGCCAGAAACGGCGGCGTGAGCGCATCCTCGGCGCCGACCAGCACCAGCGAAGGGCAACGGATCGCCGGCAACAAGGGCCGCGAGTCCGCGCGCGTGAGGATCGCCTTTTGCTGGCGCACATAAGCTTCCGGCCCCACATCGTGACACATCGCGACATGGATTTGCTTGAGCGCGGCATCGGCGAGCCGGTCGGGATGCACCAGCGCGGGCCATACCTCTTCGATCACGTCGGCGAAGCGGCCGCTTTCGGCGAGCGCGATGCTGGCGCGGCGCTTTTGCTGCGCCTCGGGTAAGTCATCGCGCGCATTGGTGCCGAGCAACGCAAGCTTTGCAACTCGACCGGGTGCGCGGCGCATGATTTCGAGCGCCATATAGCCGCCCATGGAAAGTCCGGCGAGCGCGAAGCGCGGCGGCGCATCGTCCAGAATCCGCTGCGCGATTGCCGTGACCGTGTCGTCGCGGGTGTGGTTTGCGACCGTCACGGGGCCAAAGCGCCAGAGTTCCGGAATTTGCGCCGCATAGAGGCGCGCGGAGCAATTCAATCCCGGCACGAGGACAATCGGCAGGCTATCCGGCATCGTGGCTCCTACATAGCGCTTCGCCACGGTTCATTAGGCTATATCGCGAGTTGTTGCAGTGCAGCATATTGACTTTGGGGCACAAATGACTATGTTCCTCGGTGAACGGTCCAATTGCAAGATTCGACCGCCCTCCCCGCGCAACCAATGTCATCGTTCCGTTTCCGGTGCGGTGTAGCTCCGAGGGCAGTCATTATTCGAGGTTTCATGTCCTTCGCCGATCTAGGTCTATCCGATAAAGTCCAATCCGCCGTCGCGGCGACCGGTTATACGACGCCGACCCCCATTCAAGAGCAGGCTATTCCCCACGTTCTCGCGCGCCGCGACGTTCTCGGCATTGCGCAGACCGGCACCGGCAAGACCGCCGCCTTCGTTTTGCCGATGATCACCATGCTGGAACAGGGCCGCGCGCGGGCGCGTATGCCGCGCACGCTCATCCTCGAGCCGACGCGCGAACTCGCCGCGCAGGTCCAGGAAGCCTTCATCAAATACGGCGCCAAGCACAAGCTCACCGTCGCGCTCATCATCGGCGGCGTGTCGTTCGACGATCAGGACGCCAAGCTGATGCGCGGCGTCGATGTGCTGATCGCAACGCCAGGCCGCCTGCTCGATCATCACGAACGCGGACGGCTGCTGATGACCGGCGTCGAGTTGCTGGTGATCGACGAAGCCGACCGCATGCTCGACATGGGTTTCATTCCCGACATCGAGCGCATCTGCAAGCTGGTGCCGTTCACGCGCCAGACGCTGTTCTTCACCGCCACCATGCCGCCGGAAATCCAGCGCATCACCGACCAGTTCCTGCACAACCCGGTGCGGGTTGAAGTCGCAAAACCCGCGACCACACTCGCGACGACGGCGCAATCGCTGGTCAAGACCGGGCGCGAGTCGCACGACAAGCGCGACACGCTGCGCCGCCTGATCCGCTCGGCGGAAGGCCTCACCAACGCGATCATCTTCTGCAATCGCAAGCGCGAGGTCGCGCTGTTGCACAAATCGCTGGTCAGTCACGGGTTTTCGGCCATCGCGCTGCACGGCGACATGGACCAGTCCGCGCGCACGGCCGCGCTCGAGCAATTCCGCCGCGGCGAGATCAAGCTCTTGGTCGCGTCCGACGTTGCGGCGCGAGGGCTCGACATACCGGCCGTGAGCCACGTGTTCAATTTCGACGTGCCGCATCATGCGGATGACTATGTACACCGCATCGGCCGCACCGGCCGTGCGGGCCGCACCGGCACTGCGATCACCATCGTGGCGCCGGCCGACGGCAAGGCGATTGCGGCGATCGAGCAGC
This sequence comes from uncultured Alphaproteobacteria bacterium, assembly GCA_963800695.1. Taxonomy (GTDB): domain Bacteria; phylum Pseudomonadota; class Alphaproteobacteria; order Rhizobiales; family Xanthobacteraceae; genus PALSA-894. The sequence continues at coordinate 80,642 of CAWDCA010000026.1, read as the reverse complement.
TAACCGGCCAGACCATCGCCTGGGCCGGGGAGCCGGCGCCGTCCGTGGACGAGCCGCCTGTGCGGGAGCACAATGATTCTCGCCCGCCGCGCCGAGGACGCGAAACGCCCCGCCAGGGACCTCGCCGCGAGCAGCCAGCCCGCGAACAGCCGGTCCGGGAGCACCATGTCCGCGAGCAGCCCGTGCGGCAAACCCGCCAGGAGCGCCCTGCCGCCGAGGTCGCGCGGCTTGACGACGCGCGATCGCGTCGTCCGGCTCCGCGTCCTCGCGTAGAGGAAGCCGACGAACTCACATTTGCCGGCGTTTCTGCTGCGCCCCGTGACGCTCAAGGCCTGAGCGACCCAGAATCGTATTTCTGGGCTTGTTTCGGGTTGCCGCAGGGTTCGCGGCGACCGCGCAAATCCAATACTGACAACTTTACCGACGATACAACTACACGAAATAGTTATGGAGAATTCACTCCCCCAATAATCGCGTTTACCCCTCGTTTAGTCCTCGTCTCATAGGGTGAAATACGGATGGTCGGGGTGGATCGCGGGCCGAGCGCGCGCGAGCGGAGTGGGCAAACGAGATGGCCGGGCAGTCAGATGAATACGAGCGCACCCTGGCGTTCGCCGAAATAGCACTCGGACAACTCAAGGCGCTGCGCCAGCCCGCCTACCCGCGCAATTTCGAGGTCTGGTACGCGTACGCGACCGGCTACAATCCGTCGCTCAACCAGACCATCAACGAGACCATCACCCGCAACGGCACGCTGACCGCCGCGGAAGTCGATCAGATTTACGAGACCTATCTCTCGCCGGCCCGCCTCACCGATCGTATCGACAACGTCGGCGGCCAGATCGTCGACGAGATCGAGCAGGTCATGTCGATGATCGATGTCGCGGTCGGCTCTGCCTCGCAATATACCGAGAGCCTGGCGCATGCGACGCAGGATCTCGGTTCGGCCAAGGACCGCGACGGGTTGCGGGCGATCGTCGAGACGCTGGTGCGCGCCACGCGCGACATGGAAGAGAACAACACCCGGCTGGAGAACAGCCTGAAAGCCTCCAAGCAGGAGATCAGCCAACTCCAGGTTAACCTCGAGGCCGTGCGTAACGAGAGCCTGACCGATCCGCTGACCTCGCTCGCCAACCGCAAGTATTTCGACCAGGCGCTCGAGAAAGTCATGGCTCATAGCGTCTCAAGCGGCGAACCGATGGCGCTGCTGTTGACCGACATCGATCACTTCAAGGCGTTCAATGATACGTTCGGACACCTCACGGGCGACCAGGTTCTTCGTCTCGTCGCCATCGCGGTCAAGCAGAACGTCAAGGGCCAGGACATCGCGGCGCGCTACGGCGGCGAGGAATTCGCGATCATCCTGCCGAACACGCCGCTGCGCGCGGCGCTGACCGTTGCGGATCACGTGCGCCGCGCGGTGATGACCAAGGAACTGATGAAGCGCTCGACCGGCGAGCATCTCGGCCGCGTTACGGTTTCGATCGGCGTCGCGGAAATGCGCAAGGGCGAAACCACGCAGTCGCTGATCGAGCGCGCCGACAACTGCCTCTACGCAGCCAAGCGCTGCGGGCGAAACCGCGTCATGTGCGAAACCGACCCGGAAGTCACCTCGGTCGCGCCTTCAAAGGTCGCTTGAGCGGTTTGGCGTCTTCGCGGTTGCCTTCTTCCTCGCTTGCTTCTTTGGCTTTGCCGCCGCGCGCAGCGCGGCGCGCATGCGCAGCCCTTGCCCAGAGCGCAAGTTCTTCCGGATCGTCGTACAGCCGGTCAGGCATCCGCCAGTATGACGTGAGTTTGTGCTCGCCGTTTTTGGTCGCGTAGCTGAACGGCGCAAGCCCTTCCTGTTCGAAGGCCGGGATCGTTTCGGCGTCGGCTTTCAGATAGATCGCGTCGCGCGAGACCAGCCCGATCATTCGGCCGTCAACGAAAATGCCGGCGCCGCCGAACATGCGGCGCACCGACACGGGTCCGAATTCCGCGAATAATTCCTGGATTGCCGCGGCGTCCACCGAACGCCCGCGCGCTCAGTGCGCCTCGGCGCCCGCCGGATCGGCGGCCGGCGTCAGCTGCACCGACTCGCCGCAGCCGCAGGCGGAGGTCTGGTTCGGATTGTTGAACACGAAGGTCGAGGACAGCTTGTCGACCTTGAAATCCATCTCGGTGCCGAGCAGGAACATCACAGCCTTGGGATCGATCAGCAGCTTGACGCCCTTGTCCTCGACCACCTCGTCGAACTTCGCCGCTTCTGCCGCATATTCCATCGTGTAGGCCATGCCGGCGCAGCCGCCGTTCTTCACGCCGACGCGCACGCCCGCGAACGGCTTGTCGGCCTTCGCCATGATCGCCTTGATGCGATCCGCTGCGGCATCCGTGAGCCGCATCACCTGAGGTCGGGGTCTTGCGGTTGCCATTTGTTCTTTCAAGCTCTTCTAATCTTTGGCGAATCCAGGATATCAGAAACGCCGCTATTGTCTATTTGGGAGCTTCACGCACGCCCCGCAACCTCACCACATGTTCAGCGAAGCGCGCGCCTCGTCCGACATCCGGCTCTGCTCCCACGGCGGATCCCACACGACATTCACCGTCACCGGGCCGACGCCCGCGACGCTCGACACCGCGTTCTCCACCATGATGGGCAGTTCCTGCGCCGACGGGCAGTTCGGCGTGGTCAGCGTCATGTCCACCGTGACGGCGCGGTCGTCCGCGATGTCGACCTTGTAGATCAGGCCGAGTTCGTAGATGTCCGCCGGGATTTCCGGGTCGTAGACGGTCTTGAGCGCACCGACGATTTCGTCCGTCAGGCGACCCAATTCCTCGGCTGGAATTGCGCTCGAACCGGAAGTATCTGGCGCATTCGGCGCCGGCGCGTCGGCGATCTTGGTTTCGTCGGTCATGCGAAAAAATCCTGCGCCTTGATCAAGGCCTGGGCAAGGCTGTCGACCTCGCTTTTGGTGTTGTAGAGCCCGAACGACGCCCGGCATGTCGCCGAGACGCCGTAGCGCGCGAGCAGCGGCATCACGCAATGGGTGCCGGCGCGCACCGCGACGCCCGCGCGGTCGATGATGGTCGCGACATCGTGCGGGTGTGCGCCCTTCAATTCGAACGAGACGATCGCACCCTTCTCCTTGGCGGTGCCGATGATGCGCAGCGAGTTGATCTCGGTCAGCCGCTGGTGCGCGTAACGGACGACCTCGCCCTCGTGCGCACGAATGCGCGCCTTGCCGATCGACTGGACGTAATCGATCGCGGCGCCGAGCCCGATCGCCTGCACGATCGGCGGCGTGCCGGCCTCGAACTTGTGCGGCGGATCGCCATAGATCACGCGATCCTCGAACACTTCCTTGATCATCTCGCCGCCGCCGTTGAACGGCCGCATTGCCACGAGGTGCTCGTATTTGCCGTAGAGCGCGCCGATGCCGGTCGGTCCGTAGAGCTTGTGGCCGGTGATGCAATAGAAATCGCAGCCGATATCCTGCACGTCGATTTCCAGATGCACCGCCGCCTGGCTGCCGTCCACGAGCACCGGAATGCCGCGCGCGTGGGCGATGCGCACCACCTCCTTGATCGGCACGATGGTGCCGAGCGCGTTCGACATGTGCGTCATCGCGACCAGCTTCGTGCGCGGGGTCAGCAGCTTCTCGAATTCGTCGATCAGGAAATTGCCGTCCTCGTCCACCGGCGCCCACTTGATCACCGCGCCATGGCGCTCGCGCAGGAAATGCCACGGCACGATGTTGGAGTGATGCTCCATGATCGAGATGACGATTTCGTCGCCCGGCTGAATGCGGTCGCGCCCGAACGTATGGGCGACGAGATTGATCGCCTCGGTGGCGTTGCGGGTGAAGACAATTTCTTCCGGGCGCGACGCATTGAGGAATGCGCGCACCTTTTCGCGCGCGCCCTCGTAGCCCTCGGTCGCCGCATTGGCGAGATAGTGCAGGCCGCGATGAACGTTGGCGTATTCGGACGTGTAAGCCTGGTTCAGGCGGTCGAGCACCGCCTGCGGCTTCTGCGCCGAAGCGGCGTTGTCCAGATAGACCAGCGGCTTGCCGTAGACCTGCATCGACAGGATCGGGAAATCCTCGCGGATGCGGTCGACGTCGTAGGAGCCATTGGTCACAGCCGGATGCATGTCATCCTCGCGTCGACAGCCAGGCGACGACCGCTTCCATCAGCGCCTCGCGCAGGCCGGCATGTTCGATGCCTTCGACGGCATCGCCGACGAAGGCCTGGATCAGCAGCGATTCGGCTTCCTTCTGCGGGATGCCGCGCGCCTTGAGATAGAACAGCAAGTCCTCATTGAGGTCGCCAACCGTCGCGCCGTGGCCGCATTGCACGTCGTCGGCAAAGATCTCCAGCTCCGGCTTGTTGTCGGCCTCGGCTTCTTCCGAAAGCATCAGCGCATGCGACGCCATCTTGGCGTCGGTCTTCTGCGCGCCCGGCCGCACGATGATCTTGCCCTGGAAAATGCCGCGGCTCTCGTCGTCGAGCACCGTCTTGAACACTTCGCGGCTCTGGCACTCGGCGGCCGTGTGGTCGATGACCAGCGTCGTATCGGCGTGCTGGCGACCCTTCAGCAGGCTGGCGCCGCGGATGTTCGCGACGGTGCCCTCGCCCCCGAAGCGCAGGAACAATTGATTGCGGACGACCGCGCCGCCCGTGGTGAACAGGAATGTGTTGAAGCGCGCATGCGCGCCGACATCCGCCATCAGCGACGACAGGTGCAGCGCGTTCGCGCCTTCGCGGGTAATCTTGATGTGATCGACATGCGCCTCGTCGGCGACGACAAGCTCCAGCGCGGTGTTGACTTGATAGTCTCGTCCGGCAGTGCCCTCGTGGCTCTCGACCAGCATCGCGCGCGCGCCCTTCTCGATCGATCACGAGCGAGCGCGTGAACAGCGCCGCGGGCCTGTCGCCGGTCGCCGCGAACACAAGATGGAGCGGCCGCACGATCGCGGCACCGGCCGCGATCCGGATCACCGCGCCATCGCCCATGAAGGCGGTATTGAGCGCCACCGCCGCGTTATCGGTCGGCACGGTCTTGCCGAGGCGTGCGGCGACAAATGTGTCGCCTTTGGCCAATGCGTCCGACATCGTCTGAATGGTCAGTCCCGGCTCAAGCCCAGCGAGATCGGAGAGCTCGGGCGCAAACGCGCCGTCGACGAACACAATGCGCCGGCATTCGACGTCCGCCAGCAGCGCGCCAGCGTCCTTGGCGCGCGCCTTAGCGGCGGCATCGGGCGGGGTCGCCAGCGGCTTGGCGTCGCGCATCAACGCGCGCAAATCCGTGTATTTCCATTCCTCGACGCGGCGGTGCGGCAGGCCCGTCGCGGCAAAGCGCTGGAACGCGGCCTCGCGCAACGGCGCGGCGCCCGGCAACTTCGTCCTCGCCGCCGCCCACTCTGCGGCGAGCTGTTGCTCGGCGGCGTTCTTCATCAGGGTCAGTTCAGCCATGTCTATTCCGCCGCAACCGGCGCTTCCTGGAATTGCGCGTAGCCGCTCGCTTCCAGTTCAAGCGCCAGTTCCTTGCCGCCGGTCTTCACGATGCGGCCCTTCGAAAGCACGTGCACGATGTCCGGCACGATGTAGTCGAGCAGGCGCTGATAATGCGTGATGACGATCGCGGCGCGCTCCGGCGAGCGCAACCGGTTCACGCCGTCGGCGACGATCTTCAGTGCGTCGATGTCGAGGCCTGAGTCGGTTTCATCGAGCACCGCGAGGCGCGGCTCCAGCAGCGCCATCTGCAAAATCTCGTTGCGCTTCTTCTCGCCGCCGGAGAAGCCGACATTCACCGCGCGGCGCAGCATGTCCGGGCTGATCGAGAGCTTGGCCGCGCCCTCGCGCACCTTTTTCATGAAGTCCGGCGTGGTCAGCTCCGCCTCGCCGCGCTTCTTGCGCTGCGCGTTGAGCGCCGTGCGCAGGAACGTCATGGTGGCCACGCCGGGAATCTCGATCGGATACTGGAACGCCAGGAATACGCCCTTGGCGGCGCGCTCGTCCGGCTGCATCTCCAGCACGTTCTCGCCGTTGAACAACACTTCGCCTTGCGTGACCTCGTAGTCGGCCTTGCCGGCGAGCACATAGGCGAGCGTCGATTTGCCCGATCCGTTCGGGCCCATGATGGCGTGCACCTCGCCTTTGTTCACCATGAGGTCGAGGCCATTCAGGATTTTCTTGCCGTCGATTTCGACGTGCAGGTTTTTGATTTCAAGCAGAGGCATTACTCAGTGTTCCTTCGAAAAACTCAGTGTTCCTTCGAAAATTCAGTCGGCGAGTTCGAGACGCTTCTCGATCCGCTCAAGACGGATTTTGATCGCCGCGATATCGCCGTGATCGTGCTCCTGAATTGTAACAATGCCGGCAAGGTGCTGCCGGATGGCAGTCATTTCCACGCTCATTGTGTGCATCCAGTCAGCCATCTTCGACATGTCGCCGCGAATGGCGCGCAGATGGTCCAACATCAGATTGTCCGGCTCGACCATTACCCCACGCTCCCCTCAAGCTCACCGCGATCAGCTTCTGCGCCTCGACGGCGAATTCCATCGGCAGATGCTGCAGCACGTCCTTGACGAAGCCGTTGACCACGAGCGCAGTCGCCTCCTCGGCGGTCAGTCCGCGCTGGCGGCAATAAAACAGCATGTCCTCGGAGATCTTCGAGGTGGTGGCTTCGTGTTCGAACACGGTCGAGGAGTTCTTCGCCTCGATGTACGGGACGGTGTGCGCGCCGCATTTGTTGCCGATCAGCAGCGAGTCGCAATTCGTGAAGTTGCGCGCGTTCTTTGCCTTGCGGTGCGAGGAGACGAGCCCGCGATAGGTGTTCTGCGAATGTCCGGCCGCGATGCCCTTGGAGATGATCCGGCTGGTCGTGTTCTTGCCGAGATGGATCATCTTGGTCCCCTAGTCGACCTCCTGATGGCCGTTCGAGATCGCGATCGAGTAGAACTCGCCGCGTGAACCATCGCCGCGCAGGATGCAGCTCGGATATTTCCAGGTGATGGCCGAGCCGGTCTCGACCTGCGTCCAGGAAATCTTGGAATTCGCGCCGCGGCAGTCGCCGCGCTTGGTGACGAAATTGTAGATGCCGCCCTTGCCGCTGGCGTCGCCCGGATACCAGTTCTGGATGGTCGAATACTTGATCTCGGCATCGTCGTGCGCGATCAGCTCGACCACGGCCGCATGAAGCTGGTTCTCGTCGCGCATCGGCGCGGTGCAGCCTTCGAGGTAGCTCACGTACGAGCCCTTGTCGGCGATGATCAGCGTGCGCTCGAACTGGCCGGTGTTCTTCTCGTTGATTCGGAAGTAAGTCGAAAGCTCCATCGGGCAACGCACACCGGGCGGCACGTAGACGAACGAGCCGTCGGAGAACACCGCCGCATTGAGCGTCGCGAAGAAATTGTCGGACACCGGCACGACCGAACCGAGATATTTCTTCACAAGATCCGGATGTTCGCGCAGCGCTTCGGAGATCGGCATGAAGATCACGCCGACCTTCTTCAGCTCTTCCTTGAACGTGGTCGCAACCGACACCGAGTCGAACACCGCATCGACCGCGACGCGCCGATCGCTGGCAGGCTCGCCATCCTCGCTTGGCTCGCGCACGATGCCGAGCAGCGCGTCGCGCTCGCGCAGCGGAATGCCAAGCTTCTCGTAGGTCTTGAGGATTTCCGGATCGATGTCGTCGAGCGACTTCGGCGCCTTGAAGTTCGACGGCGCGGAATAATAATAGGCATCCTGATAGTCGATCGGGCCGTAGTTCACCCGCGCCCACTGCGGCTCGCGCATGGTGAGCCAGCGCCGATAGGCGTCGAGCCGCCACTCCAGCATCCAGGCGGGCTCGTCCTTCTTCGCCGAAATGAAGCGGACGGTATCTTCAGAGAGGCCCTTGGGGGCCTTGTCGGATCCGATGTTGGTCTCGAACCCGTACTTGTATTGGTCGACGTCGATCCGGCGAACCTGTTCGACGGTCTCTTGTACGGCCGGCATGTAACTCCTCCACAGCGGTTTCAAGGACCGCGGGGTTTGTTGTGTCGGTTATGGTGTTCGTCCCGGCTTTGGAGATCACCTTCGGTTCAGGCGGCGAGGCCAGGTTTCATCCCCCTAGATAGGGATTTCGTGAGCCTTTGCCAAACATTCAGGAATCGGTCGATTTCGGTCTCGGTGGTGGCCGGTCCGAGGCTGACACGGATCGCTCCGCGCGCGAGTTCCGCGGGCACCCCCATGGCGGCAAGCACGTGCGACGGCGCCACCTTGCCGGACGAGCAAGCCGAGCCGGACGACACCGCGACACCGTCGAGATCGAAGCCGATCACCAGCGTTTCCGCCTTGCCGCCCGGCATGGCGACCAGCGTGGTATTGGGTAGCCGCTCGGCTTGCGAGCCGAAAATGACGGCTTCGGGGGTCAGCGCGCGCAGGCCGGATTCGAGCCGGTCGCGCAGCACCGCCATTTGACTGGTTTCAGCGGCCAGCGATGCCCTGCATTCGGCAGCAGCGGCACCAAATGCCGCGATGGCGGCGGCATTCTCCGTGCCGGCCCGCGGCGCCGCGCTCCTGTCCGCCGCCGCGGATCAGGGGATCGGCGATGTGAAGCGCTTCGTCGCGCTTGATGAGGGCGCCTGCCCCCTTCGCGCCGCCAAGCTTGTGTGCGCTGAGCGTCAGCAGATCGGCGCCGAGGTCATGGATATTGAGCGGCATACGCCCGGCCGCCTGTACGGCATCCACATGAAGCAGCCCGCCATAACGGTGGACGATCCCAGATGCTTCGGCGACCGGCTGAATCGACGCCTGTCTCGTTGTTCGCCGCCATGATCGACACCAGCGGACGCGAGCCTTCCTCTGACAGCGCGGCCAATCGTTGCTCCAGCGCACCGAGATCGACGATGCCCTCCGGTGTGACCGGCAGCTTCTCGACTGCGGACTGGGCAAACCGCCCTCCTGCCAGGACCGACGGATGCTCGATCGTCGAGACCAGCAACCTATCGCGCGGCGCCTTGCCGGCGCCCATTTCGATCGCAGGCGAGAGCGCGAGCGCATTCGCCTCCGTGCCGCCGGACGTAAAGATGACATTGCGCGGGTCCGCCCCGACCAGCGTGGCGACGTCCTCGCGCGCCTGTTCAATCAGCCGGCGCGCCGCGCGCCCCTCGCCATGGACCGACGATGGATTGCCGCACAGTTCCAGTGCCGCGCGCATGGCCTCGCGCGCCACCGGACGCAACGGCGCACTCGCATTCCAGTCCAGGTACACACGCGTGGTCATTGATTCTCGATCCGAGCAGTCCACATTAGCGCAAAAGACTTGCTTTTCGCGTTTGAAATCGTGCAAAAGAACCCGCCACGCCTGCCCAGCCGCAGGTTCGCATGGCGAGGCTGCTCCAGAAATTAGAACAGTTCTAAATAGTTACGCGCGCCCGCCTGTTGCGTCAAGCGCTCCGTAAGTCGAGGAACCGACCGTCCATATCCCGACGGTTGCGGATTCCAAAATCGAGGTCTGAATGCCTGAAGTTATCTTTACTGGTCCGGCCGGCCGGATCGAAGGCCGCTATCACCCGGCCCGCGTTAAACACGCGCCGATCGCGATCGTACTGCATCCGCATCCGCAGTTCGGCGGGTCGATGAACCATCAGATCGTCTACCAGCTCTATTATGCGTTCGTGCACCGCGGATTTTCCGTGCTGCGGTTCAATTTCCGCGGCGTCGGACGCAGTCAGGGCTCGTTCGACCACGGGATCGGCGAATTGTCCGATGCAGCCTCGGCGCTCGACTGGGCGCAGTCGATCAATCCCGAAGCGCGCTCGTGCTGGGTTGCGGGCTTCTCGTTCGGCGCATGGATCGGCATGCAACTCCTGATGCGGCGGCCGGAGATTGAAGGCTTCATCTCAGTCGCCCCGCCCGCCAACCTCTACGACTTCTCGTTCCTCGCCCCCTGCCCGTCTTCCGGGCTGATCGTGCATGGCGACAAGGACGCGGTGGTGCCGGCCAAGGACGTGACCGGACTGGTCGACAAGCTCAAGACCCAGAAGGGCATCATCATCGACCAGAAGGTGATCACCGGCGCGAACCACTTCTTCGACAACAAGATCGAGCCGATGATGCAGACCGTCACGGGCTATCTGGACAAGCGGCTCAAGCCCGCGGAAAGCACCAGCGCGGCGTGATTACGGTTTGACCCGCACACCGCCGGTCATCGGCGTCGGCGCGCCGGTCGTGGTCGGAAACGTGAGCGGCAGGCCCTTCAAGGAACGCACCGCAAGAAACGCGAACGCCTGCGCCTCCAGGGCATCGGCCGACCAGCCGACCTGATCCGCGGTTTCGACCGATGCGGGGCGAAGCTTCTCGGCGAGCATCCGCAGCATGGTCGGATTGCGCGCACCGCCGCCCGCGACGATCCAGCTGCGCGGCGCGCGCGGCAGCATATCGACGATGCGGGCGACCGTCGCGGCGGTGAGCATGGTCAGTGTCGCCGCGCCGTCCTGCAGGCTTTTCTCCGCAAGTCCCGCATGCAGTCCGACCCACTCGCGAAAATCGTTGCGATCGAGCGATTTCGGACACGCCTCCGCAAAGAACGGGTGCGCCACCAATCGGGCAATCGCAGCGTCGTCCGCACGGCCGGCGGCCGCGGCCGCGCCGTCCTGGTCGCGCGGCGCGCCAGTCCGCTCACGAAAGAAATCGTCGATCAGCGCATTGGCCGGTCCGGTGTCGCAGGCGATCGGATCGCCGGATCCATCGATGAACGTGATGTTGGCAACACCGCCAAGATTGAGAACAGCGATCGGATGCGGCCGGTCGAGCGAGCGCGCAAGTGCGCGATGGAACACGGGCACGAGCGGCGCGCCGTGGCCGCCGGCCGCAACGTCGGCGGCGCGGAAATCGTAGACGACCACAATTCCGGTCTCGCGTGCCAACATGGCCGCGTCGCCGAGTTGCACTGTCAGCTTTTCCTTCGGCCGGTGCAGAATGGTCTGCCCGTGGTAGCCGATTACGTCGATCGACGTTCGATCGATCCCGTTTACCGTCAGGAATGTATCGACCGCGCTCGCGTGAAGCGCGGTCGACATCCGCTCGGCTTCGGCGATCACGCCAGGCCGCTCGGTCCGCAGGCGCAATGCCGGGGCCGCCTCCATCGCCCGCCGCAGCAGCGCGGCTTCGCCCTCCTGATAGAAATGCAGCGCGCTCGGCCCGAAGCGCGAAACGGCCTCGCCGTCGGTCTCGATCAAGGCGACATCGATGCCATCCATCGATGTGCCGCTCATCAGCCCGATCGCCCGCATATCACCCCGTTGATTCTATGATTTCCCGAACGGACCTGTTACATCACCGGCCCGGCGCCAGCGACCATCCGGTACCATAACCGAGCCTAACGATGAGTGAGTACAAGTCCGATTTCCTGCGCGTCCTGGCGGAGCGCGGATTTATTCATCAGGTCTCCGACGCGGCCGGCCTCGACGAGCTGGCGGCGAAGCAGGGCGTCGTCTGTTACATCGGCTACGACTGCACCGCGCCTTCGCTGCACATTGGGCACCTGATCTCAATCATGATGCTGCACTGGCTGCAGCAGACCGGGAACAAGCCGATCACCCTGATGGGCGGCGGCACCACGCGCGTCGGCGATCCGTCCGGCCGCGACGAGACACGCAAGATTCTGAGCTACGACGACATCGACGCCAACAAGGAGTCGATCAAGGGCACATTCTCGAAATTTCTCAGCTTCGGAAGCGGCAAGAGCGACGCCGTGATGGCGGACAACGCCGAATGGCTGACCAAGCTCAACTACATCGAAATGCTGCGCGATGTCGGCCGGCATTTCTCGATCAACCGCATGCTGACGATGGATTCGGTCAAGCTGCGGCTTGAGCGCGATCAGGAGCTGTCGTTCATCGAATTCAACTACATGATCCTGCAGTCCTACGACTTCACCGAGCTCGCGCGCCGCTACGGCTGCAATCTGCAGATGGGTGGCTCGGACCAGTGGGGCAACATCGTCAACGGCATCGATCTCGGACGCCGGATGGGTACGCATCAGCTTTATGCGCTGACCTGCCCGCTGCTCACCACCTCGTCGGGCGCCAAGATGGGCAAGACCGCGGCTGGCGCGGTGTGGCTCAACGCCGACATGCTGCCGGTCTACGACTACTGGCAGTTCTGGCGCAACACCGAAGACGGCGACGTCGAGCGCTTCCTCAAGCTGTTCACGACGATGCCGCTCGATGAGATCGCGCGGCTCGCGCGCGCTGAAGGGCGCGGAGATCAACGAGGCGAAGAAGGTGCTCGCGACCGAGGCGACCGCGCTGCTGCACGGCCGCGCCGCGGCTGAACAGGCGGCCGAAACGGCGCGGCGAACCTTCGAGGAGGGCACGGTGGCCGAAGGTCTGCCGACCGTCGAAGTCCCGCGCGCCGAACTGGAAGCGGGGCTCGGCGTGCTGAGTGCATTCGCCGAGAAGACCGGTCTGGTTGCCTCAAACGGCGAGGCGCGGCGTCAGATCAAGGGTGGCGGGCTGAGGGTCAACGACGCGACCGTCGCCGACGACAAGGCCGCGTTGACGTTGAAGGACCTCACGCCCGAGGGCGTCATCAAGCTTTCGCTCGGCCGCAAGAAGCACGTGCTGATCAAGCCGGTGTAGAGTCTATCTCGTAGGCGAGGAATACGGCGGCACGGCGTTGCGGTCGCTCTCCGCGCCGCGGAATTCGAAGATCTTGCGCAGGAAACCGGGCGCCAGCATCGACATCGGGGCGACACGCAAAGTCGCGTTTCCCTGCGGGCCGACGACCTCGTAGGTCATGCCGAACACGCCTTCGTTCTGCCCGCCGCCGATGATCATTCCGACGATCGGAACGCGTGCGAGAAAATTGTTCAGCGCGTAGGCCGGTATGAACGTGCCGCGCAGGCGCACGTCGTCGCGCGCATAATCGAACTGACCTTCCAGCGTCGCGCCCATCGCCGGCCCCCATACCACGCCGTCGCGGATCATCATCTTGCCGGGGGAGCGCGTAAACTCGGCACGCATGCGCGAGAAGCTCACGCCCGAACCGATGGCCTGCGGCATGCGCCCGCTCGGATCGTTGCCGTTGGCGGCAACCCTTTCGAGCGTTGACTCCCCGCGGATCGAGAAGTCGCGCACGTTGAGCACGCCTTCCTGCGGCAGGTGATCGGCGGTCGGCGGGTCCATCGCCATCCACATCTGCCCGCCGACGACGCGCGAATAGGTATCGGTGAAACGCAACAGCGCGCCCGCGTCGTTCGCCTCGAAGTAGACGACCTGCCGGCCGCCCGGATAGGCACGCAGGTCTCCGGTCAACGCCGAATTGGTGCCGAGCTTGGCGAGCATACCGAAGGTGCGCACATGCCCGTTGCGGCGCGACATTCGCAATTCGACGCCGCGCAGCGCCTCGACATTGTAGCCGGTGAGGGTTGCGACCTTGACGTCCAGATCGAAGTCGCGCGCGGCCTGCTTGCTCTTCTCGCCCGATGGCCCTGCAGTCGCCGACTTGATGAAGCCGCGGCCGTCGAACAGTTCGCCACGCATCGTCACCTTGAGAGTACCGTCAGACGTCCGGTCGGCGCGCAATGTCGCCTTGTCGCCGTCGGACAGCGCGAAGGACGGGAAGCTCGCGAGCGCGATTTCACCGTTCGCGTCGAGCTCGATCATGCCTTTCACGAGCGTGCCGGGGCCATCGATGATGATGTCGTCGAAGCGCATCACCTGCGGCTTGTCGACCACCGTGAATGTCACACGCGTTGCTTTCCCGGCGGTTTTCCACCAGCCGGGAAGCAGTTCGGTGATCTTGCTGTCCTTCAGGTCGGCTTCGACCTGGTAGCGGCTCTCGCGCTCATTCGCCGCGACGCGGCCCTGCACCTTTAGCGGAACCGGACCCGAGAGTGCCTCACCCATGCCGAACCCGAGACGGGTGCGCCCGGCATCGTCGAGCGTTGCCTGAATGCGAACCTCCGCATCCGCCTCGCTGGCGGACTTGCGGTACTCCACCGTAGCCGGCAACCCGCCGATCTTGACGTCACCCTTGGTGTAGAACCCCTGCGAATTGGCGGTCAGCTTGAGCGCGGCGGCTTCGACCCTCTGCCCACGCACCCATTTCTCCGCCGCAAAATTGGTGATGTCGGCATCGATTGCGTAATTCAGGTTGTCGCGGGTCAGCGTGCCGGTAAGCGTGTAGTCGAGCGTGACCTGGGCGACGAAGTTCCCCTTGGTGGTCGCCGGATCGAGCGCGACGTTGGAGGCATCGCGCAGCCGCTCCATCGCAAGCAGCTCGGCGGCCGCATCGGCCGAGCCCTCGGCGCGGAAGCGGGTGCGCGCGGGCGAGGGCTTGGGATGTGTATCCGGCACCTCGAATACGCCGTTCGTCAAAGTCAGTTTGCGGCCCGAGGGCAGATCGACGGTCGCTTTGCCGACGCGCACCGTCGCGGTGCGCCCCTGAACGCGCGTCGTCAGATCGGCATCGCGTAGCGCGGGAATATTGTCGACGACGCGCAGCGTGCTGCCGCTGGTGACGAGGTCGATCGACAGCCCGTCATCGGGGAGCGGCGGCCCCCCCGGCTCCAGCGTCGAGAGCGGCGCATTGGCGGCAATCACGATGCGCTCGACCGTGCCGCCGCTGATGCGATCCACGACCCAGGAGCGCAGCCGCGGGGTCACCATCGCGGGCCACAGCCGCTTGAATGCCGACACGGTCATGCGCGTTCCCGCAACACCGAGCGCGAGACGCGGGTCCGGTGTGGAGAAATCGATCGCGCCGGATACAGCGAAGCCTCCGGCCATCCCGCCGAGGTCGGCCTGATCGATCTCGAACAATCGCTTGACCGGATCGATGTGCGCGCGCACCGCAACGCGATCGATGATCAGCGGCGGATCGCGCGTGCGATCCGCGGAGGCAAGCACGATCAGGCCGCGCGGAATGCTCAGTGTCCAGGGCGCTCCGGCCGCTTCCGGCACATCGAGCTGCGCCATGAAATTCACCCGGCTCGGCCCGGACTGCGCATCGATCGGCATCTGCAATTGCCGCGTCGCGGCGTTCCAGCGCAAATTCAGCTGCGCTTCATCGATGCGGATGCGGCTTTCCGCATCGTCGCGCGATCCGAACTCCCCGGCGCCTGCGAGGATGCGTCCTTCGAGGGACTGCAATTTGCCGTCGCGTTCGATCTCCGCACGCAGCACGGCCGAGAGCGGCACGTCGGCGGAGAACTGACCGTCGCCGGCACGCAGCGCCAGCATCAGATCCTTCGGTGAAACATCGCGGATGACTGTCTCGATGGTCCGCCGTCCGTCGGGCTTGGGAGTGATGGTCGCGGTCAGCGACCACAGTCCGTCCGCGCCGGTGGAATTCACCGCGAAGGCAACACCGCCCTCCATCGGCCGCGTCAGGCTGAGATTGATGTGCCCGAAGCTCCAGCGCTTTCCGTTGCGCTGATCCTCGACCACGAGCGTGCAATCCTTCAGTCCGAGCTCCGACAGCGCTCCGCCATCGAGGCCAAGCGAGTCGAGACGATCGATCCAGGCGAGGATCGCGGACAGCGGGTTCGCGGTGACCTCGACCGGCGGGAGGCCGCCATTTGGCGCCGCTACCGCGGCGGACGCGATGGAACTTGTGATCGATGGCGGGACCGCCAGCGCGGGCTTTCCCGCGCCCGCCAGGAGATTGATCTGCCCGCCTGCCTCGATGCGCACCGCCATTTCGGCGCCGATCAGGCTGAGACGCTCGGTCTGCACGCGGCCGGTGAGCAGGCTGAAGCCGGAAATTCCCACCTCGGCTTTCGGCGCGCTGGCAACCACCGTGCCCTGCGCATCGCGCACCACGATGTCGCGCAAGCGCAGCGCCGAGCGGCCGATTTCGTCGCGCTCGAGAACCGTACCGCCGACTTCGATGCGGTGCTGACCGCCGAACCGTTCCTCGATCGCCGACGTCAACCAGGGCGTGGCGAAGTCGATTGCGATTGAGCCGGAAGCGAGCTGCCACCAGATGACACCGCAGCTAACGATCGCGGCGAGCGCAATCGCACCGGAGCCGATCAGGCAGCGGCGCGGCCATGGCGAACGGTGCGCGGCGAAGTGCGGGCGGTAGTACTCGGCGTCGGGACGCACGCGATCGGTGGCGCGTTCGGCAAGCTCACGGCCATGCAGGTGCAAGGTCGACCAGACCTCGCGCAATGCGGCGACAGCCGAATTGATCCCCGTCATGCGCAACCGGATATCCCCTCGCGTTCGAGGCCCCTCACCTCGAAGTCAGAGGCGGCGACGGCCGGACCGAAGGTCACGGACTCGCACAAATTGCCCCTGTGTCGCCAGCCCTTTACCGGCGCCTCGTCCCTCGTCACATTGACCCTGTGAAAGCGTCGAAAGGAAGGCACATGGCGGTCCCGGTCATCGGTTCGAAAGCCCCCGATTTCACGCTGCCGCGCGATGGCGGCGGCACGCTCTCGTTGTCCGACTTCACGGGCCGCAACCTCGTGCTCTATTTCTATCCCAAGGCCGACACGCCCGGCTGCACCACGGAATCCATTGCATTCAGCGGGCTCAAGCGCGCCTTCGCCAAGGCGGATGCCGAAATCGTCGGCGTTTCGGCCGATCCGGTCAAGGCTCAGGACAAATTCCGCGACAAGCACGGGCTGACGATCGCGCTTGCTTCCGACGAGGAGAAGATAATGCTGACCGCCTATGGGGTTTGGGGCGAGAAGTCGATGTATGGCCGCAAGTTCATGGGCGTGCGGCGGACCACGTTCCTGATCGGGCGTGACGGACGCGTCGCGCAGGTCTGGGAAAACGTCAAAGTCCCCGGCCACGCCGAGGCAGTCCTTGAGGCGGCCAAGGCGCTGTGAGCGCGCGATCAAGGCGGGCATTCAGGTCGCCTCACTGGGATTCGCCGGCGGCGAATATGGTTGCCAAGTCCTTAACAGATCATGCGCAATTGTACGGCTTCGCGGAAAATTAACCATGTGACGGTCAAATCGGCACTTGTGTTCCGGTCCAATCCCCGCGGGCCGGGCGGGAGTGTCGATGTCTCACAGGTCCGCTGCTCGCAGTCTCGCCGATCACGGTCATGCCGAGTTTGGGCGCGGCCGCGCCCGCCCAATTCAGGCCGCACCCCCGCCTCAAGTCAAAAGCGACTGGACCCTGGGTCACGGCGGCCGCCAGGTGCGCGTGCGGCCGGTGGCGTTCTGGATCATTGTCGGCACGCTGGTCGTGATGGCGGGATGGTCCGCGGTGACGGCGACCTATTTCGCATTCCGCGATGACGTGCTGACGCGGCTGCTCGCGCGCCAGGCGCAGATGCAATACGCCTACGAGGATCGGATTGCCGATCTGCGCGGCCAGGTCGATCGCCTCGCCAGCCGGCAACTGCTCGATCAGGAGCAAGTCGAGAGCAAGCTGGAAACGATCGCGCGCCGTCAGGCGACGCTGGAATCCCGATCGCAGGCCCTCTCGAGCCTGCCCGACACCGGGTCCACCGGCTCGATCAAGACCGCGCCGCGCGCCGCCGCGCCCGCGATGCTCGCTCCGCAGTCGGCGCCGAAGCCCTCGCCCATCAACGACACGGTGATCCTCGTTCCGCCACCCGAGCGCGAGGCGCGCCTGGAGTCACGCACGCCGCTCAATGCCAGTGTGCGTCTCGCCTCGGTGCAAACTCACGGAATCGAAGGCGCGCTCGCGCGCCTGCAGGTGTCGCTCGACCGCTACGAGGCCCATCAGGTCAAGACGCTCAACACGCTGGAAGAAAGCTACGACGCCAAGGCGCGCCGGATGCGCAACGTCCTCGCCGACCTCGGCCTCGACCTTGGCAAGATCGCGCCACCGCTGCCCGCGCGCGCAAGCGGCGGCCCGTTCGTTCCGGCGAGCGCTGGTGCCATCTCGGGATTCGACCGCCAGCTCTATCGCATCAAGCTGGTGCGCGGGCAGGTCGAGCGGTTGACGCGCACGCTCAGCGTGGTGCCGATCCGCAAGCCGATGATGGGCGAACTGGACTCGACGTCGGGCTTCGGCATGCGCGCCGATCCATTCATCCGCGCGCCCGCGATGCACACGGGCCTCGACTTCCGCGCCGATACCGGAGAGCCCGCGCGCGCGACCGCGGCCGGGACGGTAACGATGGCTGGCACGAACGGCGGCTATGGCAAGATGGTCGAAGTCGATCACGGTAACGGTTTCGCGACGCGCTACGCGCATCTCTCGGCGATCGATGTGGAGGTCGGACAGGCGGTGCGCATCGGCCAGATTGTCGGCAAAGTCGGCTCGACCGGCCGCTCGACCGGGCCGCACCTGCACTACGAAACCCGCGTCGATGGCGATCCGGTCGATCCGCAGAAATTCCTGCGCGCGGGCGTCAGGTTGGGCGGCGGGCTGTAGAGCTACTCCACATCCGCCACCGCCTCCGGTGCCCCGCCGAACGCGCGTTGCGCAAGCGTGGCTTCCATGAACTGGTCGAGATCGCCGTCGAGCACGCCGCCGGTATCCGAGGTCTGCACGCCGGTGCGCAGATCCTTCACCATCTGATACGGCTGGAGCACATACGAGCGGATCTGGTGGCCCCAGCCGATGTCGGTCTTGAGGGCATTCTCGGCCGCAGCCTGCTCCTCGCGCCTCTTTAGCTCCCTCTCGTAGAGCCGCGCGCGCAGCATGTCCCAGGCCTGCGCGCGATTACGATGCTGCGAGCGGTCGTTCTGGCAGAAGACGACGACGCCGGTGGGGAGATGCGTGAGGCGGATTGCGGACTCGGTCTTGTTGACGTGCTGGCCCCCTGCCCCGCTTGCCCGCATCGTGTCGGTCTTGACGTCTGCTTCCTTGATATCGACCTTGATGCTGTCGTCGATCACTGGATAGGTTTCGATGCTGGCGAACGAGGTGTGGCGGCGCGCATTGGAATTGTACGGCGAGATTCGCACCAACCGGTGCACGCCCATCTCGGTCTTGAGCCAGCCGTAGGCGTTGCGGCCCTTCACCTGGATTGTCGCCGACTTGATGCCGGCTTCTTCACCTTGCGTCTCTTCAAGAAACTCGACCTTGAATCCGTGCTGCTCGGCCCAGCGCGTGTACATGCGCAACAGCATGTTGGCCCAGTCCTGGCTCTCGGTGCCGCCGGCGCCCGCGTGCACTTCCAGATAGGCGTCGTTCGGGTCGGCCTCGCCGGAGAGCAGCGCCTCCGTCTCGCGGCGCGCGACATCGGCCTTGAGCCGGCGCAAGGCGTCCTCGGCCTCCGCGATGACCGCCTTGTCCTTCTCGGCCTCGCCGAGCTCGATCATGCCGATATTGTCGTCGAGCTCGCGCTCGATCCGGCCGATGGAAGTGAGCTGGTCTTCGAGCGCGCCGCGCTCCTGCATCAGGCGCTGGGCGCGCTGATTATCGTTCCAGAAATCCGGAGCCTCGGACAGGGCATTGAGTTCGGCAAGCCGCGCGCGCGCCTTGTCGAAGTCAAAGATGCCTCCTCAGCAGCCCAACGGACTGCTTGATGTCATCGACGATAGCTTGGATTTCGGCGCGCATGGCTATACTCGGGGTCGGACTCGCAGGGAGAACCTAATGTCCGCTCAGGCGAACGACAAGCTGCGCGAACGGCTGATTGGAAGCTGGAAACTCGTCTCCGCGATGCGCGAGGAGATTTCTTCCGGCGAAAAAACGCCATTCCTCGGTGAAAACCCGACCGGCTTCCTGCACTACCTGCCGGACGGGCGGATGCTCGCGCTGATCACGCGGGCGGGCCGCAAGCCGCCGGCCGGCAACGTCGCGACGGCCGCCGAAGCCGAGGGACTGATCCGCAGCATGATCGCCTATGGCTCGAGGTACGAATGCGTCGGCGACGAGGTCCTGCACCACTGCGACCTCTCGTGGACCGAGAAATTCACCGGCACGGTCCAGCGACGCAAGGTCACGTTCGAGGGCAATCACCTTACGCTCTCGCCGCCGCCTTCGGTCGATCCGCTCGACGGCAAGATGAGTGTGCGGACGCTCACTTGGGAAAAAGTGTAGGACCCCTCCCGCGCGGTTGTTCGTGTCACGCTGTGCAACCAAGATTGCATCACGCAAAAGATATTTTGCTGTGCTATGGAAGCATTCTGAGAAAGATTCAACCGTTGGAAATGTCGGTCATCTTGTCGGGGGGCATCATGAGTGCACGCAGGATCTTGTTTGCCGTCGTTTGCGTTGCTGCCGCATTGGCGTCGGCCTCACCGGCGAGCGCCTATACATACAAGTTCATCAACGCCACCCAACAACCGATCCGGCAAGTATGGATGCATACCGTATCGGCGTTCTGTCACGACGTGAATTGGCGCGGCAATGTCGCGCCCGGGGCCTCGGTGAACGTCAGCAGCGCGAGTATTTGTCTTGTTGACCGAATTGAGGTGAACGGCGGCCGGATACGTTGGTCGGCGTCGACGGGACAGCTCGGCGGCAGCTTTCTGGTGCTTCGCGACGGGGTGTGTTTTTTCCCGACCGACCAGGCGATCATGAGTGCGGTTGCAAGTCCCTTGATCGCCGCGATCGTACCCGGCGTCGGCAGTATCGCTGCGCTCGCTTTGACAAAGGCAAGCTTCGGCAGCTCCTGCAGATAAGATCCGCGCGCGGCTGGCCTCCAACCATACGCGGTGGCTGTCGCGGCTAAGCCGCGGGCACATCCGGCGGGCGGCGCGCGATTGCGATTGCGGCCGCCGCCAGCATGATCGCCGCGCCGGTGATTTCCCGCCAGGTGAGCGGCTCGGAGAGCACGACCGCGCCGAGGATCAGCGCGACGACCGGCGACACGAACGAATAGAGCCCGGCGCGCGGCGCGCCCCATTCCCGCACGAGACGCAGAAAGATCGTGTAGGCGATGAAGGTGCCGAAGAACACCATGAACAGCAGCCCGGCGAGCGGCAGCGGCTGCATCGCTGCCGCGAAGGTCGCGCCCGAGACCGGCTCCAGTGCAAGCGACAGGATGCTCATTCCGATCGCCGCGACGACGCCCTGCGCGGCGGTCAACTGGATCGGCGTGAACTTCTCAAGGAGAGGACGCGAGAGCACGGAGCCGAGCGAATAGGACACCGAGGCTCCGACAATCGCGGCGGCGGCCCACAGCTCGATTTCGCTTCCCGTGAAGCTCGCCTTGCCGGAGAACAGGATCACCAGGCCGGCGATGCCGAGAGCGAGCGCCGCGAGGTGACGCCAGCTCGCGCGCTCCTGGCCCAGTAGGATGGCGAATCCAAACAGGAAGACCGGATTCATCGACAGGTTCACGACGCCGGCGACGCCGGAGGCAACGAACTGCATGCCCCAATAGAGCAGCGCATAGGTGCCGACGTTGACCAGCACGCCGCTGAGGATGACGCGGCCCGCAAGGGGACCGCTCAGGACGCCAAGCACGCCGCGCACCGCGACCAGCAACACGGCGGAGACCAGCAGGTAGCGCGCCGCACCGAAGAAGATCGGCGGAACGCTCGCGAGCGCAACCTTGGTGGCGAGCCACGTCACGCCCCAGATGAGCGACATCACGACAAAGAGCAGGTGGTCGAGGGTCACGCGGAAGGAACTTTCCGGTGCTGACTGGCTTCCCCTCAGCGCAGGAAGCTCCAGAACGTGAACGGCCGGGACATGCCCGGCCCATCCCTACGAAATCACCACAGCCCACCGCGCCGGAGCGCGCTGTCGGCTTCTGGAGATGGTCCGCGTACCTCCGCGCCCTCGTAACCAATGACCGAGTAACTGTCCGGCGGGGCCGTCCCCGGCTTGAAAGCCTCGAGCAGACCGCCGGACGAGCCCGCCGCAATGCGCGTGCCGGACTTCGGGTCGATGCGGATCAGCTTGAGGCCGGGCGGCACGCGGAACGGCACCGCAGGCTTGTCGGCCAGTGCCACCTTCAGGAATTCCTTCACGATCGGCGCCGCGATCCCGCCGCCCGTCGCCCGGGTGCCGATCTGGCGCGGTTTGTCATAGCCGAGGTAGACGCCGACCGCCATGTCGGGCGAGAAGCCGACGAACCACACATCCTTCTCGTCGTTGGTCGTGCCGGTCTTGCCCGCGACCGGCTTTCCGACCTCGCGCACCACGGTCGCGGTGCCGCGCTGTACGACGCCTTCCATCATCGAGGTGATCTGGTAGGCGGTCATCGGATCGAGCACCTGCTCGCGCCGATCGACCATCGAGGGCTCGGCCTGGTTTTGCCACTTCTCGGCCTGGCACCCGCGGCATTCGCGTTGATCGTGGCGGAAGACCGTGTGGCCATATCGGTCCTGGATGCGGTCGATCAGGGTCGGCTTGATGCGCTTGCCACCGTTCGCGAACATCGAATAGGCGGCCACCATGCGCATCACGGTGGTTTCGCCCGCGCCGAGCGCAAACGACAGATAGGTCGGCATGTCGTCGTAGACGCCGAAGCGCTTGGCGTATTCGGCAATCAGCGGCATTCCGACATCCTGCGCGAGCCGCACGGTCATCACGTTGCGCGAATGCTCGATGCCGAAGCGCAAAGTCTGCGGCCCATAGAACTTGTGCGAATAGTTTTCCGGCTTCCACACGCCCGCGCCCGGACCCTGATCCACCTCGATCGGCGCGTCCATCACGACGGTCGAAGGCGTGTAGCCATTGTCGAGCGCCGCCGCATAGACGAATGGCTTGAACGCAGACCCCGGCTGGCGCAGCGCCTGCGTGGCGCGGTTGAACTGGCTCTGGTCGAACGAGAAGCCGCCCACCATTGAGAGAACGCGGCCCGTCCACGGGTCCATCGCCACGATGGCGCCGGAGATTTCAGGGACTTGCCGCAGCCGATATTTGCCGCTGTCCTTGTCGGTCGGCTCGACGTAGATCACGTCGCCGGCGCCCAGCACCTGGCTCACCCTGGACGGCGTCTTGCGGTCCGGACCGGCCGCGGCTTTCGCCCACTTCACGCCTTCGATCGGAATGCTGCCGATCAGGCGATCCTTCGCCACACCGCCGCCCGGCTCGCGGCCCGGCTGGAGACCGATACGGGCGGCCTGATCGCTGGTCTCGAGCACGACCGCGATGCGCCACGGCACATCTGAGAATGCCTTCACTTCGCTGAGCTTCACGCCCCAGTCGCCGGACAGGTCAAGCTTCTGGATGGCGCCGCGATAGCCCTGAGCTTCGTCAAACTTCACCATACCGTCGGTCAGAACTTTGCGCGCGATCGACTGCAGCTTGGGATCGAGCGTGGTGCGCACCGAAAGGCCGCCCTCGTACAGCTTCTTTTCGCCGAAGCGGTCGTTCAGGTCGCGGCGCACTTCCTCGGCGAAATACTCCGCCGCGAAAATATGCCCGCCGGTCGTCCGTGTGGTGATGGCGAGCGGATCCTTCTTCGATTTCTCGGCATCCACCGGCTTGAGGTAGCGATCCTCGACCATGCGATCGAGCACGTAGTTACGGCGCTCGATCGCGCGCTCGCGCTGGCGGAAGGGATGATAGTTGTTCGGCGCCTTCGGCAGCGCCGCCAGGTATGCGGCTTCGGCCGCGGTGAGCTCGTGCACCGACTTGTCGAAATAGAGCAGCGAGGCCGCCGCGACCCCGTAGGCGCCGAGGCCGAGATAGATTTCGTTCAGATACAACTCGAGTATCTTGTCCTTCGAATAGGTGCGCTCGATTTTCAGCGCGAGCAGCGCCTCCTTGATCTTGCGCTCGAAGCTCGCCTCGTTGGTGAGCAGGAAGTTCTTGGCGACCTGCTGGGTGATGGTCGAGGCGCCCTGCGGGCGGCGACCGCTGCCGTAGTTCTGCACAAGCAGCAGTCCGGCGCGCGCGATGCCCTGGAAGTCGAGCCCGCCGTGGTCATAGAAACTCTTGTCCTCCGCCGCGATGAAGGCGTTGAGCACCAGCTTGGGGATCGCCTGGATCGGCAGATAGAGCCGGCGCTCGCGCGCGTATTCGGCGACCAGCGCGCCGTCGGACGCGTGGACGCGCGTCATCACCGGGGGCTCGTAGTCCTGCAGTTGAGAATAGTCCGGCAAGTCCTTGGAGAAATGCCAGAACAGCCCCGCCGCCCCGGCGATGCCGACGAGGAACAGCACGGTGCCGACCGCGAACATCCAGCCGAAGAACCGCAGCAAAAGCTTCATCACCGCCCTTTCGCCGCAGCCGCGTGGCCCGCGTCGAATCTCCCGTTCCGCCCGGATGATACGCCACCCGGCAGCGCGTTAGCGATATGCGCCGCGACCCCGGCGGTCAGCAAGCTAACTCGCCCGGTTTTATGGTCAAACTGAGGCTTGCGTGCTCCGTTCGACGGCCACTGCGGCTTGCCCGCCACATCGCCCTCAGTTCGACCCATGACCGGACCCGGAACCCGCGAGCCGGGTCGCGAAAAACGTGTTCACCGCCTGCGCGACCGCGCTGCTGGTGCGTGTGCGCCAGGCTTCGGTGGTCATCAGCTTCAGGTCGTGCTTGTTCGACACATAGCCGAGTTCGATCAGCACCGAAGGCACGTCGGGGGCTTTGAGCACCTTGAACCCCGCGGATTTCAGCGGATGCTTGTGCAGCTTGGCGGCGCTCTTGAGTTCGCCGACCACTGTGCGGGCGAAATGGGCGGAGAAATTCTTGGTCTCGCGCTGCGTCAGATCGATCAGGATATCGGCGACCTCCTCGGGCTCGGAGGACAGATCCACGCCCGCGATCGCGTCGGCCTTGTTCTCGTTGTCGGCAAGCCGTGCGGCTTCGGCGTCCGAGGCCGTATCCGACACCGTGTAGACGGTCGCGCCACGCACGTCCGTCTCGCCGCGCGCCGCAAGCGCATCGGCATGGATCGACACGAACAGCGCCGCGCCTTCCTTGCGCGCCATGCGCACACGCTCGCCGAGCGGCACGAAGCGGTCATCGGTGCGCGTCATCGTCACGCGGTATTTGCCGCTTTTCTCAAGCTTTTCGGACAGCGCCTGGGCGAATTCGAGCACGATGGTCTTTTCCATCTCGCCGCTGGCCGCGACCGTGCCGGTATCGGGACCGCCGTGGCCCGGATCGATTACGATCAGCGGGCGCCCGTCATTGTTGCGTTTCGCGGTTTCGGCGGGCTTCGTCTCCGGCGCGCGGCGCGGCTTTGCCTCGAGCGCGAGATTGCGCATGAAACTCGCGCGGTCGATCGAGACAAGATCGAGCACCAGCCGCGCGGGCTGGCCATCGACCGCTTCGAGCACGAACGCCTTGTCGACACGCACCGGGCCGGCCGCGTCGATCACGATGCGCGAGCCGCCCTGCATCACCAGGCCGTAGCGGAATGCCTTGATCAGCCCGCGCCCGTTTTCGCCGGTGCGCGCGGCAAGCTGGAACGTCACCTGCGGCAGGTCGACGACCACGCGATAAGGATCGGCCAGCGTGAACGCCGCAATCTCGATCGGGCGGCTCAGGTCGACCACCAGCCGCGTGCGGTTCGCGTCGCCGCCAAGCCGCGCTTCGCTCGCGATCGGAAACAGATCGGGCGGAACCGGCGCCGCCGGGCGCACGACCGCCGCGCGCTCGACGCGCGGGGCGCGTTCCTGCGCGCCGGCCGGAAAGGCCGCGACCAGCGCTCCGACAAGCAATGCCGCCCGCACCATCTGCCACCTTCACCCGGACCCAAGGCTTACGGCCGCTGTGGTTAACCCGATATTAAGGTGACAAAACGGGTCGATTACGACCGAGCGACAGGCCCGGCGCCGTTTCACGTGAAACATATTCCCAGTATTGGGTGTAAATTCCGCGCAGGGGTCAGCTCGTAGAAGCGCCTATCCTCGGGGCCGAGCGGTGAATTGACGTAGCGAGGTGCCCGTGTTCGGGCGGGTTACGGCAACTACCGCGCGGGAACGCCGATCCCCATCCCGCCGACACCACCAATGCCGATGCTGCCGCTGCCGCCGCCACCACCTCCGCCCATGCGGTCGCTGGTGTTCGACTTGCTGCTCTTGACTGTGGTGCTCCGGCTGGCAGCACCCTTGCCGCCACCCCCACCCATGCGGTCACTGCTATTGGACTTGCTGCTCTTGACCGTGGTGGCTCGGGCAGTGCCCTTGCCGCCCCCGCCTCCCATCCGATCGCTGGAGTTCGACTTGCTGCTTTTAACGGTGGTCGTTTCAGCACTGGTTGCGGCTGCGGCAAAAATGACGGCACCGGCCAGCAGCACGGCGAACTTGCGAAACATTGGGTTCCTCCCGAAGGCGCCGCGCACGCGACCGAGCCCCGATGAGGCGCGCCTGCAAGTGAACGTGGTGTGAACAGCGCGCCACAAGCAGGCCGGGTGGGCGCCGCCGCCCTCCGCCAACCAACGCATCGGAGACGCACGTCGGAAATCTTCGGCGCGGCCAGCTTGCCCGAAAGCCCGGCGGGCAGATGAAGCCGTAGCCGGGTGCGCTATTTCGGCGGTGCAGGCAGGGGCTGCTTCGGACCCTTCACTTCGCCTTTGGCGGGCGGCTGCTTGGCGGCGGCGGGCGGCGGGGCCGGCGGCGGGGTCGGAGCCACGGGCGCGGCCTGCCCGACGTTCACCGAAAGGCCGAACAGACGCCATTGCCCCTCAACTGGAGCGAACAGCAATTCGAAGTTCACCTGCTGCGGCACGGAGGGAAAAAATCCGGCCATTCGCATCAGGCCGCTCGACTCGATTTGCGGCAGGACCGAAAGCTGCGGATCGATCGCCGCCACGCCCGAAAGATCGAGCTTGTCGGCGCGCTGTTTGGCAAAGATGTCGCCGAGCCGGGCCGCGTTGTTGGCTGCTTGAAATCCGGGCGCGCTGATATCGCGCAAGACCGTGTAGTTCCCTGTCTTGTTGGCCTGATCGAGCGCAAGGATGGTACTGCGAACCAGAATGATGACGCCGTTACGATCAATGTTGGCGGGCTTCGGCGCCTGTTCGGCCTTTTGCTCAGCCTGCGCACCCACCGGCATGGCGGAAACGGCGATGGCCACCGCCATCGCCACTGCCGCAAAACCCAGTCTGGTCAAACGCCGCGTCTCACCACGCGAAGGTAACACCGGCACGCCCGCCGATGCCACTGTGGGCAAAGCCCATCGCGACGCCGGCATTGAGCACGATGTTGTCGGTTACACGCGCCTGGGCGAGCACGGCTGCGGCGTTCTCCCCGCGGAAGGTGCCCCAGTTGGTCGAGATCGCGAATTTCTTGTCGCCCGGCAGCGCGCTGCCGCCCATCGCAATCGCCATCGCGGTGCCCTCAAAGGCCTGCCGCATCTGCGACTGCAGTGCCGCAACGTTGCCCTGCAGCACGGCCACATTGGTCTGCAGCCCCGTAACGTCCTGCGGGTTGAAATTGGCCGTCCCGAGATTGCCGTTCGCGTCAGTGGTCACGACCTTGGTCGGCCCGACCTGCGATGCCAGGCTCGCGGCTGAGTTGATGCCCGGCATTGTGTAAGTGTTCGTGGCCGTTCCGACGACGACCTGATTGGCCTTGGTCGTCGTTGCGCCCGCGCCGATGGCGGTCGAATTGGCGAACGTGGCACTTGCGCCGGGCCCGAATGCGCCCGCGTTCGTGCCCGTTGCGACCGTATTGTCGCCAAAGGCCGCGCCGCCATTCCCCGCCGAAGCCGCAGCGCCGATCGCAATCGAACCGGTCGCGCTCGCCCCGGCGCCGATCGCGATGCTGTTGGTCCCGGTTGACTTGGCTCCAGCGCCGACAGCCACCGAGCCGTCGCCAGACGCGAGCGCGTCCGCGCCAAAGGCGGATGAACTGGCGCCGGACGCTATTGATAGACTGCCGATAGCGGTCGCAAACGTGCCGCTCGCCTCTGCGAGCCTTCCCGCTGCGATTGCGGATTCTTTGGAAGCGAGCTTGCCATTCCCCTCCCCTCGCCGTATGTAAGTGCTGCTGACGGTTGCGAATCTGGATTTGCCGCGTTCGGGCATCCGGCGACCGCCCAAAGGCCAATTCCCCCCGGGGAACGGCCAAAAAGCGGCCCGCTTGAGGCCATTCCGCTTGACGCCACGGCGCTTTAGCGAGACGGCCGACGCCCTTTAAGGACATCCGGAGATCGGTGGAGTATCCGCCGGACAACCCACGCAAAGAAACCGCGGCGGTGCGCAAGCGCAGCCGTCCCAGTCCAGGTCGAGGATCATGCTCAAGGCGCAAGACGCGGATTGTCCGCGTCGCCCGGGCAAGCAAATCAGGGTTGCAGTCAACGCTTCGGCGTTGCGGACCCCTGCCCGCACGATCCAACACCATTCATTCAACCCCCAATTCGGCGCGCCGCCGGCCCGCCCGTGCATCCTGCACGGCGCGGACGCGCGCGAGCCCGCCGTCATGAGACAGTTCAATGCCCAACAAGATGCTTATCGATACCACCCATCCGGAGGAGACCCGGGTGGTCGTGCTGCGCGGCAACCGGGTCGAGGAATTCGACTTTGAATCGGCGAACCGCCGCCAGCTGCGCGGCAACATCTATCTCGCCAAGGTCACGCGGGTAGAGCCTTCGCTCCAGGCCGCCTTCGTCGATTACGGCGGCAACCGCCACGGCTTCCTGGCGTTCTCGGAAATCCATCCGGATTACTATCAGATCCCGGTCGCCGACCGGCAGGCGCTGATCGCCGACGAAGAACGCGCGCATCGCGAGGCCGAGGAAGAAGTCGACCGCCGCGCGAGCGGCGGAGGCCGCGGGCGCCGTCCGCGCCGCGAGCACAGCCGGCGCGATCCGGTGCGCACGCAGCCGCTGGAAACGTCCGAAGACGCTCACGAGGCGAGCGACGCGGGCCATGAAAATGGCAATCCGCGCGAAGCCCAAGGCCACGAGGAAGGCCACGAGAACGGAAATGCGCGCGAGGCCGAGGATCACGGGGCGGAAGCGAGCCACGAGGCAACCGCCCCGACCGACACGCAGCACGACACACACGCGAACGATGTCGCCGACGATCTCGGGCAGGCGCGCGAAGCGCAAGCGCAGCCGGAACAACCGGCCGAACCTTCACAGCCGGACGCAACCGAACATCACGAAGAGGCGCCGGTCGCCAGCGCGGCGGGCGAAACCGTCGAACCCGTAACGGCGCACGAAGCTTCGCCCACCACCGAGAGTCCCGACCTCGCTCCGGAAAACGGCAATCACGGCGAAGACAGTGCCGGAAACGGCAACATCACCGAGATCGAGGAAAAGGCCGAGAACGGCGAAGAGGAAGCGGTCGAGTCCGTCGGCGGCGCCGACGCGATGGAAGAGGCGCAGGAGCGCGCGCCGCCGCGCTACCGCCGCAACTACAAAATCCAAGAAGTCATCAAGCGGCGCCAGATCATGCTGGTGCAGGTGGTCAAGGAAGAGCGCGGCACCAAAGGCGCGGCGCTCACGACCTACCTGTCGCTCGCCGGCCGCTATTCGGTGCTGATGCCGAACACCGCGCGCGGCGGCGGCATCTCGCGCAAGATCACCAATTCGGTCGACCGCAAGAAGCTCAAGGAGATCGCGCAGGACCTCGAAGTGCCGGAGGGCATGGGCGTCATCCTGCGCACCGCGGGCGCGAGCCGCACCAAAACGGAAGTGAAGCGCGATTTCGAATATCTGCTGCGGCTGTGGGAGACGGTGCGCGACTTTACGCTCAAGTCCACCGCGCCGATGCTGGTCTACGAGGAAGGCTCGCTGATCAAGCGCTCGATCCGCGATCTCTACAACAAGGACATCGAGGAGATCCTCGTCGCGGGCGAGGCCGGGCATCGCGAAGCCAAAGACTTCATGCGCATGCTGATGCCGAGCCACGCCAAGAACGTGAAGCTCTACGTCGATCCGCAGCCGGTGTTCACGCGCTACGGCATCGAGAGCCAGCTCGACGCCATGTTCTCCTCGACCGTGCAACTTCGCTCGGGCGGCTACATCGTGCTCAACCAGACCGAGGCGCTGGTGGCGATCGACGTGAACTCCGGGCCGCGCGACACGCGAGCACCACATCGAGGATACCGCGCTCAAGACCAACCTCGAAGCATCCGAGGAAGTGGCCCGCCAGCTTCGCCTGCGCGATCTCGCGGGGCTGATCGTCATCGACTACATCGACATGGACGAAGGGCGCAACAATCGCCTCGTCGAGCGGCGCTTGAAGGAAAGCCTGAAGAACGACCGCGCGCGTATCCAGGTCGGGCGCATCTCGCATTTCGGCCTGATGGAGATGTCGCGCCAGCGCATCCGCTCGAGCGTGCTGGAAAGCTCGACCGACAAATGCCCGCATTGCGGCGGCTCCGGCCATGTGCGTTCGGTGTCGTCGGTCGCGCTGCATCTGTTGCGCATGCTGGAGGAAATGCTGCTGAAGGGCGCGACGCACAATCTGCTCGTGCGCACGCGCACCGAGGTCGCGCTCTACTGTCTCAACCACAAGCGCGCGCATCTGCGCGATCTTGAGAGCCGGTTCCAGATCACCATCACGGTCAACGCCGACGCAACGATCGGCGCCGCGCAGCCGTTCCTGATCGAAAAGGGCGAGCTGGTGCACAGCATCGAAGCCGCCAAGGCGATCGCCGCGCTGGCCCCGACCGTTTCACCCGTGGTCGAGGAGGAATACGAGGACGAGGACGAGGCCGACGAGTTTGCCGAAGAGGAAGCGCCGTCCGAGGAAGCCGAGGGCGAAGGCGAAACGCTGGAGCATGCGCCGGACAGTGCGCCCGTCGACGCGGAGGCTCGTCCAGACGATGCGCAACGCCGCGGACGGCGGCGCCGTCGCGGACGCGGAGGACGTGAAGGCGGTCGCGAACCACGCGAAGGCGGTCGCGAACCGCGTGAAGGCAGTCGCGAGCCGCGCGAAGGCGGGCGCGAACCGCGCGAAGGCGGCTTCAGCCACGAGGCCGTTGCCGAGCACGCCATCGCGCATGAAGGCAATGGCGGTGAAGCCGCCGAAGCTGCGGGCGACGGCCAGCCGGGGCGCGGCCCCGCTGGCGTCCCTGGGCAAGATGGCGACGGCGAACCCCGCCGCCGCCGTCGCGGCCGTCGCGGTGGACGGCGCAATCGCCGTGGACGCGAGGGCGAACCCGGATTTGCCGGACCGAATGGCGGTTCTGACGAGCATCAGGAGCACCAGGGAGTCGAGCCGGAAGTGGCCGATGCCGTCGCCGATCTCGACGGGCCGAGCCGCGCGGAGGCACCGAGCGCGCCCGAGCCGCAAGCGCCGCAGCCGTTCGAGCCATTCGAGCCGGTCGCACGCGAGGCGCCGCGCGATACCGCTCCCGAACCTGCGCCACAGGAGCCGCCACGGCGGCGTTCCACGATCCGCGAACCCGCCCCGATGTTCTCGTCCGGTCCGATGAGCGAGGTTCAGCCGACCGCACCGCCGCCTCCCCTGCCCGACCCCGCGCCTGCGGTGACGATCCCGGAGCCGGCCGCGCCGAGCAGCGAAGCGGAAGCCAAGCCGCGCCGCTTCGGCTGGTGGAATAAGCGCGGTTAAGCCGCAGATCGCATGAAGAGCGAGTGGGTCGATCGCGACGCCGAGGCCGTGGTCGACCGCTACGCCGGTATCGCGCGCGATCTCGCGCTGCGCGTCTACACGACGCGCCTGCTCGGCAAAGATCCCAAGCTCGTGCTGCACGGCGGCGGCAATACCTCGGTGAAGCTGCGCGCCACCGATCTCAACGGCGACGAGGTCGACGTGCTGTGCGTCAAGGGCTCCGGCTGGGACATGGGTTCGATCGAGCCCGCCGGCCTGCCCGCGGTGCGGCTCGATGCGCTGAAGAAATTGCGCGCGCGCGAGGCGCTCAGCGACGAAGACATGGTGCGCGTGCAACGCGCCAACCTGATCGATCCGGCAGCGCCCAACCCGTCGGTCGAGACGCTGCTGCACGCCTTCCTGCCGCACAAATTCGTCGATCACACGCACTCGACCGCGGTCTTGAGCCTCACCGACCAGCCGGAAGGCGATGCGCTGTGCCGGGAGGTGTACGGGGCGCGCATGGGTTATGTGCCCTACATCATGCCGGGCTTTGCGCTCGCGAGAGCCGCGGCGGAGGTTTACGAGCGCGACCCCTCGGTCGAAGGGCTGATCCTGCACCGGCATGGCATCTTCACCTTCGGCGCCGACGCGCGCGAAGCCTACGAGCGCATGATCGAGATGGTCACGCTTGCGGAGGAGCGGTTGAAGCGCGGCCGCAAGGCCGTGTTCGCGAACGCGCAGATGCCGCAGCAGATCGCGAACAGCACCGATGTCGCTCCAATTATCCGCGGCGCCTGCGCGCTGAAGGACGAAACAATCGAGGGCGCGTGGAAGCGCTTCATTCTTGAGTTTCGCGGCGGCGACACGATCCTCAATTTCGTCAACGGCGCGGAGCTCGCGCGCTACAGTCAGGCCGGCGTGGTGACGCCGGACCACACCATCCGCACGAAAAACTGGCCGCTGATCGCGCCGGCGCCGCAAGCGGGCAAGCTCGACGATTTCGGGCAGGATGTGCGCGCGGCCGTCGCGAACTTCGTGGCCAAGTACCAAGCCTATTTTGAAACCAACAACGCGCGCTGCGGGGGGGTCAAGAAAAGTCTCGATCCGATGCCGCGCGTGGTGCTGGTGCCGGGGCTCGGGCTGTTCGGGCTCGGCCGTTCGAAGAAAGATGCGCGGGTCGCTGCTGATTTGGCCGAAGCCGCGATCGAGACCATCACCGACGCGGAAGCGACCGGGCGCTACCAGGCGCTCGACGACGCGAATCTGTTCGACATGGAATACTGGTCGCTCGAGCAGGCCAAGCTCGGCGCGGCGGCGGAGAAGCCGCTTGCCGGACAGGTCGTGGCGGTGACCGGCGCGGGCGGCACCATCGGGGCCGCAATCGCGAAGGCGTTCGCGGCGGCGGGCGCCGAAGTCGCGCTGCTCGACAAGAACCTCGGCGCGGCGTCGGAGAATGCGCGAAAGAACAGCGGCAGCGCGGCAGTCCATTGCGACGTGACCGACCCGCAATCGGTGCGCGAGGCGTTCGATCTGGTCGCAAAGATGTTCGGCGGCGTCGATATCGTGGTGTCGAACGCGGGCGCCGCGTGGCAGGGCCGCATCGGCGAAGTGGACGAGACTGTGTTGCGTGAGAGTTTCGAATTGAATTTCTACGGCCACCAGCGCGTCGCGCAGGCGGCGGTGAAGATCATGCTCAAGCAAGGCACAGGCGGCTGTCTGCTGTTCAATGTGTCGAAGCAGGCCGTCAACCCGGGGACGAATTTCGGTCCGTATGGATTGCCCAAGGCTGCGACGCTGTTGCTGGTGCGCCAGTACGCGCTCGACTACGGCGCGGACGGCATCCGCTCGAACGCCGTGAATGCCGACCGCATCCGCTCGGGATTGCTCACCGACGACTTCATCGCCGAGCGCGCGAAAGCCCGCGGCGTCTCCGAGAAAGACTACATGGCGGGCAATCTGCTCGGGCGCGAAGTCACGCCTGAGGACGTCGCGCAAGCCTTTCTGTCGCAGGCGCTGGCATTGAAAACCACCGCCGATGTCACGACAGTCGACGGCGGCAACATCGCGGCGGCGTTAAGATAGACTTGCAGGGTGGGCAAAGGCGCGACTTCGCGCCGTGCCCACGCGTCGCGCAGAAAGTAAAGACGTGGGCATCGCGGCGCGATGCCCACCCTACGAACGGGGAGACTTCATGCTTCGCTTGCTTGCATCCGTCGCGCTCGCACTCGCCGCGCTCGCCTCCGCCCACGCTCAGCCCTACCCCTCCCGCCCGATCACGCTGATCGTGCCGTTCCCGCCGGGCGGCTCGACCGACACGACCGCGCGCATCATGGCGGAGCGCATGCGGCCGATCCTCGGCCAGCCGATCATCATCGAGAATGTGGGCGGCGCCGGCGGCTCGATCGCGGTCGGCCGCCTCGCGCGCGCGCCGGCCGACGGCTACACCATCGACATCGGCCAGTGGGACACCCACGTCGGCAGCATCATCTACAAGCTCAACTACGATCTGGAGAAAGACTTCGAGCCGGTCGGCCTGATCTCGAACAATCCGCAGCTCCTGGTCGCGAAGAAAAATCTCGCGGCGAACAACGCTTCCCGAGCTCGTCGCGCTGATGAAGAAGGACCCCGGCAAGATCACGTTCGTGAACCAGAACGCCGCCGCGCAGGTCTCCGGCATCGTGCTCAAGCAGCTCACCAACGCCGAATTCACCTTCATCCCCTATCGCGGCGCGGGCCCGGCGATGACCGATCTGATCTCCGGACAGGTCGATCTGCTCGTCGTGCAAGGCGCGGTGTCGCTGCCGCAGGTGCGCGCCGGCACCATCAAGGCAATCGCGAACCTGTCTGCTGCGCGTTCGCCCTCGATGCCCGATATTCCGACATCGGCCGAAGGCGGCGTGCCGGGCTTCCTGATGTCGGGCTGGTTCGGCTTCTGGGCGCCGAAGGGCACGCCGAAGGACGTGATCGGCACGCTCAACAAGGCGATGACACAGGTGCTCGCCGATCCGGCCGTGAAGGCGAAGTTCGCCGAGCTTGGGCTCGATGTCGCGAACGCGCAGCAGCAGACGCCTGACGGGCTTGCGGCGTTCCAGAAGGCCGAGATCGAGAAATGGTGGCCGATCATCAAGGCGGCGGGCGTCAAGGCGGAGTGAGCGACGAACCGCAGACGCTGACGCCCGGCGGCGCCGACGCGCTGCTGTTCGATCTCGGCGGAGTCGTCGTCGACATCGATTTCAGTCGCGTCCTGGCGCATTGGGCTGAATGCGCGCAACTACGATCAAGCGCTGCTGCGCGAGCGCTTTTCGCCTGACGAGTCCTACAAGCGCCACGAGGTCGGAGCGATCGACGATCAGGCTTATTTCCAAAGCCTGCGCGGCTCGCTCGGCATCGATCTCACGGACGCCCAGTTCCTCGAAGGATGGAACGCGATCTTCATCGGCGAGGTGCCGGGCATCGCGGCGCTGCTCAAGCGCGCCGCGCAACGCTTGCCGCTCTATGCGTTCACCAATACCAACCGGGCGCATGCGGCATACTGGTCGGTGAAATTTCCGGATGCCGTGAAGAATTTCAAGAAGGTCTTTATTTCCTCCGGCATCGGGCTGCGCAAACCCGATGCCGCCGCATTCGAGTTTGTTGTCAGAGAAATCGGGGCGCCCGCCAACCGCATCGTGTTTTTCGACGACAGCCCGCACAACATCGAAGGTGCGCGCGCCTGCGGCTTGCAAACGGTGCTGGTGAATTCGCCGTCCGATGTGGCGGCGTCGCTTGCCGCGCTCGGCGTGTGATCAATCGCTCGACAGGATGACGTTCTTCAGCAGCGGATAAATCTGCCCTTCCCACTTCTTGCCGGAGAACACCCCGTAGTGGCCGACGCCGGGCTGCATGTGGTGGCGCTTGCGGTAGGGGCGGATGCCGCTGCACAGCTCCTGCGCGGCGAGCGTCTGGCCGACCGCGCAGATGTCGTCCTTCTCGCCCTCCACGGTGAACAGCGCGGTCCTCTTGATCGCGCGCGGCTCGACCAGCTCGCCGCGGAATTTCAGCTCGCCCTTGGGGAGCGAGTAGTCCTGGAACACGATCTTGACGGTCTCGATGTAGAACTCGGCGGCGAGATCGAGCACCGCGAAATACTCGTCGTAGAACGCCTTGGTCTGCGCCGCCTTGGCGATCTCGCCCGCGACCAGATTGTCGTAGAGCTCCTTGTGCGCCTTCACGTGGCGGTCGATGTTCATGCTCATGAAGGCGGCGAGCTGCACGAAACCCGGATAGACCTTTCGGAATGCGCCCGGATAGCGCAGCGGCACGCTGGCGATCAGGTTCTGCTCGAACCAGGAGATCGGCTTGGAAGTCGCAAGCTCGTTCACCTTGGTGGGATTGACGCGGCAGTCGATCGGCCCCGCCATCAGGGTCATCGAGCGCGGCTGCGCCGGATTGTTCGTCTGCGCCATCACGGCCGCGGCGGCGAGCGCGGCGACGCAGGGCTGGCACACCGCGACGATGTGCGCCCCCGGCCCCATCACCTCGAGAAACTTGATCAGGTGCTCGACATAATCGTCGAAGCCGAAGCGGCCGGCCGAGAGCGGCGCGTCGCGCGCATTGTGCCAGTCGGTGATGTAGACGTCATGCTCGGGCAGCATTGTCTTGACGGTGTTGCGCAGCAGCGTCGCGAAATGTCCGGACAGCGGCGCGACCAGCAGCACGCGCGGCTGCGCGCTGGCGACATCCTTGGCGAAACGCAGCAGCGTGCCGAACGGCGTGACGTGCGCGGCCTCCTCGCGTACCGGCAGTTCCTCGTTGCCGATCGTGACGGTGTCGATGCCGTAGGGCGGGCGCACATGGGTCAGTCCCGCGCGCGCGATCAACTCGTAGGCCGCGGTGAGATTCTTGGCGGCGGGCGGCGAAAACCCGTTCATCGGCGCGAAGGCATTGATCGCCATGCCGGCGAACGCCCGAACCGGGACCATGATGTCGGAATGCGCCTGATACGCCTGATAGAGCATGCACCCACGCGCCGCGACTGCGGCGCCCCAGCCAAAGAAAAGCTCACCCGGCAGCGAAAAGGCTAGTGCATTTCTTGCTGCACTGCGAGATAATTATCGGCAGGGTGGCCAATGCGTGGATAACCCGCCCTTGCCGGGGCATAAGAGGCGCCGGGCGCGCAGTTCGCGGCCGGTGGGTGAAGTTTTGCAACTGTAGCGGCTGCTCGAAGGCTCGCCGCTCCGGCAATCGGGGATGATGTCCATGGCCGAGGCCACACTGTCGATCAACAGCCGCAACTACGGCTCCTGGTCCTTGCGCGGCTTCCTGTTGTGCCGGATGGCGGGCCTCGATGTCGCGGTGGAGATGTCGGGCCTGGACGATCCCTCGTCGCGCGCCGAACTGCTGCTGCTCTCGCCGTCGTTCCTGGTGCCGTGCCTCACCCATGACGGCACCAAGGTGTGGGACACGCTGGCGATCGCCGAATATCTCAACGAGCTCAAGCCGGATGCCGGCCTGCTGCCGGAAGCGCGCGGCGCGCGCGCGCATTGCCGCTCGATCTCCGGCGAGATGCATTCGGGCTTCTCGAATTTGCGTTCCGCGTTGCCGATGAATCTCCGCGCGCACTATCCGGGCTTCAAGGTCTGGGCGGGCGTGCAGGCCGACATCGACCGCGTGGTCGCGATCTGGCGCGAGTGCCTCGCCAAATACGGCGGGCCGTATTTGTTTGGCACAAAGCCCACGATGGCCGACGCCATGTATGCGCCGGTGTGCACGCGGTTCCTGAGCTACGACGTGAAGCTCGATTCCGATTGCGCCGCCTATTGCGCAAAGATCATGGCGCTGCCGGCGATGAAGGAATGGATCGAGGACGCCAAAAGCGAGCCCGAGGAAGTCGAAGAGCTCGACGTGGAGTTTTGAGCGCGACGCCGCTCAATACCCGCGCCGCCGCTCCTTCTTGGCCGCCTTGCGCGCCGCATAGCGGGCATCGCGCGCGGCCTTCTGCTCGGCGAGCAGCGCTTCGAGCTTGTCGGCCTCCTCGGCCTTGAGCGCCGCCATGATGGCAGCCTCCTCGGCGGCGGCGTTGGCGGCCTTTTCGGCCGCTTCCCGCGCGGCCTTCGCGTCGGCCTCGGCCTTGAGCCGCGCGGCTTCGGCGCGGGCGGCTTCTGCTTCCGCCTTCTGCTTTGCGCGCAATTCCTCGCGCTGGCGGCGCGCTTCGGCGACCGCCTTGAGCTGCGCCTGCTTCTCGTCAAATTCGGCATCGCCCGGCTTCGGCGCGGAGCGAAAGCGCTCCAGCAGGGCCTTCTTGGCCTCCGCCGCGCGCTCCAGACGCTCCTCGACTTTGGTGCCCTTCGGGCTGCTCCACATGTATCGTGTTCCTTTGCTGATCGATGACGGAACGCGCGGGCGAGCGCCGCGCGGCAGGTCAAATCATGATGCGAGGGTTGGGTTCATGGTGCGAGAGAGATGCATTTAGCGTGACGGTGCGAGACGGGCAAGCCTCCCGAATCTGGTGCGACCCGATGACAAGATCAAGACGCTGCGCTCGCGCGCCACGGGTACCGGGTTAACTCCGGTTCAACCATGTTCCGATCCGCTCCACCGCCTCGCGCATGTCGGCGGCGGAGCCCGCGTAGGAGAAGCGGACGAACTCACGGCCGTGCACCGGATCGAAGTCGATGCCCGGGGTTGCGGCGACGCCCGCCTGTTCGAGCATGCGCTTGGCGAAATCGAAGCTGTCGTTCGAGAAGCGCGAAATGTCGGCGTAGAGATAGAACGCGCCGTCGACGGGCAGGAACTTGTCCAACCCGGCCGTCGGCAAGCCTTCCACCAGGATGCGGCGATTCTCCTCATAGCCGTGCTTCACGGCTTCCATCTCGTCGCGCCCCTCGAAAGCGGCAGCAGCCGCGATCTGCGAGAGCGTCGGCACCGAAATCGCCAGGTTCTGCTGCAAGCGTTCGACCGGGCGCACCAGCGCATCCGGCGCCACCATCCAGCCGACGCGCCAGCCGGTCATGCAGAAGTATTTCGAGAACGAGTTGATGATCACGGCATTGTCGGAGAACTTCGCTGCCGTCTCGGCCGGGAACGCATAGTCGAGCCCGTGATAGATCTCGTCGGAGATGAAGCGGATGCCCTCCCCTTCGGCCGCCGCGATCAGCCGGCTCAGATCGTCGGGCCGCATCATGGTGCCGGTCGGATTGGCCGGGCTTGCGACCAGCACGCCCTTGAGCGGCGTGCGGCGATGGGCTTCGAGCAGCGCGTCGACCGTGATCGACCAGCGCGTCGCCGCCGAAATCCCGATCATCACCGGCTCGCAGCCGAGCGCGGTGAGGATATGCCGGTACGGCGGATAGCCCGGACACGCGACCGCGATGCGGTCGCCCGGCTCGAACAGCGCGAGAAACGCCAGGATGAATCCGGCCGACGACCCGGTCGTCACCACGATGCGCTCGGGTTCGACCGTGACGCCATGCGTCTCCGCATAATGCCGCGCGATGCGCGCGCGCAGTGCCGGGATACCGAGCGCGGCCGTGTAGCCGATGTCGCCGGTATCGAGCGCAGCCTTCGCGGCGGCAATCGCGCTGCGCGGCGCGGGCGCAGCCGGCTGGCCGACCTCCATGTGAATGACGTGCCCGCCACGCGCCTCGATGGCCGCTGCCGCCGCCATCACGTCCATCACCATGAAGGGCGGCACGTCGCTCCGCGCGGACGCGGTCACGAGTCGGCGGGCCTTATCCAGCATCACGTCGATCTTCTCCTGGGAACCCAGGCGGTTGACCCGCCTCGTTCGCGCCGCAATCGGCGGCTTTTGCTGGCGCCGATCACGCCGCGAAGCGTGATTTGCCGCGCGTTGACCCCAGCCGCCCGGGTCCCTAGTTTGCGGCGAAGTGGCGGGATCGGGAATCCGGATGGTTCGCGAAAGACCTAGCAGGGCGCGCCGCGCGATGCCAGCATCGCGCGCCATTGCGCTGATCACGGCATCGGCGCTGTTGCTCGGCGGACAGCCGGCCATCGCGCAGCCGAAAGGCGGCCCGAATCTCGGTCTGCCCATCATCCGCGACGCCGAGATCGAACAACTGCTGCGCGACTACACCGCGCCGATCTTGAAAGCGGCGGGACTGGCGCAGCAGAACGTGCAGGTCGTGCTGATCAACGAGCGCGCGTTCAACGCCTTCGTGATGGACGGCCGCCGTATCTTCGTCAATGTCGGCGCGCTGTACGACAGCAAGACGCCGAACGAGATCATCGGCGTGCTCGCGCACGAAACCGGCCACATGGCGGGCGGGCATCTCTCGCGCCTGCGCGAGCAGATGGCGAACGCGCAGACCGCCTCGATCATCGCCATGCTGCTCGGCGTCGGTGCGCTGGTCGGCGGCGCCGCCAGCGGGTCGGCAGCCAGCAACAATCTCGGCCAGATCGCACCCGCCCTGCTCCAGGGCCCGCAGGAGATGATCCGCCGCTCGCTGCTCTCTTACGTGCGCGCGCAGGAGGAATCGGCCGACCGCGCGGCGGTGAAGTTCCTCAATGCCACCGGCCAGTCCGCCAAGGGCATGCAGGACACGTTCAAGCGCTTCGCCGACGACCTGCTGATCGTCTCGTCACGCGCCGACCCGTATCAGCAGTCGCACCCGATGCCACGCGAGCGCGTGATCGCGCTGGAGGACCTGGTCAAGACCAACACGCATTGGGACAAGCGCGATCCGCCCGAGCTGCAACTGCGCCACGACATGATGCGCGCCAAGCTTGCCGGCTTCCTCGAACGCCCCGATACGGTCGCGCGCCGCTACCCTTCGACCGACACCAGCCTGCCGGCGCGCTATGCCCGCGCCATTGCGGCGTATCGCCATGGCGACATCTCGACCGCACTGGCGCAAATCGACGCGCTGATCCAGGCGCAGCCGAATAATCCTTACTTCCATGAGCTCAAGGGCCAGGCGCTGCTCGAAAGCGCGCATCCGGCCCAGTCGATCGCGCCGCTGCGCCGCGCTGCGTCGCTCGCGCCGAACGCGGCGCTGATCCGCATCATGCTCGGCCAGGCGCTGGTCGCGACCGGCGAGAATCGCCACTCGGACGAGGCGATTTCGCTGTTGCGCGTCGCGATGCAGCGCGAGCCGGAAGCACCCGAGGTCTATTCGCAGCTCGCCATGGCGTACGGCCGCAAGGGCGAGGTGGGCGAAGCCGACCTTGCCTCCGCGCAGGCGGCGCTTGCCCGCGGCGACATGAAAACCGCGCGCGAACTTGCGGCGCGCGCCAAGACCCGTTTCCCGACCGGCTCGCCCGGCTGGGTCAGGTCCGACGATATTGTCGCGCTGAAGCAACCGCGTCAGAGCATGTTCGGCAGCACCAAGTTCACCATCGGACCGGCCCAAAGGGGCCCGGCCGCACCAGGACCCACGCAATGATCCGTTTCGCTCGTCCTCTGGCTTTCGCCGCGGCCCTCGCGCTGAGCGCGGCTGTGCCTGCCGCCGCGCAGGATTTTTCGGCCGCGCAGCGCGGCCAGATCGAGAAGATCATCAAGGACTACCTGATCAAGCACCCGGAAGTGCTCCAGGAGGCGATGGCAGAGCTTGAGAAGAAGCAGGCCGTCGCCGAATCCGAGAAGGCGCGCTCTGCCATCAAGAACAACGCGGAAGCGATCTTCAACTCGCCGCGCCAGGTCACGCTCGGCAACCCGCAGGGCGATGTCACCTTCGTCGAGTTCTTCGATTACAACTGCGGCTACTGCAAGCGCGCGCTCAACGACATGATGGAGCTGATGGCGAAGGACCCGAAGCTCAAGGTCGTGCTGAAGGAATTCCCCGTGCTCGGGCCCACCTCGGTCGAGACGGCCCAGGTTGCCATTGCGGTGCGCATGCAGGACAAGACCGGCAAGAAGTATCTCGAGTTTCACCAGAAGCTGCTGACCGGGCGCGGGCAGATCGACAAGGCGAAGGCGCTCGCCGCCGCCAAGGAGATCGGCCTCGACATGGCGCGCATCGAGAAGGACCTGAAAAGCGACGAGATCGGCAAGACGCTGGAGGAGAGCATGAAGCTCGCCGAGGCGCTCGGGCTGAACGGCACGCCGAGCTATGTGATCGGCAATGACGTGGTCATTGGAGCGGTCGGGCTGGCGCAGCTCAGCCAGAAGATCCAGGCTGCACGCCAGCAATAGTCCGATGACTCCCTTCCCTCCAAGCCGGGCGACGCATTGAGCGAACAGGACCTGATCCGCGAGTTGGCGAAGCTGCTCGACGAAACCGGCCTCACCGAAATCGAGGTCGAGCGCGAAGGCTTGCGCGTGCGCGTCGGGCGCCAGTTGACGACGCATGTCGTGACCAGCGGCGGCTCAGGCGTGCCGGCCATTCCGGCGGTCGCGCCGGCGCCTGCCGCGATCCCGCTCGCGGCCGTCGATCCCGCCAAGCATCCGGGTGTCGTCACCTCGCCGATGGTCGGCACGGCGTTCCGCGCGCCCGAACCGGCGGCAAAGCCGTTCGTCGACATCGGCAGCGTGGTGAAGGCGGGCGATCCGCTGCTGATCGTCGAAGCAATGAAAACCATGAACCAGATCCCCGCGCCGCGCGCCGGCACGGTGATCCAGATCCTGTTCGAGGACGGCCATCCCGTCGAGTACGGCGAGCCGCTGATGATTATTGAGTGACGGCTGAACGGCCAAAATGTTCGACAAAATCCTGATCGCCAATCGCGGCGAGATCGCGCTCCGGGTGCTGCGCGCCTGCAAGGAGCTCGGCATCGCGACCGTCGCGGTGCATTCGACCGCCGACGCCGATGCGATGCATGTGCGGCTCGCCGACGAGAGCGTGTGCATCGGCCCGCCGCCGGCGCGCGACAGCTATCTCAACGTTCCCGCGCTGCTCACCGCCTGCGAGATCACCGGCGCGGACGCGGTGCATCCGGGTTACGGCTTTCTCTCCGAGAACGCGCGCTTCGCCGAAATCCTCGGCGAGCACAATGTGCACTTCATCGGCCCGCGTGCCGAACACATCCGCCTGATGGGCGACAAGATCGAGGCAAAGCGCACGGCCAAGAAGCTCGGTATTCCGGTGGTGCCCGGCTCCGAGGGCGGCATCGGGTCGGACGAGGAAGCGCTTGCGATCGGGCGCGAGATCGGATTTCCCGTGCTGGTGAAGGCGACCGCCGGCGGCGGCGGACGCGGCATGAAGGTCGCGCGCACCGAAGACGAACTCAGCGTCGCGTTGTCGACGGCGCGCGCCGAGGCCAAGGCGGCGTTCGGCAACGATGCGGTGTATCTTGAAAAATATCTGGAGAAACCCCGCCACATCGAAATCCAGGTGCTGGGCGACGGCAAGGGCAAGGCGATCCATCTCGGCGAGCGCGACTGTTCGCTGCAACGCCGGCACCAGAAGGTGTGGGAGGAGAGCCCCTCGCCTGCCCTGAATGCCGGCGTGCGCGACGAGATCGGCGAGACGGTCGCGAAAGCGATGCGCGAGATGCAATATCTCGGTGTCGGGACGGTCGAGTTCCTGTTCGAGGACGGCGAGTTCTACTTCATCGAGATGAACACGCGCATCCAGGTCGAGCACCCGGTCACCGAGATGGTCACCGAGATCGACCTGATCC
Organism: uncultured Alphaproteobacteria bacterium; assembly: GCA_963800695.1. GTDB lineage: Bacteria > Pseudomonadota > Alphaproteobacteria > Rhizobiales > Xanthobacteraceae > PALSA-894. The sequence continues at coordinate 37,814 of CAWDCA010000026.1, read as the reverse complement.
TGGAGCAGATCCGGGTCGCAGCCGGCGCCGATCTGACCATCGCGCAGGACGAGGTGCGCTTCCACGGCCATGCCATCGAGTGCCGCATCAATGCCGAGAACCCTGTTTCATTCCGGCCCTCGCCCGGCAAGATCGTGCATTACCATCCGCCGGGTGGCCTTGGCGTGCGCGTCAATTCAGCGGTGTACCAGGGCTACGTCATCCCGCCGCATTACAACTCGCTGGTCGGCAAACTGATCGTGCACGGCAAGACGCGCGCCGAATGCCTGATGCGGCTGCGCCGCTCGCTCGACGAATTCGTCGTGGATGGGATCGAGACGACCCTGCCGCTATTCCGCGCGCTGGTGCGCGAGGAGGACATCATCGATGGCGACTATCACATCCACTGGCTGGAGCAGTATCTCGCGCGCGGCGGAATGAGCTAGGGCGTCACGCGACCGACCTCACGCTACTTACCACGTGTAGCGCAGACCGCCTTTTGCCGACATCGTGCGGTTGGCATCGTCCGTCGCCGTGAACTCGGCGGCGCTGAAGACCATCAGGTTGCCAATCTGCCAGTCGAAACCCGCGCTGCCGAAGGCGCCGGCCGTGTTCGCCTTATCCGGCGTGGCGGCGAGAACGTTCTGGCCGAGCAGCGAGAGGTTGACCGTCGCGCCCGCGCTGCGCTGCTGGGCCAGCACCCCGCCGGTCATGTGCATTGTAAGACGGCTCCAGCTGCCGAAATCGCGCGTGGTGGCAAGCGTGAGTTGGCCACGCTCCTCGAAGGCGTGAACATCGCGCGCACCGATCGTGAGGTTCGCGGTCGTGCCGGTCTCGGTGTAGCCATCGAAATGGGCCCCGACGTAGCGCACCTTGACGGCCGGCGTCAGCGTCGTGGCGCCGCTCGCCTCGAGGGCGAAGCTGTGGCCAAGCGTGGCCGACGGATTGACGAACCAGCCGTCATAGCTTGAGCGTGCAGCCTGCAACGCAAGCCCGCCGCCGACATTGCGCACTGAGGAATTGTCGAGCACGCCTGCGATCGCCGCGAGGTCGAGATAGGTGCCGCCCCACGTGATCCGGCTGTACAGCCCGCCGAAGAACACGTCGGTATCGGTCGAATCCTGGTTGAAGGCGATCTCGGTGCGGTTAGTGCTCGCGCCGGCAAATCCGCCGAGACGAACGTCAGGCGTGATCGCGCGCTCGTAGCCGATCGCGCCGCCGTATCCGGTCGTGGTGTTGCCGAAGATCGTTGCGCTGGCCGCTTGCTCGCGCCGGCCGCCGAAGGTCTTCGCCCAAACGCTGTTGCCGTCGCCGTAGTTCGCGCTGCCGGCCTTGAACATCGGAGCCTTCGCATATCCCATCGCGTCGCGCGGGAAGGCGGCGAACACATCCTCGAACCGTGTTTCGAGCGATTCAATCGGCGCAAGCGCTGTCGGCCCAGCGCCACTCGTTCCGGTCACCGGCCGCGGCGTATCCGGCAGCACCGAAGAAATCCAGCCGGTGATGTCCATGATCGCGCGGTTCATCGCCGCGAAGCTCGATGTATCGACGACGACGATCTGGTTCGGCGTCACGAAATACGGATTGCCGCCCGTGTTGATGGTCGACAGCGCCGCATTGAACTTCGCCGTATCGAGAATCCAGCTGGCCTTGGCGAAATTCACGGTGTCGGCGCCGAAGCCGAAATCGACGAGCCCGCCGAAGCGCGCGCCGTGGAGCACCGTCAGCGTGTCGGACGCCGGCCCGCCGGTCAAACCGAACTGGATCGCAACGCCGGAGCCGCCCGCGATCGTGCCGCTGTTGGTGATGTTGCCGCTTGCGTTCGCGCGCAGGCCGACCACCGTGCCGAAGATCGTTCCGCTGTTGTTCGCGATGATGGTGTTGGTGGCGAAGTTCGCGCCGACGCCAAACCGTGCGCCGGTGATGACGCCGCTGTTGGTCAGATTGAGCGTCTCGCCATGATTAATGCCGTCGCTCTGTTCTCCGGTGATGGTCCCGGTGTTGACGACGGTGCCCCCGGCGACGGCGTTCGTGCCAATTCCAGTGAACACTCCACTGATGCTGCCGGAATTCGTGATGTTGAACGTTCCGGTGCTGAAGACACCGAACCCTTCAGTGCCGCGGACCGTGCCGGAGTTCGTCAGGGTGACGGGAGCGCCGCTGATTGCAGTGCCGCCGATCATGGCGCCCGAGTTATTGACCGTCATGGCGCCGGCGGCATCAAGGGCGTTACCTTGCGCGGACTTCGATCAGGCCGCTGTTGGTGAGATTGGCGGTGCCAGTAGCTAAGATGGCATCGGCGAATGCTCCGGTCGTCTTGATGGTTCCGGAATTTGTCGCGGTGAGCGCACCATTTGCAAAGATGGAGAACGAGGCGGCGACGATATTTCCCGAATTGATAACGCTGGTCGTCGGGCCGTTGTTGGCCACGCCGATACCGGACGACGTGATCGATCCGGAATTCGTCACCGCAAGATTTCCGGTGATGTTGAATATCGCCAAATTCGTGTCGGCCCCGGTCACCGAAATCGTGCCGCTGTTGTTGACAGTGCCGTTTCCAATCAGGAGCGTGGTAGAGCCGCTCGTCATCGTCCCCGAGTTGGTGATGTTCGCGGACGTCGGCGCGTTGACCGCGCCGTCGCCACCGATCATGGTGCCGCTGTTGTTGACCGTCGCGGTGCCGAAGGCCTGAAGGGCGGTGCCTTGCGCGGACTCGATCAGGCCGCTGTTGGTGAGGTTGGCGGTGCCATTGGCGTAGATGGCATCGGCGAATGCTCCGGTCGTCTTGATGGTTCCGGAGTTTGTCGCGGTGAGCGCACCATTTGCAAAGATGGAGACCGAGGCGGCGACGATATTTCCCGAATTGATAACACTGGTCGTCGGGCCGTTGTTGACCACGCTGGGACCGGACGATGTGATCGATCCGGAATTCGTCACCGCAAGATTTCCGGTGATGTTGAATATCGCCAAATTCGGTGTCGGCCCCCGTCACCGAAATCGTGCCGCTGTTGTTGACAGTGCCGTTTCCAATCAGGAGCGTGGTAAAACCGCTCGTCATCGTCCCCGAGTTGGTGATGTTCGCGGACGTCGGCGCGTTCACCGCAACGAAGGGTGACGTGATCGTTCCGGAATTGTTGATCGTCGCGGTGGGAACATCGACCGCGACGTTGGTCGTTCCCGCGATAGTTCCGGAGTTGTCCAAGTTGAGCGTGCTGGCCAATATCCCGGTCGTGCCGCCCGTGATCGTGCCGGAATTTGTGACGGTCGCAGTGCCTCCGAGGACACCCAGGTTCGCGCCGGTGATCGTTCCGGAATTGGTCAGCGTGCTGGAGCCCGACATCCGGGTACCGGACTGAGTCGTTCCTGCGATCGTTCCGGCGTTCGTGATCGAGCTGGTCAGGCCGACTTCGAGCCCGTCGTTCGTGCCGGTGACGCTCGCGCCCGGCTGGACCATGACGTGGAGATTCTGGAAGAAACCGCCGTAACCGGTCGTGCCGTTCTGGTTGAGCGTCGCATCGGTGCAGGTCGCGGTCACGTTGGGCGCTGCAGGAGGATTGCACACGGCGAACGCCGAGGTGCTTGCCAGCACGCCCACCAATGCCGTGGAAATCAAAAGAATCCTGCGCAGCGCGGTGCTGCGGTCCGTCCGTATTGTCATGTGAACGCGTCCCCGAGCTTTTTATGGGCAGCGTACGCACAACGAATCGCCGATTCCCTCAAATTGACGCTAGGTGAACACCCACACGACTGTCTGTTGCCTCCCGGGCACAGCGCACAGTAATCCGCGGAATTGGTGGAACTTTTAGGCCGTAACGGCGCTGCCGCCGCCAACAAGTTGCGCGAGCGTCTTGCGCACGGTGTCGAGCGAGTACGGCTTCGGCAGGAAGGCCGCGCCCGGCACCGCCGCGATCTGATCGCGTGACTGGCGCCCTGAGGTGTACACGACCGGAAGTTTCGGCCGCATCTCGCGCGCAAGCTGCGCCAATGCCGCGCCGTCCATGCCGTTGCCGAGATCGATATCGGTGAACAGGATGTCGACGTCGGCGCCGGAAAGCAAATGGCGCAGCGCGCCGCGCGCATCGGGTGCGGTATGCACGTCGTAGCCTTGATCGATCAGTGCCTCGGTCATCAACTCGCCAAGCAGCGGCTCGTCTTCGACCAGCAGAACGGCAGGTTCCCTTTTCATTGCGCCATCCTCCGACGAGGAAATGGCCCAGCGGCGGAAATGTTTCGACATTGCTGAAAATTGCCGCGAGTCACGGTTAGCGACACGTTAGCGGGAACTTTTGCAGCGGGCGTATCGTAGCGTCGCGGCGTTTTGCGCGGTGTCCGCATGTCGCTACCGCGCGGAGGCGAAATCGAATACATCTGCCGGATGGCCAGCCGCGACAACGTGCTGCTCGGACTGACGCCGGACGTTCTGCTCAAGGCCTATGCGTGCGGAATTTTTCCGATGGCCGAGAGCGCCGATGACCCGGCGCTGTTCTGGATCGATCCGGAAGAGCGCGGTGTCATTCCGCTCGATGCGTTCCATGTTCCGGCGCGGCTTGCGCGCACCGTGCGCACGACGCGCTTTCGTGTGGTTTGCGACCACGACTTTGACGCCGTGATCGAGGGCTGCGCGGAACCCGGCCCGAAGCGCGCGCGCACCTGGATCAACGCGCCGATCCGCAAGCTCTATCGCGGGCTGTTCGACATGGGCCATTGCCACACCGTCGAGGTTTATGACGGCGAGGAACTGGTCGGCGGGCTATACGGCGTCAGTCTCGGGCGCGCGTTTTTCGGCGAGAGCATGTTCCATCGCGCGCGCGACGCATCGAAGATCGCGCTGGTGCATCTGGTGGCGCGATTGCGGCTTGGCGGATTCGAGCTGCTCGACACCCAGTTCCTCACCGACCACCTGAAGACGTTCGGCGCAACTGAAGTGCCGCAGGAGCGCTACGGCAAACTGCTCGTCAAAGCGATCCGCGCCGAGGCTGACATGTCGGCATTCGGGCGTGCGCTGACCGGCGCGGACGCTGCGCGTCTCGCGACAGAATAACGATCAGCGAATCTGCATCGGCGGAGGCGGCAGCGGCTGCGCCGGAGGGGCCGGTGCCTTCGCGCGCTGCTGCGGCTGGCGCTGCGGCGGACGTTGCGCGGCCGGCGTCACGGCCTCGGGCACCGCGGCGACCGCCGGCTGCTGCGGGGCTTTGCAGTCGGCGAGCCACACGTCGTAAATCGGATGCTCGATCGCATGCAGGCCGGGGCTCGCGGCAAACATCCAGCCCGTGAACACGCGCTTGATCTCGCCCTGCAGGGTGATCTCGTCGACCTCGAGGAAGGCGTCCGTGTTGGTCGCCTCGGTCGGCGGGCGCGTGTAGCAGACGCGCGGCGTCACCTGTAGCGCGCCGAACTGCACCGTCTCATTGAGCGCCACGTCGAACGAGATGATCCGGCCGGTGATCTTGTCGAGGCCGGAGAACACCGCCGAATTGTTCGGGATCTTCTGCGCGGGCGGCGCGATCACCACCTCGTCGTTGGGCGGCGCGGGCGTTACCGGCGTCTCGCCCGGCGTGCCGCGCGGCTGGCGCTGTCCCGGCGGCACGCCGGGGAGCGAGGTCGGCTGCTGGCCGGCTGGAGCGGCGGTCGCGCCGGGCGGCGGCGGCAGTTCCTGTTGCTGGAAGCCGCCGGGCGGACGCCCGGCCTGTTGCGGCTGCGGATATCCCTGCTGTGGATAGCCCGGAGGCGGCGGATAGCCTTGCTGATAGCCGCCGGGCGGCGGCTGCACGACCTGCGGCTCGCGCGGCCACATCTGCTGCTGCGGACGCGACTGGAAATAGCGGTCGTCGGATGGCGGTGCCGATTGGGGAATGTCGGCCGGCGGGCGCGGCGGCCCGCCGAAGATCGCGCCGAACTGCGCCGCCACCGGCGATACGGCGATGGGTGCGAAGCCAAGCGCTCCGAACGCAATGAGCAGCAGTTTGTGTCGGACCATGTCCCGCCCGGCGATTCGGCCGAGAGCTTAACCCCGGACCGAGGAGCGGCTGGTTAACACGGGGAATACGGCGGGCAAAGGGCGGGACCGCATGTCCCGGGCGCGCACAGGCGAGGCGGAAGCGCTTGCGGATGTCGGCACGCTGGCGGTAGGGTCGCAGACCATCAGAGGTAGCAACGTGACTACCGGCCAAGAGCGTCGTCTTGCATGCGGCGATCTGTGACCACGATCGCACCGGTCCCCAGCGCGCCGCTGGGTGCGTCGCTGCTGACCGCGGGCGCCCTGGTCTTCGGCCTTTTCCTCTACTCTTTCACCATCGGCCCGTACCCGATTCCGGTCGAGACCGTGGTCTCGGTGTTTCTGCACCAGTTGAACCTCGCGGAGAAGAATTGGGCCGACGCGGTGGAGCTGGTGGTGCTCGACGTGCGCGGACCCCGCATCGCCGCGGCGCTGCTGGTCGGCGGGGCGTTGGCGTGCGCCGGCGCCACCTACCAGAACCTGTTCCGTAACCCGCTGGTCTCGCCCGGTGTGCTCGGCGTTTCGGCGGGCTCCGGCTTCGGCGCGGCGCTCGGCATCATCGTGGGCATGCCGGGATTCGGCATCCAGTCCATGGCGTTCCTCGGGGGTCTCGGCGCCGTGGGGTTGACGGTGTGGCTGGCACGCACGCTGGATCGCCATGCCATGCTGGTCCTGGTGGTCGCCGGGCTGGTGGTCTCGGCCTTCTTCCAGGCACTGATCTCGCTGATCAAGGTGATGGCCGACCCGCTGAATCAGTTGCCGACCATCACCTTCTGGCTGCTCGGCGGCCTGCACCGCATGAGCACCGGCATGCTGCTGGGCGCGCTGGTGCCGATCGCCGTGGCAGGGCTCGTACTGCACGCCCTGCGCTGGCAGGTGAACACGCTCGCCGCCGGCGAGGACGAGGCCCGCACGATGGGGATCAACGTGCCGCGCGTGCGCCTGCTGCTCATTGTGGCGGCAACGCTGATGACCGCGGCCTGTGTCAGCATCAGCGGCATCGTCGGCTGGGTCGGATTGCTGATCCCGCACATCGTGCGCATGCTCGTCGGCCCGCGCTTCCCGGCGGTGCTACCGATGTCGGCGCTGATCGGCGGCGGCTTCCTGCTCGGCGTCGACAATCTCGCGCGCCTGCCGGGCACGATCGAGATCCCGCTGGGCATCCTTACGGCCCTGATCGGCGCGCCCTTCTTCGCGCTCGTCCTGGCGCGGACGCGGCGGCTGTGGTTCTGAGCCTGCGCGCCACGGGCCTGTGCTTCGCCTATCCGGGCGGCCCGATGCTGCTGGACGAGGTGAGCTTCGACCTCGAGGCCGGCCAGGCGCTTTGCCTGCTCGGGCCAAACGGCACCGGCAAGACCACGCTGCTGCGCTGCCTCCTCGGCCTCGAGCGCCCGGCCCAGGGCTGCATCGAGCTCAATGGCCGCGACCTGTCGCAGCTCAGCCCGGTCGAGGCGGCGCGCGCCATGGCCTATGTGCCGCAGGACACCGCCGCGGTTTTTCCCTTCCTTGCCTTCGACGTCGTGCTGATGGGCCGCAGCCCCCATCTGCACTTCATGGCCAGCCCCACCTCCAGGGATCGCCGGCTGGCGCACGACGCGATGGCACGGCTCGACATCGCGCATCTGGCCGAGCGGCGGTTCCACGAGCTCAGCGGCGGCGAGCGCCAGATGGTGCTGGTGGCGCGCGCCCTGGCCCAGGGCTCGACCGTCCTGGTGCTGGACGAGCCTTGCGCCGGCCTCGATATCGGCAATCAGATGCGCCTCATCCGCGTCATCCGCGCGCTGGCGCGCGAGGGCTACGGTGTCTTACTGACCACGCATCTGCCCGACCATGCATTCGCTGTCGGCGGACCCGTGGCCCTGCTGAAGGACGGGCGCCTGCGCGGTCCGGCACCGGCGGCAGCGCTGCTCAACGCAGCCGAGCTAGACGCGCTCTACGGCACGGCGATCGACGTGATCCAGGTCCCCTCCGGGCGGGCACAAGGCCAGTCTCTCTGCGTCCCGGTGATGCACGATGACGGTACGGCAGTGTGATGCTGAACCGGCGTTGCGTTGTGGCCTCGATGATGGCCGCGCTGACGCCGACCGGCGGCCGCGCGCTGGCGGCGGACCGCGTCGTGATCGACATGGCGCGGCGGCGCGTGTCGCTGCCGGCGCGCATCGACCGCGTCGTCACCTTGGGCTCGCTGCCGGTGCTCAACAGCTTCGTCTTCACGATGGGCGAAGGGCGCACTTTGGTGAACGGGCTTGCCGATTTCGCGCGCCCGCACTGGAAGTACCAGACGGTGTTCGCGCCGAATCTGGCGGGTGCTCCCACCCTGCAACTGCCCAACCGCGAGCCGAACGTCGAGGCGATCCTGCTCGCCCGGCCGGATGTCGTGCTGACCATGCACCGGGAAAGCGTAGGGCCGCTCGAGGCCCGCGGCGTCAAGGTGATCTTTCTCGCCTGGCGCCAGCCCGAGGATGTCAAAGCCTGCATGACAGTTCTGGGCGAGGTCTTCGGCAAGCCGGAGGTGGCGACGCGCTATCGCGGCTATTTCGACGCGACGCTGGAGCGCGTGGCCGAAGCGCTGCGCCCGGTGACGGCGGCGGAGCGGCCACGGGTTCTCTATCTGCAGCCGGGGACGCTGACCCAGCCGCGACTGATCGCCGAGTGGTGGATTCCGGCCGCCGGCGGCATCAGCGTCACCGATGACGGACGCACGGCCGAGAGCCGGACCTTCTCCCTGGAGCAGGTGTTGCTCTGGGACCCCGACATCCTGATCGTCACCGACTCCAAGGACGTGACGATGGTCGGCAATGACCGCCTCTTCCGGCAGCTCAAGGCGGTGCGGGCGGGCCGGGTCCATGTCGTCCCGGTCGGCGCCCATACCTGGTCCAACCGCACTGCCGAGCAGCCGCTGACCGTGCTGTGGGCGGCGAAGACCTTCCATCCGGCGCGCTTTCCCGCCCTCGACCTCGCCGCCGAGACGGCGTCGTTCTACGCCGAGTTCTTCGGCTACACCCTGAGCGAGGCGGAGGTGCGCGAGATCCTCAGCGGCACGCTGTAGCGGCGGGCCGGGGCGGCCAGGAATGCACGACTTAGTTTCTCGCGCCCGGCACCCAAGCCTTGTAGTCGCCGGTCGCCTTCGGGCGGCGGCCTTGCGCCAGCGTCGAGCCGGTCGGGCGCTGCGCTGCCGGCGTGCCGGTCGGATTGGGCCGGTGCGGCTTCTCCCAGCCCCAAGGCTTGTATTTCTCCGCGGTCGGCGGCGTGTCGACGGTGTGATGCATCCAGCCGTGCCAGGCCGGGCCGATCATCGAGGCTTCGGCGTAATCCCTGTAGATCACCCAGCGCCGCTCGAAGCCGAGCGCTGGATCGATCTTGCCGCCCTTGGTGCGGTAATAAATGTTACCGAACTCATCCTCGCCGACGCGCTCGCCATAAAGCGAGGTCCACACCTGCGTGCCGAACGTTTGTCCGTTCCACCAAGTGAAGCAGCGCAGGAAGAAGGTCGAGATTTTCATCGCGTGCCCTCATGCCAGTTCACTTCGCGCCTGTCCACCGGCCCGAGCGCGCTTCAAATCCGGTTTCGATTGCGGTGCGACTCGGCTCGAAAAATCTTTTCCCACGCACAAATCAAAATCGTCTGAACCCGCGCACGAGATTCGCTCAACAGCCAAGCGGGTTTTCGTACTTCCGGCGCGCGGATACCGCCGAGTGCCGCCCTTTCGACCCGCCATTTTCCCTCTTGACGGCCTCCGACTCGGGTCCGGGGCACTACTGAGCGGACGGTCGCGCGATACCTTTTTTCGGTTCCATCGGGGCCCCATGACGGCTCCGCGACAGGACCACGAACCTAATGTGACAAACGGGGCTTCCGAATCCATCTGGAATCCCGGATACTTCCCGCGCTGCACGCGATTCCCTCCCCGGAATTCACAGCACCCCCACAACATTTAGCGTTTGATTCAGAATTGAACGCTAGTGCTTGACGTGTCGAAAAACTCGTCCTAGCTTTCGGGACGTTCGGCGGGGGGCAGTTTGAAGTGCCCGGCGAGCGCTCCCAAACAGGGTTTCAGACCCGATTTTCGCCGAGGCTGATCGCCGGAGCGGAGGCAGGTTTTGCATGACTGCCCGGTGGATCAACCGCCGGGAACGGACTGGTGCCGTTCGGCGCCGGGGCACGGGGAACGAGTCTTTCAGAGCGCCGGGCCAACCCGGTTCACAAGATGCGGACGGTGACAGGTCCGCGTCGCAGAAATCGCGTCGGCGGCTTATATTTGGCGGGGTATCCTCGCTGAGTTTCCGGCGCCCAAAAGGGGCAGAAGAATGCGGATCGAACGGCGCTTCACCAAGGACGGCCAGTCTCCCTACGCGGAGATCGAGTTCCGGCTGACCACGTCCGAAATCCGCAATCCTGATGGCTCGGTTGTGTTCAAGGCGGATAACGTCGAAGTGCCGAAGTTCTGGAGCCAGGTCGCCTCCGACGTGCTGGCGCAGAAGTATTTCCGCAAGGCCGGCGTCTCGGCGGCGCTGAAGAAGGTCGAGGAAGAAACCGTCCCCTCCTTCCTGTGGCGTTCGATCCCCGACGCCGACGCACTTGCCGGCCTGCCGGAGAAAGAGCGCATCGTCGGCGAAACCTCGTCCAAGCAGGTGTTCGACCGGCTCGCCGGCACGTGGACCTACTGGGGCTGGAAGGGCGGCTACTTCGACTCGGACAATGACGCGCAGGCGTTCTTCGACGAGCTGCGCTACATGCTGGCGACGCAGCGCGTCGCGCCGAACTCGCCGCAGTGGTTCAACACCGGGCTGCACTGGGCCTACGGCATCGATGGGCCGAGCCAGGGCCACTATTACGTCGACTATCAGAGCGGCAAGCTGACCAAGTCGAAGTCGTCCTACGAACACCCGCAGCCGCACGCCTGCTTCATCCAGTCGATCGCCGACGATCTCGTCAACGAAGGCGGCATCATGGACCTGTGGGTGCGCGAGGCGCGCCTGTTCAAGTACGGCTCCGGCACCGGCACGAATTTCTCCTCGCTGCGCGCCGAGAACGAGAAGCTCGCGGGCGGCGGCAAGTCGTCCGGCCTGATGAGCTTCCTCAAGATCGGCGACCGCGCGGCGGGCGCCATCAAGTCGGGCGGCACCACGCGCCGCGCCGCCAAGATGGTGATCGTCGACACGGATCATCCGGACATCGAAGCCTTCATCGACTGGAAGGTGAAGGAGGAGCAGAAGGTCGCCGCCCTCGTCACCGGCTCGAAGATCAACCAGAAGCACCTCAAGGCGGTGCTGAAAGCCTGCGTGAACTGCGAGGGCTCGGGCGACGACTGTTTCCAGCCGGAGAAGAACCCCGCGCTCAAGCGCGAGATCAAGCTCGCGCGGCGCAATCACGTGGCCGACAACCTGATCAAGCGCGTGATCCAGTTCGCCAAGCAGGGCTACACCGACATCGATTTCCCGATCTACGACACCGATTGGGACTCGGAGGCCTATCTCACGGTCTCGGGACAGAATTCGAACAATTCGGTGCGCGTCACCGATGAGTTCCTCAAGGCTGTCGAAGCCGACGGCGACTGGGACCTGACCTGGCGCAACCGCAAAGGCGTCGCCGAAACCAAAAAGGCGCGCGACCTGTGGGAGAAGATCGGCTACGCGGCATGGGCCTGCGCTGACCCCGGATTGCAGTTCCACACGACCGTGAACGACTGGCACACCTGCCCGGCGTCGGGCCCGATCCGCGCCAGCAATCCGTGTTCGGAATACATGTTCCTCGACGACACGGCGTGCAATCTCGCGTCGATCAATCTGCTGACATTCCGTGCGGCGAATGGATCGGGCGAGCGTGGCGTCATCGATCAAACCTTTGATATCGAGGGCTACGAGCACACGATCCGGCTGTGGACCGTCGTGCTGGAAATCTCGGTGCTGATGGCGCAATTCCCGAGCAAGCAGATCGCGCAACTGTCGTACGAATACCGCACGCTGGGCCTCGGCTACGCCAACATCGGCGGGCTGTTGATGTCGTCCGGCATTCCGTATGACTCCGACGCCGGCCGCGCGATCTGCGGCGCCCTGTCGTCGATCATGACCGGCATCAGTTACGCGACCTCCGCCGAGATGGCGCAGCAACTGGGCCCATTCCCCGGATACAAGAAGAATCGCGAGGCGATGCTGCGCGTGATGCGCAATCACCGCCGCGCGGCTTACGGCGAAAAGACCGGCTACGAGAGAGTTTCGCAGCCGCCGGTGCGGCTCGACCACGCCACCTGCCCCGACGCGCGCATGATCGCGCATGCGAAATCCGCATGGGACAAGGCGATCGCGTTGGGCGAGCAGCACGGCTACCGCAACGCGCAGGCCACTGTCATCGCGCCGACCGGCACGATCGGCCTGGTGATGGACTGCGACACCACCGGCATCGAGCCGGACTTCGCGCTGGTGAAGTTCAAGAAGCTCGCCGGCGGCGGCTACTTCAAGATCATCAACCGGGCGGTGCCGGAAGCCCTGCGCGTGCTCGGCTATTCGGAGTCCGACATCGCCGAGATCGAGGCCTATGCGCTCGGCCACGGCACGCTGTCGAACGCGCCCGCGATCAACACCTCCACGCTGCGCGCGAAAGGCTTCGACGACGAAGCCATCGCCAAGGTGGAAAAGGCGCTGCCGACCGCGTTCGACATCAAGTTTGCGTTCAACAAATGGACGCTGGGCGAGGACCTCCTGCGCGACAAGCTCGGCGTGTCCGCCGAGGTGATCGCATCGCCCTCGTTCGACGTGCTCGCACACATGGGTTTCTCCAAGCGCGAGATCGAAGCCGCGAACGTGCATGTGTGCGGCGCCATGACTGTGGAAGGCGCGCCGCATCTCAAGCCCGCGCACTATCCGGTGTTCGACTGCGCCAACCCGTGCGGCCGCACGGGCAAGCGCTACCTCTCGGTCGAGAGCCACATCCGCATGATGGCGGCGGCGCAGCCGTTCATCTCGGGGGCGATCTCGAAAACCATCAACATGCCGAACGAGGCAACGGTCGAGAACTGCAAGGAAGCCTACCTGCTCTCCTGGAAGCTCGGCCTCAAGGCAAACGCGCTCTACCGCGACGGCTCCAAGCTTAGCCAGCCGCTCTCCGCGCAACTCATCGCCGACGAGGAGGAGGACGACGAGATCGACGCGATCGCGGCCTTCATCGAGAAGCCGCAGGCCGCGCGCACCGCGCACGTCGCCGAGCGCATCGTGGAGAAGATCGTCGAGCGCATTACCGTGCTGCGCGAGCGCGAGAAGATGCCCGACCGGCGCAAGGGCTACACCCAGAAGGCCGTGGTCGGCGGCCACAAGGTCTATCTGCGCACCGGTGAATACGATGACGGCCGGCTCGGCGAAATCTTCATCGACATGCACAAGGAAGGCGCGGCGCTGCGCTCGATCATCAACAACTTCGCAATCGCGGTGTCGCTCGGCCTGCAATACGGCGTGCCGCTGGAGGAATATGTCGACGCCTTCACGTTCACGCGCTTCGATCCAGCCGGTCCCGTGCAGGGCAACGACTCGATCAAGTACGCGACCTCGATGCTCGACTACATCTTCCGCGAGCTTGCGGTGTCGTATCTCTCGCGCTTCGACCTCGCGCATGTCGACCCGAGCGAGGCGCAGTTCGACGCGCTCGGCAAGGGCGTGGAGGAAGGGCGTGCGCCCGCGGCCAGCAAGTTCGTGTCGCGCGGCCTGACGCGCAACCGCACCGACAAGCTCACCGCGGTGAGCGATGCGCGTGCGGTGTCGTCCTCGCCGACGGGTGGTTCGACGATGTCGGGTGCCTCGAACGTCACCGCGCTCAACGTCTCGGGCGCAACCGCGCTCAAGATCGAGCCGGAAGCGAAGGTCTCGCCCGCGACCGCGCTGGAAAACTGGGCGGAGTCGAAGACCATCGCCAAGGCGAGCGCGGCCGAAAAGCGCGCCGAGGCCAAGGCCAAGGGCTACGAGGGCGAGGCCTGCGGCGAATGCGGCAACTTCACGCTGCTGCGCAACGGCACCTGTATGAAGTGCGACACGTGCGGGGGTACGACGGGATGCTCGTGACGGAAGCATCGAGAGATCACCTAGGAGGGGGTGGATGACAAACCGGTTGCACGATGCCCTCGGTCTCGGCAATGCGCTCTCGCTGGCCGGCCTTACGGGTGTCCATGATACGGCGACGCGAGTGCGTGAGGCCGCGCTTGGCATCAATGCTCTCAAGACAAACTCGCTAGCCAATCTTGCGGGTGCTTATGACACGGCGACGCGGGCGCGTGAGGCCGCGCTTGGCATCAATGCTCTCAAGACAAATTCGCTGGCCAACCTTGCGGGTGCCTATGACACGGCGACGCGGGCGCGTGAGGCCGCGCTTGGCATCAATGCTCTCAAGACAAATTCGCTGGCCAACCTTGCGGGTGCCTATGACACGGCGACGCGGGCGCGTGACGCCGCGCTTGGCATCACCAACCTCACCAAGCCAACCGCACTCGCTGACCTCGCCGGCACCTACAGGTCGTCGATACAGGCACGTGAGGCCGCACTCGGCATTACTGCGCTAGATCGAGGGCTAGCGCGTGAGCGAGATGAATGGGAACGATTGAGCCGCGAAGCCCGCCGGCTTGTTCCTCCGAGCCTTCCGAAACCAATTCTTGTTGACGTTCCGGATTTGGTCGATGGCCTCGCTGAGGCTCTCGAAGTCCAGGCGGAACGAGATCGTGCTGCCACTGCCGAGCACACGGCTGCCCTCACTGAGGTCGTTGGGGCGGGCAAGGCACAGAATGTCCTTATGTCCGAAATTGTTGGATTACAGAAGCTGCTTGTCCAAGAGGCGCTTGAGAACTCTCGCATTCAGCGAGTGGTCCTGTACTTCACTGCCTTGAGCGGAGCTCTCGCGATAATCGCATTGCTGCTGAAGTGAGTTACGAATAACGCGCGACACGCAACGTTGGAAGACGTGGATGGCCGGGACAAGCCCGGCCATGACGGAGATAAAATGAGTGCATCACCGGCCGCGATCGCGCTCTTGGCCGTCCTCGTGACGGCGGGAGCAGCCGCCGCACAGACCGTCGTAAAGCGGGAGCCGCCGAGCGGCGCGCTCAAGCGTGGCTCGGTCGTTCTGGTCGACGATGGCACCTGCCCCGCCGGCCAGATCAAGGAAGTCAGCGCCGCCGCCGGAACGGAGACGAGACGTTCAAGGCGGTGCGTGCCAAAGCGATGAGCGTGACGCACGACGAACATGGATGGAACAAGTCCGGCCATGACGGAGTTGGCGTAAACCACGAGTTGCTCGTGAACCAGAAACCCCAAGGAAAACCAATGTCCAGCCTTCGCGCCATCGCCATCGCGCTCGCCGCCATGCTGGCGAGCCTGTCTGCGGCCAGCGCCGACACCGGCACCATCCGTATTTCCTTCCTCAAGGCCGGCTGGGTTATCGGCGGCAATGTCGGAAGCGGCACGCTCACGTTCCGCGGGCGCACCTATCCGCTCACCGTCGGCGGCATGAGCTACGGCTTCACCTTCGGCGGGTCGCAGACCACCCTTCGCGGCACGGCCAGCAACATCTTCGATCCGCGCGACATCGAGGGCGTCTATGGCGCCGCGGGCGCGGGCGCGACCATCATCCGCGGACCGCAGGCGATCGTCCTGACCAACCAGCGCGGCGCAGTGCTGCAGCTCAGCGGCACCCAGACCGGGCTGATGGTCAATCTCGACGTGAGCGGAATGGCGCTGTCGCTGGGGCACTAGGCTCACGCGACGAGCGTTAGGATGGCGGGAGTGACGACGTGACCCGAAACAATATCCTCTATCTCGCCATCGGCGCGCTCGCCGTCGGGGTCGCCGTGCTCGGCTATCAGGTCTATCAGGAACGCCAGAAGCCGGGCCTCTCCATCAGCATCGGCGGCAAGGACGGGCTGAAGATTGAGGGGAAGGGCAAGTAGCGCGCGCGGTGCATCATTCCCCGCCCCCTCACCTCTCGCTGAACGGCACGCCCGCCTTCGCCTTGTTGATCTTCGCGCTTTCCACGATCGTCACCACCACCGCCTCGGGGGTTGCGTTGAAGTGCGTCACCACCGCGTCGGTGATCGCCTTCATCAGCGCCTTTTTCTGCTGCGGCGTGCGGCCCTCGACGGCGTGGACGTAGACTTCCGGCATTTCTATCTCCCTGTTTGCGATTCCGCTCCGCTGTCGTCCCGGACGGCGAGCCGCGCGAGCCGATCCGGGATCCATATATCCCGGCGCCGCGATCAATGGCGACCAATTCCGCCGATGCGACTCTTGTGTCTCATGGGTCCCGGGTCGCGGCCTGCGGCCTTGCCCGGGACGACAGCCTTCGTGCTGGGCCAGCACCGTCCGCCAGGTTCCATCCATGCTAAAGTTCCAGCGGGGCTGCTGAGTCGTCCGTGCGCCCGCATGGAGACAAAAGGTGGGGGAATTCATTCTGGGCGTCACCGTGGCACTGTGCGTGGTGCTGGTCATCGGGATGCTTTGGCGGGGGCCGGAGATCCTCGAATGGGTCGAAGGCATGCCGCCCGAGGCGGGCTAGGCGCGCGGCTTATCCTGTCGGATCGCGCCGTTCTTTCAGACGCGTTTCCCAATCCTGCGCGCCGTGAAACACGGCGATGACGCCCACCTCGCCGCGCTGCTCATGAACTTCGTATACGACGATGTACGGCAAGCGCGGCACGACCCATTCGCGCGTGCCTTCCTCGCGCCCGGCACGGCCCATGTAGGGAAACGACGCCAGCAGTTCGGTACTTGCAAAGATGCGCTCGACGACGGCCTTGGCCGCCTTCGGGCTGTCCTGCGCAATCCAACGATAGATGCCTTCGAGATCGCCGAGCGCGCGATCGTCGAAGATCAGTTTCATCCGGGCAGGCGGCCGAGCCGTTCCTGTGCCTCGGCGTGAGACACGAGCTTGCGGTCGGGATCGGCGCGGCGGCGACGAACCTCGGCAAGTTGCGCGTCGGAGAGGCGCATGTCGTCGCGATGTGCCAGATATTCGATCAGCGCCGCTCCGGCGGCGTCCTGATCTCCCTCGGAGAGCTGCTCGACCTGCCGCAAGGCTTGCTCAAGAAGTTTGGTCATGGCGCCAGTTTACCACAGACTTCGGAACGCGAACAAATTAGAACCAGAGCGTTCGAACCGGGCCGCCCATGCTCCTGAAACTCATCGCGCTTCTCGCGGCCGCCATTCCGGTGATCCTGTTCGTTCGCGCGATGCTCGGGCGGCGCCCGACCAAGCTCGGCGGTGCGCTGCGCGAGGCGAAGAAGCAGATCGACCTCGCGATCACCATCTTCATCGGCATCGTTGGCGTCATCGTGGCGTTCGCGGCCGGCAAGCTTGCCTGGGCGTGGTGGACGGCGACGTAAGGCGGATCACTTCCGCCCGAAACGATCGAACAAGTTGTGGCGCAGGAAACCCCAAACACGCTCGCGCGCCGTTTCCCGCTCGCGCGCCGGGTGCACCGCTTCGAGCGGGCCGGCGACGAAGAGCCCGCGCAGCTTGAGCGCGCCGGCGATCACGGGATTCCATTTCAGCAGCGCGGCTTCCGCCTCTCGCGCCATGAAACCGAGGACGATATCTGGCGGCGGCGCGAACACCTCCGGCATGGTGTCGGATATGTCGCGGTCGGTGAGCACCGGCCACTTCGACACGCCGCCCATGTGCGGCGAGCGCAGGCCGAAGACCGCGCGCCCGATGCGGCTCTCGCGAATCGCGAAGCAGCAGTACGCGCACGACTCCGCGCTGACGTAGATCGTGCAATCGTCGAGGCTGACCGTGTCGAGCGCCTTCTGTGCGGCCGAGATCGCCACCACCTCGGCGTGGCGCGTCACGTCGCGCTCGTGCTTCACGCGGTTGATGGATTCCGCGACCGTCTGCCCGTCGCGCGCGATCACCACGCCGTAGGGGTACTCCCCCTCCTCGCCCGAGCGCACCGAGAGCGTGATCGCGCGCTGCATCATCGCGGTGTCGAACGGCGAGGTGTCCATGCGCGGAGCATAGCACTACTCCTCCGGTTCGGTGCTGAACGCAAGCGGATAGCCCTTGCTCTTGGCAAGCTCCATCGCCTCGCTCGCCTTGGTCTCGGCGATGTCGCGCGCGTAGACGGCGATCACGCAGGCGCCCTTGCGGTGCGCGGTCAGCATCACCGCATGGGCCCTCTCCTCGCCCATGCGGAACACCAGCTTGAGCACCGTGACGACGAATTCGCGCGGCGTGTAGTCGTCGTTGAGCAGGATCACCTTCCACAGCGGCGGGCGCTGCGTTTTTGGCTTCGTGCTGGTGCGTGGCTTGACGGTGGTTTGCCCGGCCATGGAACGCTGCTTAGTTTGGCGTATCACCCGCGAGTGTAACGCGATGCATCACGCGGCGATGGCCGTGATAATCGTTGACCGGATTGTGCTGCGTGCAGCGATTGTCCCACAGCGCGATCGAGCCCGGCTCCCAGCGGAAGCGGCAGGTGAACTCGGGGCGGGTCATGTGGGCGAACAGATAATTGAGCAGCGGCGCGCTCTCGGCCTCGCTCATGTCCTTAAAGCGCACGGTGTGGCCGCCGTTGACGTAGAGTGCCTTGCGGCCGGTCTCGGGATGCGTGCGCACCACCGGATGCTCCGCGTTGTACTCCTGTCTCGCGTCGGTCTTCGCGCTGTCCTTGATGCGGTCCTCGCGCGTCTTCGTCACATCGGCCTTGGCGGAGGAATTCACCGCGGTCAGCCCGTCGAGTACGCGGCGCAGGCCGTCGGAGAGCGTCTCGTAGGCGAGGTACATGTTGGCGAACAGCGTGTCGCCGCCGCGCGGGGGCGTCTCGCGCGCGACCAGCATGGTCGCCATCGGGGGCTTGTCGAGATAGGCGGTGTCGGAGTGCCACAGCCCGCCGAAATTGACCTTCTCGTGCTCGAGCTTGATCACCGGCGTGATCTGCGGAAATCCGTCGAGCCCTTTCACGAAGGGATACTCCACGGGCTCGCCGAAGCGGCGCGCGACGCCAAGGAGCTGCGCGGGTTCGAGCTGCTGGTCGCGGAAGAACACCACGAGGTGCTCGAGCCAGGCCGCGCGGATCGCCGCCACGGTGTCGTCGCCGAGGTCGTGGGCAAGATCGATCCCGAGAATTTCCGCGCCGAGCGCGCCGGAGAGCGGTCGGATGTCGAGTGTGTTCGTTGCGGCAGAGCTGATCGGCATCGGGCGGCCTTTCGCGGCCGCCGATCCTAGCTTGCAGCGGCGCGCCTCGCCACCCGATCAGGCAAGCCCGAGAAAGCCGCGCACCGCCGCGATCGAGGCTTCGGCATCCTGCTTTTCCGATTCTGCGAAGGCCCAGGCGCCGCCGTCGCGCGTGACCAGCATGGTGTGATGGATTTGCGCCCCGGATACCGGATCCTTCACGCTGTCGAGCTTGACCTCGGCAATATCCGACAATTGATGCGCGACCGGCTTCAGATTCCAGAACAGCATCTTGCGGCCCAGGCTCGCGGTGCCGCTGTCCTTGTCGAGCGTCAACGTGTTCGAGCCCGAGCGCAGCACAAGACGCCGCGGCGTGTTTTCCAGAATGGGCATGGCGGTTCCCCCCAGCATCACATCCCATGCCGGAGTATAGCGCGGCCCGCGCCAAACGTCTGCGCGACAATCCGTCAGTGTGGCTAGCCGAACGAGCGGCCCGTCACCGGACGGCCCGGCAGCATGCGGCGCGGCGCCTTGCGCTCCACCACCACGGCGCGCTCCGCTCCGCCGCGATTGGTGAAGGCGAGCGTTGCGGCGGTCTTGCGCGGCGGCGGGATCTTGGCGAGCGCCGAGCGCACCTCGTCCGGCGGCAACTCCATCAGGCCGGCCGCGATCGCGACCTGCTCCTGCACGTCGTCGGTCAGGCCGCGCGCCGCGAAGATCGCCTCTTCGAGCGTCGGGGGATCGTGGCGCACCCGGCGGGGGCCGTATTTGGTTTTCCAGGTCGTGCTCATTGTTGCCTTCGCTGCTCTATCCCCCGTCGGAAAGCATTATCGGCCAACTATCGCAGTGCAGCAAGCTCATTGTGCAACGCACAAGTTGAATGGTAAACACTTGAATTCACGAGATTTTGATCGCGACGCCCATGCGCCGGGCGGGCGCTGACAAAGAATCGGGCAACGTTTACCCGCCTGCCATCTCGCGCGGCGAGAAGCTCAGATCGAGCACCCTCCACTCGCGGTATTTGTCGGCGGGGAGGAAGCCGTACGGCTGGCAATCCTTCAGCGTCTGGATCGCGGCTTGCATCAGCAGCGGGCCCTCACGCGAGGCGCTGGCCTCGATCAGCACGGGCTCGCCGGCAAGGCGGCCGTCGCGCCGCAGATAGATGCGCAGCACCACGCGCGTCGTCTGAGCGGGCGACATGCCGCCCGGCAGCGTCCAGCATTTCTTCAGGTGCGCCTTGAATGCCGCCTTGTCGTTGGCGGGCAGATTGGCCGTGGTCGTGGCCTCGGAGTCGAAGCCTTTGTCCGGGGAATTCGGCAGGTCGAGCAGCGCCGGAATGTTCACCGGATCGAAGATCCAGGGCGACGTTTGCGCCTGCGGAGACGGAGCGGGCGATGCGCCTTGCGGGCCAAACGCGGCCTGCTGGTTCGCCTGTGGCGGTGGCGGCGATTTGGGCTGCGCCTGGGGCGCCGTTTCGGGCTGCGGTGGGGACTGTTGCGAAAGCGGGTTCCAGTCGGCGGGTTTATCCTCCGGCGGCTTTTCCTTCGGCCGCTCGACCTCGTCCGGGCGCACCAGATCGACCTCGATCGCCGCTAGCTCGGGGTTGTCGAACAGCTTGGGCGTGCCGAACAGCGCGAGCGCCACCAGCGCAATGTGGCTGACCGCCGAAATGAGGACGCCGGAACGCATGGCGGGATTTTAGGCCACACGGGGGCGCGGCCCAAGGCCGTTCGGCGCGGCGTCTCGGCGGCGGTTCAGCGGCGCCAGGCGAAGAATTCGCGCATCGGATAGGGCGCGGGACGCACCGGCTTGCGCTTCTGCCTGGCGGTCGCCTGCCCGGCTGTGCGTTGCGGACGTGCGGTCTTCTCGGCTGCAGGGACCGCGGCTGGCGCGGCGGCCGTATCCCGTGGCGTTGCGACGGCCTGAATGGGTGCGGCGGCGCCGGCGACGTCGACGGGCTGCACGGGAGGAAACGCGACAGGCGCCGCTGCTCGCACAGGCGCCGGTCCGGGCGCAGGTGCCGCGACAGGCTGCGGTGCTGGCGGTGGCGTTGGTTTGGGCGGCTCAGCGACGTTAACCGCAGGCGCGCCGACGGGCGCCGGGTCTGCTTTGCCTGGACGGCCTGGACTGGCTCCGCGACTTTCGCCGTCGGGGCAAGCGCAGCGGGCGGCGGATCGGCCGCGATCGGCCGCAACAGCAGCGCCGGTAGCGACCCCGCGCCGGCAACGACCACGGTCACCGCCAGAACGGCGCCGGCCCAGAATTGCTTATCGATCATGCCGCCACGGAGCACCGCCGGGGCGGCGCTATTGCGGCGTCACTGCGCCCGCGTTGCGGCGTTCCTTGGGCGATTGGGCGACCCGCCTCAGGGCGAGCCGCGCACCACGCCGTCCTTGAAGAACACCCGGTAGGGCGTGGTGCCCGTGGCGCTGCCGTCGCGCGAGCGCCAGCGGCCGTTGGTGCACAGCGTGCCGCCCTGCGCCGGCACCGCGTCGAACTCGACGCTGTTGTAATAGACCGTGCCGTTTGGCTCGGTTGCGGTGAACTCGGTCTTGCATTTGTCGCCGGCGATCACCGGGTTGTACTCGCCGATGATGATCCCGCCGCCGCCGGTGCTGGGGAATTTGCTGACGTGCAGCCGCCAGCTTTCGTAATTCTCCTGCGCCACGGCGCCGCCGGCGAGCGCCAGCACGATGCCGCCGATGATCAGTGTCCGCATGGTGTCCGCTCCCGTGTACTTGCAGGGTATCGGAGCTACTGCGGTGCGGCGCCAAGAGTTTCCATGTTCACGCCCTCGTGAAGCACCGCCGAAACCGCGGCACCATTCGGGCGTATCGCCTGAGCCGGCCAAATCGGCTATTTTGCCTTGGGTTTCGTGGAGCACACCATGATCGACAGAAGACGGGCTCTGGCGCTGTTCGCGGGATTTGCCGCGACGCCCGCGCTTGCCCAGACAGGGATGAGCCGCATGACGGCCTATGCGTTTTCCTTCGCGGCGCTCAAGGGCGGCGACATCAAGCTCGCTGACTACGCCGGCAAGCCGATCCTGGTCGTCAACACCGCATCGCAGTGCGGCTACACCCCGCAATATGCCGGGCTGCAGGACCTGTGGACGCGCTATCGCGAGCGCGGACTTGTCATCGTCGGCGTGCCGTCGAACGATTTCGGCGGGCAGGAACCGGGCGGCGTCACCGAGATCGAGCACACCGCGCATCAGGGTTACGGCGTCGCCTTCCCGCTCGCCGCCAAGGCCGAGGTGCGCGGCGCGCAGCAGCATCCATTCTACAAGTGGGCCGCAGCCGAGAAGCCGCTCGAATTGCCGCGCTGGAATTTCCACAAGTACCTGATCGGACGCGACGGCCACGTCGCGGCGAGCTTTTCAACCTCGATCGAACCGACCGACGCGCGCGTCATCGCGGCGATCGAGAAAGAGCTCGCGCGCGCGGCATAATATTATGACGGTCACGCCGCCCCGCCGGACCACAAAGAATATCTGGACTGATAACGCCACCGCGCTCGACTACGAGATCGCGCAGGAAAAGGCCTCGACACTCGGGCGCCTCGGGCGTGCGCTGGAAACCGCACTGGCGGCGCTGCGCGAGTTCGACGCGCAGCCGCATGACCCGGTAGAGGCGAAGCAAGCGCGCCGCGCGCTCGTTGCCGTCGCAAGCCAGGCGTTATGGCACTTCGTCGTGCAGCGCGAGGCGCTCGGCCTGCGCGACTCGCGCCAGGTGATGCGCGACTATCGCGTGCCGGGCGACGTGCAGAGCCGCATGGGGGCCCTACCGGCTCGGGCTAGTTCACCTTGATGTTCAGCTCCTTCACCAGCCGGGCGTATTTCTCGAAATCCTCTTGCACGAGACGCGCGAATTGTTCGGCGGAGCCGCCGATCGGTTCCTGCGCCGACTGTGTCAGGTTCTGTTTGATTGCAGCCTCCGCCAGCGCCTTGCCGATTTCAACATTGAGCCGCGCCGCGATTGCGGGCGGCGTGCCGGCCGGCACGAACACGCCGAGCCATTGATCGAGCACCAGCTTGATTCCAGCCTCCTGGAATGTCGGCACGTCGGGCAGGCTTTGCGAGCGCGCCGCCGTGGTCTGCGCCAGCAGCCGCAGCGTGCCGGCCTTGTAATGCGGGACCAGCGGCGTCGAGCCGAGCGTGCCGAGCTTGACGTGCCCAGCGATGAGATCATTGATCGCCTGCCCGCCGCCGCGATACGGCACCTGCTCGAGATCGACGCCGGCAAGCTGCGCGAACCATTGCGTGACCATGTGCTGGCCCGAGCCGGCCCCGCTGCCTGTCCCGTAGCGCAGGCCGGGCTCGCGCTTCACCAGCGCAATCAGCTCGGCCAGCGTGTTCACGCCGAGCGAGGGATGCACCGCAAGCACGATCGGCTGGCGCGAAAGCTGGATGACCGGGGTGAGGTCCTTCAGCGCGTCGTAATTGACCTTGTAGACGTGCGGGTTGCTCGCGATCGCATCGGGCGCGATCAGGATCGTGTAGCCGTCGGGCGGACTTTTCGCCGTCGCCTCGATACCGATATTGCCGTTGGCGCCGGTGCGGTTCTCGACGAACACCTGCTGGCCGAGCGAGCGCGTCAGATACTCGGCGACCAACCGGGCCGCCACGTCGGTCGACCCGCCTGCCGCGAACGGCACGATCAGACGCACGGGCCGGTTTGGCCAGTCCTGCGCGTAAACGATGGGCGCAAGGCCGATCAGGACGGCGAGCGCCGCAGCCACGCGAACGATCATGATTGCTCCCCCACTTGCCAGCCATGGACTATAGATAGGACCCTGCCCGCCCGCCAGCAGACAGCCTGCCACAGAGCGCATCATGCCGCATTCGACCTATCTCCCCGAGCGCATGGGCTCCGCGACGCTCATGCCGCCCGGCCCGTTTGTCGCCGGTTCGCATGCGGAGCTGACCCTCACCTACACGGCAGGCACATTCGGCATCGACGACACCGGCATGCTGAAGATTTCCTGGCGCACCACGTCCGATATGGCGAAGCCGCAGTTCGGCGAGCCGTCTGCGCCGAACTACACCACGGTCGAAGCCAGCAACGGCGCGAAGCTCGAATACTGGTACGAGCGCCTCAATATCCGGCCCTGGGTAAACACGCTGCTGATCCGCGTCGGCCGCGGCTTCCTGCGCGCCGGCGACACGATCACGGTGCGTTTCGGCGACCGCCGCAAGGGCTCGCCGGGCCTGCGGCTGCAGACGAACTGCGAGGAGAATTTCCAGCTCAAGACCTACGTGGACGCGTTCGCGACCTACGAGTTCACCGAGCTTCCGGAATCGCCCGGCTTCGCACTTGTGGCGGGGCCGGCGGCGCGCTGGAAGGCGATCCTGCCTTCGCTCGCGGTGATCGGGGAGCCGTTCCGGCTCGCCATCGTGGCGGAGGATGTCTGGGGCAATCCGACCGCGATCGACCGGCGGCTCTTGCTCTCAAGCTCGCAGCCGATCCAGAATCTGCCCAGTGAGGTCGCGAAGGCGGACAGACCGATCGTCCTCGACGGCCTCGTCGCCAAGATACCGGGTGACGTCGATCTGCGTCTCAGCACCGAGAATGGACATGAGCTGGCGCACGCCAATCCGCTCCGTGTCGTGGCAAGCGCGCCGCTCCGCCGGTACTGGGGCGATCTGCACGGACAAAGCGGCGAAACGGTCGGCACCAACCCGGCAGATACCTATTTCCGCTACGCGCGCGACAGCGCTTTCATGGATATCGCCGGTCATCAGGGCAACGACTTCCAGATCACCGACGAGTTCTGGCGCGAGCTCAACCGCCTGACGGCTTCGTACGACAAGCCGGGCAGCTTCGTGTGCGTGCCGGGCTACGAATGGTCCGGCAACACCGGCATGGGCGGTGATCGCAACGTGTTCTATCGCCGCGAAGGACGGCCCATTTACCGGTCTTCGCACATTCTGGTTGAGGGCCAGACCTCGACCCGCGCGCTCTACACCGCGGCGGACCTGTTCGACTCGCTTCAGGGCGAGGATGCCGTGGTGATCGCGCATGTCGGCGGACGTTACGCGGACATTCGCGTGGCGCACGACGGACGGCTGGAGCGCACCGTCGAAGTCCATTCAACCTGGGGCACGTTTGAGTGGCTGCTGCACGATGCCTTCGAGCAAGGCTTTCGCGTCGGAGTCGTGTGCCACAGCGACGACCACAAGGGACGGCCGGGCGCGACGCGGCCGGGCGCTTCGACCTTCGGCGCGCTCGGCGGCCTCACCTGCTACCTGATGCCGGAACTGACACGCGATGCGCTGTTTGCGGCGCTGCGCCAGCGGCGGCATTACGGCACGACCGGCAATCGCCTGTTCATGGACGTGCGCGGATCGTTCGCCGCGCCGGTGACCGGCTTCTCGGACGATCCGCAACTCGGTCCCGCGCATGAGCGGCCGGTGAGCGAGGCGCTGATGGGCGACATCATCCGTCCCGACCGCGTGCCGATGCGGCTGATCGCCGAGGTGATTGGAACCGCGCCTGTCGAGCGGGTCGATGTGCTGCATGGAAAGAGCGTGGCGCGAACCGTTCGTCCCCATGCGGCCGCCGATCTGGGGCGCCGGGTGCGCGTGCTGTGGGAGGGCGCGGAATATCGCGGGCGTGGACGCGAGACGGTTTGGCAAGGGCGGCTCGACGTCGGGGGAAATCGCATCGCGCGGTTCGAGCCAGTGAATTTCCTGAATCCCGAGCGCGGCGTGCATGAGGCTGCGGCGGGGATCGCGCTCACCTGGAGTTCGGTGACAACCGGCAATCTCGCCGGGATCGACCTTTGGCTCGAAGAAGCGGCGCGCGGCACACTGCGGCTCGAAACCAATATCGTCTCTGGCGAAGTCGATCTGGCGAAACTCGATGACGGCATCGCGGCATTCGATGGCGGCGGCCTCGGCCGCAAGCTCAGCGTCTACCGGCTGCCCGAGCAGGACTGGGCCCGCCACATCACCCTCGAGCACGAGGTGACGTTCCCGGGCGGCGTGGACCTGCCTGTGTACGTGCGCGTCACCCAGGCCGACGGCCATCAGGCCTGGTCAAGTCCGATCTACCTGATCGGATAGGTTGCCCGCTCATGCCCGCGAAAGCGGGCATCCAGTGTTTGGCCGCGAACTGGGTCCCCGCTTTCGCGGGGACGAGCGGCAACGAACGCTTCTAATCGATCTTCGCGCCCGACGCCTTCACGACCTCGGCCCACTTGGTGCGCTCGCCATCGATGAACTTGACGAACTCCTCCGGGGTCATCGGCGCAGCGACCGCGCCGATCTCGGCGAGCTTGGCCTTTACGTCCGGTTGCTCGAGAATCTTTTTGATCTCCGCCGCCATCTTGTCGACGACGGGCTTCGGCGTTCCGGCGGGCGCGAACACGCCATGCCACGACGTCGCTTCGAATCCCGGAATCGTGTCGGCGACGGTCGGAAGATTGGGCGCGAACGGGGCGCGCGCGAGCGAGGTGACGGCGAGTGCGCGCAAGCGACCGCCCTGCACCTGCGGCCACGCGAGCGTTGCGTTGTCAAATGCGAGATTGATGTGCCCGCCGGTGAGGTTGTTCATGATGTCGCCCGAGGAGCGGAATGGCACGTGCGTCATGGTCGTGCCGGTCTTGATCTTGAACAATTCGGCGGCGAGATGGATCGAGGTGCCGGCGCCCGATGAGCCGTAGGAAAGCTTGTCGGGGTTTGCCTTGAGGTGCGCGACCAGTTCCGGGACGGTGTTCACCGGAAGGCTCGGATGCACAACAAGGATGTTCGGCAATGTCGCGACCAGGCTGACGGGTTGGAAATCCTTCAGGGTGTCATAGGGCAGCTTCGAATAGAGGAATGGATTGATGGCGTGCGTCGACACCGTACCCATCAGGAAGGTGTAACCGTCGGGCGCCGCGCGCGCGACGAGACCCGCGCCGACATTGCCACCCGCGCCGACCCTGTTCTCGACGATGAACGGCTTGTCGAAATTCTTCTGCATGTGCTGCGCGAGCAGCCGGCCGAACAGATCGGATGTACCGCCGGCCGCGAACGGCGCCACGATGGTGACGGTCCTCGCCGGCCATTCCTGCGCAATCGACGGCGCTGCAAGCGCCGTCAGAAAACCAGCTATCAGCACTCGTACCGTCGCACGCATTCCTCGCCTCCATGGATTGGCCCGCTGCTTGCGCGCGGTTGGTCGGCGTTCTATCAGAACGCGGCTCACATTGTCAGCTTTGCCGAGCGGCAAAAAACTCCGGGGGAAGCAGATATGTCCAAACCGCTGAGCGAAGCCGCGCGTACGAAGCTGCTTGGCGTCAGCACGGCGACATTGACGACGCTGCTGTTCAAGCGGGGCTTACGCAACACCTTCGTGCAGGGTGCGCGCCCGCTCAATCCCGATGCGCCCCAAATGGTCGGACCCGCCTACACGCTGCGCTACATTCCGGCGCGCGAGGACATCGACACCATCGACGTATTCCAGGATCGCACGCATCCGCAGCGCGCGGCGGTCGAGGCCATTCCGCCCGGAAGCGTGCTGGTGATGGACTGCCGTCAGGATGCAACCGTCGCCGTCCGCCGGAAGTATCCTGATCACCCGCATGATGGTCCGCGGCGCGGCCGGGGTGGTGAGCGACGGCGGCTTGCGCGATTCCCCCGAGATCGCGAAGCTCCCCTTCCCCACCTACTGCCAGGGCGGCTCGGCGCCGACCAACCTGATCAAGCACCACGCGGCGGACCTGAACGTCCCGATCGGCTGCGGCGGCGTGCCGGTGTTTCCGGGCGACATTTGCGTCGGCGACGGCGAAGGCGTCGTGATCGTCCCGGCGGGCATCGCGGAGGACATCGCTAACGAGGCCGCCGAACAGGACCTGTTCGAGACGTTCGTCATCGAACGGGTCCGCGAGGGGCAGTCGACATTCGGACTGTATCCGCCGGACGCGGCGAGCAAGCAGGCCTACGAAGCCTGGCGTGCCAAACGCAAGTAGCCGGTTCCCGATTAGCTATTTCTTAACCGCTCCGTCCTGGTACGGCCGCAAGCGAATCTTCATTCCTTGTTTCTAACCTCGAACTCCGGTCCTGCGCCGCGGACACGGAGGAATGCCGGCGAATGACGCCGTCACCGAACCTGATCGACGAGATCGAGGACGCGCTTGCCTCCAAGACGGAGGAAAAGCGCGAGGCGGCGCTATGGCGCATCACCGATCTCTTTATCGCGGGCTCGGATAGCTACACCGAAGATCACGTCACGCTGTTCGACGACGTAATCGGCCGCCTTGCGGCGACGATCGAAACGAACGCCCGCGCCAAGCTCTCCACGCGCCTCGCCCGTGTGCCGAATGCGCCGCTCGGGGTCGTCCGCACACTTGCGGCCGATGACGACATCGGCGTCGCGCAGCCGGTGCTGCGCCATTCGCCGCGGCTCGACGACGATTACCTCAAGGCGACCGCCGCGACGCACAGCCAGCAGCACCTGATGGCCATCGCGCAGCGCGGCACCCTGAGCGAACAGGTCACCGAAGTGCTGGTCGAACGCGGCAACGGGGACGTCGTGCGCTCCGTGGCGCAAAACAAGGGTGCGCGCTTTTCCAGCGCGGCGTTCAAGACGCTGGTGGAGCGATCCGTCGGCGACGATGTGCTGGCCGTGCATGTCGGCACCCGTCACGATATTCCGCGCCAGCACCTGCTCAAGCTGGTGGAGCTCGCGTCCTCGGCGGTGCGGCAGAAACTCGCTGCCGCCGATCCCGCGGCCGCGGCAGCGATCCGCGACGTGGTCGCCGAGATCGGCGGCAACATCCGCGCGGCCTCACGCCGGGCCTCGACCGACTACGCGGCCGCGCGCGCCGAGGTGGAAGCGCTGCATCAGGCCGGACGGCTCGGCGAAAACGAAGTCCGTGATTTCGCGGATGCACGCAAGTTCGAGGAAACCGCGGTCGCGCTGTCGCTGATGACCGGAGCGCCGATCGATCTGGTCGAGCGCGCGATGCTCGACGACAACCCGGACATGGCGGTGATCCTCGCCAAGGTCGCGGGCTTCTCGTGGAGCACGGCGCAATGCATCCTGCTGCGCGCCGCCAACCGGTCGCTCTCGGTGCAGGATCTCGATCGTGCGCTGTCCGGATTCTCGCGGCTCAAACCGGCGACTGCGCGCAGCATCATCGCGTTCTATGACGCGCGCCGTCAGGGCGCCGTGCCGGTGCAGGCGGCGAGCTGATCGGGCCGCTAGCTGCTGCTGCCTCTGCTCTTGCCGGAAATCTTCTTCGCCGGCTTGGCGTTCGCCTTGCGAAGGTTGAGCGGCGAATTGGCGGCCGGCTTCGATTCGATCCGGGCGGCGCTGGCCGCAGCCTTGCGGCTCCTTGCGGCGACCTTGTTCGATCTCGATCTTGTGGCCGCAACCTTGCGTCCCTTGCCCTTTGAGGCGTACTTCCCACCGCCCCTGGCCTTGCCGGCCACCGAAGTGCTGCGCATCGGCTGCTTGACCTCGACCATCAGGGCGCGCACCGCCGAATGCGGTGTCGTTTGCGACCGTCGGCGATACGGCGGGAAACACCGCCGTTTCGCCAGCATGCAGCGCGAACTCGTAAGGCGTCTTGCCGGGCGGCGCCAGGATCAGCGCGCCATCGGAGAGCATGTAGAGGAAGCGCTCGCGCCCCGCGGGCGAATCCACGTTCACCTTGGAGTGCGGCTTGACGTGGATTTCGATCATCCGCACGCGGTCGTTCTCCATCACGACGCGGTAGCTGTCCGGCGGCGTGACGGGGCGTTCGGGATCGGCCTGCGCGGCAGCGAAAGATGTCGCGCCGATGAGTGCGCTGGCAATCAGCGGCACGAGCCGGGTCAGCTTCAAAATGATGTCCATTCGATCGAGCCCTCGCGCGGCGCGCTTGGATACAGTCAACCGCTCAGTACCGGTTGTACGGTGAAGGGCCGATATCGCGCAATAAGGCGCCAGTTGTGGCGATATGACGGCAAATACCGTGCCGGGAGGTCGGGAATCCCGTTTGCCCACTCCTCATGCGGCCGCGGCAGCCGGCTGGCGGGTCGGTTCGTCCGCACGTTCGGCCTGCGCCTGCGCGGTGTTTGCCGGCCGGCTTCGGATCGGAGGCTTCAAGCAGCTGCAGGAACGAAGCACCCGGCAGCGGCGGGGCGAACACGTAGCCCTGCGCCTTGCGGATGCCGCGTTCGCGCAGGTGCTGCACCTGCTCGAAGGTCTCGACGCCCTCGGCGATAATCTCCATGGACATGTCGCGGCCGAGGCCCACCAGCGTCTCGATGATGGTCGTGGAATATCGTTCGGTTCCGATCGCATCGACGAACATCTTGTCGATCTTGATGAAATCGACGCCGAGCTTGAGCATGTAGGACAGGCCGCTGTGCCCGGTGCCGAGATCGTCGATCCCGACATGGACGCCCAGCCCCTGCAGCGCCGCGATCACGCGCCGCGCCATCGTGAGATTGTCGAGCGGCTGGCGCTCGGTGACCTCGAGCAGCACCTGGTTGAGCGCAATCTGCGAGCCGCCGAAAATCTTGCCCACATCCGTGACGATCGCCTCGTCGATGAAGTGCCGCGCCGACAGATTGAAGCCGATCTTGAACTGCGGCCGTCGGCCGATCGCCTCGCCCGCCTCGTTGCACACGCGCCGCATCAGGGCGCGCGTCAGCTCGACGATCAGCCCGCTCGATTCGGCAAGCGGAATGAAGTGGACCGGCGGCACCAGCGTTCCGTCCGGCTTGCGCCAGCGCACCAGCACTTCGGCGCTCACCACCCGCGCAGTCGTAAGATCCACGATCGGCTGGTAATACGGAATGAGCTCGCCGTTATCGATCGCGCGCGCAAGCTCGTCGGCCGGGTTGCCGCGCGACCGCCACGGCCGGAACGCGACCAGCGCAAGAATGAGCGCGGCGCTCGAACCGGTACCGACAGTCGCCATCATGATGAGATCGCCGTGGCCGGCGAGCGCCCGCGTGCGAGGCATCGACGTCGTGACCAGGATACCGAAGCGCTCGGACTTGAAGCGCGCGACCAGCGGCTCAAGCGGCCTGGCGTCATCGGATTGCGCGGCGCCGCGGGCGCCGATCACTGTGCCGTCCGTGGTGGCAAGGATCGCGTTCACCGCGACAGGCCCGCCGTTCGGCGAAATACGCGGGATCAGCAGATCCGAGGGAATCAGGGCCGCGAGCCATGAACCGTCCGCGATCGCGCGGCGGATGCGCAGTCCATTCTCGTTGCCCTCGCCGAGCCGGATCACCTCGATCACGATCTCGCTGTGTGCGCTCTCGACCGGCGCGGAAATCACCGCGCGTTGCGCCAGCGGAAGCGCGAGGTTGGTGCATATCGTGGCGCCGTCGGAATCGACCACG
The DNA here is from genome assembly GCA_963800695.1 of uncultured Alphaproteobacteria bacterium. Taxonomy (GTDB): domain Bacteria; phylum Pseudomonadota; class Alphaproteobacteria; order Rhizobiales; family Xanthobacteraceae; genus PALSA-894. The sequence goes on along the minus strand of CAWDCA010000026.1, from coordinate 6,369 downwards.
GAGACTTCCTTCACCGGCACAACGCGGAACGACATCTCGTTCATGGCGTCGCGGTCCGCATCGGCACAGGAGCGCACGCCGCGCGCCGCGAGATCATCGAGTCCTTGCATGACCCGCGCGAGCCGCGCCTCGGTCAGCGCGATCACGCGCTTGGCCGACACGTTCAGCTCGTTGACACCGTCCTGCTCGATGTAGTGGCTGAGCCATGTATGCACGGCCGCCGCAGGCACGCCCGCGAGCGCGAGCCCGAGGGGAATTGCTGCCAGCTTCCAGAGCTTCGGCGAGACCACGGGCCGATCTTTCCGCTTACGAGCCTCGATGCGGGCCTGCCGTCGCCGTGCGGCGCGCGTCTGCCCCCAGACTCAGGTGTCGGCCGGACATGGTTAGCACTTGGTTAACATCACGCTGCCGCAACCCTGTTCCGCGATGAACTCGTTGGATTGCCGTGACAAAATTGCCCGGCAGCGTTAAAGGCCAATTACGACAGAATATTCTTCTGACACAAACATGGGCGAAGCCAGACCCGGCTGGTTAACGAGGTGTAAACGCCCCCGCACCTCTCACGGACGAAAGCAACTGCGGACTATCGGCATGGAAGCACTCTTCATCGGCCAGACCTACATCGACGTCACTTTCGTGGTCGATCGCATCCCGACTGGCGACGAGAAGGTGGTCGCCGAGGATTACGCAGTCAGTTTCGGAGGCAATGCCGTATCGGCGGCGTTCTGTTGCGCCAAGCTCGGCATCGTGCCGGAACTGATGACCTCGCTGGCCGATGACTGGCTCGCACGCATGTTCCTCGACATGGCGGCGAAGTATCAGATCTCGGTTCATGGCCGCAAAGTGAAGGAGTCGTCGCTCTCCTTCGTGATGCCGAACAAGGGCATGCGCGCGATCATCCGCTGCCGCGACGACCACTATCTGCATCCGGTTCCGCCGCTTGACCTCACCGGCTGCCGCGCCCTGCATCTCGATGGGCACCAGGCCGATGCTGCGATCCAGTACGCGAAACTCTGCCGCGAGCAAGGCATCCTCACCTCGCTTGACGGCGGTGGACTGCGCTCCAACACAATGCAGCTGCTGGAGCACATCGACGTCGCGATCTGTTCCGAGCGGCTGTGCGAGCAACTCAAGCTGAGCCCCCAAGGACTGTGCGCGCTGCTCAAGGACAAAGGCTGCCGTATCGGCGGCGTCACCTTGGGCGCAAGAGGACTGGTCTGGTACGACGAGCGCGGCAACGACCGCCACATGCCGGCGCTTGCGGTGCCGCCGAACGAGGTGATCGACACCAACGGCGCCGGCGATATTTTCCACGGCGCGTACGTCTATTCGTATCTGACGGCGCCCGAAAAGCCGTGGGAAACGCATTTCCGCTTCGCCCGCGCGGCCTCGGCCCATTCGGTGCGCTATCTCGGCATCGAACACTCGCTGCCGACCCGCGCGGACGTGCTGGCCGCCGAACAGGCGTTTCGTGAAGCGGCGTAACGCCGCGCCGGGATGTGACGCGCAGGGCGCTGCTCTATGATTGCCAAGGGCCGCGAGGGCAGACGATGACATTCCTGGGTTTGACATTCCGCGCCGCGATGGCGGCGATTTTCGCCGCGCTGGTCGCAACGGGCGCGCTCGCACAAGCGCCGCTGCAAATCTTCGACGCGCACCTGCACTACAATCAGGAGCCCACGCCATTCTACGAACTCGACAAGATCTTGGAGATTTTCCGCCGCAACAACGTGACCGGCATCATCGCCACCAGCCGGCCGAACAAGGGCACGCATCAGCTGGTCGACGCGAAGGCGCCGGGCCTCACGGTCGTGCCGTTCATCCGGCCCTATCGCATGCGCAGCGACATCCAGACCTGGTTCGACGATCCGGCGATCTGGGAACTGATCCAGTCCGAATACAAGCGCGGCTATTATCGCGGCATCGGCGAGGGCCACATCTACGGCAAGGCGGCCGCCGGCGAGCAGGTCAAACGCATTGTCAATTTCGCGGTCGAGAAAGATCTATGGCTCCACATGCATTGCGACGAGGAAGCGCTGCTGCTGTTGTTCGGGCATAACCCGAAGGCGCGCATCGTCTGGGCGCACACCGGTTTTTCGACCGCGCCGGCGCGCGTGCGCGAATTGCTCGAGAAGTACCCGGGGCTGATGGGCGAGCTGTCGTATCGCGGCGGCATTACCGAAGGTGGCGGCAAGCTCTCGGCGGACTGGCGCGCGCTGTTCGCCAGCCATTCGCAGCAATTCCTGCTGGGCTCCGATACCTGGATCAACGAGCGCTGGTTCGGTTACGACACGATCATGAAGGACTACCGCGGCTGGTTGGCGCAATTGCCCGAGGATCAGGCCAAACGCATCGCGCACGAAAACGGCGAGAAGCTTTTCGGCAAGGCCGAGTAATCAGCGCTTCTTCGCTTGCTTTACATGCTCCGAGATAAACCGCGGCAGCGCGAAGGCCGCGGCATGCACCTCGGGCGTCCAGTATCTGGTCTTGAAGGCTCCCGCCTTCTTGTAGCGCGCCGCGATGGTGCGGACCGGATGCTGGCGCAGCTTCTTGTCCTTGGCGGCCCAGCCCATCGCCATGTGGCCGCCCACATAGGTCGGGATCGCGGCGACGTAGCAGCTGCCGTCCGCGAAAAGTGATTTGAACATGCCGACCGATGAAATAAGTTCATCGGGCTGCAGGAACGGCACCCCGTTCTGCGTCACCATCACGCCACCCGGCGCCATGCAGCGTTTGCACGCGGCATAGAACTCCCTGGTGAACAGCACCGCGCCCGGCCCCTGCGGATCGGTGGAATCCACGATGATGACGTCGAAGCGGCGGTCCGTGGTCGCGACGTATGTCATGCCGTCGCCGATCACGCTCTCGAAGCGCTTGTCACGGAACACCGGCGTGGTGAATTCCGGGAAATGCTCCTTGGAAAACTCGATCACCGAGGCGTCGATCTCGACCTGCACGACGCTCTTGAGCGCCTTGTGCTTCAAGACCTCCTCGGCGATGCCACAGTCGCCCCCACCGACGATGAGGACGTTCCGCGCCTTGCCGTGCGCGAGGATCGGCACGTGCGTCATCATCTCGTGATAGATGAACTCGTCGCGCGTGGTGACCTGCGTGGCGCCGTCGAGCATCAGCATCTTGCCGAAGTGCTTGTGCGCGAACAGGACGAGATGCTGGTGCTCGGTCTCCTGCTCGTACAGCACCTTCTCGACCGCGTAGCTCATGCGGAAGCCGAGGTCGTCGAACAGGGTTTCGGGAAGCCAGCGTTTCTCGGGCATCGCACTATCCTCGTCATGCCCGGCCTTGTGCCGGGCATCCACGACTTGAATTCAGTCTATCCATGAAAAGACTTGGATGGCCGGGCCAAGCCCGGCCATGACGAAACGAGAGAATTGCACGCGCGAGCTTACGTCCCCTGTCCGCGCAGGTGCTCGCCGACCCCGACGCGCTTGGGCTGGAACGCCTCGCGCAGCACCGGCACGCAGGCGTCCGGATTGGCGCGGCCGCACATGAAAATGTCGATCGCGGCGTAATGCGCCTCCGGCCAGGTGTGGATCGAGATGTGGCTCTCGGCCAGCACCGCGACGCCCGACACCCCCCCGTTCGGCTCGAAATGATGCAGATGGAGGTGCAGCAGCGTCGCGCCCGCCGCAGCAACGCAGCGGCGCAGCGCCTCATCGATGTGATCGATGTCGTCGAGGTGCTTGGCGTCGTAGAGATCGACAATCAGGTGCACGCCGGCGCAACGCACGCCATTGCGGACCACGAAGTGGTCCTTGCGGTCGTCGACGATAGCCGGAATTGAAGTCGGCTCGTTTTTCTTTCGGGCGGTACCTGGGATCCCCAAGCCCTTGTCCGATCGCAAGAGGGCGTGCTGGCGCATGCCGTCCTCCCCAACCAGGAAAAAGAACCCGAGATGCCGGCGAGCCGGCGCCACGGAAAGCGAAAGCCGCCCGACCCTGTCCGGTTTGGACTGATCACCAGCGGCAAGTCCCCCAGATAAGGTCAGTTTCCCCCGGGATCAAGGAGTTTCTTGGCCTACCCATGGCATCTGCCTATCGCCTCATGTGTGGCGCAATGAAACTCACGCAAAGCCAAGCGGCAGTTGGCTTTCCCCAGCCTGCTGCGCTTCGACGGCGGCGACCGCCGTCATGTTGACGATGCCGCGTGCCGTCACCGACGGCGTCAGAATATGCGCCGGGCGTGCCGCGCCGATCAGAATCGGGCCGACAGGAAGCGCGTCGGCCAGACACTTGATCATCTGGTAGGCGATGTTTGCCGCGTCGATGTTCGGCATGATCAGCACGTTCGCCTCGCCGGTCAGCCGCGAGTGTGGATAGACGCGCTGGCGGAAGCTTGGCACAAGCGCGGATTCGCCGTTCATCTCGCCGTCGACTTCCAACCCCGGCGCATGGGAGAGGATGATATCGAGCGCGGTGCGCATCTTGCGCCCTGACTCGCACTCGTAGCTGCCGAAATCCGATCGCGAGAGCAGCGCGATCTTCGGCTCGATACCGAAGCGGCGCACATGCGTCGGCCGCGAGCATTGCCATCTCGGCGACCTGCTCGGCGCTCGGGTCGGCATTGATTGGGTGTCGGCGAGGAAATAGACGCCCTTGGCGGTGATGACCATCGTGAGCGCGGCGAACATCCAGACGCCGGGTGCGAGCCCGATGATGTCGCGAATGTGCGTGCAGATGGCCCATGTAGCGGCCTTCCACGCCGCACATCATGGCGTCCGCGTCGCCCTGCTTCAGCGCCAGCGCCGCGATCACCGTCGCATTGGTGCGCACCAGCGTGCGCGCCGCATCCGGCGTGATTCCCTTACGGCCCGCCGCCTCGACATGGCCTGCACATAAGCGCGATAGCGCGGATCGTCCTCCGGATTGACCAGCTCGAAATCCTGCCCGGCCGGATCGACGAGCCCGAAGCGCTCCAGCCGCGTCTCCACGACGGCAGGCCGGCCGATCAGGATGGGCCTTGCCAGCCCCTCTTCCACCACGACCTGGGCCGCGCGGAGGATGCGCTCGTCCTCGCCCTCGGCATAGATGACGCGCTTGGCGCTGTCTTCGCCTGCGTGAATACCGGCTTCATGATGAAGCCCGAGCGGAACACGAAACGTTCGAGCCGTTCCGATAGGTGCGAAATCGGCAATCGGCCGCGTCGCGACGCCCGATTCCATCGCGGCCTTCGCGACCGCCGGCGCGATGCGCAGGATCAGCCGCGGATCGAACGGATTGGGAATCAGCGAGCCCCGCCGAAGGCGCGCCTCACCGCCGGACGGCACGACCGCGACATCCGAGGGCGGTTCGCGCGCGAGCGCAGCGATGGCGTCGACCGCCGCACGTTTCATCTCCTCGTTGATCGCTGTCGCGCCGACATCGAGCGCGCCGCGGAAGATGTAGGGAAAGCACAGGACGTTGTTGACCTGATTCGGATAGTCGGAACGCCCGGTGCAGATCATCGCGTCGGCCGCGCGGCGATCGCCTCTTCCGGGCTGATCTCCCGCGTCGGGTTGGCGAGCGCCATGATGAGCGGCTGTGGCGCCATCCGCTCGACCATGTCCGGCTTGAGCACGCCGGGCGCCGAGAGGCCGAGGAAAATGTCCGCACCGTCGATCACGTCGCCGAGCGTGCGCTTGTCGGTCTTCTGCGCGTACACCGCCTTCCAGCGGTCCATCAGCTTTTGGCGGCCTCCATAGACCACGCCCTCGATGTCGCTGACCCAGATGTTCTCGCGCTTGGCGCCGAGCGAGACCAGCAGGTTGAGGCAGGCGAGCGCGGCCGCGCCCGCGCCCGAGGCGACAATCTTGATCTTGTCGATCTTCTTGCCGCGGGATGCAGCGCGTTTAGACGGCCGCGGCGACGATGATCGCCGTGCCATGCTGGTCGTCATGGAACACCGGAATCTTCATGCGCGCGCAGAGCTGCCTCGACGTCGAAGCATTCCGGCGCCTTGATGTCTTCCAGATTGATGCCGCCGAAGGTCGGCTCCAGCGCGGCGACGAGACGACCACGTTGTGATCGTTCGCCGCGATCTCGATATCGAACACGTCGATGCCGGCGAATTTCTTGAACAGGACCGCCTTGCCTTCCATCACCGGCTTGCCGGCGAGCGGACCGATATTGCCGAGGCCGAGCACCGCGGTGCCGTTGGAAATGACGGCGACGAGATTGGCGCGCGCGGTGAGTTTGGCGGCCTGCGCCGGATCGGCGACGATCGCCTCGCAGACGGCGGCGACGCCCGGCGAATAGGCGAGCGCCAGGTCGCGCTGGTTGCCGAGCGGCTTGGTGGCGAATCTCCAGTTTTCCGGGCCTCGGGCATGATAGACCAGCGCGCCTGCGCGCAGTTGGTCGGATATCGTCGAGGCCA
>CAWDCA010000025.1:0-34967 GCA_963800695.1 uncultured Alphaproteobacteria bacterium | reverse complement strand
CTCGGGTCGTTGCGCAGACTGCGAGCCCGGCGCTGGCAGGGCGTGCGCGGCGGCAATTTCGCATTCTTCCGCGCCGATCTCGACAAGGTCAACGGTTTCCAAACCTCGTTCGTCGGCTGGGGACTGGAGGATTCCGATATCGTCATCCGCATGATCCGCGCCGAGCGTGAAGCGCAAGGACGAGCAGCTACGCGACCGGCGTGCTGCATCTCTGGCATAAGGACGCCGACCGCTCGCAGCCTTGCCCGCCCATCGACGCGAAGCTCGATGAGCTGCTGGCGAGGCGATCGCGTACGCGCGTTGCGCGGCCTTTCGGCACGCGAGCAAGAGCGCAATTCACATCGCGATGGCCCCCGTCTGTGTTTGGCCGCAACCTCTCTTCGACGGGAACTCTACCCGCATCAGCGTTTTTCCATCGGCCGGCCGCCGACGCGCTGGTTCCGATCGTGCTCGACATTCATCCCGGCCGCTCGATGATCGATGTCGGCTGCGGCGTCGGGGGCTGGGTGAAGGCCTTCGCCGCGCACGGCGTTGCGCATGCGGTTGGCGTTGACGGCGATTACGTGGAGCGCAAGCAGCTTCTGATCGAGGACGCGCGATTTCATCGCGCACGACCTCAATCGGGCGCTCGATGTATCCGATCTCTGCCGCCGCCACGGCAATGGCCGCTTCGATCTCGCGATCAGTCTCGAAGTCGCCGAGCATCTGGAGCCCGCGCGATCCGACAGTCTGGTGCGCGACCTGTGCGGGCTGTCGGACGTGGTGTTGTTCGCCGCCGCCATTCCGCTTCAGGGCGGCGCGGGCCACATCAACGAACGCTGGCAATCCTGGTGGGCGCAGAAATTTGCCGATAATGGCTACGATCCGTTCGATGTCTTGCGCCGCGACATCTGGGGCCGGCGCGACATCGCCTGGTGGTACAAGCAGAACACGATTTTCTATGTGAAGCGGAATTCCGCCGCCCATGCGCGGTTCACCGAGCGCTTCGCGCAGCTGGCCGGCACGATGTTCGATCTGATCCATCCCGAGCTATTCCGCGGGAAAGTCGCCCGGTTGAAGAACGGAAATTTTGTTCAGAAGTTCTTGAACAGGTTCCGGCAATCCGCGGGCGAGCCGCGCGCCCGGGTTTTCGAGACGCCGCTGTACGGCGATGAGAGTTGGCGCCGCGACGACGAAAACCAGATCGACCCATGACCGCCGCGTTCGATTCCTCGCCGTGGGGAGCGCATCTGCCGAGCCGCTATGACGGCGCAGTGCTCGCGCTGACGCGCGCCATGCCGGCGAACTGGTTGGGCCAGCGGCTTGCGATCCTGTTCCGCCGGCTTTTGATGCGCCGGATCGGCGAAGGTTGCATCGACACGATGCTGTGGGGAATGCGGCTGCGGCTTTATCCCCGTCGCAACGGCTGCGAGAAGAACGCGCTGTTCACCCCGCAGATGTACGACACGATGGAGCGTCGCGTGCTGGCCGAGGCGGTTCGGCGGCGCGAAGGCACGTTCACGTTTGTCGATATCGGCGCGAATGTCGGGCTCTATTCGCTCTACCTTGCGACATGCGGCGACGTCCGCACGCTGGCGATCGAGCCGCAGCCCGGGCATTCTCGAACGACTACGCTTTCATCTCGCGGCAAACCCGTCCGCGAAGGTCGATGTGCTGCCGATCGCGCTCTCCGATCGCGCCGGCGAGGCCGTTCTGGTGATCAACGACAGCGACAGCGGCGGCACGCATATCGACAAACAGGACGGGCGCCAAAGCACCGGCGAGCGGATCGCCGTGCCGAGCAAGCCGCTGATCGCCGTACTGGCGGACTGCGGGATCGAACAGTCGACGCCCTGAAGATCGACGTGGAGGGCGCCGAAGACATCGTGCTGACGCCGTTCCTGCGCGATGCCCCGCAGTCGCTGCTGCCGCGGCTGATCCTGATCGAGGATACGCGCGGCTTCTGGAGCATCGATCTGTTCGCGCTGCTCGCCGCGCGCGGCTACACTGTGCAGGAACGCAGCCGGCAGAACGTGGCGCTCTGCCTTCGGGGTTGAAATGGCGGATACGACCGCAATCGTTTTCGACCGCGCCGCCCTTCGCACGCGCGTCGCGCGCGTCGCCGACTGGCTCGCTGTCGGCGTCGCGGTCGCGATGCCGTGGTCGATCTCGATCTCGCAAATCCTCACCGTCGCGTGGCTGGTCGCGCTGATTCCGACGCTCGATGTCGTGTCGGTGCGGCGCGAGTTGCGCAATCCGGCCGGCGGCCTACCGGTCCTGCTCTGGCTGCTGGCGATTGCGGGAACGGTCTGGGCGGACGTGCCATGGGGCGAGCGGCTCGCCGGATTGGAAGGCTTTCACAAGCTGCTGGTCATTCCGCTGCTGTTCGCACAGTTCCGCCGCTCCGAGCGCGGCATCCATGTGGTCTACGGCTTTTTCGCCTCCTGCACGGCGCTGCTGCTCGCCTCGTGTGGGCTGATGGTGCTGTGGAAATGCTGCAGCGTGTACGTGCCGGGAAAAATTCCGGGCCTTCTGGTGAAGGACTACATTGCGCAGAGCACGGAGTTCCTGATCTGCGCTCTGGCCTTGCTGGTGTCGCGGCCGAACGCTGGCGCGCGCAACGGCGGTTTGCTGTCGCGGCGATCCTGCTCGCGGGCCTGTTTCTGGCGAATATTTTCTATATCGCGCCCGGGCGCACCGCGATCGTCATCATGCCGCTGCTGCTCATGATTTTCGGATTCCGTTTCTTTGGCTGGCGCGGTGTTCTCGCCGCCTGTCTCGCGGCCGCCATGATCGCCGCCGCCGCATGGGTGGCTTCGCCGTTCCTGCGCGCGCGTGTGCTGGCGAGCTTCGACGAAGTGCGCGCCTATCAGACGGGAAACGCGATTTCGTCGTCCGCGATCCGGCTCGATATCTGGAAAAAATCGTTCGACTTCGTCGCGGCCGCGCCGGTGTTCGGCCACGGCACCGGCTCGACCCTGAACTATTCCGCCGCGCCGCTGTGGGCGAAGGCGTGTCGGCGATGGCGGCAACGCATCCGCACAATCAGATCTTCGCGGTCGCGATCCAGCTTGGCTTCCTCGGCGCGGCCATCCTGATGACCATGTGGGTCGCGCATCTCGTGTTGTTTCGTGGGCCCGGGCTGATCGCGTGGATCGGCATCGTGCTGGTGGTGCAGAATCTGGCCTCGGCGCCGTTCAACTCGCACCTGTTCGATTCCTTCCATGGCTGGCTCTACGTGTTCGGCGTCGGCGCCGTCGGCGGAATGGCGCTGCGCGCGCGTCGCAAGGCGGAGCCGCCATGATCGGGCTCGGCGCGCAGCCGCGCATTCTCGTCGTCGCCCTGCGGCGGCTCGGCGACGTGCTGCTGACCACGCCGCTGATCCGCAGCCTCAAGCGCGCTTGGCCGGATAGCGCGATCGATGTGCTGGTGTTCGCCGGCACCGAAGGAATCCTTGCCGGCAATCCCGACATTGCCAATGTGATTACGATGCCGGAGCGGCCGGCGGCTGGCGAAAGTCTGGCGCTGATGCGCCGGCTGTGGCGCCGCTACGACCTCGCGCTGTCCACCCAGAGCGGCGACCGCCCGACACTGTTTGCGTGGGCGGCTGGCCGCCGCAGCGCCGGGTTCGCCGATGCGGAAGGCGCGATGGCGCGGATCAAGTGGCTGGTGCTCGACTTTCCGGTAGCGCTCGCCGCCGGCTTGCATCGCGTGCACGACGTGCTGCGTCTGGCCGAGGCGATTGGAATTACCCCGGTCCCCGAGGTCGTCGCGCCGAGCGGCCCGCCGCGCGCCGGCATCGCGCCGGATCGCCCCTATGCGGTGATCCATGCGGCGCCGATGTTCCGTTACAAGCGCTGGACCGTGGAGGGCTGGCAGGTCCTTGCGGCAGCGCTCGACGCGCGTGGACTGGCGGTGATTGCAACCGCCGGCCCGGACGATCGCCGCACTCTCGACGAGGTCTGGGCCGGTCAGCCGGAGGTGCGCTGCATCGAGGCCCTCGCATGGCCGGAGCTTGCCACCCTGATCGCGGGCGCGCGCATCTACGTCGGCCCGGATACCTCGGTGACGCATCTCGCGGCAGCGACCGGTTCGCCGACAGTCGCGCTCTACGGGCCGACCGATCCGCGCCTGTGGGGACCGTGGCCGGCGAGCGGGCTCGGTCAACCGTGGGAGGCGGCCGGAAGCATCCAGCATCGCGGCAATGTGTGGCTGGTGCAGACCCCCGCGTCGTGTCCGTGGGCGATCCTTCCGTGCCAGCAGGAGGGCTGCCTGCGGCGGCTCGACAGTCACAGCCAGTGTTTGGACGAACTCACTGTTTCCCAAGTGCTTTCCGCTGTCGATGTGGCGCTGGCGGTGCCCGGCCGAGTGGAGGCCGGGTACGGCAGCGCAACGACGGGCCAGAAGCGAACTCTTTGATCGGTCAATTCTGTCCGCGTTTACGGAGTGCATCGACCAGGAGGGAAAATGCTGGGGAGGGCTGGCGGCGGCTCGGGTAATAGAGGTGATAGCCGGGACGAGGCGGACACCAGTCGGCGAGAACACGCACGAGACGACCGGCCTTGATCGCTGCTTCCACCTGATCCTCCGGAAGGTAGGCAAGCCCAAAGCCCTTGAGCGCCGCGTCCTGTATCTTTGCGATGGTGTTGAACGCGGCGCGCCCCTGAACGCGCACTTTCAGCTCGCGGCGCCCCTTCCGGAATTCCCAAATGTAGAATGCGCCATGGGTAGGCAGACGCAGATTGATGCAGGAATGCGCGGTTAGCTCCTGCGGGTTCAGCGGCTTTGACCGTTCCTTGAAATAAGACGGTGCGGCCACGATGGCCATTCGGATGTCAGGCCCGATCCGCACCGCGATCATGTCCTTGTCCACCTGCTCGCCGAGTCGCACACCCGCGTCAAAACGCTCGGCGACGATGTCGGTGACGCTGTAGTCAGAAACGATCTCAACGTTGATGTCGGGATATGCGGCCAGAAGCTTCGCCGCTGCGGGCCAGAGGATCGTGTCTGCGGCATGCTCCACCGTCGTGATGCGGATGGTGCCGGCAGGCTTGTCGCGCAGTTCGCTGAGGGCCGAAATCTCGCTTTCGATCTCGTCGAACCGGGGCCCGATGCTCCGCAGGAGGCGTTCCCCGGCATCCGTCATGGAGACGCTGCGCGTCGTGCGCGTCAGCAGCCGAAGGCCGAGCCGCTCTTCGAGCGTGCGGATGGTGTAGCTCAGCGCCGACTGCGACACCTGAAGCTTGGCGGCGGCCTTCGTGAAGCTCCGCTCCCGCGCGACCGCGATGAAGGCGGTGAGGTCGTTCAGGTTCTCCCGGCGCATTCATAAATCCAATTTATAAGTTCATGCCGATAATGCCATCTAGTTGATTTTGGGCAAAGGGCTATTTTCATAACAACGAACCGCCCCACCAGAGCCAAGGAACGCATCATGGACAAGAAGCCGGAACTTCTCGGCCGCGTCAGCCGCCGCAACTTTTTCGCTACGACCGCGCGTCGTCGGGGCAGCAATGACCGTCGCCCCATTGTCGTGGGCAGCATCAGTCGGGATACAACCAGGAGCAACAAAATGAAAAAGCGAAAGCTCGGAAAGCTCGAAGTCTCCGAACTCGGCGCCGGCGCCATGAGCATCAGCGCCAATTACGGGCCGCCGGCGCCGAAGGATCAGGGCATCGCCACCCTTCGTGCCGCATTCGAGAAGGGCGTCACGTTCTTCGATACCGCCGAAGTCTACGGGCCGTACACCAACGAGGAACTTGTCGGCGAAGCGCTCGCGCCATTCCGCGACAAGGTGCGGATCGCGACCAAGTTCGGCTTCAACCTCGAAGGCGACGGCGCGCCCTTGAGCAGGCCCGAGCACATCAAGAAGGTCGCCGAAGCGTCACTGAAGCGCTTGCGCACCGATCATATCGACCTGTTCTACCAGCACCGCGTTGACCCGAAGGTGCCGATGGAAGACGTTGCCGGTGCGGTAAAAGACCTCATTCAGGCGGGCAAGGTGCTGCATTTCGGTCTCTCGGAGGCGGGCGTCGCGAATATCCGCCGCGCCCATGCCGTGCAGCCAGTCGCTGCCATCCAGACCGAGTACTCATTCGTCGAGCGCGCGCCCGAGCACAATGGCGTGCTTGATGTCTGCGAAGAGCTGGGCATTGGCTTCGTGCCATGGGGACCTGTCGGCATGGGCTTCCTGACCGGCTGGATGACGCCCGAAACGCGCTTCGACACCAAGACGGACTTTCGCGGCAAGTTTCCCCGCTTCTCGCCCGAGAATATCCGCGCGAACCTGCCCATCCTCGACATCGTGCGCCGGAAGGCTCTCGAGAAAGGCACGACCCCGGCGCAAATCTCGCTGGCGTGGCTACTCGCCCAGCGGACGTTCATCGTGCCGATCCCCGGCACGCGGAGCCTCGCCCATCTCGACGAGAACCATGGTGCGCGCGCCGTGGTCCTGACCCCGGCCGATCTTCGCGAGATGCAAGCCGCCTTCGCCCTGCTCACCGTCCACGGCGAGAGCATGGACGCTGCCAACATGGCGCTGTGCGAGCGGCGGCTGGTTTGATCACGTCAACGAGCGCCGGCGCGCAATCCGTCGGCCACTCTTTCCAGACATCCAGAACCATCTATCAACCGAAGGAAACACCATGAACAGGAAACCCGAACTTCTCGGCAGCGTCAGCCGCCGCATTTTTTTGACGACCGGCGCAATGGCCGGAGCCGTATTGGCCGCGCCCTTGTCGTGGGCCGCGTCGGCGGCACCGCTCGCTTCGCCGGGCAATCAGCGCACGACGACGCGAAGCATCAGCTTCAAGCACGGCAATATCGCGATGGCGGGCAACCTTTTTCTTCCGGAGGCTTTCAACGAAGCCAGCCGGTATCCCGCGATCCTGAGCATCCATCCCGGCGGCGGCGTGAAGGAGCAAACGGCGGGCCTGTATGCGCAGCGGCTGGCGGAGCAAGGCTTTGTCACTCTCGCATTCGACGCATCCCATCAGGGAGCAAGCGGCGGCGAGCCCCGCCTCCTTGACGATCCCATGAAGCGGGTCGCGGACATCTACAGCGCGGTGGATTACCTGACTGCGCTCCCCTACGTTGATGCAGCGCGCATCGGCATCCTCGGCGTTTGCGCGGGCAGCGGGACCGCGATCAAGGCGGCTTCAACCGAGCGCCGCATCAAGGCCGTCGCCACCGTGAGTGCGGTGGACGTTGGCGCAGCGACCCGCAAGGGTTGGGACGGCAAGGCTCCCGTCTCGGATCAGCTCGCCATGCTGGACTCTGTCGCCAAGCAGCGTTCCGCCGAAGCTGCCGGTGCTGCCCCAGTCTATGTCAACTATGTGCCGAAGGTCGGCGACACCACGGCACCGCGCGATTTGCAGGAGGCGGCGGATTACTACCTGACGCCGCGCGGCCAGCATCCGAATTCTCCCAACAAGATGCTGCTGACCAGCCTTGTGCACCTGGCGTCGTTCACCGGCTTCGATCAGGTCGAAACGCTCCTGACGCAGCCGCTGCTCGTGATCGCGGGCAGCGAGGCGGGCTCGCTGTGGCACAGCCAGGAACTGCACGCCAAGGCGCCGGGACCGAAGGAACTGTTCATCGTCAACGGCGCCACGCACATGGACCTGTACGATGGCGAAGGCGTCGGGCGCGCGATGAGCAAGCTATCGCCGTTCTTCAAGGGCAATCTTTGAGTTCAAAAGAAACTGAAATGACGCGCTGCGGCGAGCTACGGCTCGCCGCATGCGGCTGGTGACGATCTGGAACTGAGCCATGTGCGCAGCTTCCTTGGCCATCAGTGCGTCGCAGCCAGCAGAGCGATGGACCAGTGGCGCACTGGCCTAAACGCCGCTATTGAGAGGCCATGATCCAGCCTCCGGCCGCTCCCTGATGCGCAAGGTCTTCTCGCTCACGCCGCGCCAGTACCTGATCGTCGCGCATGATCTGCTCGCGACCGCCGTGGCGATCGTGGCGAGCTTCTTCATCCGCTTCGAGGACACGGGGCTTGCGGAACGCTTCGACGGGCTCATCCGGTTCCTGCCCGGCTTCCTCGTCTATGCGGGCCTCATCTATTTTCTCCTCGGGCTGCACACCTCGAAGTGGCGCTTCACCTCGCTGCCCGACCTGTTCAACATCGTCCGCGCCTCGACGGTGCTCGCGCTCTCGCTGCTGGTGCTCGACTACATCCTGGTGTCGCCGCAGGTCTACGGCGCGTACTTCTTCGGCAAGATCACCATCATCCTGTACTGGTTCCTGCAGATGGCGTTCCTGGCGGGTTCGCGCATCGCCTACCGCCAGTTCCGCTATGTGCGCACCCAGCAGCATGTGCGCGGCGAGCATTCGGTGCCGACCTTGCTGCTCGGGCGCGCGGCCGATGCCGAGGTGCTGCTGCGTGCAATTGAAAGCGGCGCGGTCAGCCGCGTGCGCCCGGTCGGCATCCTGTCGCCGTCGTTTGCCGACCGCGGCCAGTCGATGCGCGGGATTCCCGTGGTCGGCAGCCTGGACGATCTCGAACAGGTGATCCGCGACAGCGAGGCGCGCGGCACGCATATCGGGCGGCTGATCTTCACGCCGTCCGCGCTGGTGCCGGAGGCCGCGCCGGAAGCGACCTTGATGCGGGCGCGCCGGCTTGGCCTGCAGACCAGCCGCCTGCCGGCGCTCACCGACGGCCCTGAGGCCGTCCAGCTTACCCCGGTGGCGGTGGAAGATCTGCTGCTGCGGCCGAGCGTGACGATCGACTATCACCGGCTTGAAAACGTCGTGCGCGGCAAATCGATCATCGTCACCGGCGGCGGCGGCTCGATCGGCGCGGAAATCTGCGACCGCGTCGTCACGTTCGGCGCTGCGCGGCTGCTCGTGGTCGAGCATTCCGAGGTCGCGCTGCACACCATCGTCGAAACGCTGCGCCTCAAGGGCGGCGCCGCCGAGATCGACGGCCGCATCGCGGATGTGCGCGACCGCGAGCGCATCATGGCCGTGTTCGCGGAATTCAAGCCGGACGTCGTATTCCACGCCGCCGCGCTAAAGCACGTGCCGCTGCTCGAACGCGACTGGGGCGAGGGCATCAAGACCAACGTGTTCGGCTCGGTCAACGTGATCGATGCGTCGGTGGCGACAGGCGCCGGCGCCATGGTGATGATCTCGACCGACAAGGCGATCGAGCCGGTGTCCGTGCTCGGCGCGACCAAGCGGCTCGCCGAAATGTACGCGCAGGCGCTCGATGCCGATTTCGCCCGCCGCGCGGCCGGGCGGCCGGCCATGCGCCTGATTGCCGTGCGCTTCGGCAATGTGCTCGCCTCGAACGGCTCGGTGGTGCCGAAGTTCAAGGCGCAGATCGAGGCGGGCGGGCCGGTCACCGTCACGCACCCCGACATGGTGCGCTACTTCATGACCATCCGCGAAGCCTGCGATCTCGTGGTCACGGCGGCGAGCCACGCGCTCGAAACCGAGCGCCCGGACGTCTCGGTCTACGTGCTCAACATGGGCCAGCAGGTGAGGATCGTCGAACTTGCCGAGCGGATGATCGCGCTCTCGGGCCTTGAGCCCGGGGTCGACATCAAGATCGAGTTCACCGGAATCCGGCCGGGCGAGCGGCTGCACGAGATCCTGTTCGCGCATAACGAGCCGACCGCCGAGATCGGCATTGCCGGCATCGTGGCGGCCAAGCCAAGCAACCCCTCGGTCGAATCGATGCGCCGCTGGCTCGCGACCCTGGAACAGGGGCTCGTGCGCAACGACCGCTCGGTGATCTACGGCGTGCTGCGCGACGCGGTGCCGGACTTCCGCGGCGAAGCGGCCTGAACCATCCGGGCGATTGCAGTCTCGGTGTCGGTGACCGGCTGCCAGCCGGCCGCGATGAGCTTGTGCGGCTCGGCGACGAGCGTGCCGGCGAGGCGCTCGAAGCTGTCGCGCTGGCCAATCATGCTGAGCGCGATCTTCAGCAATGCCGGGCGGCACGGGAGCAAGCCACGGCTTGCGGCCCGCCGCAGCGCGCAGCATCGATACAAGCCGTGCGAGACTGATCGCTTGCGGATCGGCGACCAGAAAGGTCTCGTTCGCGGCGCGCGGGTCTTCGAGCGCGAAGCGCACGGCTGCGATCAGATTATCGAGTGCGAGAAATGAGCGGCGGTTGGAGAATGCGCCGAAGGGAAGCGGCACGGGCAGCGCCGCAACACGCATCAGGCTCGCGAAATTGCCCTTCGCGCCGGGGCCATACACGAGCGCTGGACGCAGGATCGTGCAGGGCACGCCCGCCGCGCGCACGGCCGTCTCGGCGGCAAGCTTGGAGCGTCCATAGGCGTCGGTCGGGCGTGCCGTGGCCGTCTCGGTGAGCGGCTCGGCGGACGCGGCTCCGACCTGCGCGCGCGTCGAGGACATGAACACGAAACGGCGCACGCCGGCCGCCGCCGCGGCGCGTGCAAGCTCGGCGGTGGCCAGATGGTTCACGCGGTCATACATCGCCTCAGGAACGTCCGGGCCCACATGCGCAATACCGGCGAGATGCACCACCGCGTCCATGCCCGCGACCAGCGGCGCCCAGTCGACCGGTCCGGCGAGATCGGGCTGCACCGCGACTTCGGCACCGGACGGCAATTGCCGGCCACGGCGCTCGCGCACTGCGGCGCGCACGTTGTATCCGGCCTGCGCCAGCGCTGCGGTCAACGGCTGGCCGATGAAGCCGGACGCCCCGGTGACAAGCACTCTCACCGCTTTCCTCGCGCGAAGCTCAGCAGCACCCATGCGACCAGCGCGCCGCCGAGCGCGAGCGTCGCAAGATCGACGGTCGGATCGGGCTCGATCGCGCTCACCAGCGCCAGCGTGGCGAGCGCGACGTTGAGCACGAACACCCGCACGACGATTTCCTGTACCGAGAAGCCGCCGTCGGTCGCGCGCTGATAAAAGTGCGTGCGATGTGCTTGCCAGATCGCCTCGCGGCGCGCGATGCGCAATCCGAGCGTCAGCGTTGCATCGGCGAGGTAATAAAGCGGCAGCAGCAGCGCGGACACGATATGGCCGCGGCCCGCCAGCATCAGCAGCAGCCAGCCAAGCAGCAGTCCGATCGGCAAGCTGCCGACATCGCCGAGAAACAGCCGGGCGACCGGCCGGTTGAACGGCGCGAAGCCGACGACCGCGCCGAGCAGTGCAAGTGCAACCAGCACGGCGAGCGGCGGCGCCGTGCCGATCGCGCCAAGCAGCACCACGCCCGCGCTGACCGGCACGATCTCGGCGACCGTCATCCAGTCGAGGCCATCCATGAAATTGACGAGGTTGACGATCCAGACGCCGCCAAGCAGCAGCAGCGCGCGTTCCACCGGCCAGGGAAGCCTCGGCACGACGCGGAAATCCGCGGGCAGCGCCCAGATCACGATACCAACCGCGACGATCTGTATGAGCAAGCGTGGTCCCGGCCCGAGGCTGCGGATGTCGTCGATCGCGCCGACCAACGCCAGCACCACGACCGCAAGACTGAGCGCGAGCAATTGCCCGATGCCGCCCTGGAACGCCGGCGACGACAACAGCACGCCGAGCCACAGGCCGGCGAGCGCCGCCGCCACCACGGCGATGCCGCCACCCTGCGGCGTCGCCTGCTTGTGCGAGGAGCGGGCGTTCGGCCGCGCCAATGCGTAGCGCACGAGATACGGCTGCAGAGCCAGAATGAGCCCGGCGCTCAGCGCCGCCGCGACGACGAGCACGACGCCGAACGCGCCCCAAGGCAATGCCGCGGCGTCCCCCAAAGTCCCCTCCAGTCGCCAGTGTCCGATTTTTAAGCTAAAGCGGGCCGTTGTCGATCCGCCGAGCGCGAATGCCCAAACTTCTTTATCTCGTTACCGAAGACTGGTTTTTCGTCTCCCATTTCCTCCCCATGGCCCGGACCGCGCGTGCGGCCGGCTTCGAGGTTGTGGTCGCGACGCGCGTGCGCGACCACGCCGCCCGCATCGAAGCCGAAGGGTGCCGGGTCGTAGCCCTCGAAGGCGAGCGGCGCAGCCTCGGCATGTCCGAAGCGTTGCGCGGCCTTGCCCGCATCGTGTCCATCGTGCGCGCCGAGCGGCCGGACATTGTGCACTGCATCGCGTTGCGCATGGTCGCGCTTGGGGGGCTTGCGGCGCGGCTCAGTGGCGCGAAGCGGCTCGTGCTGGCGCCGACCGGACTGGGGCTCTTGTGGAGCGAAGATAGCGCGTTCAACCGCTTCGCACGCGCCTTGCTCCGCGCGATCGTCGGGCGGTGGCTGCACGGCGAACACACGCGTTATCTGTTCGAGAATACCGACGATCCGCGCGAATTCGGGTTGGAGAACTCTTCCGCTGTGACGATCGTGCCGGGCGCGGGCGTCGATCCGCAGGACTTTGCGCCGACGCCGGAGCCCGCCGCGCCGCCGGTCAAAGTCGCGGTGGTGGCGCGCATGATCGAAGCGAAGGGCATCGCGGACGCGGTCGCGGCGGTGCGGCGCGCGCGCGAACTCGGTGCGCCGGTCGAACTCGATCTCTACGGCGCGCCCGATCCCTCGAACCGCCGTTCGTGCAGCGAGGAAGAGTTGCGTCAATGGTCGGCTGAACCCGGCATCCGCTGGCATGGACCGGTCGCGGATGTGGCGGAGGTTTGGCGCACGCATCACGTCGCGATGCTGCTCACCTGGTATCGTGAAGGCGTGCCGCGCAGCCTGATCGAGGCCGCGGCGAGCGGCCGCCCGATCGTAACGACCGACGCGCCCGGCTGCCGTGACCTCGTGCGTGACCGGCAAGAGGGCATGCTGGTTCGGCTGCGCGACGTGGAGGCCGCCGCGCGCGCTCTGGTCGAACTCGCCGGCAACCCCGATCTGCGGGAGCAGCTCGGCCGGGCGGCCCGCGTCCGCTTCGAAGAGCGTTTCACCGAGGCCGAAGTGCGCCGCCGGGTGGGTTCCGTGTACGCCGGTTTCGGCCTGTAATCTGTTGATTCAAAACGTGTTCGGGGTTAAGTCCGCCGTACGGTCGCCAGCGGGGGGAGCGGCATGCTAGAGCCCTGTTCGGGGACCTCGTGGGGATACACGATCATATGAGCGATGCCGCGAAGGGCGGGCCGGTTCGGCTGGGCGTCATCGGGGTCGGGATCATGGGCAGCAATCATGCCCGTGTGCTCGCCGATCTCCCGGGCGTGAAGGTCGTGGGCATCGCGGACCCCGGCGCCTCGCATCGTGCGTTGCTGGCCCAGATCGTCAACTGCGCCGAATGCGACGACGCCGACGAACTCATCGATCTGGGCATCGATGCCGCCGTTATTGCGGCGCCGACCCATCTGCATCACGACATCGCGCTCACCTGCATCCGGCGCGGCGTGCATGTGCTGGTCGAGAAGCCGATCGCATCCAACATCGAGGAAGGCCGCGCGATCGTCGCCGCGGCGGAGCGCGCGGGCGTGACCCTGATGGTCGGTCATGTGGAACGCTTCAATCCGGCCGTTCAATCGATCAAGGAAGCGATCAAGGGCGAGGATATTCTCTCGATCGCGATCACGCGCGTCGGCCCGTTTCCGCCGCGCATGTCGAATGTCGGCGTAGTGATCGACCTCGCGGTGCACGACATCGATTTGATCCGCTGGTTCACCGATTCGGAAATCGTCGAGGTGCAGCCGCAGCTCAAGAGCGCCATTGCGGAGCGCGAGGACATCGCGCTGCTGCAGTTCCGCACCGCCTCGGGCGTGCTGGCGCAGATCAACACCAACTGGCTCACTCCATTCAAGACGCGCACCGTACACATCGCGACGCGCAAGAAATATCTGATCGGCGACCTGCTGACGCGGCAGGTGACCGAGTGCTTCGGCTTCCAGGCGGACGGCAGCTATTCGATGCGGCATCTCTCCGCCGGCCATGCCGAGCCGCTGCGCTCCGAACTGTTCGCCTTCATCAAGGCGATCCGCGACAAGGAGCCGCCTGCCGTGACCGGCGCCGAGGGCGTGGCGAGCCTCGCGGTCGCGATGCGCTGCTTGCAGGGCGGGGCGGAACTCGCGGCGGGCGCCTCACGCAAGCCGCGCCGCGTCGTGGGCTGAACGCTCCCGTTTTGGATTTGCAATGAACCAGCACGCCCGTATCGACACGCCGATCCCGTTCATCGATGTGGCGGCGCAACGCCGCCGCCTTGGCGCGCGCATCGACGATGCCGTGCGGCGGGTGATGGATCATTGCCAGTTCATCAACGGCCCCGAGGTGCGCGAGCTCGAACGCGATCTCTCGGCATTTTGCGGGGCCAAGCATTCGATCGGCGTCGCGAGCGGCACCGATGCGCTGGTGCTGGTGCTGATGGCCAAGGGGATCGGCCGCGGGGACGCGGTGATCTGCCCGTCGTTCACTTACGCGGCCTCGCCGGAGGCGGTCGCACTGGTCGGTGCGACGCCGGTGTTCTGCGAGGTGAACGAGACGACGTTCAACATCGATCTGGCCGGCATCGCGCTTGCGGTTGCGGCGGCGAAACGCGCGGGACTCAACCCGAGGGCGCTGATGACGGTCGATCTGTTCGGCCTGCCGGCGGACTACGAGGCGATCAACCCGGTGGCCGAAGGGCTCGGGCTCTATGTGATCGACGACGCCGCGCAGGCGTTCGGCGCCGACGCCAAGGGGCGCAAGATCGGCACGCTCGCGCCGGTCACCACGACCAGCTTCTTTCCGGCCAAGCCGCTCGGTTGTTACGGCGATGGCGGCGCGGTCTTTACCGACGACGACGATCTCGCCGACTTGATCCGGTCCTTGCGCAATCACGGGCAGGGGACCGACCGCTACGACAATGTGCGGGTCGGCATGACCGGGCGGCTCGACACCATCCAGGCCGCGGTGCTGATCGAAAAGCTGAAGATTTTCCCCGAGGAGATCGTGGCGCGCGAGCGCATCGCGCGGCGCTACAACGCGGCGCTGGCCGATGTGGTCCGTGTGCCGCACGCCTCGAACGAACAGTCCTGCGTTTGGGCGCAGTACACGATCCGCGTATCGGGCGGGCGACGCGATGCGCTGGCGCAGGCGCTGGGCGCGCAGGGCATCCCGACCGCGCAGTATTATCCGGTCCCGTCGCACCGGCAGGGTGCCTATCGCGACTATCCGGTGGCGGAGGGCGGCCTTGCGGTCACCGAGCGGCTGGCGGGCGAGGTCATCAGCCTGCCGATGCATGCCTACCTGGACGAGGCAACGCAGGACCGGATCGTTGGGGCCGTGCGTGGGGCCCTTCGCGCCTGAGACTCAGGCTATGCTCATCCCTCCCCTGAAAGGGGAGGGTGGCTCCGAGCGGAGCGAGGAGTCGGGTGGGGCCGATCTTGATGCACGCAAATTTCCCCACCCGGTCGGCTGCGCCGACCACCCTCCCCCAAGCGGGGGAGGGATAGAATCGTGATCAATCGCATCCTCACCGTCGGCGGCCTGACGCTGCTTTCGCGCGTCACTGGCTTCCTGCGCGACATCGTGATGGCGGCGGTGCTCGGCGCCGGCCCGGTGGCGGACGCGTTTCTCGTCGCCTTCCGCCTGCCGAATCATTTCCGCGCGATCTTCGCCGAAGGCGCGTTCGCGGCGGCATTCGTTCCGGCCTATGCGCGCATCCGCACCCAGGGCGGGGCGGACGCGGCGAAACTCTTCGCCGACCGGATTTTCACGCTGCTGCTGGCGAGCCAGATCGTGCTGCTCGCACTCGCGTTCGCATTCACGCCAGCCGTGATCTCTCTTCTCGCGCCCGGCTTCGGCAACGATCCGGCCCGCTTCAATCTCGCGGTCGAGCTCACCCGCATCACGTTTCCCTATCTCCTGCTGATGACGCTGGTGACGCTCTATTCGGGCATCCTCAATTCGATCGGCAAGTTCGCGACTGCCGCCGCGGCGCCGATCCTGCTCAACCTCACCATGGTGGCGACGCTGCTGACCGCGGCATTCTTCCCGACCGCCGGGCATGCGGCGGCTTGGGGCGTGCTGATCGCGGGCGTGCTCGAAGTGATGCTGGTCGGCGGTGCCGCGCTGCGCGCCGACGTCATGACCACGTTGCGGCGCCCGTGGCCGGACGGCGAAGTGAAGCGCTTCTTCAAGGCGCTGGGTCCGGCGACCGTCGGATCGGCCGGCGTGCAGCTTGCGCTGTTCGCCGACACGATCATCGCGAGTTTCCTCGCGGCCGGTGCGCTCTCGGCACTCTATTACGCCGACCGGCTCTATCAGCTACCCGGCGGGGTGATCGGCATTGCGGTCGGCACCGTGCTGCTGCCCGAGATGGCGCGGCGGATCGCTGCCGGTGACGAGAACGGGGCGCGCGCGGCGCAGGAACGCGCGATCGAGTTTACCCTGCTGCTCGCCATCCCGTGCGTTGCGGCATTTCTGGTGGTGCCCGACCTCATCATGCGCGCGCTGTTCATGCGCGGGAAATTCACCGCCGAGGATGCCAACGCCGCCGCCATGACGCTCGCCGCCTATACGGCCGGGCTGATCCCGTTCGTGTTGATGCGCAGTTTCACGTCGCCATTTCTGGCGCGCGGCGACACCGCCACCCCCGTGAAGGCTGCGCTTGCCGCGGCCGGCGTCAACATCGCATTCAAGATCGCGTTTCTTGGGCTCACCACGCTGGCGCAGGCCGGGCTCGCGCTCGCGACCTCGATCGGGGCGTGGATCAACTTAGGCCTGCTGTTGTGGTTCGGGCTGCGCACGGGATTCATCCGCTTCGACAGCGCATTCCGGCGTGTGGTTCTCAAGCTAGTCCTCGCCGGCGTCGCGCTTCTCGCGGCGTTGTGGATAGCGCAATGGCCGGTGCTGGCGATGACGGCCGGTTTCAGCGGTCACAGCTGGATGGCGCTGCTGCTGCTCGCGTTTCTCGGCGCGCTGGTTTACGGCGGCGCGATCCTCGGCCTGTTCGGCAAGGCGTGGCTTGCCTCGTTCTGGCGCACGCCACGCGCCGTCACGCCGCGCGCTTCCGTTCCTCCGGCACCAGAGTGAACGTCCGCGGCTTGCCGAGCCGCAGCACGCCGATCTCGATCGGCTTGCCGATGCGCTCGCCGGTGAGCAGGCGAATGAGATCGTCCGCACCGCTGACCGGTGCGCCGTCGAGCGTCACGATCATGTCGCCGGTGAGCAGGCCCGAGCGGTTCGCCGGGCTGCCCGGCTCCGAGGTCGTGACGGTCGCGGCCGAGCCTTGCGCGAGATTGTTCGCAAGCTGCATGCGGCGCGGAATCGTCGTCTGCTGCGCCGAGATCCCGATGTAGGCGCGGCGCACGCGGCCGTGGCGCACCAGTTCGCCGAGCACGAAGTTCGCGGTGTTCGACGCGACCGCGAAGCAGATGCCCTGCGCGCCCTGGATGATCGCGGTGTTCACGCCGATCACCTCGCCGCGCGAGGAGACGAGCGGCCCGCCGGAATTGCCGGGGTTGAGCGCCGCGTCGGTCTGGATCACGTCGTCGATCAGCCGTCCGGTGCGCGCGCGCAGCGAGCGGCCGAGCGCCGAGACGACACCGGCGGTCACGGTCGATTCGAACCCGAGCGGGTTGCCGATCGCGACCACCAGCTGGCCGCGCCGCAGCCTCTTGGAATCGCCGAGCGTCGCGGCCGGCAGGGTGACCGGCGCGTCGACCCGCACCAGCGCCAGATCCGTGTCGGGGTCGTCGCCGACCACACGCGCGGTCAGGCTGCGCCCTTCCGTGGTCATCAGTTCCACGCGCGCCGCGCCGCCGACCACATGGCTGTTGGTCAGCACCAAGCCGTCGGGCGCGACGATGACGCCGGAGCCCGAACCGGCGCGCGCCGCATTGGCGCGATGCCACACATCGATGCGGACCACCGCCGGGCCGACGCGGTCGACCACGCCGGTGATCGCCTGCGAGTAGGCGTCGAGCAGCACGTCCTCGTCGGGCGGCACCAGCGGAGTGCTCGCCGGTGCGAGCGGTGTGTCTTCGTCGAGGACGAAGTCAATGGAGTCGAGCATGGGGTTTTTCGGGGTTATGGACTTGGGAATCGTTCGCAGATATGGGGTGCCGGATGCCGCCGCGAAAGCCCGCTTCTCTGGGCTCCGGCCGGCCACGATTGCGTGATAGCCCTCCAATCGGGGCGCAGCCGTGTATACGAGGATCAACGGGTCACAAGACCCGAAGCCCTTCCAGGGTGACGGTGGGTTCATGCGGAATATCGTATCGGCGCGCGTTGCGCCTCTGTTTCTGGCGTCGGCGGTCGCTCTCGCCGGATGCGGGGAGGTCGCGCCGAAGCAGGCCGCGCCGCCCCCTCCGGCCGTGACGGTCGCCAAGCCGCAGAAGCAGACGGTCACCGATTATGACGAATATGTCGGGCGCTTCATCGCGGTCGACTCGGTCGAGATCCGCTCGCGCGTCTCCGGCTATCTCGACAAGGTGCATTTCAAGGACGGGCAGATCGTCAAGCAGGGCGATCTGCTGTTCACGATCGACCGGCGTCCGTTCGAGACCGCGCTGGCGCAGGCCCGCGCGACGCTGGCGCAAGCGAAGGCCAATCTGGCGTTCGCCGAAAGCGACCTCGCGCGCGCCTCGCAGCTCGTGCGCGACCGCACCATCACGGAGCAGACCTTCGAGCAGCGCACACAGGCCAAGCGCGTCGCCGAAGCGTCCGTGGCCGCGCAGGAGGCGGCGGTGCGCCAGACCGAACTCGACATCCAGTTCACCGAGCTGAGGGCGGCGGTGACGGGGCGGATCGGCGACCGGCGCGTGTCGGAGGGCAACCTCGTGACCGGCGGCACCGGCGGCAACACCACGCTGCTCGCCACCGTCGTGTCGATCGATCCGATCCGTTTCGAGTTCACCTTCGATGAGGCCTCGTTCCTTCGCTACGAGCGGCTCGGCAACGTCGGCAAGGACATCAACAGCCGCGGCACCGGGATGGAGATCAGCGTGCGGCTGATCGACGAAAGCGATTTCAAGCATTCCGGCAAGATGGATTTCATCGACAACGTGATCGAGCGCGCGTCGGGGACGATCCGCGGCCGTGCGATGCTCAACAACCCGGAGGGCGTGTTCACGCCCGGCATGTTCGGGCGCGTGCGCGTGCCCGGCTCGCCGCCCTTCGAGGCGCTGCTGCTGCCGGACGCCGCGATCGGCTCGGAGCAGGTGCGCAAATTCGTGCTGGTGGTCGACAACGAGAACGCCGCACGCATGAAGTACGTGACGCTCGGCCAGACGGTCGGCGGGCTGCGCGTCATCAAGGAGGGCATCGGGCCGGACGACCGCGTGATCGTGAACGGCCTGATGCGTGCGCGGCCGGGCGTCAAAGTGACGCCGCAGGAGCAGGGCGCGCCCACCCCGCCCGCCGCCGGTCCGCAGGCGAAGACGAATTAGGGCGCGGACGGCACTGGCCTAGAGACCCGGCAGAAAGGTGGCGAGTTTCGGGAACACCGCGAGCGCAGCGACGACCGCGAGCAGCACGATCCAGTAGGGGATCGAGCCGCGGAAGATTTCACGCGAGCGTCACGTCCGGTCGGGCACCGCGGCCTTCACGGTGAACACCAGGATGCCGAACGGCGGCGTGAGCAGGCCGGTCTCGATCGCCAGGATGCCGATGATGGCGAAGGCGAGCGGATCGAAGCCGAGCGCCACCGCGATCGGCGCGAAGATCGGCACGGTGAGCAGGATGATCGAGATCGAGTCGATCAGGCAGCCGAGCACGAACCAGATCGCCACCATGACCAGCAGAATGCCCCACGGCCCGGCGCCGGTGGCGAGCAGGAACTGCCTTGGCGGCCTCGGTGAAGCCGGTCATCGACAGCACGCGCGAGTAAAGCTGCGCGCAGAACAGCAGCAGCAGCAGCGGCCCCGAGGTGCGGCCGACATCCAGCACCACCTGCCAGACCTCGCGCGGCTTGATGCCCTTGATCACCGCGAGAATCAGCGCGCCGACCGCGCCGATGCCGGCGCCCTCGGTCGGCGTGCACAGGCCGAGCCAGATCGCCGCCGAGCGTGCCGAGCGATCAGCGCGATGACCAGCAGCGTGCTGATCAGCATCGCGCGGAATGCGGCTTCGTCGGCTCGTCCGGGAGCGGGCCGCGCGCCGCGTGACATCGGCGCCGAGCGGCGCTGGCCGCGGCGCGACGCGCGGGTTTCGCCGACCAGCTCGGGCTTGAGCTTCGCGGCGATCACGACGTAGACGATCATGCCGGCAGCCGCGAGCAGGCCGGGAATGACGCCGGCGAGGAACAGCTTGCCGATCGACAGTTCGGTCAGCACGCACCACACGATCATCAGCACCGACGGCGGGATCAGCATGCCGAGGCAGGCGCTGCCGGCGACGCAGCCGAGCGCGAACTCGCGCGCGTAGCCGTAGCGGCGCATTTCCGGATAGGCGATGCGCGAGAAGGCGGCGGCGGCGGCGATGCTCACGCCGGTGACGAAGCCGAACAGCGCGTTGGCGACAATGGTCGCGACGGCGAGCCGGCCGGGCAGCCATTTGCTGGCGCGGTTGGCGAGCGCGTAGAGGTCGCGCGCCGCGCCGCACTTGGCCAGGAAGTCGCCCATCAGCATGAACAGCGGGATGACGGCGAACACGTAGTCGCGCAGCGCTTCGTAGGCGGTGTTGGCGATGAAGGTGCGCACCACCTCGATGTCGCCGGTCATCAGATAGATGCCGAGCGCCGCGGTGATGCCGAGCGCGATCGCGATGTGCACGCCGGCGAACACGAGCGCCGAGCAGCACCACCACGATCGACGATCATGTCGACATGGCCGAGCATGATGCGCTGCCTCTAGTGCCAGAGGCGGCGCGGCGGCGACGTCTCGGCGGCCGGCCGGTGACGATCAGCGCCGATGGCGCGCAGCGCCGTGCAGCGCGTAGCTGACGACGACCAGCGACGGCGCCGACGACGACGACGATGCGCGCCGGCCAGACCGGCACGCGCAGCGCGCCTTCGCCCTCGTACTCGCCGCTGGCGATGGCGTGCAGCGTCGGCTCATAGCTGCCCCAGACGATGAGGCCGAAGAACAGCGATGCCGAGCACGCGCCGACAGCAACTGCGCGGCGGCGA
The DNA here is from genome assembly GCA_963800695.1 of uncultured Alphaproteobacteria bacterium. GTDB lineage: Bacteria > Pseudomonadota > Alphaproteobacteria > Rhizobiales > Xanthobacteraceae > PALSA-894. The sequence goes on along the minus strand of CAWDCA010000025.1, from coordinate 14,037 downwards.
TGCCGCGCACGCCGAACATGCCGGAGAACACGTCGGTCGTAGATCATGCCGCCGCTCTGCACGGCATAGCCGGCGAGCAGGAAGCAGATGATGACGATCGACATCGACACGATCTCCGGCGTGCCCTTCACCGGCGAGTTGAAGACGGCGCGGCCGATCACGTCGGCGCAGACCAGGAAGCCGAGCAGGAAGATGATGACCGCGGCGGCGGCGAGCAGCAGCGCGGACGATGCGGGCGTTCGAGGCTTCGATCATGATGCACCAGTCGGCTGCGAGACAGAGGCAGCGGGCGGACGCTCGCAGCGGCCGCCCGCGCTGCGATCGATTACTTCACGCTGTAGCGCACCGGCCACTTGTGGCCGTTGTCTTCCGCCGCCTTGAGCGCGATCTCGAGCACCTGCGTGCCCGGCAGGCCGGCGGCGTCGAGCTCCTTGGCCTTCTGCGGCCGGCCACGCGGCGAGCGACTTGCGCCCAGTCCTGCTGCACCTTGTCGGGCAGCTGTGCGCACGTTGACGCCGTGCGCCTTGAGCTCGGCGATCTGCTTGGGATAGTTCTCCTTGTTCACCGTGCCGGTCTTGGCCTCGTATTCCTTGGCGACTTCGAGGATGATGTCCTGCACTTCCTTCGGCAGCTCGCCCAGCGCGCGGTGTTGATGGTCAGGCCGTGCCAGGTGATCGCGCCGAAGCCGATCTCGGTGTAGAACTTGCCGACTTCGTAGAGCTTGAAGTTGACCCAGCCCGACGGGAACATGATCCAGCCGTTGTAGACGCCGGTCTGCATCGAGGTGTAGGCGTCGGCCAGCGACGACTGCACCGGCGTCGCGCCGGCGAACTCCAGCCACTTCAGATTGAGGCCGGCGCCGGCGATCTTCTGGCCCTTGAGGTCGGCGACCGTGTTCCACTCGAAGTTGGTGCCGAGGTTGTAGCCGTTGTCGGCGATCAGCGCGATCAGCTTCTGGCTTGAACTTGTCCTCGAACACCTTCGACATGTACGGCACCTTGTCGTACACGGCGCGCGCGACCTTCAGGCTCGTCTCCGGGTCCATGGTGCCGAACGGCAGCATGACCTGGAACGCGTGCAGCGGCAGGTTGGACGGCTCGAAGCAGAAGCAGTAGCCGCCGATGTCGATGATGCCGGACTGCACGCCTTCCAGCGTGTCGGCGACCTTCACCATCGCGCCGCCGTAGCCCTCGACGAACTCGACCTTGTGCTTGGTCTTGGCGGCGACGCGCTTGGTCACCTCCGGCACGAAGAAGTTCTGCATCAGGTTGACGTAGGTGTTGGCCGGCGGATGGCCGGAGGCGATGCGCAGACGGATGACGTTTCCTGCGCCGATGCGGCCGATGCCGCCGTCAACAGCGCAGCGGCTGTCAGCAACTTCACCCATGTGCGGAATGTCATTCAACCCTCCCCGAGTATCGTCCGTTAGCTCTTTTTTTCAACGCCGGAGCATCCGCCTGCGGGCTGAGACGAGTCAACCGGCATTTCCCGGATGCGACAAAAGAAGGCCGCGCCTGCAACGTCCCCGACGGAACCACAAAGGATGCTATAAATCCGAAAGCGGATATGGCAGGACTGCCATTGATGACTGTTCATGCTTTCACCATGGGCGCTCCGCGATGAAGATCTCCCGCTTCTTCATCGACCGGCCGATCTTCGCCTCGGTGCTGTCGATCGTCTTCATCATCCTCGGCGGCGTGTCGTTCATCCGGCTGCCGATCGCGCAGTATCCCGAGATCGCGCCGCCGATCATCAATGTCAGCGGGCAGTATCCCGGCGCCAACGCCGAAGTCGTCGCCTCGACGGTGGTCGCTCCGATCGAGGAGCAGATCAACGGCGTCGAAAACATGCTCTACATGTCGTCGAACGCGACCGCCGACGGGCGCTTCTCGATCGCGGTGACGTTCGAGATCGGCACCAATCTCGATATCGCGCAGGTGCAGGTGCAGAACCGCGTCGGCATCGCGCAGCCGCGCCTGCCGGTCGACGTGCGGCAGATCGGCGTGACGGTCACCAAGTCCTCGCCCGACCTGATGATGGTCGTGCATCTTTATTCGCCCGACCAGTCGCGCGACGCGCTGTTCGTGTCGAACTATGCGACGCTCGAGATCAAGGACGCGCTCACGCGCGTGGACGGCGTCGGCTCGATCACGGTGTTCGGCAGCCGCGATTATGCGATGCGCATCTGGCTCGATCCCGGCCGGCTGCAGTCGCTCGGCATGACGGCGGGCGACGTGACGCAGGCGCTGCAGGCGCAGAACATCCAGGTCGCCTCCGGCGTGCTCAACGCGCCGCCGGTCGAGCAGCCGGGCGCGTTCCAGATCGCCGTGCAGACGCTCGGGCGCCTCGCCAATCCGGAGGAGTTCGCCAACATCGTCGTGAAGCAGACCGCCACCGCCGTGGTGCGGCTGCGGGATGTCGCGCAGGTCCAGTTGGCCGCGCAGGACTATTCGTCCAACTCCTATCTCGGGCGCAATCCGGCGGTCGCGCTTGCGATCTTCCAGCGGCCCGGCTCGAACGCGCTCGCGACCGCCGACGCCATCGTGAAGACGATGGAGGGACTTCCCAAGCGCTTCCCGCCCGGCGTCCAGCACGCCATCGTCTACAATCCGACCGAGTTCATCCGGCAGTCGGTGAACGCCGTGATCGAGACGATCCTGGAAGCCGCGCTGCTGGTCGTGCTCGTGATCATCATCTTCCTGCAGACCTGGCGCGCCGCGGTCATTCCGATCGTCGCCATTCCGGTGTCGCTGATCGGCACGTTCTTCTTCATGGCGGCGTTCGGCTTCACGCTGAACAATCTCACGCTGTTCGGCCTGGTGCTGGCGGTCGGCATCGTGGTCGACGATGCGATCGTCGTGGTGGAAAACGTCGAGCGCAATATCGCGGCCGGCCTCAACCCGCGCGAAGCCGCGATCCGCAGCATGGATGAGGTCGGCGGCGCGCTGATCGCGATCGCGCTGGTGCTGTGCGCGGTGTTCATTCCGTCCGCCTTCATCACCGGCATCTCGGGACAGTTCTACCGCCAGTTCGCGCTCACCATCGCGGGCGCGACGATCGTGTCGCTGCACGGTCTCGCTGACGCTCTCGCCCGCGCTGTGCGCGCTGCTGCTCAAGCCGCACGATCCCGGCCACCGCGACCGCTGGTGGGAAGTCCCGATCCACGGCTTCTTCCGCATGTTCAATTTCGGCTTCGACAAGTTCGCGGCCGGGTACGGCTGGATGCTGCGCAAGGTCGTGCGTTTCGCCGCGATCATGCTGATCATCTATGCGGGCGTGCTTGCGTTCGGCCTCAACGAATTCCGCAAGACGCCGACCGGCTTCATCCCGCAGCTCGACCGCGGCATCATCATCGTGGCGGCGCAGCTTCCGCCCGGCGCAGCGCTCTCGCGCACCGACGCGGTGATGCGCCGCGCCATGGATGTGGCGCTGCAAGTGCCGGGCGTCACCGGCGGCATGGTGGTGGTCGGATTCTCCGGCGCGACCTTCACCAATGCGCCGAACTCCGGCGCGATCTTCCTGGTGCTCGATCCGTGGGAGGTGCGCGCCAAGAAGCCGAACCAGTCGTCGAACGCCATCCAGGCCGAACTATTCCGAGCGTTACGCCGCGATCCAGGAGGGGCTGATCATCGTGATCCAGCCGCCGCCGGTGCAGGGCATCGGCAATGCCGGCGGCTTCCGCATGATGATCGAGGACCGCGCGGGCCGCGGCCCGCAGGCGCTGCAGGCGGCGGTCGGCACGATGATGGGCCGCGCCGCGCAGACGCCGGGCGTGCAGCAGGTTTTCTCGCTGTTCGAGACTTCCACGCCGCAGCTCTATCTCGACATCGACCGCACCAAGGCGCAGATGCTCGGCGTCGGCGTCAGCGACGTGTTCGCGGCGCTGCAAATTTATCTCGGCTCGGCCTACGTCAACGACTTCAACCTGTTCGGCAAGACGTTCCGCGTCACCGCGCAGGCGAGCGATGCGTACCGCAACGCGCCCGACGATGTCCTGAAAATCCGCGTGCGCAATTCGAGCGGGAGACTCGGTGCCGCTCGGTTCGTTCACCACCATGCGTGACATCTCCGGGCCGTATCGCGTGCCGCGCTACAATCTTTATCCGTCTGCCGAACTCGATGGCAACGCCGCGCCCGGCTACAGCCAGGGGCAGGCGATCGCCATCATGGAGAAGCTCGCCGCCGAAGCGCTCCCCGACGGCTTCAGCCATGAATGGACGACGCTCGCGTTCCAGCAATTGCGCGCCGGCAACACGGCGATCTTCGCTTTCGCGCTCGCGGTTGTCTTCGTGTTCCTGGTGCTGGCGGCGCAGTACGAAAGTCTGACGCTGCCGCTCGCCGTCATCCTGATCGTGCCGATGTGTCTCGTGGCGGCGATCGTCGGCGTGATCCTGCGCGGCTTCGACAACAACATCCTGACGCAGGTCGGTTTCGTGGTGCTGATCGGCCTTGCGGCCAAGAACGCGATCCTGATCGTGGAGTTCGCCAAGCAGCTCGAGGATCAAGGCCGCAGCCGCTGGGATGCGGCGGTGGAGGCCGCGCGGCTGCGCCTGCGCCCGATCCTGATGACCTCGCTCGCCTTCATCTTCGGCGTCACGCCGATGGTGTGGGGCGTCGGCGCCGGCGCCGAATTGCGCCAGACGCTCGGCACCACGGTGTTCTCCGGCATGATCGGTGTGACGGCCTTCGGGCTCATTTTCACGCCGGTGTTCTACGTCGTGTGCCGCTGGATCGCGCTGCGCTTGGGGCGGCGCAAGCCGGCGGCAGCGGCGCCGCATCCGGCCGAATAGGCGGCTTCCCAGCCGCTATCGCGTCGGCGTAAGCTGCTGCAATCAGGGAGGAAAAAACCAATGAAAATGCCGATGATTGTGCTCGCGCTCTCGGTGATGAGCGCGCCCGCGCTCGCCGCCACGTTCGTCTATGTCTCCAATGCCGATGACGGCAATATCGGGATGTACACCCTGCAGGCCGACGGCACGCTCAAGGCGGGAGACAAGGTCGACGCCGCAAAGGTCGTGATGCCGATGGCGGTCTCCCCGGACAAGCGCTTCCTCATCGCGGCGGTGCGCTCCAAGCCGTACGAGGCCTACACCTATTCGATCGACAAGAAGACCGGCGCGCTGAAGCTCGTCGGCAAGGGGCCGCTCGCCGAGAGCTATCCCTACATCGCGATCGACGCCACCGGGCGGTATCTGCTCAGCGCGTCCTACGGCGGCCACCAGGTGGGCGTGAACCCGATCGGCAAGGACGGCAAGGTCGGCGAGCCGCAACAGGTGATCCCGACCGCGCGCAACGCGCATTCGATCATCACCGACAACACGAACAAGTACGTGTTCGTGCCGCATCTCGGCACCGACCAGATCTTCCAGTTCGTGTTCGACAAGAAGAGCGGCAAGCTCGCATCGAACACGCCCGCGACCGTGCAGATGAAGCAGGGCACCGGGCCGCGCCATATCATCGTGTCGAAGGACAACAAGTTCGTCTATCTGCTCAACGAACTGACCGCGACGGTGACGACGCTCTCGCTCGATGCGAAGACCGGAACACTGAAGGAGGTCGACTCGGCCTCCGCGCTGCCGCCGGACACCAAGCTCGGCCCCGGCGCGCCACGTGCCCCGGTGGCGCCCGGAGTAGACTCCGCGCGATGTGGCGAACGACATCTGGGCGTCGGACCTGCACCTCACGCCGAACGGAAAATTCCTCTATGCGGCCGAGCGCACCTCGAGCAGCCTCGGCGGCTTCAAGGTGGATGCTGCGACCGGCAAGCTGACCTTCGTCGGCTCGACGCCGACCGAGAAGCAGCCGCGTGGCTTTGCCATCGATCCGAGCGGCAAGTTTATGGTCGTCACAGGCGAGAAGTCGGACACGATCTCGACCTACGCAATCGATGCCGAGAGCGGGACGTTGAAGCCGATCGGCAAGTATCCGACCGGCAAAGGCGCGAACTGGGTCGAGATCGTCTCGTTCGACTAAGCCCGCGCTGGGCTGCCTGCGGCAAACGGGCGCATGATTTGGGTGCCCGGATGCTCATGGGCGGCAGCCGCGGCGCGGCATCCGGCGCAGTAGGCGAGTAGCTCTGCTAACCTTGGGTAGTTTGTGATTGGAGGGGTCTGGTGCGTCATCACCTTACAAGAATGAGAGCTTATCTCCAGATCCTCGGTTCCGTGCTGTCTTATGTTCGGATTGTTGTGGCAAGGGACAGTCAGCGGGAGTGGAGCGAAAGCGTAGTCTTTGCAATATTTCGGATTGCAACTGGGAGCATTGTTCTCATCCATGGGTTAGGACAGCTCATAGGTTTAACCGAGTTGATAGCAGGCGCAACGTTGGCCCGAACCGGAATTCGAGCCGTCTTCTGCGACGTCGTGGCTGATTGTGTTCTTGGAACTGGCGGGCGGGGCAGGTGTGGCGGTCGGGCTATTTACGCGGGCATTTGCAGCAGCGATCACGGCAGAGGCGATGTGGTCAGCCGCCTTGCTGTGGTCGGCTACCAAAAACCTAGTACCAAGCAATGAATATGCGTCTTGGAGCTTTCCGTTGTTGCTCGGGGCAGCCATGTTTTCGGTTTTTTTGTGCGGCGGTGGTCGGTGGTCGCTTGATCGGATTCTTGAGGAACAGCGACGTTGATTGAAACATTTGCCGTCTGCGCCATGACATAGCCAACGAAAAGACCCGCGCGAAAACGGACCCCACATCCGGGGTCAGTTAGCGCCGAGTTGCTCTTGCGTGATAATCTAGAGCCGCCGTTAACAAGGCATGTCAGGTCTTCTTGCGCAGCATCGCGTCGAGACTCCACGCACCGCCGCCGAAGAAGACGAGAAGGAGAAATGCAAAGCAGTAGGCTGTCGCCAGGCTGCCGGCATTTCCCATCGGAGTCCATCCGCGCGGAAAGTGGCCCATGAAGTACGCGAACGCCATTTCGCCCGAAAGAATGAATGCCGACAGACGCGTGAAAAGTCCGACCGTCACCAGGCTCCCGAAGACGAGCTCAATAATTCCGGCCCAGCCAACCAAGCTCGTAACGCTCACGCCTGCGGGGCCGGGGACGGGAAATCCAAACCATTTGGCGCAGGCGTGCTGGAGGATCAGCAAGCCGAACATGATTTGAAAAATGGCGAGTATTTGAGGCTGGTAGCGATTTAGCGTGGCTTCGATGCTGTCCATTGTAACGTTCCCCCAATTTTCGGCCCTGTGAATTGGCCGTCTGCAAGTCGATCTTAGCGAAGCCCCGAAATAAAGGGTGCGGCAAACGACCACAGACGGTCCTCGCCAACCCGGCTTCACCTGAATGTGATTGCGGAAGATTCTTCGCCATCCACTCCTCCTAAGGAATAAACAGCAGGCGACCAAGTTCATTCCGCCGTGGAATCCTCAATGGGGAGAAAAATATGATCCGTACTGTGCTTGCAACGGCCGCCATCGTGATTGGCATCACCGCGCTTGCGGCGCAGTCCGAACCGATTATCAAGCAGCGCAACGGGCTGATGAGTTCAATGTGGAAGGACGGCATGGCCGGCCCCTACCGGATGGCAAAAGGCAGGGAGCCGTTCAATCAAGCGAAGGCGGAGGCTGGTCTTGCCAAGATGTCCGAGATCGCGGCGCAGCTTCCGCCTCTCTGGCCGCCAAATTCCAAGGCCGTGCCGCCGCTTCCCAAGTACAGCTCGTCGTCGAAGATCTGGGACAACAAAGTCGACTTCGATGCCAAATTGGCTGCAATGACCAAAGCCGTCAGCGACAGTCGAGGCAAGGTTAAGGATGTCGAAAGCCTTAAGGGCGTCGTGAACGATATCAACAAGACCTGCGACAATTGCCACGAAAGCTACCAAGTTAAGAATTAGCAGCGGATTTTGGGCTGTGTTCGCGGCTGGGCGGCCGTCCAAGCGACGTGCCGCCCCTTCGGCATTTTCGGGCGCGGCGACGGCGGCCTAGAGTGATCGCCGGAAAGGGAGAACCATGCTGCGCAAGCTGATCCTGCTCGCTATTGCCGGCGCGATCGCCGGCCTCGGCGGTGTTCTGGTTCGTCACCATTCCGGCGACCGTGCCGGCGAGCGCGCTTGCGCGCCGCACGCCCGAATCTCGACAACGGCAAGGACATGTTCTACGCCGGCGGCTGCGCCTCCTGCCACGCCACGCCGAAGCAGGACGACAAGACCAGGCTCGGCGGCGGGCTGGGGCTGAAATCGCCGTTCGGCACGTTCTACGTGCCGAACATCTCGCCCGATCCGAACGACGGCATCGGCAAGTGGAGCGAGGCGGACTTCGTCACCGCGATGATGAAGGGCACGTCGCCCGACGGCCGGCACTATTTCCCGGCGTTTCCGTACACGTCCTACCAGCGCATGCGCGTCGACGACGTGCGCGACCTGTTCGCCCACATCAAAACGCTGCCGGCCGTGCAAGGCCGGGTGCGCGATCATGACGTGCCGTTCCCGTTCAACGTCCGGCGCACGCTCGGCGGCTGGAAATTCCTGTTCCTCGACGGCAAGCCGTTCCAGCCCGACCCGACGAAATCCGCGCAATGGAATCGCGGCGCCTATCTGGTCAACGGCCCCGGCCATTGCGCCGAATGCCATTCAGCCGCGCAATCTGCTCGGCGGCATCATCGAGAGCAGCGCTTTGCCGGCGGTCCCAACCCGGAAGGCGAGGGCTGGGTGCCGAACATCACGCAGAACGGCGCTGAAGGATTATTCCGAGAAGGACATCGCCGACCTGCTGGAGACCGGCGAGACGCCGGACGGCGACCGGTCGGCGGCGCGATGGCGCGAGGTCATCCGCAACACCTCGCAGCTTCGCCGCAGGATCGCGACGCGATGGCGGTCTACATCAAGTCGCTGCCGCCGGTCGAAGGCCCGAAGAAGCCGGAGAAGAAATAGCCTGAGAATCAGCGGCGGCTGACGCGTGCTCCGATGCGCTCGCCTGCGTTAGGGCAGGCGCCCGCCAGGCGCAGTTATGGATGAACATCCTCAAAGCCGTTCTGCTCAAGCTGACATCGGCCTTCTGTTCGCCGTCATGTCGGCGCTGGTGCGCTATGTCAGCGACGTGACGCCGCTCGGGCAGATGGTGTTCTTCCGCTCCGCCTTCGGGATCATGCCGGTGGTGATGATCTACGCCTGGCGGCGCGAACTGATGACCGCGGTGCGCACCTCGCGCCCGTTCGGCCATCTCGGCCGCGGCGCGATCAGCGTGTTCGGCATGTTCTTCAATTTCGCCGCGCTGGCGCGGCTGCCGATCGTCGATGCGACCGCGATCTCGTTCGCGTCGCCGCTGATCACGGTCGCGTTCGCGGCGATCTTTCTCGAAGAGCGCGTGCGCATCTATCGCTGGACGGCGGTCGCGGTCGGGTTCGCCGGCGTCATCGTGATGCTGTGGCCGCATCTCGATCTCGCGCGCTACACCAATGCGGCGACGTCGGTCGCGCCGCTCGGCGCGCTGTTCGCGCTCATCAGCGCGTTCACCAACGCGGGCTCGGTGATCCAGACCCGCCGGCTGACCGACACCGAAACCACATCGTCGATCGTGTTCTATTTCTCGCTGTTCTGCACCATCGGCGGGCTTGCTGACCCTGCCGTTCGGCTGGATCGTGCCGAACTGGCCGCAGCTTGCCGCGCTGGTCTCGCTCGGCCTGCTCGGCGGCCTCGCGCACATCCTGCTCACCGAGAGCTATCGCTACGCGCCGGCCTCGCTGGTCGCGCCGCTCGACTACACGTCGATGATCTGGGCGTTCATGCTCGGCTACTGGTTCTTCGGCGAGGTGCCGACCGATCTATGTCTTTGTCGGCGGCGGCGATCGTCGCGGCGCTCCGGCTTGTTCGTGATCTGGCGCGAGCGCCAGCTTGGGCTTGAGCGCGCCCGCGCCCGCGCCGCCGAGGCCCGCCGACGGGGGCGTAGCTACCCAGAACGCCTTGAAGGTGATGATCGTGCGGGTGTCCTGGATGCCCGGGATCACCTGCACCTTCTCGTTGACGAAATGGCCGATGTCGGTGCGAGTCCTCGACATAGAACTTGCACCAGCAGGTCGAACTCGCCCGCGGTGGAATAGATCTCCGATGCGATCTCGGCGTCGGCAATGCGGTTGGCCACCTCGTAGGACTTGCCGAGCTGGCATTTGATCTGGACGAAGAAAGGAACCATCTCGGGTCTCCGGTGCGTTCAACGGCCAATCCAGCAAAATCGGGTCGCGCTGGCAAGGTGTCGCTAGTCGGTGACGATCAGCGCATCGAGCGCCAGGACGCCCTGCGGATAGGCGACCAGCGGATTGATGTCGATCTCGCGGATCTCGGGCCGCGCGCGCATCAGCGCGCCGACACACATCGCCACATCGGCCACGGCGGACACGTCCACCGGCGCCGAGCCACGCAGGCCGTGCAGCAGGCGCGCGCCTTTGAGGCGGCCGATTTCGGCGACGATGCGTTCGCGCGGCAAGTCCGCCGGCATCAGCCGCACGTCGTCGAGCGCCTCGGTCCAGATGCCGCCGAGCCCGACGATGACGATCGGTCCCCATTCGGGATCGCGACGCGCCCCGACGATCAGTTCGACGCCCGGTGCGCCCATCGCCTCGATCAGGACGCCGTCGAGTGCGAGGCCAGGCTGCGCAGCCGTCACGCGCTCCATCATGCGCGCCCATGCGGCGGCGAGCGCGTCGGCGTCCGCGATGTTCAGCGCGACGCCGCCGGCATCGCTCTTGTGCGCGAGCGCGGCGGCCTGCGCCTTCAGGGCAACCGGATAGCCGACGCGCTGCGCGATCGTTTTCGCTTCGGCGATATCGCGCGCGAGTGCGCCGCTCGGAACCGCGATGCCGAGCGCCGCCAGATAGGCCTTGCCTTCATGTTCGGGCAGCGTGCCGCTCCGGGGTAGGGGCGGCGCTTCGATTGACCGCCAGCTTGCCGCGCTTCGGATGCCAGCACTGTCCATACGCGGTGAAATGCGCGAGAGCGCGCAACGCGCGTTCGGTCGAGCGCAGAACTGGCACTCCCTCGGCGCGAAACGCCGTCATGAATTCCGGGGGCACAGGGAACTCGTCGCCCAGCAGTCCCACCACCACCGGTTTGCCACCGGCGCGCAGCACCGGCAGCAGCGCATCGACCTTGGCCATCGCATACTGGAGCGTGCCCGCGACCATCGGCAGGCAGAGGCTGCCAATACCGGGGTCGGCGAGCAGCGCCTCGGCGGTGCGCGGCCACAGCGACACGTCGCGCAGCACCTGCGCGGTAATGTCGAGCGGATTGTCGAACGAGGCAAAAGCCGGCAGCATCGTCTTCAACTTGTCGATTGTCGCGGGCGCAAGGCGCGGCACGTCGAGGACAAGCTGGTCGCAGAAATCCAGCGCGAAGCCTTTGACGGCGCCCGAATTGGTAATGATGCCGGGCCCTTTCACCGCCGGCTTGCAGCGCGCAAGCAACTCGGTGACGTCGATCAACTCATCGACGGTCTCGACCACATTGACTGCGGCGTGGCGGAGAAGTGCCGTTGTGGTCGCATAGTCGCCGGCGAGCGCCCCGGTGTGTGAGGCCGCGGAGGTGCGGGCGCGCTGGCTGCGTCCGGCCAGCAACAGGACGACCGGCTTGCCAATGGCGCGGGCGCGCTGTGCCGCTGCGAGGAATTTTTGTGGCTTGCGGATCTGCTCGACAAACAGCGCCGCGACGCCGTCTCCTCGTCGTCGACGAGCGCATCCAGAAAATCCTCAACCGACAGATCGGCTTCATTGCCTGTGGAGATATAGAACGTGATGCCGAGACCCTTGGCGAGGAACGCCATGCGCATGATCGCCGCCATCGCGCCGCTCTGCGCCACCATGCCGATCTTGGGCTTGGCGCCTTCCGGCGGCCGTTCGACGTTGAATTCGAACGTAAGCGCCGCGCCGACATCGAAGCTGCACATCCCGATGCAGTTCGGCCCAAGCACCGCGACATTCGCGGCGTTCGCCGCGGCGGTGAGCTTTTCCTGCTCGATGCGGCCCACATCGCCGACCTCGGCATAGCCGGCGGCAAACACGATCGCGGCGCCCACGCCGCGCTGCCCGAGCGCCGTGATCGCATCGATCACCACAGCCTGCGGAACGACCAGCACGGCGACATCGACACCATACGGCAGCGCGTCAATGCCCGGCACGCAGGGGCGTCCGTTGAACTCGGTGCGCGAGCGGCTGACAAGATGGATCGCGCCCTCGAAGCGGCAGCGCTCCAGATTGGCGAGGACCGTGCTGCCCGGGTGACCGGGCTCGGGCGATATACCGACGATTGCGACCGAACGCGGGTGCAGCAAGCGGTCGAGCCGCGAAGGCATCTGGGTGTCCATCCGTGGCTCGGCGGGCAATGAGATCTGCGGGTTGTCCGTCTCAAGACGGTACCCGATTTGGCAAAGCCGCACTATCATCGCACCTCCGCGCCGCGGCGAAAGGCGCGAATAGGAGGGGACCATGGGAAAGCTGCGTTTTTGCCTGCTGGCTTTGGTGCTCGTGCTCGCGCCGCAGGCGTGGGCGGCCGATCCGTTCCCCACCAAGCCGATCCGTTTCATTCTCGGTTTTGCCCCGGGCGGAAGCGCCGATGTCGTGGCGCGTGCGATCCAGCCGCATCTGGAGAGGCAGCTCGGCCAGCCGATCGTGATCGAGCACCGCACCGGTGCCGGCGGCATGATCGGGGTGGACGCGGTCGCGAAATCGCCGCCCGATGGCCACGTTATCAGTCTGGCCGGGGCCGGCGCGCTGTTCGGCAATCCCGCCTCCGGCGAGAAGATGCCGTACGACCCGCTGAAGGACCTCGCGCCGGTTTCGCTGCTGGCCGAAATTCCGTTCGTCCTGATTGCGCCCGCCAGCTTCGAGGCGAATTCAGTTCGCGATGTGGTCGCGCTCGCCAGGACAAGGGCGCTGTCGATCGGTCATGGCGGAAACGGAACCGCCATGCACCTCTCGGCGCAGCTTCTCAGCGGGATGGCCGGCATCAGTCCGACGCTGGTGCCGTATCGCGGCTCGCAACCGGTCGCGAGCGATGTGCTCGCCGGCCACATCCCGCTCGGCATCACGGACATCCCTTCGGCAATCTCCTTGATCGGAAGCGGTCAGATGAAGGCGCTCGGCGTGACGACCGCGCGGCGCACGTCTTCGTTGCCGAACGTGCCGACCCTGGCGGAATCCGGAGTGCCCGGCTATGAGGCCGTCGGCTGGTTTGGCGTGGTCGCGCCGGCCGCCACGCCTGCCGATGTCGTGATCAAGCTCAACGCGGCGATCGTGGGCGCGCTGAACGATCCAGGCGTCAGGGAGCGCATGATCGCGGTAGGCGCCGAACCCGCGCCCATGACACCGGAGCGCTTCGCGGCATTCATCCGCAGCGAGACGGAGAATGGCGTGCCGTGGTCGCGACGTCGGGTGCGAAGGCGAACTGATGCCGCAGCCCGAAGTCTCGAACGCGTTCGATCTCATTGCCGGCCAGCTTGCCGACACCGACGCCCAATGGAGCCTCGGCACGTTCGGCGCGATCGCCGAATTCATGCGTGATGCGGACGAGCCGGCCGACATCGCGCGCGACGAGACCTGGATGTCGGTCGTGACGCCGCGTGGCGGCATCCGGCTCGAGGCGCGGCCCAATCTGCGGCCGATCGCGTTCGAGACGATCACCACGCAGGCATGGAGCCAGCGCGTCGCATTCTGCCTTCCCGAGGCGGAGAGCGCGATGAACCGGCGCGCGGTTCTGACCGAACTCGGCCCCGACGCGCAGGCGTTGCGCCCGCACGACCGTGACGCGATGCGGTTCGATCTCGGGCTCGGCGTGCAGCAGGTCGACTGCTGCATCCGCACGGCAAACGCCGAGCTGATCGCGGGCCTGCGCGCCCATGCGGGCCGGTCGCTGTTCGAGCCCGGCAATCCCGCGATGGGATTGATCTTGGCCCACGGCCCGCACCGCGTGTTCGTGACCCGCGCGGGACGCGCCGAGGTCTATCAGGGCATTCCGCTGCCCGGCGGCACGGCACCCGATGGCCCGCATACGCATGTGCTGCCGAAGCTGCTCGCGCACAAGCGCACCCATGCGGCGACCGAGCCGATCCCGC
>CAWDCA010000024.1:0-54418 GCA_963800695.1 uncultured Alphaproteobacteria bacterium | reverse complement strand
CATGGATTGGATGTGCTTCGGGGCAATCCAGTATTCATCGCAAAGGCAGCGGCACGGGCGAAGCTCGCCCGCGCCCGGCCATCACGTCGAGATCCTGGTAGTGGCGGCGAAGTAGCTCAGTTCGCGAAGATTGCGGCTAGCATCGCGGCGAGACGGAATCCCGCCTTGGCGAGTTGCTGGGTCGCGATCTCTTGCGCCCAGGTCTCATATGCGGGCTCGAGCGTCATCGTCCACTCGCACTCTCCCCGGTCGTTCAGCTTCCCGGAGATCTTCGCCGGAGGAGCCGCAAGACGCGCCAACGGGATGCCTTCGGCATACCATTTCTCGGCCCACGTCTCCGGTTCGCCATCCATCTTCAAGTTCGCGGGCGGCGCCATCGCGAGCATTCTCGCAAAACCGGCTTCATCGCCCGCATAGCCCTTGGCGTGCATCGCGCGAGCGATGGTGATTGCATCCCAGTAGATGTGGAGACTGGGGGCAGGAGCAATTGCCGGGGGAGTTGAACTCGAACTTGATGCTGTTTGCGCCGCGGGTCGTCACCCAATCCCCAACGGCCAAGCCATTGGGATTGACGCGATTCTGGCAGGTCTTGTCGTAGTAAGGTTGCCCAACGTGCAATGGCTGATGAACGTCGCCGACGAGGTGCGCGAGCAGCCAGAGCGCCTCGGTGTTTGAAAGCTTCACGCCGAACTTGAATGGGTTCTTCCTCTTCAGTTGGAGAACCGTGTGGTTGATCATCTGAATAAGATCGGTATCGGTCGTGCCGACCCCGAGCTTCTTGTAAGCGTCTTCTTCAAGCGGGCTGTTTGTGTAGTGGTAGCCCTCGTGACCGAGATTGCGCAGTACGTACGCGATCTCCTCCGCGGTTGGCTTGCGGCCACAAAATTCCTCTTCGTCCTTGGCGCAATCCGGGTAGACCGCGACCTGGCTGAGCCGTCGATCCAGAACGACAAAACCGTCGGCGTCCTTCTTGTCGAGCAGGTCATTCACGCGCCGGGATGCCGTGCTGTGATGCTGCTTTAGCACCGCATCGGCGATCGCGCCGACGATGCGGTGCCCGACGTAGTCCCAGGCAACGGCCGGTGCCGGGATCGCTATTGCGGCAAACGCGGCAAGGAGCGCCGCCCGGATTGCGATCTGCATGGCTCAAACCCTGCCCACCGAGGTTAAATCTGGGCGCGAAAGATAGCTGAATTTAGTGCTGCGCGCGAGTCGCTATTTCGCAGCCGCAAATCCGTACAGCTTGCGCGGATTGTCGACCAGAATCCGCTGCTGCGTCGCCGCGTCCCCGATCCATTCGGGAATGAGATCGACCAGATCGCCGTCGTTCGGCACGTTGCGGCCGTCCATGTTGACGTGCGGCCAGTCGGTGCCGAACACCAGCCGGTCCGCACGATGCTTGACCAGCGCGCGCGCCATCGGCGTCACCGCCGGGTAGGGGAAATCGCCCGGCTGCAGCGCATCGGGCCGGAGAGCTTGATCCAGACCCGCCCGGTGTCGAGCATGCGCAGCAGCGTCTTGAATGCCCGGCTGGTCGAGGCCAAGCTCCGCCTTCACGCTGGCGAAATGATCGAGCATGATGGTGTTCGGCAGCGTGAGCAGCCGGTCCGCGAACTCGCTGATGTCGGCGCCGTGCGGATAGAACTGCACGTGCCAGCCGTGCTCGTGCGCGCGCGCCGCGATCTTTTCGCGCATCGTCGGCAGCACGCCGCCGCGCGAGGCGCTGAGAACACGCGCATGCCGCGCACGCCGAGCTTTGAGAGCCGCACGAACTCCGCATCGCTCAGATCGTCAGGGATCAGTGCAACGCCGCGGAAGCGGTCGGGAAAGCGCGTCAGCGTATCGGAGAGATGCGTGTAATTGCGACCATAAGCGCCGCCGCGAGACGATCACCGAATTCGAGAATCCGAGCTTGTCCTGCAACGCGATGTTCATTTCCGGCGTCGCGTCGCGCGCAGTGTAATAGGTGCTCGGGTCCCAGGTGTATTTCTCCTCCGGCCCGAACAGGTGGATGTGCGTGTCGACCGTGCCGGGCGGGCACTTGAACTTCGGTGTCTTGGTGTTCGGATCGGGCCGAGGTCGTCAGGATAGGCGGCATTGCTCTTCTTTCTCAGTCCAGCTTGATGTTCGCCGCCGCCGCAAGCTCGCGCCATTGGGCGATCTCGCGCGTGATCAGCGCGGCGAATTCATCCCGGCGTGCTGCCCACCGGCTCGATGCCGTCGCGGCGGAGCCGTTCGGCAAGCTCCGCCGAGCCGACCGCGCGCTTGACCGAAGCCGCGAGCTTCTCGATCACCGGCTTCGGCGTGCCGGCCGGCGCGACCAGCCCGATCCACAGCACGCCTTCATAGCCGGGCAGGCCCAGCTCGGCGACGGTCGGCAAGTCCGGCATCAGCGCGGAGCGCTTCGCGCCCGCATAGGCGAGCGCGCGCAGCTTGCCGGCCGCGACATGCTGGTTCGAGGTCGTGTAGGTGTCGAGCTTGAGCTGTACCTGGCCGGCGAGCAGATCGGTCATCGCGGGCGCGGCGCCGCGATAGGGAATGTGCGCGACCTGCAGGCCCAGGCGCCGCAACAACAGTTCCATCGTGACATGCGGCAGCGTGCCGTTGCCGGCCGACGAATAGTTGAGTTTGCCGGGATTGGCTTTCGCGTAGGCGATGAAGCCCGCGAAGTCCGTGAACGGCACGCCCGGATGGGCGACCAGCACTTCCGGCACCTCGGCGACGATCGCGATCGGCGCGAAATCCTTCTCGGTGTCGAACGGGAGCTTTGCCTTGCAGCGCCGCGTTGATGGTGTGATTAGGCGCGGTGAGCAGCAGCGTGTAGCCATCGGGCGCGGCCTTGGCGGTCGCCTCGGACGCGATCACGCCGCCCGCGCCGCCGCGGTTCTCGATCACGAACGAGGTTTTCAGATCGTCCGCCATTCGCGCGGTGACGAGCCGCGCCGACGATATCGACCGCGCCGCCCGCCGGAAACGGCACGATCAGCCGGATCGGCCGCTCGGGATACTCGGCGCGGGCGCTTGTCGCCGCAAAGGCAACGCACAGTGACAAAAGAAGCGCCCGCAGGAGATGCGGCCGCATGGCCGCTACCGCGGCCGCATGGCGCGGCTGTCGTATTCGGCCGGGTCCATCGCCCAGAGCGCGGCGTCGTAGCCATTCGCGTAGTTCTGGTTGGTCGTGCCCGGATTGCGGTTCACCAGCGGGCGCAGATACATCGGATGCGTCACGCTGCGCACCTCGT
This sequence comes from uncultured Alphaproteobacteria bacterium, assembly GCA_963800695.1. Lineage (GTDB taxonomy): Bacteria > Pseudomonadota > Alphaproteobacteria > Rhizobiales > Xanthobacteraceae > PALSA-894. Next base: position 51,176 of record CAWDCA010000024.1, on the reverse strand, counting down.
GCTCGACCGACCACAGCACCTTGCCGCTGTCGAGGTCGACGATGTCCTGGAAGCGGTACTGATACTGGTTGTCTTCGACCGAGATCAGGTCGCGCTCCTTCAGCTTGCTCGTACGGCCCGGAGAAATTCGCGATGTACATCTGCACGTGATGGCCGTCGAACTCCGGCTGCGGCGCGTCGGTCTCGCGGAATTGCAGATGCTGGTCCTTGCCCATCAGGGTGCGGGCGAGCGTACCGTCGCCGTTTTGCACCTGCGCGGGCGTTCCGAAGATCGCGGGATAGAAATCCGCGATGCGTTTCGCGGTGCCGACCGGCACGTCGAACTCCACGTAGGGAATTCCGAGCGAGATGCGCCCGAAGCGCGCCGCATCCGGCTCATAGCAGCGCATGCGATTGCCCCACGGGCACGTCGCCTCGACATAATCGTTGTGTTCGGAAAAGCCGAACTTCGTGCCGTCGAGCTTCGGCTTCACGCGCGTCAGGCGATCGAGCAGCGCGTCGCGGCCCTCGATGACGAGGCCGGTGTGGCCGCGCACGACCTGCGGCTTGCCCGCTCGGCAGATGGAATTGGCTGCGCCCGACATTGATCCACATGTTGGTGTCGGACACCATCAGGTACGGATCGCGCGTCAGTCCGAGACCGGCCGCATAGAACAGCTGCGCGAGGCGCTGGTCCGGCACCTGCACGTTGACGTGTTCGAGATGGATCGAGTTGCCGAGGTCTTCGGCTGGCGCGGTCGAATTGCTGCATGGTTCTCTCACAGGCGATGTATCGGCACAGCATAGCATGACGCCGAGCGAGCGCATCTAGCGTGGATCAATCCGAGAATTGCACCGGCGTTTGCGGCCTGCGATCGACCGCGAAGGAGAAAATATCAGGCCGCGAATAGTGGCCGCATACATCGAGCGAGCGGCGCGCACGCCGCGCTGTTTCGCGATCGATCTCGGCGTAGAGGATGCCCTTCTCGCGTTTGAGCGGCCCGGCCGCGATCGCGCCCATCGGCTTCACCACGACCGCGTCGCCGTCATTGATCCATTCGTCCGGCGTGAACAGTTTGTCGCGCTCGGGGAAATCCGCCGGAATGTCGTTGCCCTGCATCGCGGTCGCGGTGCCGATCACCCAGCAGCCGGCCTCCTTGGCGATATGGCGCATGGTGGCAAGCCAGCTTTCGCCGGTATCCCAGGTCGGCGCGACATAGATGTCGATGTCCTGCGCATAGAGCGCATAGCGCGCGAGCGGCATGTAGTTTTCCCAGCAGATCAGCGCGCCGAGCCGTCCCGGCCGGCGTCTCGACCACCTTGAGGCCGGACGCATCGCCCATGCCCCAGACCATGCGCTCCGGATTTGTCGGCATCAGCTTGCGGTGGCGATTGAGCAGCGCTCCGTCCGGGCCGATGACGACGACCGTGTTGAACAGCGTCGTGCCGCTGAACTGGCTGTCCAGTTCGTTGCATGCCGATCACCACGGTTATGCCGTGCCGGGCGGCCGCATCCTGGATCGGCTGCAAATCCCCGCGCGCAAGATCGACGGCGTTCTCGCGCAGCCGCGCATGGATTTCGCCCGAAAGAGCCATGTCGCCGCCCGGCCGCAGGCGCCAGATCCAGGTCGGATAACCGGGGATATAAGCCTCGGGAAATACCAGCAGCGTTGCGCCGTTGCGGGCCGCCTCGTCCATCGACGCGAGCGTGGTCTCGATCGACTTTGCGCGGTCGAGCAGAACCGGCGGCTTCTGGATGACGGCGACTTTGGCCATGAGGCCCCCTAAAGACCAGTAAGGGGGCACGGTATTGCAGCGCCTCTCTCGGCGCTAGGCCGTCGACATTCGGAACGGTGAGCTACTCGGCCGCGACGCTCATGGTGGCGCGAATTTCCGCGCGGAATTCGTCGATCAGCGTGAGTTTCTTGCCTCGCTCGACGTGCCAGTAGGTCCAGCCGTTGCAGGCTTCCGCGCCTTGCGCGATTGCGCCGACGCGATGGATCGAGCCGACCACGTTGCCGATCTGCAAGGCGCCGTCGGCGCGCACCAGCGCCGACACCTTGCGCTTGGCGTCGAACATCGTTTCGCCCGGCATGATCATGCCGCGTTCGAGCAGCGAGGCGAAGGCCACGCGCGGCGCCTCGCGCGCGGTCATGAACGGCGCGAGCGAAGCCTCCGGCATCGGCTCGACGGCGGAAATACGCGCCTCGGCTGCGGCAGCATAGGCGGGATCTCTTTCAACCCCGATGAACCGCCGGCCGAGGCGCTTTGCGGCGGCGCCGGTCGTGCCGGTGCCGCTGAACGGATCGAGGATGAGGTCGCCGGGGCGCGATGACGAAAGGATCACGCGCGCGAGCAGCGCCTCGGGTTTCTGCGTGGGGTGGATTTTCTTGCCGTCGCGGCCCTTCAGCCGCTCCTCGCCGGTGCACAGCGGGATGGTCCAGTCGGAGCGGACCTGAATGTCCTCGTTGCCGGCCTTGAGCGCCTCGTAATTGAACGTGTAGCCCTTCGCGCTCTGATCGCGCGCCGCCCAGATCATGGTCTCGTGCGCGTTGGTGAAGCGGCGGCCGCGGAAGTTCGGCATCGGGTTGGTCTTGCGCCACACCACGTCGTTGAGCATCCAGAAGCCGAGATCCTGCAGGATCGTGCCGACGCGGAAGATGTTGTGATAGGAGCCGATCACCCACAGCGTGGCCGACGGCTTCATCACGCGGCGCGCCGCCATCAGCCAGGCGCGGGTGAAGTCGTCATAGGCGGCGAATGAGGAAAACTTGTCCCAGTCGTCGTCGACCGCGTCGACCTTGGAGTTGTCGGGACGCTTGAGATCGCCCTGGAGCTGCAAATTGTACGGAGGGTCGGCGAATACGAGATCGACCGAGGCCGGCTCCAACCGCGTCATTTCGGCGACGCAATCGCCGACGACGATGGTGTGGGAACTGGCCGCAAGATGTGTGCGGGGCGTCCGACTGGACGCCCCGCGACGCGACACACGCATGACTTTACATCACTTGGGTACGCGGTCGGAGACGCGAATACCTGACAACCGACTGCCCGCATCATGGCGACCCAAGGTAAAAACAGACTTAAGCCTGCGGAAAATATGAATTTTCTTGTTAGCCAAGTAGTAACCATATCGCCCTCTCGGGCGTTGAGCTTCGGCACCCGGGACGAGCGCGGATGCCGCTCTGCGTGCCGGATTTGTGCCGGATACCCGTGTTTGGCGCGGGTAAGCCGATGGACTTGAGTGCGCCGGTCAGCGAGAATTGAAAACGGGGCGACTGGAGGAGACGATGCGCTACGACGAGCTGCCGCAGAGCGACAATATCGAGGATCGCCGCGGCGATTCATCCGGCGGCGGCGGCGGCGGCGGCTTTCCGATGGGCGGCCGCGGCGGCCTCGGCATCGGCACCATCGTGGTCCTCGGCATCGTCGGATACGCGCTCGGGATCGATCCGCGCCTGCTGATCGGTGGCGCCGAAATGGTCATGGGCGGCGGTCAGCATCAGCAGGCGCCGAGCCAGCCTTCCGGCAAAACCGGCGCGCCGAGCGACGAGATGGGCAAGTTCGTCTCACGCATCCTCGGCAGCGCCGATGTGCAGTGGAAGCTGATCTTTGAAGCTGCCGGCCAGCGCTACAAGCCCCCGACGCTGGTGATGTTTTCGGGTGCGACGCGCGCCGACGCCTGCGGCAATGCGCAGTCCGCGATGGGGCCGTTCTATTGCCCGCCCGACAACAAGATCTATCTCGACACCTCGTTCTTCCGCGACATCGAGCGGCGCTTCAAGGGCTGCGATGCGGGATCGAGCTCATGCCAGTTCGCGCAGGCCTACGTGATCGCGCACGAGATCGGCCATCATGTGCAGAACCAGCTTGGCGTTCTGTCCAAGGTGCAGCAACAGCAGCGCGGCCTGAGCAAGGTCGAGGCGAACCGGCTGCAGGTGCGCGTCGAACTGCAGGCCGATTGCTTCGCCGGCGTGTGGGCGGCGAAGTCCGACCAGCAATGGAAGCTGATCCAGCCCGGCGACGTGGAGGCCGCAATGCGTACCGCGGCGGCGATCGGCGACGACCGGCTGCAAAAGCAGGCGCAGGGCTACGTCATCCCCGACAGCTTCACCCACGGCTCCTCGGAACAGCGCCAGCGCTGGTTCCAGACCGGGCTGAAATCCGGCACCGTCGGCGCCTGCAATACGTTTGCGGCCGCCGCGCAGCTTTAGTTCATGCCCGGCGTTGACGAGTTCCGCGCGTTCATCCCGCTCAAGATCGCGGTGCTGACCGTTTCGGACACGCGTTCGCTCGACGATGACAAATCCGGCACCACGCTTGCCGAGCGCATCGCAAAGGCCGGCCACGCGGTGGCAGCGCGCGCGATCGTCACCGACGACGTGGAGAAAATCCGCGCGCAGGTGAGGATGTGGATCGCCGACGCAGACATCGACGTGATCATCTCGACCGGCGGCACCGGCTTCACCGGCCGCGACGTGACGCCGGAGGCGCTCGAGCCTCTGTTCGAGAAACGCATGGAGGGGTTCTCGACGCTCTTTCTGATGGTCAGCCACGCCAAGATCGGCACATCGGCGATCCAGACGCGCGCCACCGCGGGCGTTGCGGGCGCGACCTACATCTTCTGCCTGCCGGGCTCGCCCGGCGCCTGCCGCGACGCATGGGACGAGATCCTCCTGGACCAGCTCGATTATCGCTATCGCCCGTGCAACTTCGTCGAGATCATGCCGCGGCTGGACGAGCATTTGCGCAGGGCGAAAGCCAGGGGCGCGTCGGTCTAGCGCGTGTACTCGCAAAGCACGGCTTCTGCTCTTCCCCAAAAGGGCGGGCATTTTGTCCGGCGCCCACAAGCGGACTTGCCGACCGCATGGTCCTCGCTAGACTGGTTCCCTCGGTCGAAGTCAGGGGGCCGCCATGAGACTTCCACGCCGCACTTTCCTCAAGCTCGCCGCTGGCGCCGCCGCGCTCCCCGCACTCCCGCGCGCCGCGTTCGCGCAGGCCGCTTATCCGTCGAAGCCGATCACCATCGTGGTGCCCTATGCGCCGGGCGGGCCGACCGACACCATCGCGCGCATCATGGCGGAACGGCTGCGCGTCTCGCTCGGACAAACCATCGTCATCGAGAACACGACGGGCGCCGGCGGCACCATCGCGGTCGCCCGCGTCGCGCGTTCGGCGCCTGACGGCTACACCATCGGCATCGGCCAGAACGGCTCGCACGTCGTCACCGGCGCCACCTATCAAAGGCTGCCGTATGATCTGTTGAACGATTTCCAGCCGCTCACGCTGCTGACCGACGCGCCGTTCTTCCTCGCCGGCAGGAAGACGTTTCCGGCGGACGACCTCAAGGGCCTGATCGCCTGGATGAAGGCCAATCCCGGCAAGGCCACCTTCGGCAACGGCGGCAATGGCAGCATCACCCACATCAGCGGCCTGCTGTTCATGGATCTGACCGGAACGACCGCGCAGGCCGTGCCCTATCGCGGCAACGCGCCGGCCATGCAGGACCTCGTGGCGGGCCAGATCGACATCATGGTCGCCGATCCGGTCACCGGCGTGCCGCAGGTGCGCGGCAGCAGCATCAAGGCCTTATGCGGTCACGGCCAGGAGCCGGCTTTCCACCGCCCCCGAGATCCCGACGGTCGATGAGGCCGGATTGCCCGGCTACCACGTCTCGCTGTGGCATGGATTCTGGATGCCCAAGGGCACGCCGCAGCCGATCATGGACAAGCTCAATGCCGCGGTGGTCGAGGCGCTCGCCGATCCGACCGTGCAGGCCAAGCTCGCCTCGATCGGACAGGACATCTTCCCGCGCGAACGGCAGAACCCGCAGGCGCTCGACGCGCATCAGAAGGCCGAGATCGCGAAATGGTGGCCGCTGATCAAGGCGGCCGAGATCAAGGTCGAATAGGCGCCACCGCCAGCGACGTCGGTGGGCCTCGGCTCACAAATCCTTGAGTGTTCGACGGTCTTGCACCCACGCCCCTGATCGCGAGAGACGCGCTGGCGACGCGTTATGCGATGGTGGCGGTGGCGGTTTCGCCAAAGCGGCGGAGGACAAATGAACATCGCAGTGTTCACCAAGAACTCGACCAATCCAGCTTATGAGGCGTTCCGCATTGCCGCCGATCAGGTCGCACGCTCAGTGGGAGCGAAGACCATCCACTTCGTCCCCAATAAACCCGACAACGTCGATGAGCAAAAAGCGATGGTGGAGCACGTCCTGAAGGACAGGCCGGACATCGTCATTTTTATCCCGGTCGATGACGTGGCGCTGATCGAGTCGGTGAAGAAGCTCAACGAGGCGAAAATCCCCGTGGTGCTTGCGTCCAATCCACTACCCGGCAGTTTCGTCACCTTTGTCGGCGCAGATGACTTCGAGATCGGGTACCGGCAGGCGCGCTATCTGTTCGACAAGCTCAACGGCAGGGGCAAGATTGTCGTGATCGAAGGGACCCCGGTGGCGCCGACCAATCGCGAGCGCGTGCGTGGGTACAGGCGCGCCTTCGCGGAGTTTCCCGGCATCCAGGTTCTCGACTCCGGCGTTGGCAACTTCCAGCAGCCCGATGCGAAACGCGTGATGGAGAAATTTCTGGCCGAACACGCGCAAATCGATGCCGTGCTCTCGACCAATGACGGAATGGCGATTGGAGCGTTGGAGGCGCTGAAGGCAGCGAACCGGATCTCGATCGTGATCGGCATCAACGGCATCCTTCCAGCCGTCAAGTTGGTCGAAACCGGCGCGATGCTCGCTACCGTCGATTTCGACATGTTCAAGATCGGCTGCGCGGCGACCCGCGCTGCGGTGCGCCACCTGAAGGGAGAGCCGCTCCCGGAGAAAATCATGCTCCCGGCCGAGATCATCGACAGGACCAACTACAAGGCGTTCCTTGTCCCGGTGGCGCAGCGGACCTGCCCGGAATGGGCAGAGGTGGTCCGGTAAGCGGGTTTGCGTAGGCTGGGTGCGCCACAACGTTCTCCAAGAACGCATGGCTGCGCCCGCTTCTCGGCAGATTTGGCGCTGTTATCGGCATCCAAGGGGAACCGGGACACTCGTGTGATTGCGAAGCAGGGAATCAAAATGTCCGCCAACGAGCCGAACCCGCCGACGGCGCCACACGGCCAGACCAGGCTGGATCGGTGGATGGAAGCCCTCCTTGGGGACAGCCTGCCGAAGCACTTTGGGTCCGGCTGGTTATCCGGCGTGTTCGGAGTGCTTCTCGGCGTGGGAAGTTTTCTGACGGTGCTTGTGTTCCGCTATCCGTATTGGCTGACCGCCTCGGAGACGGCGCCGCGCTATCCCGTCGAGACAATGCGCATGATCCTGGCGCTGGCCATCGTCGCAAGTTTTCTGCTTTCGGCCCTCAATATCCTGCTTCGGCCTTCCAAGCGGCTCGGGCTGACCGGCCTCTTCTTCTGTATGGCGGCGGTCCTTGCCGGCGGAAGCACCGTCGAAGTCGGCAGCGGCACGGCGGCGTTCCGGGTCGGGCTCGACTGGTTCATCCTGAACGTCTTGCTGCTCGCCGTCGTTTTCATCCCGCTGGAGCGCCTGTTTCCGCTGAATGCCGAGCAGGGCACTTTTCGCCCGGGTTGGACCACTGACGGAATCTACTTCCTGATCAGCCACGTCGCGGTGGAACTGATGACGTTCTTCACCTTGCTGCCGGCGACGCTCGTCGCGCGATCCTTCCACGCTCAGGTCTCCGGGCTCGATCCGTCGGTTCTGCCGCTGGCGCTCGAAGTCCTCGCCGTCATGCTGGTCGCCGACCTCACGCAATACGCGGTGCACCGCACCTTCCACAGTGTCGGCTGGCTCTGGCCGTTCCACGCTATTCACCACTCCTCGCGCGACCTCGATTGGCTGGCCGGTTCGCGGCTGCATGTGGTCGACATCATCGTGACGCGGGCGCTGATCCTGGTGCCGCTGTTCGCGCTCGGCTTTTCGCAAGATGCGCTCTACATTTGGCTTGTCATCGTCGCCGTGCAGGCCACGCTCAATCACGTCAACATCCGGTTCGACGTGCCGATATTGAACCAGTTCGTGGTTCTGCCGCGCTTTCATCACTGGCACCATGCGATGAAGCCGGTGGACAAGAACTTCGCCGTACACTTCCCTTGGATCGATCGGCTGTTCGGCACCTATCACATGCCCAAAGGGGAGTGGCCGTCGGAAACCGGTATCGAGAACGACCGTCTGCCGGCCGAGTTCTCGAGACAGTTCATCTGGCCGTTTCGACGCCGCACCCACTGACGGCATGAGTACACACCCTGGCCCGCGCACGCGCGAACTCTTGTCGCAGCCGCGCGCGGCCCACCGAGGCGTAGCATCCTGCCCAACAACGATCCGGAGGACGGCATGACGATCACAAGGCGCGGGCTACTCGGCGTGAGCCTCGCACTCGCCATCGGCGCTTTCGATGCGCACGCGCAGTTTCCCGAACGCGGCCTCACCCTGATCGTCCCTTATGGCGCGGGCGGCGGCACCGACATCACGGCGCGGCTGCTCGCGCGAGATCTCGAAGCCGTGCTCGGCAAGCCGGTGACGGTGGAGAACCGCGCCGGGGGCGCTGGCTGGATCGGCTGGGGCGCGCTCGCACAGGCGCGGCCCGACGGCTACACGCTCGGCTATCTCAACGTGCCCAGCATGTATGCGGGCTATCTCGATCCCAAGGTCGGCCGCAAGGAAAGCCTCGACAGCTTCACGCCGCTGATGAACCACGTCATCGACTACAACATCTGGGCCGTGAAGGCCGACAGCCCGTTCAAAACCGTCAAGGACGTGATCGAGGCCGCGAAGAAGACGCCAGAGAGCATCACGGTCACGGCCTACGGCGCGGGCAGCGACGATCATCTGGCGATCCTCGGCATCTCGGCCGAAACCGGCACGAAGTTCGTCGTCATTCACAGCCGCTCCACCGCCGAAGCCAAGACCCAGGCACTCGGCGGGCACGTCCAGGTGCTCGGCGCGAACATCAGCGAAGTCGCCGAGGAGGTGCGCAGCGGACAGTTGCGCCTGCTCGGCGTGATGGCGCCGGAGCGCTCGCGCTTCCTGCCCGATGCGCCGACCTTCAAGGAGCAAGGGTTCAATCAGGTCTGGTCGGTCTCGCGCGGCATCGCGGCGCCTGCGGGCCTGCCGAAGGATGTCGAGGCGAAACTTACCGGGGCGCTCGAAGCGGTGCTCTCCACACGCGAGCATCAGGGCAAGGCCGAGGCGCTGAGCCTCCAGACCGCAGTCGATCAAGGGCGCCGAATACCGCAAATTCCTCAAGGAGAACGAGGACAGCACCAAGCGGCTGATGGGCTGGTAATCTCGCAGCGCAAACTCCCGCGTAAACTCACACGGCGGCGGCAAACTGTTGCGGAATCCGCACACCGCACCGGCAATGCGTCCGCCGGCCGTGCTGGGTCCGTGCGCGGGCCGCCAATCCGTATAGGTTTGAAGGCGAAAGAGCCCGTTCGACGGGCCGAGGGCGTTTGCGCCGTCAGGCGCGAGCGCGGGCGTTGGCAGGGGTTTTGGCGTGAGGTTTTCCCGGCAGAGTCATCTTGCGCACCTGCGTGCGGCGCTGCTTGCGTCGAGCGCGCTGATCGCCGCGCCTGCGGCTGCGCAGGACTCGACCTGGGCGGGGCCGGGTAACGATTGGAACACCGCCGCGAACTGGTCTTTGGGCGTCCCGGCCGGCACGGCAATTTTCGCCGGCGCGAACCCGACAAACGTCACCATATCATCCTCGGCGACCGTCGGAGTGATCGCCGTCACCGCGCCGACGATCTACACGTTCTCGATTACCGGCGGAGTTTTTCTCGTCAATGGAGCCGGGGTCGTCAGCGGTCCGGCGAACGCGCCAGGCTTCATCAATAGCGCGGACCTGCGGTTCGGCGGCACGAGCACCGCGGGCGACGCAACGATCACCACCAACAGCGGCGGCGTCACCTACTTTATCGGCAGCAGCACCGGCGGCAATGCACAGTTCATCACCAACAGTGGCGGGCTGGTGGATTTCTCGCGCACCGATGGCCCAAGCGGATTGTTCGCCATCACGGCGGGTTCGCTCGCCGGCGCGGGCGACTATTATCTCGGCGGCAATCAGGTCACGGTTGGCGGCAACAACCTGTCTTCGACCGTCAGTGGCGTCATCAGCGATTGCGGACCGAGCGGCAACGAGTGCTCGCTTGCGGGCACGATCAACGGCTCGCTCGTCAAAGTCGGCACCGGCACGCTGACGCTGTCGGGCGCCAACACCTACACCGGCGGCACGGTACTCACGGCCGGCACGCTGGCGGTGACCAACAGCACGCCCGGCACCAGCAGTTCGGTCGGTTTGGGCGACGTGATTTTCAACGGCGGCACTTTCGGCGCCGGTGCGGATCTTTTGGATTTTTCCAACTCGTTCTTGCTGCTCGCGCCCGGCGGCACATTTGACACCAACGGCAACACGCTGACGATTTCGGGAACCATCAACGACGGCGGTCCCGGAGCAGGCGGGCTCAGCAAGATCGGCGCTGGAACGCTGCTGCTCTCCGGCTTCAACGGCTATTCGGGCGGCACCACCATCATGGCCGGGACCGTGCAGGTCACGAACGCGGACTCGGTCGGCGGCGGCGCCGTCACGCTCAACGGCGGAACGTTCAAGATCGACAACTCCGTCTTTAGCATCGGCTTCCTCAACGACTTCAAGATCAACGCCGCGGGCGGCACGATCGACAACAACGGCGCGTTCGCGGAATTCTCCGGCATCATTTCCAACGGCACCGGATCGCCAGCCGGTGTGTTGCAACTCGCGGATTCGACCGGCGGCGGCATCACGTTGCTGTCCGGCAACAACACCTATTCGGGCGGCACCAAGGTCGTCGGCACCACCGTGCAGGTGAACAATAACAATTCGGTTGGCACCGGACTGGTGACGCTTGAGGATTTACTGTTTCAGGTCGCGGACACGATCCTCACTCCGACGCTCTCGCTCAGCAACAATTTCGCGATCAACAACACCACCTTCGGCAGCGCGATCGACGTCAACGGCTATTCGCTCACCCTCTCCGGCAACATCACCGACGGCAATGGCCCGGGCAAGCTGTCCGTGGCGAACTCGTTCTTCGGCGGCGTTCTGATACTCACCGGCATCGCCTCCCATACCGGCGGAACGGAGATTTGCGATTGCGCGACCTTGCAGATCGGCACGGCCGGTTTGGGGGGCGTTACCGGAACCATCTCCGGCGTGATCGTCAACTATGGCTTTCTCGATTTCGTCAACGCCAACACCGCCGGCATCACGGAAATTCACAATACCAGCGATTTCTTCGGCGGCCCTGGGACGACGACCTTCTTCAATACCCAGTCCGCCGGCACCGCCGCGATCACCAACGAATTCGGCGGCGGGACGGTGTTCGGTGATTTTACCGTACCGACGGATGCCCCGACCGCTTCCGGCGCCACCATCATCAATGTCAACGGCGGCTACACGGAATTCAATTCGAAGGCGACCGCCGGGAACGCGCAAATCACCAACAACAATTTTGGAACCACCGACTTTTACGACTTCAGCACAGCCGACAACGCGACCATCACCACGAACGCCGGGGGCGCGACCTATTTCAACGACAAGAGCACCGGCGGCACCGCGCGCTTCATCACCAGCGGCACGGGGTTCGTCGATTTTTCCTTCAGCATCGGGCCGAACAGCGATGGCAAGATTACCGCTGGCTCGATCGAGGGTTCGGGAAGTTACTTCATTGGCACCGCCGATACCTCGCTCGTGCCGTTCAACACGCTGACCGTCGGCAGCAACAATCTCTCGACCGAAGTCAGCGGCGTCATCGCCGACGTCGATCCATGCGGCTGTCCGGTCAGTCCGGGCCCGGGCGCCCTGGAGAAGGTCGGCACCGGCACGATGACTCTGTCGGGCCTCAACACCTATTCGGGCGGCACGATCTTTACCGCCGGCACGATCTCTGTCTCGCAGGAAGCCAATCTCGGCAACGTCGCGGGCGCTCTGACCTTCGACGGCGGCATCCTGCAAGTGACCGGCACGACGTTCAACAACACGGCGCGCGCGATCAACTGGGCGAACGGCGGCGGCGGTTTCGACATCGCCAATGCGGCGAACATATTTACGGTGGCCAGTCACTCGGCGGGCCAGGCGGACTGACCAAGCTCGGTCCGGGAACTTTGGTCCTCTCCGGTCCGAATAATTACGCCGGCGGCACCACGCTCGCGGGCGGCACGCTGAGCATCTCGGCGAACAACAATATCGGCACCGGGCCGCTCGCGATGCTCAATGGCACGACGCTGCAACTCAACAGCTTCTTCCTCAACTTCACGCATCCGACAAGCATAGCCGGCGATGCGACGGTCAATGTCCCCACCATCAATGGGGCGATAATGTCGGCCCCGATCACCGATGGCGCCGCACCGGGCCAGTTGGTCAAGACCGGCACCGGCACGCTGGTTCTCACGGCGGAGAACACCTATACGGGCGGCACGTTCGTCGACCGCGGCACGCTGCAGATAGGCAACGGCGGAACGACCGGGTCCATCGTCGGGAACGTGCTCAACGATGCTAATTTTGCGATCAACCGCTCGGATGTGTTCACCTTCGTTGGACTGATCTCGGGAGCGGGCGGGTTCGAACAGGCAGGCAGCGGCACCACGATCTTCACCGCCAACAATACGTACACCGGCAATACGGTCATCAGCGGCGGCACGCTTCAACTCGGCGATGGCGGGACGACGGGCGCGATCGCGTCGAGCGTTGTCACTAACTTCGGCACTCTGGCGTTCAATCGCTCCAATACCTACGACTTCGGTGGCGTCATCTCCGGCATCGGCGCCGTGCAGCAGAACGGCACAGGCACGACGATATTCGGCGGCACCCACGGCTACACCGGCGCCACGACCGTGAACGCCGGAACGCTGATCGTGAACGGCTCGATCGTTTCCTCGAGCGGCGTGACGGTGAATGCGGGCGGCACGCTCGGCGGCACCGGCAAGCTGCCGGCGACGACGATCAACGGCGGCAATCTCTCGCCCGGCAATTCGATCGGCACAATCTCGGTCAACGGCAGCCTGAGTTTCGTCGGGCCCGGCAACTACATCGTCGAGGTCTCGCCGTCGGCGGCCGACAAGACCAATGTCACGGGCGCGCCCGGAACGCGCCGCGCTCGCCGGAACGCTGAGCGCAATCGCAACCGGGGGCGTATACATCGTCGGCACCAAGTACACTGTGCTCAACGCGACGGGCGGCGTCTCCGGCACGTTCGCCAATCTCGCGATCTCCGGCAGCTTCGGCGTCACCAAGCCGCACATCGAATACGACGCCAACAACGTCTATCTGGTGCTCGATCCCAACGCGATTTCACCGTTCCTTGCCGGCGCGACGCCCAACCAGCGCGCCGTCGCAGGCGCCGTCGACGCCGCGATCGCGGCGGGCAGCCAGTCGGCGCCGTTCGTTGCGCTGTTCAATCTCACCGCCGCGCAGCTTCCCGGCGCGCTCGATCAATTGTCCGGCGAGGTGCATGCCAGCACAGCAGGCGTGCTGGTGGATGAGAGCCTCTATCCGCGCTCCGCCGTGCTCGGGCGCCTGCGCCAGGCCTCCTATGGCGGCGACTTCCAGCATGGCGTCGCTCTCGATGGGAGGGCCGCAGGCGTTCGCGGGCGGAGAGGAACTGAGCGCGCTCGCTTACGGCAAGTCACCGATCGTCACCAAAGCGCCGCCGATGACCTCGCAGCCGGGCTACGATGTCGTGTTCTGGGCGCAGGGGTTTGGCGCGCGCGGCAAGTTCGACACCGACGGCAATGCCGCGAACGTGCGGCGCGATCTCGCGGGCTTCTTCACCGGGGCGGACACCCGCGTCGGCAGCGACGGCCGGCTCGGCATCGCGGCGGGATACACGGCCTCGCGCAACAATCTCGATGGACGCGGCAGCGCCAATGTCGAGACCGGCCATCTGATGGGCTACGGCGGCTGGCGCTTCGGCGCGCTCAATCTGCGCGCCGGCGGCGCCTATGCGTGGCACAGCATCGATACCGACCGCACCATCGCGTTCCCGGGCTTCTTCGATCGCGCGACCGCGCATTACAACGGCGGCACCGGCCAGATCTTCGGCGAAGCGGGTTACGGCTTTGCGTTCGGCAAGGTCGCGGTCGAGCCGTTCGCGGGCGCCGCCTGGGTGCATCTGAAGACCGACGCGTTCAACGAGCGGGGCGGGGCGGCCGCGCTCGCTGTCGCGGCGAACGCGTTCGAGGTCGGCTACTCGACGTTCGGCATCCGCGCCGCCAGCATGATCCCGCTCGCAAACGACATGATGCTGGTGCCGCGCGTCTCCGTTGCGTGGCAGCACGCGTTCACCGACGTGACGCCGACCGCCGTGGTCGCCTTCCAGAATGCCGCCGTGCCGTTCGTGGTCGCGGGTGTGCCGATCGCGCGCGACAGCCTGCTCGCCGAGGCCGGGCTCGACCTCGCCATCGGCCGCAGCGCCACGCTCGGTGTCTCCTACGTCGGCCAGCTCGCCCGCAACGTCCAGGATCACGCCGCCAAGGGCAAATTCTCCTGGAAGTTCTGAGGCCCGCCTGCCGCCAGGCAGGGCGAAACCGGCGAGATGTCCACGTGGAAAAGTGGCGTTAAGTTGGAGGGTGATGCAAACAGGTCACAGCTTCGCCCGGTAACCCGATGCTAGTTTGAGTTGATTGTCGCTGGGTTAGTAACTCATTCGCCGGTGGGGCGGATTGTTGGGGGCGGTAATGAGCAAATCAGCGCTGTACGCTGCAATATCCGCAAGCGCGCTTTTCGTTGGACTGGGTGCCGCGCAAGCCGCCGACATGCCGGTCAAGGCCGTGCCACTGCCGGCGCAATTCAGCTGGGCCGGCGGCTACATCGGCCTCAACGCCGGCGCCGTCATCGACCGCAACGATCCCGGCCAGCTTCGCCTGACCTCGCCGGGCTTCGTGTTCGTCGATCCGAACGGCGCCTTTGCGGGATTTCCGACCGCCTTCTTCGGATTCCCCGGCGCCTTCTCGTCGGTGCCGGTCGCTCAGTCCAAATCCAACGCATCGTTCATCGGCGGCGGACAGATCGGCTACAATTTCCAGTCCGGCAGCATCGTGTACGGTGTCGAAGCCGACGCGCAGGTGATGCGCAATCGCGACACGCTCAGCGGCCAGTTGCTTGAATTCACGCCTGGCGTGATCCCCGCCGGCAACATCACGCGCAACACCTTCGCCACCTATTCGATCGAGCGCCAGTGGCAGGCGACGCTGCGCGGCCGCGTCGGCTACGCATTCGACCGCCTGCTGGTCTACGCCACGGGCGGTCTTGCGGTGACCAGCCTCAAGACAGGCGGCAACTACACCTTCCAGACCACTATCGGTCCGGCGCTGGCTCCGTTTCCGGCCGCGCCCCCGCAGAATTTCAGCGCCCCCGGCGTCGGGTCCAGTCAGGACTATCTCGGCGTGACCTTCGGCGGCGGCATCGAGTATGCCTTCTCGAACAACTGGAGCCTCGGCGCCGAATATCGCTTTGCGGATTTCGGCAAGCAGAACGTCACGCTCGTCACCGCGCCGGCCGCAGGCGTGCTGCTGCCCGCAACGCCGGTCACAATGCCCGTGTCGCTGTTCTCGCAGCAGGTCACCGCGCGGCTCAACTATCGCTTCGGCGGACCCGAGATGGCGACCAAATCGGTTTCGCTGCCCGGCACTTCGGGGAGTAACTGGAGCGGCTGTTACGCGGGCGGCTACGCGGGCGCGGCGTGGAGCCGCGGTTCGGTGGATACGTTCGATCCTTCGACCAACGGGCAGTCGGTGTTCGGCCCGCCTCCGTTCCTCCAGACCACGTTCTACAACTCGAGCGCCGGCGAGTCCGCGCGGCCCGCGCCATACAGCTACAATCTCCCCGCCAGCGGCATGGGCGGCGGCACGCTCGGCTGTAACTGGCAGCCTGCCTCGTCCCGCTTCGTCTGGGGCATCGAGGCCGAGGCCGGTCTCATGCGGCTCAGCGCCACTGTCAACAACGTCTACAATCTCGCGTTCGGCTTCAACGACACCTTCGACACCACCACGATTGGCAACTGGTACGGCGTCGTTGCGGGCCGGCTGGGCTATTCGGTCAACGACGTGCTGTTCTATCTCAAGGGCGGCGTCGGCTTCACCCAGGCGTCCGCGGAATCGATCGACACCTGCACGACCACCGGCGCGAACTGCAGCAGCCAGGCGCTCCTCGCGCGCGGCAGCGCCAATCCGGTCTTCGCGGTGTTCGGCGGCGGCGCCGAGTGGGCGTTCGTGCGGAACTGGACGGTGAAGGCCGAATATCTCTATCTCGGTCTCGACACCTCCGTCGCGGCCTGCGGCCCTGGCGGCGGCCGGCTGTTCCAGCCGAACCTGACCTTCTGCTCGAGCCATGAACTCCCCGGCATCCACACCGCCAAGCTCGGCGTGAACTACAAGTTCTTCTGAGCGGAGCCTCAGAAGCTTCGCTTGGTCTGCCGGCCATTGCCCGATATGGCATCGGGCAATGCCGTCGCCTCGCACCTCCACGCATCCTCGCATCGCCGTCATCGGAGCGGGCCCGGCCGGCCTGATGGCGGCCGAGGTTCTGGCGCGCGGCAACGCGCAGGTGACGGTCTACGACCGCATGCCGTCCGCGGGACGCAAGTTCCTCATGGCGGGGCGCGGCGGACTGAACCTCACGCACAGCGACGCGCTCGAAACTTTCCTCACGCGCTACGGCGCGGCCGCGCCCGCGCTGCGTGATGCGATCGAGGCGTTCCCGCCCGACGCCGTGCGCGCATGGGCGCAAGCGCTGGGCCAGGAAACTTTCGTCGGCTCCAGCGGGCGCGTGTTTCCCCGCGCGATGAAAGCCTCGCCGCTGCTGCGGGCCTGGCTGCGGCGGCTCGACGGCGCAGGTGTGCGTTTCGCGCTGCGCCATCGCTGGAGCGGCTGGGACGGCGAGCCTCTCACGTTCGATACACCGGATGGCGCGGTCGCCGTCGATGCGGACGCGACCGTGCTGGCGCTCGGCGGCGCGAGCTGGCCGCGGCTCGGCTCCGACGGCGCATGGGTCGCGCCGCTGACGCCGCGCTGACATCACGGTCGCGCCGCTCGTGCCGTCGAATTGCGGCTTCGTCACCGGCTGGTCGGAGCATTTTGCGCGCTTTGCCGGGCAGCCGCTGAAGCGCCTGGCTCTGTCGTTCGGCGGATTCGGCGGGCACGTCGTGCGCGGCGAAGCGATCGTCACCGCAACAGGACTCGAAGGCGGCGGCATCTATGCGCTCTCCGGCCCGCTGCGCGACGCCATCGCGGCGTCCGGCGAGGCCACGCTGACGATTTCGTTGCGGCCGGATATGACGCCCGAGGAGCTTGAGCGCCGCCTGTCCGCGCCGCGCGCCAAGCAATCGCTCTCGACGTTTCTGCGCAAGGCTCTCAAGCTCGCCCCGGCCGAGATCGGATTGCTGCACGAAGTGAGTTTCGCGCAACCCCTCGCGTCGCTCGACCCCGCCGCGCTCGCGCGCCTCGTCAACGCCGTGCCTGTTCGTCTCACCGCCACCGCGCCGATCACGCGCGCAATCTCGACCGCGGGCGGCGTCGCGTTCGATGACGTCGACGAACATTTCATGCTGCGGCGTATGCCCGGCGTGTTCATCGCAGGCGAGATGCTCGACTGGGAAGCGCCGACCGGCGGCTATCTGTTGCAGGCCTGTTTCGCAACCGGCGCCGCTGCAGGGCAGGGCGCGCTCGCATGGCTGTCACGCGCTTGACCCGCGCTGCGCCAGGCACCAAACATCGGGACAATAATCGGGAGGACACCATGGCGCTCGTCGAGAACAAAACCAAACTCAAGCTCAAGAACAACCAGCTCGCGCTCGGCTTCGGCGTGCATCACCTGCGCACCAGCGCGACCGCAATGCTCGCGGCCGCCGCCGATCACGACTGGCTGTTCATCGACATGGAGCACGGCGCGCATTCGGTGCATGAGGCTTCGCAAATTTGCATCGCCGCGATCCCGACCGGCGTCACGCCGATCGTGCGTATCTGCGCCGGCGCAATCGACGAGGGCACGCGCTGCCTCGACAACGGCGCGCTCGGCGTGATCGTGCCGCATGTCGACACCGCCGAGCGCGCCAAGGAACTCGCGCGCGCGTTCCGCTATCCGCCGCTTGGGCACCGCTCATGGGGCGGGCCGCCCGCGGCCTACGGCTTTCGCGCGCCTGCCAACGCCGAGGCGCAGGCCGCGCTCAACGACGCCGTGCTGGTGGTGGCGATGATCGAAAGCCCGGAAGCCGTCGGCAACGCCAACGCGATCGCCGCCGTCGAGGGGATCGACTGCCTGCTGATAGGCACCTCGGACCTGACCGCCGAGATGGGCATCTCGGGCCAGATCGATCATCCGCGCGTCGCCGAGGCCTACGAGAAGGTCGGCGCTGCCTGCCGCGCCAACGGCAAGGCGCTCGGCATGGGCGGCGTCTACGACAAGGAGGTGGCGAGCCGCTACATCAAGGGCGGCGCCCGCATGATCCTGTCGGGCTCGGACCACACGTATGTGCTCGCCGGCGCCAAGGCGCGCGCGGAGGTATTGCGGGGGGCGGTGTGATCTTTGCCGCCGCAAGCTCGGTGCGCTCCCTCCCCCCTTGTGGGGGAGGGTTGGGGAGGGGGCTTCCCCGAACGGCCCGGAGGCGATGAGGCGGTTGATCGAACAGGCATTGAAGTTGCCCGCCGTGCAACGCATGCGGCGAGATGGTGCCTAGCGCCGCGAGCTATTAGAACGTTCGCTCAGGTTGCCCGCGCTATGGAACGGCGAAAGTCAGCCGCAAACACGTCCTGAATCGAAAAAGTTGTAGTTACATTCCGCTCATGGGCGAGAGACTGAATGAAACTCAAGGACTACGAGACCGAGTATATCGCGCTTTATCGTGAATTTTGCGAAACCGTGCGCGACATCTTGGATAAGGCGATTGCCGCAGCGGCCTTGCCGCGGCCGCAGTCCATGCAATGCCGTCCCAAAGACCCTAAAAAATTGAGAGCCCGGCTCGAACAAGCGGGCGCCCTGGAATCAGACGACATTGAGAGCCAACGCCGTGATCTCGCTGGTGCTCGGATCATTTTCTACACCAATACCGATGTTGACCGATTCATTGGGTCCCGATTGATCTTTGAGAATTTTGAAGTCGAGGAGGACGGAATAAAAGTCCATCATCCGGCGAACGAGAACGACGATCATCGGCGACGAGCGCATCGCATCAGGCTGCTTATGGAGGCTGTCCACGAAGCCCTCGCGTGACAACTACAACGGGGTCAGAGTTGCGCGATTTAGTCGCTGTGTGGGTATTGACTCAACGCGATGTCCCGCAGCACTGCGTATCTCGAACGCGGCCGGCATGATGCGAGGTGTCGATGCGGTCTATGCTGCGCCATAGATGCACTACCGTTCCAACCGGGCGAGCAAGCGAATTGTCACCCGGCTCCAGTCGCGCGATCAACATCCGGACCTAGCCTTGCTGTTCGGCCTCGAACGCACAGCCCGTGGCGATAGGCGAGTTTGGGTCCGGCCGGACGCTGGCCGCGTGAACTTCGACGCCATGACGATCGCGCGCTCATCGCTGACGGACGCCGCCGGCCGGCAGGTTGCGAGGCGGCGGTTCCGCCGAAGGTCGATCCTCGGAGTCTGCAAGTTCGAATCGCCAGTCGAGCAACGCCGTGCCGAAGAGCGGAAGCGCCATTACGAGAGTCGGAGTCCCTGCCCGAGGTGAAGCACTGAAGGGCGACGAAGGTTAGGCGGCGGCCATGCTCTCACCCCTCCCCACCCGCCACCCACAGCCCCGCCGCCACGCACACCACGCCGCCATCATCCCGCCGTCACCGGCTCGCCGAGCAGCGCGACGCCGAGCACCGACGGCGGTGATCGGCGAGAGCGAGAGAAACACGGTGACGCGCGTCGCCGCGATGTTCTTCAGCGCCCACAGCCACACCACATAGAAGCCGCCCGACGAGAGCCCGATGAACACGATCGCGGCCCATGCGTGCGGTCGAGAGCTGCGCGGGCGCGATGAAGAGATCGCCGAGCGCGGCCGGAACGAGCAGTGCGGCAGCGGCCGCCGCCATCGCGAAGGCGCTGACCGGCAGCGTCGGGTAGCGCGCAAGTACGGCCGGTAGAGCACGCGAGCAGATCGCGCCGGTCGCGGCGCTCGCCAGGATCGCGAGTTCGCCGCCAAGCTCGCTCCAGCCAGACGAACGCCGTTCAGCATCTTGTCGCCGAGCGCGAGAGCAACGCCGCAGCAATGTCGCGAGGATGCCGCTGATCTTCCGCGTCGTGACGTGCTCATGGCCGAGCAATGCCGCGACTACGAGCGTCAGCAGCGGGAAGCTCGCGAAAATGAGCGCGCCGCGCCCGGCCGGCACGGTTTGCAGGCCGTAGTTCAACAGCGCGATCAGGATGCCGAACTGGCCGATGCCGAGCGCGGCGATCGGCACGATGTCGGCGCGCGCGAAACGCACGCGCGCGCGCCATCGCGACGGCGGGAAAAAGGCACGCAACCCCAATGGCATAGCGCAGAAAGGCGAGCGAGGCCGGCGAGATGTCGGCCGCCACGTAGCGCGTCGCCATGATCGCGGCGCCGACCTGCACGCCGGTCGCCGGCCGCCGCGAGAACCGCCGAGCGCGGCGCGGTTCAAAGCGTCGCGTGTCCCAGGTTTCGCTGATGAGATCGACGCCGAAACTGTGGTTTGGCTCCTGCGCAATGAGCTTGAATCCCGGCGCGCTGATAAATGGCGCGCGCCGCGGTCAGAATTGCTCTGCGTCCACAAGGTCATGGACGAATAGCCGGCGGATTTCGCGAAGCGCAGGCATTCCTCGACCAGTCGCCGCCCGAGCCTCAATCCTCGCGCCTCGGGATCGATGATCAGCAGGCGGAGCTTGGCGACCTCGTCAGTCTTCCGCACGACGAACACCGAGCCGACGCGCTCGCCGTCGAGCTCGGCGATCCAGCAGCGCTCGCGCTTAGGATCGAAGTTCTCGATGAACTCGGCGGTGATCTTCGCCGACCAGCGCCTCGAACGTGATGTCCCAGCCGTATTCCTGCGCGTAGATCGCGCCATGCGCCGAGGTGACCCAGCCCATGTCGCCCGGCTGATGCTGGCGCAGGATGATCGCCGGCGCGGGCGAGCTTGCGGGATGCGCCGAGCAATGTTTCGACCGCCGCCATCGCGCCGACCACGCGCGGCTGCTCGGCCGGCGCTAGCTTCTCCAGCATCGCGGCGACCTGATCGTGCGAGCCCTTGTTGAGCGGCGCGAACGCCTTGCGGCCCTTCGCGGTGATCGAGATGAGGCTCTGGCGCCCGTCGTTCGCGGCGCGCGCTTCTTGCGAGCAGGCCGTCCTCGCCGAAACGGCGCAGGATGCGGCTGAGATATCCGTGGTCGAGGTCGAGGTCGGCGGCGAGCTCGCTCGCCGTGACGGTGCTCGCGATGCGCCAGCTCGTAGAGCACGCGCGCCTCGGTGAGCGAGAAGCGGGTGTGCACGAGGCTTTCCTGCAAGCAGCCCGAGCTGGCGCGTGTAGAAGCGCGAGAAGCGCCGCACCGCGGCGATGCGCTGCTTCGAGGTCGGGGGCAGCGTGGTCATGGGTCACCTGCCGGTTTGCGCGGCAAGATGACAGTGTCAAGCAATTGATTGACGGAGTCAAATATTGGATCGGGTGATCGGTCGTGCGCAGTGTGGCGAGCCGCCGGCGCCCGATGCGCCGCAACAGGTCGCGTTCCGGGTCGGCGGCATCGGCGCGATGTCCGCCGAGTTCGTCGTAGAAGGCTTCTGCGCAGGATCAGCCCCTGCTCGGCGCCGAGGAAGCGGCGAGAAAGCGCGGCTCAGCCACGTCACGACACCGTCGACTTCCATCGCGAAAAGCGGCCGCCTGCCGGTCGGTCGGTCTGCTGAACGAACGCGATCGTCTCGTCGATCCAGGTCGATCCGGGCACGATTCCGGGCCGCAGGAACATCAGCCATTCGCCGCGCGCCGTTGCGGCCGCGGCACTTCAAGCCGGCGCCCAAGCGGTTCAGCCGACGAGAGAAACCGGCACCCCGCGATGTCGGCAACCTGCTCGGTTTCGTCGCGCGAGCCGCCATCCGCGACGATCACCTCGCGCACGATGCCCGCGGTCGCGCCCGGCACCAGCGCGGCGAGCGTCGCGCACCAGCGCGCGCTCCGAATCGCGAGTCGCGATGATGACGCTGAACATCGAACGCCGCCCCGCACCGCAGCTTCATCCTGCCGCAACGCGAACGCAATTCCTAGCGGGTGAAATGCCCAAACAATCAGCATGTTGTATGCGGCCGCCGGCAAAAAATTGATTATGTTGTTCTTGTTTTGTTCGTGCCGCTTCGGTATATGCCTCCATGGCTCAGTCAGCCGCATCTCTGCGACGCCCGCCGGTGCCATCGCCCTCCAAGGCAGCCGGCGGGCGAATTCCTCGGCACCGCCGTCGACCGTGAACGGCGGCGTGGCCGGGGAACGCTGTCCAACGCATCGGGTCGATACGAACCGACCGCGCGCATCGCGTTCGACGACGGCTGGCAGTCGATCGAGGAATTGCCCGCCTTCGACACCACGGTCACGGTCGAGACCGCGCGCAAGATCATCACGCGCAACGACTCGCCCGACATCGGCTTCGACCGCTCGATCAATCCCTATCGCGGCTGCGAGCACGGCTGCGTCTACTGCTTCGCGCGGCCGACGCACGCCAACATGGGGCTCTCGGCCGGGCTCGATTTCGAATCCAAGCTGTTCGTGAAGCCGGACGCGCCGGAATTGCTGGAGCGCGAGCTCTCCGCGCCGAAATATTCGCCGCGCGTGATCGCGATCGGCACCAACACCGATCCGTACCAGCCGATCGAGCGCAAATACGAGGTGATGCGCGGCATTCTCGAGGTGCTCGACCGCGCCGGACATCCGGTCGGCATCGTGACCAAGTCCGCGCTGGTGCTGCGCGATATCGATATTCTGGCGCGCATGGCGCGGCGCAATCTGGTGAAGGTCGCGCTCTCGGTGACGAGCCTCGATCCGAAGCTCGCCCGCGTGATGGAGCCGCGCGCCGCCACGCCGGCGCGGCGGCTCGAAGCGGTCCGCCGGCTGTCCGAGGCGGGCATTCCGACCTCGGTGATGGTCGCGCCGGTGATCCCGGCGATCAACGACATGGAGATCGAGCGCATCCTCGATGCCGCAGCCGCGGCCGGCGCAAAGGAAGCCGGCTACGTGCTGCTGCGGCTGCCGCTGGAAGTGCGCGACCTGTTCCGCGAATGGGTAACGGAGAATTTCCCGGATCGCGCGCGCCATGTGTTCAAGCTGATCCGCGACATGCGCGGCGGCAAGGACTACGACGCGAAGTGGGGCGAGCGCATGACCGGCTCCGGGCCGATCGCCTGGATGATCGGGCGCCGCTTCGAGGCGGCGTGCGAGCGGCTCGGGCTCAACCGGCGCAAGCTCAAGCTCACCACCGAGCATTTCGCGCCGACGCGCAAGCGCCCGCAGCAGCTCGCGCTGTTCTGAGAGGGCAACAATGAAAACGCCTTGCCTCAATGCCGTCACGCTGGGCGTGAGCGATTTCGCGCGCAGCCGTGCGTTTCTATCAGGACCTTGGGTTCGAGCGCCGCTTCAAGGCAACGGGCGATGAGATCGCGTTCTTCGACGGCGGCGGCATTTCGCTCGCGCTGTGGCACTGGGACATGCTGGCCGATGATGCCGGCGTGCCGGCCGAGCCACGACCGCAGGCGTTTCGCGGCGCCACGCTCGCTCAGCTCTGCCGCACCGACAAGGAAGTCGATGCGTTGATGTCGAAGGCGCTTGCCGCCGGCGCGACGCTGCTCAAGCATGCGCAGCAAAACTCCTTATGGGGGCTATTCGGGGTATTTCGCCGACCCTGACGGCCACGTCTGGGAAGCGGTGCGCGCGCCGGGCTTTGAATTCACCGCCGATGGGCGGGTGACATTGCCGGATTGAGCGCGGCCGGTCCGGCCTCTACAAGCGAGGCTTGGCAACGACGGGGGCGATCGCCATGGATCTGAAGAATGCGGTCGCGGTCGTCACCGGCGGCAATGGCGGGCTCGGGCAGCGCATCTGCCATGCGCTGGCGCAAGCGGGAGCGAACATCGCGGTCGTCTATGCGCAGAGCGCAAACGAAGCCGGCGCGGTCGCGGATGAAGTCCGCAAGCAAGGCGTCGAAGCGCAGGCGTTCCAGTGCGACCTGACCAAGCCGCCGCAAATCGAGACGCTGGTCGACGATGTCGTGAAGCGCTTCGGCCGCCTCGACATCCTGATCAACGATGCCGCCTACAACAAGGCGATCCCCTTCAAGGATCTCGACGGGCTGACCACGGAGGAATGGTCGAAGATCATCGACGTGAACCTCACCGGCCCGATGCACGCCATCAAGGCGGTCGCGCCGGTGATGAAGAAGCAGGGGCGCGGCCGCATCGTGAATATCTCGTCGATCGCGGGGCTTCATCCCGGGCGGCTCGTCGATCGCCTATGCGGTCTCCAAGGCCGGCCTCATTCACCTCACGCGCTGCATGGCGGTCGCGCTCGCCCCGGAGGTGCTGGTGAACTGTGTCGCGCCCGGCCTGCTCGAAGGCACGCGCGCCACCGCGAACCTGTCGAAGTCGCAGATCGAGAGCTCGGCCAGCGGCGGCGCTGCTCAAGAAAGCGGCCGACAAGGACGATGTCGCCGATCAGGTCGTCACCATGTGCCGCACCGAGACGATGACCGGCCAGACGATCGCGATCGATTCCGGCCGGATATTTCACTAGTCGGGGTCAGCCATCCCAGGCCTGTACGACTACCTGGCGCGAGATCTTTCCACCCTTCAGATCGACCATCGCCGAGCAGAACACTTTCGTCCCATCGGGATACGCACAGCTTTGTGTGAAAGCCAAACGGTTTCCCGACGGCCACACCGGATTCGACTTTGTCAGTCATGTCGCGTCCGCAGACATCTTCAAAATAGGAGGCGATGTCGCTCTTGCCTTGCAGATGACGTGGCTTGCTCGGTGGATCGTCGCGATCGATGACCTGAAGGACGGCATCGTCAGCATACAGACCGGCAAGTGCTCCGGCCTTGCGCCCCTCGATCGCGCGCTTGAGCCCCGCGACAGTGACCGGTTTTGACTTGCGTTTGGATTTCGACGTCTTGGATTTCGACTTGGGCTTGGATTTCGCCATGTTCCCCCTCACGATGGTCGCAGCTCGAGGCAGTGCGTGCGTGCCCGAGCTGTCGCCATAGTACGCGGAGACTGAAGCGCGAACCAGCATGCGTTCGGCCAAGCAGCCACGGCGGGCCGGCCGAGGTCCTTGTCCCCGACCTTCACAGCCGCGCAACGAGCGAATTGAACTCGTGCGGCGATCCGCGCAAGGATCGCCGCCATGAGTTCGCGCCGCCGCCGCACGCCTTCCGCTGGGTGACGAGATCGTCCGCCCGACCTTCAATCGCGAGCGATACGCGATGAAGCAGGGCATTTTCCCGGTCGCGGGCTGCGACGAGGCGGGCAGGGGACCGCTGGCCGGTCCGGTGGTTGCCGCGGCGGTCATCCTCGATCCCAAGCGCATCCCGAGGGGGCTGAACGATTCCAAGAAGCTGAACGCCGAGACGCGCGCGATCCTTTACGAGAAAATCTGCTCGACCGCCGAGGTCGCGGTCGCGATCGCGCCGCCGGCGCGCATCGAGACCGACAATATCCGCGGCGCCTCGCTCTGGGCGCTCGCGCGTGCCGTCAAAGCGCTGACCGTGACGCCCAGGCTCGTCTTCGTCGACGGCATCGACCGCATCGATGTCGATTGCGAATGCCGCGCGGTGATCAGCGGCGACGCGCTGGTGCTCTCGATCGCGGCGGCCTCGATCGTCGCCAAGGTCACGCGCGACCGGCTGATGGGCTGCCTCGGCGCCGCGCATCCGGGCTACGGCTTCGAGCGCCACATGGGCTATTCGGTGCCGGAGCATTTCGCGGCGCTCAATCGCCTTGGGCCCGTGCGTGCATCATCGCCGCAGGTTTGCGCCCGTCGCGGCGCTGCTCGGCCTGCCGGAGACGGCTGCGGAAGTTGATGAAACCGCGCAGCTAAGTCTCTAAGTTCCCTCCATGTCCGCCAGTTATCCCGCCGCGATCGATCGCGCGCCGATGTTCCGCGTCTCGCTGATCCTCGAGGCGTTGCGGGCGCGTCCCGTGCTGATGTTCTGGGTGGCGGCGCTGGCGCAGGGCGCGCTGTGGACGCTGGTGCCCTCGCTGTTCTACGCGGCGCCGCCCGGCGAGGTGCCGCTCGTGCTCGCGGTCGGCAACGAATGGGTGCTCGGCTCGCCCTACGGGCCGCCGCTCGCCTATTGGCTCGCCGACATCGCGTTCCGCATCGCGGGCGGCGGCGTGCTCGGCGTCTATGTGCTCTCGCAGGTTTGCGTCGTCGCCACCTATCTGGGCGGTGTTCACGCTCGGCCGCCGCATCGCTCGGCGCCGCGCACGCCGCGATGGCGATCCTGCTGATGGCCGGCATCAGCGCCTTCACGGTGCCCGACAATCGAGTTCGGCCAGACCGTGCTCGCGATGCCGCTCACCGCGCTCACGCTGCTGTTCGGCTATCGGGCGCTCGCCGACAACCGGCGCGGCGACTGGATCGCATCCGGCATCGCGCTCGGGCTGTTGCTGCTGACCACTTATGCGGGCCTGATCCTGCTTGCGCTCATGACGCTGTTCGTCGCCGCGACCGCGCGCGGGCGCAGCCGGCTCGGTTCGATCGGGCCGTGGGCGGCCGCGCTCATCGTCGTGCTGATCAATATCCCGCATCTGTTCTGGCTGGAACGCACCGGCGTGAGCCCGCTGCCGATGCTCGCCGCCTTGCCCGGCCTGATCGTCGCCGAGAAACGGCTGATGGCATGGGCGAACCTCGTTCTGCTGCTGGCCTTCAGCCATGCCGGGCTGGTCGTGCTGATGCTGGTCGCCGGCGGCTTCCTCGCCGGGAAACGCGCGAGCGCGCCCGCGGTCGAGCGCCTGCCCGTGGAGCCGTTCGCGAAAAGCTTCGTCTATTTCTTCGCGCTCGCGCCGGCATTCGTCGCGACACTGCTCGCGGTGCTGTTGGGCAAACCGGCGCCGGCCGGCGGCGCGGCGCCGCTGGTCGTGCTCTCGGGGCTCGCGGTCGTGGTCGCGGCCGGCGACATGATCCGGCTCTATCGCCAGCGCATCGGCGCGCTGGTCTGGCTCGGGCTGCTCCTCGTGCCGCCGGCCGTGATCGTTGCCGCGACCGTGACGCTGCCGTGGACTGCCGCGGTCGATCTGGAAGTGAGCAAGCCCGCGAACGCGATGGGGCAGTTCTTCACCGAGACATTCCGCCGCCGCACCGGCAAGCCGCTGGCGATCGTGATTGGCGATGTTCGCACCGCAGGGCTTGTCGCGCTCGCGTCGGCCGACCGGCCAAGCCTCTATGTCGATGCCTCGCCTGCGCTGGCACCCTGGCTCTCCGACGAGGCGGTGCGCGAGAAAGGCGCAGTCCTCACCTGGACCGCGACCGATGCGGCGGGCACGCCGCCGGCCGCGCTCAAGGCGCGTTTCCCCGAGATGGTTGCCGAAGTGCCGCGCTCGTTCGACCGCTCGGTGCAGGGGCGGTTGCCGCTCTTGCGCATCGGCTGGGCGGTGATCCGGCCGCGCTGATTTGGGCCCGCTCAGCGCGGCGCGATCGCCGCGAGATAGCGAGCTCACCGATTTCTCGAAGGCCTGCTTGGCGCCGGTCTCGATGACGCTCTCGAAGAAGTTGCCGAACATCTTGTCGAACGCAAACGGCGCGAGCGCATTCGCGATCGCCTTCACGCGATCCGCCGGCAGCGGGAGAAAGTTCGGATAGCTGCGCATGAAGCTCACATGCTCGCGGTCCGTCGCCACATAGGCGGTGTCCGAGCAGCAGACGATGCCGCGCCCGGACGCGCCGCCGGCCCAATGCAGCATGCTGGAGCCGGAGAAGTGACCGCCGCCGCGGATCAGCGTCACGTCTCCCGTGAGCCGCAGGGTCTCGCCTTCCCAGAGCTCGATGCGTGGTCCTTGCCGCATGATCCATTCGCGGTCGTCGGCATGGACATGAACCGGCACATCGAATGCCTCGGCCCAGTCGTTCATGGTCGTGTAGAAATGCGGGTGCGAGATCGCCATCGCCTGCACGCCGCCGAGCGCCTCGATGAGCGAGACCGTCGCGTCATCGAGCATCGAGATGCAATCCCACAGCACATTCCCGTGCGCCGTGCGCATCAGGACCGCGCGCTGGCCGATGGCAAAGCGCGGCTGCGTCGCGATGCCGATAATTCCCGGTTCGTACTGGTGCCAGCCGTTCACATGGGTGACCGCGAGCTTGTCCTGCGTGGTCCAGCCCTGACCCGACGGCGGCACGTACTGCCGCTCGTCGTCGCAGATCGGGCAATTCGGCGGAGGCTTGTCGGCGGGCGGATACTGCGTTCCGCAGGCCGTGCAGATGAAGGCGTCCATGTCCCCCTCAGTGATAGCTTTCGCCTTCGCGCACCTTGCCGCGGAACAGCCAATAAATAAACGCCGTGTAGCCGAGGATGATCGGCAGCAGCGGAAGCGTGCCGAGCAGCATGAATATCTGGCTCGCCGGCGCGGCCGCGGTATCCCAGATCGTCAGCGTGGGCGGCACGAGATACGGGTAGACCGAGATCGCGAGCCCCGTGTAGCCGAGCAGGAACAGCACAATCGTGGCAAAGAACGGCCCGAAGTCGCGGCCGCGTTCGAGCCAGCGCCACGCCATGAAGGCGACGAGCGCGGTGACGATCGGGACCGGCCACAGGAACAGGATGTTCGGCAGCGAAAACCAGCGTTCGCGGATGCGCGGGAATTGCAGCGGCGTCCACAGGCTCACAATCGCCATGAACACGAGCACGGCGAGCAGCAGCAGCTTGGCGTGACGGCGCGCGCGCCGCGCGACCTCGCCTTCGGTCTTCATCACCAGCCAGCAGGCGCCGAGCAGCGCGTAGCCGGCGACGACGCCGAGCCCGCACAGCAGCGCGAACGGCGTCGCGAAATCGAATGTGCCGCCCGCGAATTCGCCGTTCTCGACCTTGATGCCCTGGATCAGCCCGCCGAGGATCAGGCCCTGGCAGAACGCCGCCAGCGTCGATCCGCCCGCGAACGCGAAGGTCCAGTACTTCTTGCTGGTGTTGGCGACGGTGCGGAATTCAAACGCGACACCGCGGAATACCAGCGCCAGCAGCATCACGATCACCGGCAGATAGAGCGCCGGCATGATCACCGCATAGGCGCGCGGAAACGCGACCCACAATCCGCCGCCGCCGAGCACCAGCCAGGTCTCGTTGCCGTCCCAGAACGGCGCGATCGATCGAAATCATCTGGTCCTGTTCCTTGTCGTCCTTGGCGGAGGGAAACAGGATGCCGATGCCGAGGTCGAAGCCGTCGAGGATCACATAAAGCGCGACCGCCGTGCCGATCAGCGCCGCCCAGATCACCGGGAGATACCATTCCATGTCACCCTCCCGGCTGCATGGCTTCGCGCGCGGCATCATGCGCGGCGGCGAGTGGGCGACTGGGCGTGTCGTGACTCGACGGCTCGATCGCGCGTCCTTGCGGCCCGCGCACGATCAGGCGGTTGATGTAGTAGATGCCCATCGCTGAACACGATGCCGTAGACGATGACGAACAGG
This sequence comes from uncultured Alphaproteobacteria bacterium, assembly GCA_963800695.1. Taxonomy (GTDB): domain Bacteria; phylum Pseudomonadota; class Alphaproteobacteria; order Rhizobiales; family Xanthobacteraceae; genus PALSA-894. The sequence continues at coordinate 21,533 of CAWDCA010000024.1, read as the reverse complement.
ATGAGCGTGGTCAGCACGCTCGCGGCCGACACCGGCGAGATCGCGTCCTTGGTGCGCAGGATGCCGTGCACGAGCCAGGGCTGGCGTCCGACTCTCGGTGACGATCCAGCCGCACAGCACTGCGACGAAGCCGAGCCACCAGCCGTGTTGCGCGAGTCTGCAGATACCAGCGCGTGGTGATCAGCTTGCCGCGCCACCACAGGAACGCGCCGAACAGGCCGGTCGCAATCATCAGCAAGCCGATGCCGACCATGATGCGGAACGCGAAAAACACCGGATTTCACCGGCGGGCGGTCGCTCGCCGGCACGCTTTCAGACCGGGAAACAGGCCGTTCGGATCGTGCGTAAGGATGAGCGAAGCCGCGCGCGGGATCGATATCGCGAAGCGGTTCTTCTCGTTCTTCTCATCCGGCCAAGCAAAGAGATGGAAATCGCCGGGTTTGGAGCCGTCCCAGTGCGCCTCCATGGCGGCGATCTTGATCGGCTGGTGCTTGAGCGTGTTGAGGCCGTGCTGGTCGCCGATGAAGAGCTGCAGCGGCGCCAGGATCGCGATCATGCCGATCGCCATGCGCACCATGGTGCGCCCGTCGTCCTCGTGGCGCCCGGCGACGAGATAGCGCGCGCCGACCGCCAGCACGACGAAGGCCGTGGTGAGATAGCAGGCGGTAAGCATGTGGGCGAGGCGGTAGGGGAAACTCGGATTGAAGATGATCGCGAGCCAGTCGACCGGGTAGGCGATGCCGTCGCGCATTTCGTGCCCGGTCGGCGTCTGCATCCAGCTATTGGCGGAGAGAATCCAGAATGCCGACATGCTGGTGCCGATCGCGACGATCACCGCGGACAGAGTCACCAGCCATGGCGGCACGCGGTTCCAGCCGAACAGCAGCACGCCGAGGAACGTGGCTTCGAGGAAAAACGCGGTCAGCACCTCGTAGCCGATGCAGTGGCCCGACGACGTTGCCGACCGCGACCGAGAAGCGGCTCCAGTTGGTGCCGAACTGGTACGACAGCACGATCCCCGACACGACGCCCATGCCGAACGAGACCGCGAAGATCTTGATCCAGAACCGCGCCAGAAGCTGGTAGCGCTCCTTGCCGGTGCGCAGCCACATTGCGAGCAGGGTCGCGATGTAGGCGGCGAGCCCGATCGTGAAGCTCGGGAAGATGATGTGGAATGCGACCGTAAAGGCAAATTGGAGACGAGCGAGCATGACGGGATCGAGGTCCATCGGATCGTCTCCTCGAAAAGCTATACCGGCGGCTCGGCGAGCGCCTTCCTGATCGCCAAAAAATCGCGCCAGGCGAGGCGCTTATCCAAGGGCGAGCGCAGCAGATAAGCCGGGTGGAAGGTCGCGATCGCCCGGATCTCGCGTGTGCCGGTGTGGAAGCCGAACCAGCGTCCGCGCGTGCGCTTGATGCCTTCCTTCACGCCGAGCAGCGTTTGCGTTGCAGGGTCGCCCAGGCAGACGAGAATATCCGGATTGGCGAGCTCGATCTGACGCTGGATGAACGGCAGGCAGATCTGGCTCTCCTGCGGCGTCGGTGTGCGGTTCCCCGGCGGGCGCCACGGAATGATGTTGGCGATGTAGGCGCCCGTGCGGTCGAGGCCGATCGCCGCCATCATCAGGTCGAGCAGTTTCCCGGAACGCCCGACGAACGGCAGTCCCTCGAGTCCTCCTCGCGCCCCGGCGCTTCGCCGACGAACATCACGCGCGCCTGCGGATTGCCGTCGGCGAACACGAGCTGCTTGGCGGTCGTGCGCAGCGCGCAGCCCTCGAATTTCGTCAGCATGTCGCGCAGTTCGTCGAGGCTCGCGGCGCTGCGCGCGGCCTCGCGCGCCGCCATCACGGCGACGTCGGGCGCGGCCGGCGCGCCGGGCGCCGCTGCGAGCCGCGGAAGCGCGCGTGCGGCAGGCTGGTAACCGCGGCAGCGGCGGCCGCTCGGGCGCGGGCGCCGCTTCGGCGACCGTCGCGTCGCGCTTGCGCCGAGCGCGAGCCGGTCGGCCGGCGATCTCGCCGACCAGCGCGTCGACCCCGGCCGCGGCATAGAAGTCAGCAGTTCGCGCGCCGCGCTGGCGCGATCTCGGTGTCATGTCGAAGTTTCCTCGGTGCGCGATGCCGATCCTAGCGCAACCGGGCCTCGCCCCGCACCCGCCTGTGGCCGACGCGCGGCCGCGATTGTCATGCGCGGTTCAAATCGTGGAAAACCTTTGTGGCGGCGCGGCCCCTCCGCGCGCCTTGAGGGGATCGTATGAGCGAAACCGATCTGCCCGCCCGCGAGGCGATGGAGTTCGATGTCGTGATCGTCGGCGCCGGGCCGGCGGGGCTTTCCGCCGCGATCCGGCTGAAGCAGCTCAATCCCGAACTCGGTGTCGTCGTGGTCGAGAAGGGCTCCGAGGTCGGCGCGCATATCCTTTCCGGCGCGGTGATCGATCCGGTCGGCCTCGACCGCCTGCTGCCCGAATGGCGCAGCGAAGACACGCCGATCAAGACGCCGGTGACGGACGACCGCTTCTACTGGCTCGGGCCGGCGGGCGGCCTGCGGCTGCCGAATTTCCTGCTGCCGCCGCTGATGTCGAACCACGGCAACTACATCGTGTCGCTCGGCAATGTGTGCCGCTGGCTCGCCACCAAGGCGGAAGGGCTCGGCGTCGAGATCTATCCGGGTTTCGCCGCCGCCGAGGTGCTCTACGGCGAGCGCGGCGAAGTGGCCGGCGTCGCGACCGGCGACATGGGCATCGGCAAGGACGGCAAGCACAAGGAAGCGTTCACGCGCGGCATGGAGCTGCGCGGCAAATACACGCTGTTCGCCGAAGGCGCGCGCGGCTCGCTCTCCAAGCAGCTCATCGCAGATTCGATCTCGCGAAGGATCAGCGAGCCGCAGAAATTCGGCATCGGGCTCAAGGAGTTATGGAAGGTCGCGCCGGAGAAGCACCAGCCCGGGCTGGTGCAGCACTCGTTCGGCTGGCCGCTCGACGACCGCACCGGCGGCGGCTCGTTTCTCTATCATCTCGAGGACGAGCAGGTGGCGGTCGGCTTCGTGGTGCACCTCAACTATCGCAACCCCTACATCGCGCCGTTCGAGGAATTCCAGCGCTTCAAGCAGCATCCGCTGATCCGCCCAACCTTCGAAGGCGGCAAGCGCATTTCCTATGGCGCGCGCGCCATCACCGAGGGCGGCTGGCAGTCGGTGCCCAAGCTCACCTTTCCGGGCGGCGCGCTGATCGGCTGCGCGGCGGGCTTCATCAATCTTGCCGCGCATCAAGGGCTCGCACAACGCGATCCTGTCCGGCATGCAGGCGGCCGAGCATGTCGCGGCGGCGCTCGCCGAGGGCCGCGTCGGCGACGAGCTCGCCGGCTACGACGAAGCGTGGCGCGCGTCCGAGATCGGCCGCGACCTGAAAAGCGTGCGCAACGTCAAGCCGCTCTGGTCGCAGCTTCGGCACGACTGTTGGGCTTTGCCTTCGCGCGGCCTCGACATGTGGACCAATACGTTCGGCTTTTCGCTGTTCGGCACGCTCAAGCATGGCAAGCCGGACTCGGCCTCGCTCGAGCCCGCCGCGAAGCACAAGCCGATCGCCTATCCCAAGCCCGATGGCGTCGTCACGTTCGACAAGCTGTCCTCGGTGTTCCTGTCCAACACCAATCACGAGGAGGACCAGCCGGTTCATCTGATCGTGAAGGACATGGCGCTGCAGAAGCAGTCCGAGCACGACGTCTATGCGGGCCCGTCGCAGCGCTATTGCCCGGCCGGCGTCTATGAGTGGGTCGAGGAGCCTTCAGGCCCGCGCTTCCAGATCAACGCGCAGAACTGCGTCCACTGCAAAACCTGCGACATCAAGGACCCGAACCAGAACATCACCTGGGTCACGCCCGAGGGCGGCGGCGGGCCGAACTACCCGAATATGTGATTGGGAATGGCTCGTTAAACCGGGCATGAGCACCGTTGCCATCGTCAAGCCTGAGATGCCGCTTTTTCGCCGCTGTTCCGGCGTATCGGCATCGCGTCCCGTGGGAGGGCGATATCCTTGCGGCGGGGACTCAAACGCGCCATTGTGCCGGCAAATCGGGGCTACTGCTTCGCGCGCCCCGTCATGGAGACTCACTCGCTCGTGACCCGTTTCATCCCGCCACGGCGCGCAGCCGTATTCGCGCTTGCCGCCGTCGTCGCGCTACCCGCCACCTTCTGCGCGCAGGCCAACGACCCCGATCGACGCCGTCCCGACGCAGCAGGAACTCGCGCGCGTCTCCCCGGCCGGGAACTATCTGGCGGCACGGCATGCCGGCACCGAGCGCGATGCCGCTTCCTCCTCGGCCTATTACCGCGCGGCGCTGCGCGCCGATCCGAAGAACCCGGTGCTGCTCGAGCGCGCGTTCCTCTCCGCTGCTGGTCGATGGCGAAATCGATGAGGCGGTCAAGCTCGCCGAGCGGATCGTCCAGACCGACAAGACGCAGCGCGTCGCGCGGCTCGTCCTCGGCGTGCGTGCGCTGAAGCAGAAGCAATACCAGGCGGCGCGTCAGCACATCGCGCAGTCGGTGCGCGGGCCGATCGCCGATCTCACCGCGACGCTGATCACCGCCTGGACGATGCAGGGGACCAACGAGGTCAAGGCCGCGATCGAGAGCATCGACCGCCTGACCGGACCCGAATGGTACGCGATCTTCAAGGACCTGCATGCCGGGCTGATCCTCGACGTCGCGGGCAACAGCAAGGAAGCCGGCAAGCGGCTGGAGCGGGTCTACAAGCTGGACGCCAATGCGCTGCGCGCGGTCGAGGCCTATGGCCGCTGGGCGTCGCGCAACCTCGGCAAGGACGAGGCGCTGAAGATCTACGAGGCCTTCGACAAGGTGCTGCCGCAGCATCCGCTGATCGTCGAGGCGATGGACGAGATCAAGGACGGCGAGAAGCTCGCCGCCGCTGGTCGACTCGCCGCAGGCCGGCGCGGCCGAAGTCCTGTTCGGGCTCGGGACCTCGCTCGGCCGCCAGGGCGGCGAGGACCTCGCGCTCGCCTATCTGCAGCTCGCGATCTATCTCGCGCCGCGCCATCCGCTCGCGCTGATGTCGCTTGCCGATCTCTACGAGTCGACTCAAGAAGCCGGCGCTCGCGATCAAGGTCTACCAGCGCGTTCCTGCGGATTCGCCGCTCCGGCGCAACGCCGATATCCAGATCGCCACCAACCTCGATGCGCTCGATCGCACCGACGAGGCGAAGAAGACGCTCGAGAAGCTGATCGCCGACCGGCCCGACGATCTCGAAGCCATCATGGCGCTCGGCAACATCCTGCGCGTGCGCAAGGAATTCGCCGAATGCGCCGATGCCTACGCCAAGGGCATCGAGACGCTGAAGAGTCCGCAGAAGCCGAACTGGCTGATCTTCTATTTCCGCGGCATCTGCTACGAGCGCTCGAAGCAGTGGGCCGAGCGCCGAAGCCGACTTCAAGCGCGCGCTCGAGCTCTCGCCCGAGCAGGCGCACGTGCTCAACTATCTCGGCTATTCGTGGATCGACCAGGGCATCAATCTCGACGAAGGCATGCGGATGATCCGCCGCGCGGTCGAGCAGCGGCCGGACGACGGCTACATCGTGGATTCGCTCGGCTGGGCCTACTACCGCATCCACAATTACGACGAGGCGGTGAAGCATCTCGAGCGCGCGGTCGAGCTCAAGCCCGAGGACCCGACCATCAACGATCATCTCGGCGACGCCTACTGGAAGGTCGGACGCACGCTGGAAGCCGCGTTCCAGTGGGCGCATGCGCGCGACCTCAAGCCGGAGCCGGACGATCTGAAGAAGATCGTCGAGAAGCTCCGCACCGGCCTGGTCGACGAGCGCGGTGCCGGCCGAGACCGCCAAGGCCGCGAAGAAGCCCGGCGACGGCGGCTGATTTTGCCGCCGTGCCGGACTGCTTCGCGCGAATTGCCGGAGTTCGCTCCCGCCAAGGTCAACCTGACGCTGCACGTGCTTGGGCCGCCGCGCCGACGGCTATCACGAGATCGAAAGTCTGGTCGCGTTCGCCGACGTCGGCGACCGGCTGACGCTTCGGCCCGGCGACGCGCTCGAGCTTGCGGTCGCGCGGCCCGACCGCCGCGGCGGCGGGTGCGAGCGAGCGACAATCTCGTGCTCAAGGCCGCGCGCGCGCTGGCCGAGCGGGTCGACGGCCTGCGCCTCGGCCGTTTCACGCTCGACAAGCAGCTTGCCGGTCGCGGCCGGGCTTGGCGGCGGCTCGTCCGATGCGGCGGCGGCGCTGCGGCTGCTCGCACAGCGACAACGGTCTGTCGCTCGACGACACCGCGGCTGCACGCGGCCGCGCGCGCGACCGGCGCCGACGTGCCGGTGTGTCTCGATCCGAGGGCGCGCATGATGCGCGGCATCGGCGAGATCCTCTCCGAGCCGATCGACGCTTGCCGGAGCTGCCCGCGGTGCTGGTCAATCCGGGCGTCGCGGTGCCGACCAAGGACGTGTTCGCGGCGCTTGCCGCGCCGCGCACTTACGTCGGCCGGCGCGAACCGGATGACTTCATCGCCATCGATGCCGACGCGGCGTCGCTCGTATCGGCTGCTGGCGGCGCGCCGCAACGATCTGGAGACCCCGGCGATCAAGCTTCAGCCGGTGATCGCGGATGTGCTCGCGGCGCTGCGCAGCGCTCGCCGGACTGCCTGCTGGCGCGCATGTCGGGTTCGGGCGCGACCTGCTTTGGCCTGTTCGGATCGTCCGGAACGCGCCGAGGAGGCCGCGCAGCGGATGCAGGCGCGCGCATCCCGGCTGGTGGGTGCGGGCGACGACGCTGCCGCTAGCTCGACCGGCCGATCGCAAAATTCGACCGCTTCGACCAGCGCTGCCTTCATCGGCGAAGTCCGGGAACAGCGCCAGCGCATCCTTGGCGATCGAGCCATAGTGGCGCGCGCGCTTGATCGTGTCCTCCAGCGCGCGGTGCTTGATCATCAGCGCGACCGCCGTTTCGAGATCGCTGTCGGTCGCGTCGCCGTCCTCCAGCGTGCGGCGCCAGAACACGCGCTCCGATTCCGAGCCGCGGCGGAACGACAGCACCACCGGCAGCGTGATCTTGCCGTCGCGGAAATCGTCGCCGACGTTCTTGCCGAGCTTTGCCGACTTGCCGCCGTAGTCGAGCGCATCGTCGACGAGCTGGAACGCGATGCCGAGATTCATGCCGTACGAGCGGCAGGCCGCCTGCTCGTCCTTCGAGCGGCCGGCGATCGCAGGCCCGACCTCGCAGGCGGCGGCGAACAGCTCGGCGGTCTTGGCGCGGATCACGGCGAGATATTCGTCCTCGGTGGTCGCCGTGTTCTTGGCGGCGCCAAGCTGCATCACCTCGCCCTCGGCGATCACGGCGGCGGCCGACGAGAGGATGTCGAGCGCGCGCAGCGAGCCGACCTCGACCATCATCTTGAAGGCCTGGCCGAGCAGGAAATCGCCGACCAGCACGCTCGCCTCGTTGCCCCAGAGCATGCGGGCGGCAAGGCGGCCGCGGCGCATCTCGCTTTCGTCCACGACGTCGTCGTGCAGCAGCGTCGCGGTGTGCATGAATTCGACCGCCGCGGCGAGCTTGACGTGGCCGTCGCCGCGATAGCCGGCCAGCCGCGCCATCGCGAGCGTGAGCATCGGGCGCAGCCGCTTGCCGCCGGAATTGATCAGATGGTTCGCGACCTCCGGGATCATGGTCACGTCGGAGCCGGTGCGCGACAGGATCGTGCGCGTTGACGCGATCCATGTCGGCCGTCGACGAGATCGACCAGGCGGTCGATCGAGGCGGAGGGCTGGCTTTCGAACGGGATGACAACGGCCACGCGAACGCTCCGGAATGAGGACGGGCGAGCATAGAAACGCTATGTTGAGCGGCAAGTGCGCGGTTGCCGCGCAGCCAGAATGATTCGGGGCTCGGATCGGGCCGGAGGATGGGATGCTGACCACCGACGAGCGCCGATGGCCAGGCCGGATCGGGCCTGCTCGACGCGGCAGCGCGTCGCCGTGCTGGTGCCCTGTTACAACGAGGAGGCCGCGATCGCCGACGTGGTGCGCGCTTTCCGCGCCGCGCTGCCCGGGCGACCGTCTATGTCTACGACAACAATTCGACCGACCGCACCGTCGAGATCGCGCGCGCCGCCGGCGCGGTGGTGCGGAGCGAGACGCCATCAGGGCAAGGGCTACGTGGTGCGGCGCATGTTCGCCGACGTGGATGCCGACATTTATGTGCTGGCCGACGGGGACGCGACCTACGATGCGCCGAGCGCGCGCGCGCATGATCGCCCGCCTGGTCGAGGAGAAGCTCGACATGGTGGTGGGCGCGCGGGTCGATCGCGAGGAGGCGGCCTACCGGCGCGGGCACCGCGACCGGGAACCGGCTGCTCACGCGGCTTTGTGCGGCACATTTTCGGGCACTCGTTCAGCGACATGCTGTCGGGCTACCGGGTGTTCTCGCGCCGTTTCGTAAAATCGTTTCCGGTCCTCTCCGGCGGTTTCGAGATCGAGACCGAACTGACCATCCACGCGCTGGAGCTCGAACTGCCCGGTCGCCGAACTCGACACGCCCTATTATGCGCGGCCGGAAGGGCTCGGCCTCCAAGCTCAACACCTGGCGCGACGGCTTCCGCATTCTGCGCAGCATCTTCCAGATCTATCGCGCCGGAACGCCCGCTGCCGTTCTTCTCCGCGATCGCGATCGCGCTTGCGCGATCGTCGCGATCGGGCTCGCGATCCCGATCTTCATCACCTTCATGCAGGAAGGCATCGTCCCGCGCTTTCCGACCGCGATTCTCGCGACCGGCCTGATGCTCGCGGCGTTTCTCGCTTTCGCCAGCGGCCTCGTGCTCGATACCGTCACGCGCGGACGGCGCGAGATCAAGCTGCTGGCCTATCTGCGTTATGGTGCGCCCGGCGAGCCGGCGGGCGAGTAGGACGATGCGCGAGATCGTTCGCACCAACGATGCGGTGCTGATCACCGCGATCGAGGCGCTGCTCAAGGGCGCCGAACATTCCGCACATGGTGCTCGACCAGAACATGAGCGTGCTCGATGGCTCGCTCGGACATGCTGCCGCGCCGCATCGTCGTCGATGACGATCACGTCGCGCGCGCGCGCCGGCTGCTGACCGACGCCGGCCTCGGCCATGAGCTGCGCCCGGATGGCGGCTGAGGGAACGAGATCACCGAAGACGCCGTCTTGGGCGGCCGGCTCATCCTGCGCCAGCCGCGGCGCGGCCACCGCGTCGGGCACGATGCGATCCTGCTCGCCGCCGCGACGGAAGCGCGCGGCCGGCGAGCATGCGGTCGAACTCGGCGCGGGCGTCGGGGCGGCGGGGCTCGCGCTCGCGCAGCGCGTTGCCGGCCTGAGCGTGACGCTGGTCGAGATCGATCCGCGCTTGGCCGCGCTCGCGCGAACACAACGCCGCGCGCAACGGCCTGGCGGACCGCGTGCAGGTCGCAGTGCTGGATGTCGCGGCGCCGGAGCGCGCATTTGCCGCAGCCGGGCATTGCGCCCGGATCGGCCGGCCGCGTGCTGATGAATCCGCCGTTCAACGATCCGGCGCGGCAAAACGTCTCGCCCGATCCGCAGCGCCGCCTCGCGCACGCGGCATTCGGCGCGACACGCTGGCGCAATGGATCGAGCGCGCGGCCTCGCTTGCTCGCGCCGTCCGGCACGCTGACGCTGATCTGGCGCGCCGACGGACTTGGCCGATGTGCTGTCGGCGCTCGGCGTCGGCGGCATTTCGGCGGCATCGTGGTGCTGCCGGTCTATCCGCGACCCGAAGCCGCGGCGATCCGGATTCTGGTGCGCGGCGTCAAGGGAAGCCGCGCGCCGCTTGCGCTTGCTGCCGGGCCTGACGCTCAATGACGCGAACGCACGCCCGACCGCGGAAGCGGAGGCGATCCTGCGCGGCGGCGAAACGCTTGCGCTGGCCGGATTAGACGCGGCCTTTTCGGCCTCGGCTTCGGCGTTTGCGCGGGCGCCCAGATGCGCCATCAAAGCGATGGTGGCGATCAGCAGGTAGAGGAAATAGAGCTTCATGACCGCTCCCGGGAAGCTGAGACGCGCGTTTGCTGATCCGCCCTGGTTCCTATCCCTCCGATGGTTAATCGATTTGCTTGCAGGCCTTGAGCCGCGCCGCATCGCACGGCCTATGGACCGAGTGATGGCCGAGATGGGATTGCTCGACAAGACCGCTCACAGATGTTGCGGCCGGTGCTGCCGCGCCGCTTCCGCGGCGACGTGCCGGTCGTGCCGGTCGTGCGCCTCTCCGGCGTCATCGGCTTTTCCACGCCGCTGCGGCCCGGCTTGACGCTTGCCTCGGTGGCAAAGCCGCTCGACCGCGCCTTCGCGTGGCCGCGCGCCCGCGCCGTCGCGCTCCTGATCAATTCTCCGGGCGGCTCGGCGGTCCAGTCGCATCTGGTCTTCCAGCGCATCCGCCAGCTCTCCGCCGAGAAGAAGCGTGCCGGTCATCGCCTTCGTGGAGGATGTCGCGGCCTCGGGCGGCTACATGATCGCGTGCGCGGCGGACGAGATCGTCGCCGATCCGTCCTCGATCGTCGGCTCGATCGGCGTGATCGGCGCGTCGTTCGGTTTCGCCAAGCTGATCGACAAGATCGGCGTCGAGCGGCGCATCTATACGTCCGGCATCAACAAGGCGATGCTCGATCCCGTTTCTGCCCGGAGAACCCGGACCATGTCGCGCGGCTCAAGGCGATCCAGGAGGACATCCACGCGAGCTTCATCGATCTGGTGAAGTCGCGCCGCGGCGCCAAGCTCGACCGGCGCCGACGGATGACCTGTTCTCCGGCGAATACTGGGCGGCGCGCAAGGGCATCGAGTATGGGCTTGTCGACCGCATCGGCGATCTGCGCTCGACCTTGCGCGAGCGCTATGGCGACAAGGTCGAGACGCCGCTGGTCTCGCCCAAGCGCGAGCCTGTTCGGCCGCACGACGCCCGGCGTCGGCGCGGGCTCGGCGATCTGCTCGACCGCCCGGGCCTCGACCGACGAACTGATTTCATCGCTGGAAGCGCGCGCGATCTGGGCGCGCTACGGATTGTAGGGGAGACGCATGCCGCCGCTGATCCTCTGGGCACTGGGCGCGGTGGGCGCCGCGATGTCGGGCCGCTGGCTCTACAAGGAGTCGCAGCGCATCAATGCCGAGCTGCATCCCGAGCAGCCGCCTGCCAGCGAAAGCGAGATGCGCGCAAGCTCGAGCGCGACCCGGAGACCGGTGTCTACCGGCCGAAGTGAGGCTCTGAGTGCGCGGGAGGCTGGTCCGCCAAGCGCTCAGAACGCGCGAGCAGGGTAGCGGGAAACGACAGACGTCGCCGGACCGGAGACGGTTGACCGCTTTCTCGGGATTGCGGACCGGGATCAGCGGGCTGGCTGCGGGAGCAGGCTGTTCTTTGCCAACGGCCGTCTGTTCGCGAGGGCTAGCTCTGCCGAAAAAAGGGCGGACATAGGCCTCGATCACCAAGAGCGTGGCCGACGATCGCGGCGACGAGGAAAGCGAGGAAGATTGCCGCTGAAAGTGAGCGAGAAAAGCGTTGTCATGTCGACCTCCACGCAATGCCCCAAAGCCCGATATTCATTGGTCGTCGGTAAGCTTCCGTTAGGTTCAATCGAACGCGCGGCAATTTTTTGCGCCGCAGTACGGTCGAGAAAAGTTCAATCGTTCCAATAGCTTAGTCGCGGGTTCAGGCGGCGGTCGATAGCGTTTGTCTGCGCAGCTTGGCCGGGTTGCCGAAAATGCCCTGCTTGACCCCCGAACGACGCGGCGAATAGGGTCCGGCGCCTTTCACATCCGCTCACCCGAATCGGCCAACTGCCACATGCCCGACGTATTGCCCGCTCACATGCGCCCGGAACGCTCGTTCCAGGGCCTGATCCTGACGCTGCAGCGCTATTGGGCGGACCACGGCTGCGTGATGCTGCAGCCCTACGACATGGAGATGGGCGCGGGCACCTTTCATCCGGCGACCACGCTGCGCGCGCTCGGGCCGAAGCCGTGGAACGCCGCCTATGTGCAGCCCTCGCGGCGCCCGAAGGACGGCCGCTACGGCGAGAACCCGAACCGGCTGCAGCACTACTACCAGTACCAGGTGATCCTGAAGCCGTCGCCGCCGGACCTGCAGGACCTGTACCTCAAATCGCTCTATGCGATCGGCATCGATCCGACGATCCACGACCTGCGCTTCGTCGAGGACGACTGGGAGAGCCCGACGCTCGGCGCCTGGGGGCTCGGCTGGGAGTGCTGGTGCGACGGCATGGAGGTGTCGCAGTTCACCTATTTCCAGCAGGTCGCGGGCTTCGAATGCCGGCCGGTCGCGGGCGAGCTCACCTACGGGCTCGAGCGGCTCGCGATGTATGTGCAGGGCGTCGAGAACGTCTACGACCTCAACTTCAACGGCCGCGAGGGCGCCGAGAAGGTCACCTACGGCGACATCTTCCTGCAGGCCGAGCAGGAATATTCGCGGCACAATTTCGAATACGCCGACACCGAGATGCTGTTCGCGCAGTTCAAGATGGCCGAGGGCGCGTGCCGCAAGTATCTCGATGACGGCTGGAAGGCGGGCGCACAATTCCAAGCGCCATTTCATGGCGCTGCCGGCCTACGACCAGTGCATCAAGGCGAGCCACGTGTTCAACCTGCTCGACGCGCGCGGCGTGATCTCGGTCACCGAGCGGCAGAGCTATATTTTGCGCGTGCGCGAGCTCGCGAAGGCCTGCGGCGAGGCCTGGCTCGCGACCGAAGGGGGAGGGGCCGCATGAGCGAACCTGAAATCGGCGGGCGACAGCCGTTGCTGATCAAGGTCGAGGAAGGCGAGAGCTATTGGTGGTGCCGCTGCGGGCGCTCCAAGTCGCAGCCGTTCTGCGACGGCTCGCATGAGGGCACCGCCTTCGAGCCGATGGAATGGGTCGCCAAACGCAGCGGCCTCGTCAACTTCTGCACCTGCAAGCGCACCGCGCGCGGCCCGCTCTGCGACAACAGCCATTTGAAATTGTAATGCCCGACCTCCTGCTCGAACTGTTCTCCGAGGAAATCCCCGCCCGCATGCAGGGCAAGGCGGCGGATGACCTGAAGAAGATGGTCACCGACCGGCTGGTCGATGCCGGGCTGGTCTATGAAGGCGCGCGCGCGTTCGTGACGCCGCGCCGGCTCACGCTGTTCGTGCAGGGCGTGCCGGCGCGCCAGCCGGACCTGAAGGAAGAGCGCAAGGGCCCGCGCGTCGGCGCGCCCGAAGGCGCGATCGCGGGCTTCCTCAAGGCGGCGGGCCTCGCCTCGATCGGCGAGGCCGTGATCCAGAAGGACCCGAAGAAGGGCGACTTCTACATCGCGCTGACCGAGAAGCCGGGCCGCGCCGGCGATCGACGTGATCGGCGAGATCCTGCAGGTCGTGCTGCGCACCTTCCCGTGGCCGAAGTCGATGCGCTGGGGCGAGCAGTCCGCGCAAGCCCGGCAGCCTCGAATGGGTGCGCCCGCTGCATGCGATCGTCGCGACCTTCGGGCCCGAGACCGAGGAGCCCGAGATCGTGCATGTCGCGATCGCCGGCATCACGTCCGGCAACACGACCTATGGCCATCGCTTCCTGGCGCCGGGCGCGATCCAGGTGCGCCACTTCGACGACTACGTGGCGAAGCTCGAAAAGGCGAAGGTCGTGCTCGATCCGGCGCGGCGCCGCGAGATCATCCTCAACGACGCGAAGAACCTCGCCTTCGCGCAAGGCTTCGAACTGGTCGAGGACGAGGGGCTGCTGAACGAAGTCGCCGGGCTGGTCGAATGGCCGGTCGTGCTGATGGGCACGTTCGAGGAGTCGTTCCTGAAAATTCCCGACGAGGTGATCCGCGCCACCATCCGCAACAACCAGAAATGCTTCGTGCTGCGCGATCCGAAGACCGGCCGAAGCTCGCCAACCGCTTCATCCTCACCGCCAACACCGAAGCCGCCGACGGCGGCAAGGCGATCGTCGCCGGCAACGAGCGCGTCATCCGCGCGCGGCTCTCGGACGCGAAGTTCTTCTACGAGACCGATCTGAAGATCAGGCTTGAAGAGCGGCTGCCGAAGTTCAAGGACATCGTCTTCCACGAGAAGCTCGGGCACGCAGGCCGAACGCATTGAGCGCATTGCGCGATTGGCGGCCGAGCTCGCGCCGCTGGTCGGCGCCGACGCCGAGAAGGCCAAGACGCGCGGCGCTGCTCGTGCAAGACCGACCTGCTCACCGAAGTGGTCGGCGAATTTCCCGAAGTGCAGGGCATGATGGGGAAATACTACGCGCTGGCGCAGGGCGAGGACGCGAGCGTCGCCGCCGCGATCGAGGATCACTACAAGCCGGCAGGGCCCGGACGATCGCGTGCCGACCGATCCGGTGTCGATCGCGGTCGCGCTCGCCGACAAGATCGACACGCTGGTCGGCTTCTGGGCGATCGACGAGAAGCCGACCGGCAGCAAGGACCCGTATGCGCTGCGCGGGCGGCGCTGGGTGTGATCCGGATCGTGCTCGACAATCAGATCAGATTCGTATTAGCGTGCTCGCAGCCGGCGCGCATTGTCGGCGAGCACTTATGCGCAAGAGTTGTCGAGCGTCGATGGGCATGGCTGCAAGCTGAATAAGCTGCATGGAAGTTTCCGGACGAGCCATCGAGGATCTTGCAGGCCCGACTGCGAAGCATCGGAAGTTTCAGGAGACAGCGTACTATCGAGCATTGCTGAGCTGCTCTCCTTCTTCTTCGACCGCCTCAAAGTCCAACTGCGCGATCAAGGCGCGCGCCACGATCTCGTCGATGCCGTCCTCGCGCAACATGGCGAAGGCCAAGACGACCTCCTCCTGATCGTCCGCCGCGTCGAGGCGCTCGGCAAATTCCTCGCAACCGATGACGGCAAGAGCCTGCTCGCCGGCGTGCAAGCGCGCGGCCAACATCCTGCGCATCGAGGAGAAGAAGGACGGCGCGACACTATCACGGCAAGCCCGACCCGCATCTCTATCTGCAGCCCGAGGAGCGCCAGCTCGCCGCCGCGATCAATGCCGTGAAGGAGGAAGCCGCGAAGGCGGTCGCGCGCGAGGACTTCGAAGGCGCGATGGCGGCGATCGCCAAGCTGCGGCCCGATGTCGATGCGTTCTTCGACAAGGTGACGGTCAACGTGCCCGCCGCCGACCGGCGCGAGAACCGGCTCAAGCTGCTGAACGAAATCCGCGAGGCGACGCGCGCGGTCGCGGACTTCTCGCGGATCGAAGGATGACTGATCGATTCGTGATCCAACCCGGAGAGCTCCCATGACCATCAGCGTCGGCCAGCTTGCGCCCATCGTGGCTCTCGTCGCCGGCATCCTCATTCTCATCATGCCGCGCCTGCTCAACTACATCGTGGCGATCTACCTGATCGTCATCGGCATCATCGGGCTCGGGCTCATCAAGTGAGGCCCGCCGTGCCGATCCGGCGCGCGGAACGAAAACTTCATTTCGTGAGTTGAATTTCAAGCATTTAACCTGCGCCGGCTCGCCCGGCGCGGGATTTTTCTGTTTGGAGTTCAGCGATGCAAGTTGAATTGGAAGCGCAAAAACCCGCCAAGAGACCTGCAGAAGCGCCGCTCAGACGCTTCGCAGCACCACAAAAAACGAAAGCTTCCGACATGGCCAAGTGGGTCTACACCTTTGGCGACGGCGCCGCCGAAGGCGCGGCCGAGATGCGCGAACCTGCTCGGCGGCAAGGGCGCGAACCTGGCCGAGATGGCGAACCTCGGCCTGCCGGTGCCGCCCGGCTTCACCATCTCGACCGAGGTCTGCACCCATTTCTACGCCAACAACAAGACCTATCCGAAGGAGCTTGAAGCGCAGGTGAAGGATGCGCTCGATCACGTCGCGCGCATCACCGGCCGAAGTTCGGCGACGCCAACGATCCGCTGCTCGTCTCGGTGCGCTCCGGCGCGCGCGCCTCGATGCCCGGCATGATGGACACGGTGCTCAACCTCGGCCTCAACGACGTGACGGTCGAGGCGCTGGCGAAATCGTCCGGCGACCGCCGCTTTGCCTATGACAGCTACCGCCGCTTCATCACGATGTATTCCGACGTCGTGCTCGGCGTCGGGCACGATCACTTCGAGGAAATCCTCGAAGGCCACAAGGAGCAGAAGGGCTACACGCTCGACACCGAACTGACCGCCGACGACTGGGCCGAGCTGATCAAGCGCTACAAGGCGCGCGTGAAGGAAGAGACCGGCGACGATTTTCCGCAGGACCCGCAGAAGCAGTTGTGGGGCGCGATCGGCGCGGTGTTCGGCTCGTGGATGAACCAGCGCGCCATCACCTATCGCCGCCTGCACAACATTCCGGAAAGCTGGGGCACCGCCGTCAACGTGCAGGCGATGGTGTTCGGCAACATGGGCGATACGTCGGCGACCGGCGTTGCCTTCACGCGCAATCCTTCGACCGGCGAGAAGCTGCTCTACGGCGAATTCCTCATCAACGCGCAGGGCGAAGACGTGGTCGCCGGCATCCGCACGCCGCAGGAGATCACCGAGCAGGCGCGCAAGGCCGCCAGCTCCGACAAGCCGTCGATGGAACAGGCGATGCCGGAGGCTTACGCGGAGCTCACCCGCATCTACCGCGCGCTCGAGAAGCACTACCGCGACATGCAGGATCTCGAATTCACGGTCGAGAAGGGCAAGCTGTGGATGCTGCAGACGCGCTCGGGCAAGCGCACCGCCAAGGCGGCGCTGCGCATCGCGGTCGAGCTTGCCAACGAGGGCGTGGTCACCAAGGAAGAGGCGGTCACGCGCATCGATCCCGGCTCGCTCGATCAGCTCCTGCATCCGACCATCGATCCCAAGGCGGAGCGCAAGGTGATCGCGACCGGCCTGCCGGCCTCGCCGGGCGCCGCCTCGGGCGAGATCGTGTTCTCGTCGGATGAAGCCGAGACGCTGAAGGCGCAGGGCAGGAAGGTCATCCTGGTGCGCGTCGAGACCTCGCCCGAAGACATTCACGGCATGCACGCCGCCGAAGGCATCCTCACCACGCGCGGCGGCATGACCTCGCATGCGGCCGTCGTTGCGCGCGGCATGGGCAAGCCCTGCGTCTCGGGCGCGGGCTACGCTGCGCGTCGATTACGCGGCGCAGACGATGACGGCGCCGGCAAGACGCTTCAAGAAGGGCGAAACGATCACCATCGACGGCTCGACCGGCCAGGTGCTGGCCGGCCGCGTCGCGATGCTGGAGCCCGCGCTGTCCGACGAGTTCGCGACGCTGATGGGCTGGGCCGACAAGGTGCGCAAGCTCGAAAGTGCGCGCCAATGCCGACACGCCGAACGACGCGCGCGTCGCGCTGAAGTTCGGCGCCGAGGGCATCGGGCTGTGCCGCACCGAGCACATGTTCTTCGATGCCGACCGCATCCTCGCGGTGCGCGAGATGATCCTCGCCGACGACGAGAAGGGCCGCCGCGCGGCGCTCGCCAAGCTCCTGCCGATGCAGCGCGGCGATTTCACCGAGCTGTTCGAGATCATGAAGGGCCTGCCGGTCACGATCCGGCTGCTCGATCCGCCGCTGCACGAATTCCTGCCGCACACCGAAGAGGAAATCCGCGAGGTCGCGGAGGCGATGAACACCGAGCCGCGCAAGCTCAAGGAGCGCGCCGCCGAGCTGCGCGAGTTCAATCCGATGCTCGGCTTCCGCGGCTGCCGTCTCGCCATCGCGTATCCGGAGATCGCCGAGATGCAGGCGCGCGCGATCTTCGAGGCCGCGGTCGAGGCCGGCAAGCGCACCGGCGCGCCGGTGGTGCCCGAGGTCATGGTGCCGCTGATCGCCACCAAAATGGAGTTCGATCTGGTCAAGGCGCGCATCGACGCGATGGCGCGAAGCCGTGGCGAAGGAGACCGGCACGAAGGTCGACTACCAGGTCGGCACCATGATCGAACTGCCGCGCGCCTGCCTCAAGGCCGGCGAGATCGCCGAGACCGCGGAGTTCTTCTCGTTCGGCACCAACGACCTGACGCAGACCACCTTCGGCATCTCGCGCGACGATGCGGCGAGCTTCCTCGGCACCTATCAGGCGAAGGGCATCCTGGCGATCGACCCGTTCATCTCGATCGATCGCGAGGGCGTCGGCGAACTGATCCGCATCGCGACCGAGCGCGGACGCAAGGTGCGCAACGGGCTCAAGCTCGGCATCTGCGGCGAGCATGGCGGCGATCCGGCGTCCGTGGCGTTCTGCCACGAGATCGGGCTCGACTACGTGTCCTGCTCGCCGTTCCGCGTGCCGATCGCGCGCCTCGCCGCCGCGCAGGCGGCGCTCGGCAAGGGCACGTCGGGCACCGCCTGAGCCACGGGTATTCCGGCCGCATCGCGCATGCTAGCGTCGCCCCAAAATAAGAGGCGGCATGAGGGGACATGGCTGAGGAACAGCAGGCCGGCGACGCAGCCGGACGCATCCGCGATTTCCGACGAGGCGCTGCGCAAGGCCGAAGAATTCATCGAGGCCGACGAGGGCGCGACCAACCGCCTGACCGGCCTCGCCGGACAGACGGTGACCGCCATCGCGGTCGTCATGTCGCTCTTCCATCTCTATGCGGCCGTCGCCGGCGCCTGGCCGTTCAGCAATTTCCCGATCATCTCGACGCAGCCGCTGCGTTACGCGCATGTCGCGTTCGTGCTGGTGCTGAGCTTCCTGCTGTTTCCGGCCGCCGCACGGTTCCGCAACCGCATCCGCTGGTTCGATGTCGTGCTGGGCGTCGCAGGAGCCGCCATTCTTGTTTACGCGATCGACGGCGGTGACGATTTCACCGATCGCGCCACGTCGCCGAACCAGACCGACGTCGTGCTCGGCGTCACGTTCATGGTGCTGCTGCTCGAGGCGACGCGGCGCACCACCGGCTGGATCGTGCCGGTCGTGGCGCTCGCCTTTCTCGCCTACGCGTATTTCGGTCCCTACCTGCCGCAGCCCTGGACGCATCGCGGCTTCGACATCGGGCAGATCGTCGGCCAGCTCTTCATCACGCTGGAAGGCATCTTCGGCGTCCCGGTCGATGTCTCGTCCAGCCTGATCGTCCTGTTCCGCATCTATGGCGCGTTCCTGCAGCATTCCGGCGCGGGCAAATTCTTCATCGACTTTTCGCTCGCGCTGATGGGCAACAAGCCGAACGCGCCGGCCGCACCGTGGTGCTGTCCTCGTTCCTGCTCGGCGGGCCGTCCGGCTCGGGCGTCGCCACGACGGTGACGATCGGCGCCGTCGCCTATCCGATGATGGCCAAGGCGGGCTTCGAGAAGAACGCCGCCGGCGGGCTGCTGGCGGCCGGCGGGCTCGGCGCGATCATCTCGCCGCCGGTGCTCGGCGCCGCCGCGTTCCTGATCGCCGAATTCCTCAAGATCAGCTACCTCGACGTCATCTGGATGGCGGTGATCCCGACCTGCCTCTATTACCTGTCGCTGCTGTTCATGGTGGAGCTCGACGCCAAGCGCTTCGGCGCGCGGATGGTGTCGGTTCGAGCCGGAGCTGGCCTGTGGGAGATGACGCGGCGCTACGGCTTCCACTTCGCGTCGCTGATCGCGATCATCGTCTTCATGCTCTGGGGCTTTTCGCCGACGCTGTCGGTGTTCTGGTCCACGGTGCTGACGTTCGCGCTGAGCTTCCTGACGCGCGAGACCGCGCTCAAGCCGAAGAAGCTCGTGCGCGCGCTGTCCGACGGCTCGACCAGCGCGCTCACCGCCGCGACCACCTGCGCCTCCGCCGGCATCATCGTCGGCGTCGTCACGCTGACCGGGCTCGGGCTGAAATTCTCCTCGATCGTGATCGACTATGCGGGCGGCAGCCTGCTGCTCACCGCGCTCTATACCGCGCTGATCGTCTGGATCGTCGGCCTCGCGGTGCCGGTCACCGCGTCCTACATCATCTGCGCCGTGATCGCGGCGCCGGCGCTGACCAAGCTCGGCGTGCCCGACTTCGCCGCGCACATGTTCATCTTCTACTACGCGGTGCTGTCCGAGGTTTCGCCGCCGACCGCGCTGTCGCCGTTCGCGGCCGCGGCGATCACCGGCGGCGACCCTTACAAGACGACGCTGCAGGCGTGGAAATACACCCTGCCGGCGTTCCTGGTGCCGTTCGTCTTCGTGCTCGATCCGCAGGGCGTCGGCCTGCTGCTGAAGATCCCGAAGGGCGGTTCTGGGTCGACATCGTGCTGATCACGGCTGAAGACGGCCGCTCGGCCTGGCGGCGCTTGCCGCGGCGGCGCAGGGCTGGGCGCTGCGCACGACCACGCTGGCCGAACGCGTTCTGCTGGTGCTGGCCGGCCTGTTGCTGGTGTTCCCGAGCCTGCTGGAGGCCGCTGATCGAAGCCATCATTGGCCGCGACATCAGCTATACCGCGACATTTGGCTTGGCGATCGGTGCTGCGGTGTTGCTAAAACAATGCATGCAGCCGGCTTGCCAGCGCACGCGGCCGCAACAACAATAAGGGAGGAACGACACGATGAATCGCAGGACATTCTTGGCGCAGGCGCGTCGCTGGCTGGCGGGCGCAGCGCTGTTCGCCGGCGCGGCGCTTTGCGCAGCAGACCACCATCGCGATCGCCACCGGCGGCACCGGCGGCGTCTACTATCCGCTCGGCGGCGGCATGGCGAACGTGCTGACCAAATACGTGCCGGGCTATGCAGGCGACCGCGCGCGTCACCGGCGGCTCGGTCGACAATCTCAAGCTCATCGGCACGCGGCAGAGCGAGCTCGCGCTGATGATGGTCGACGCCGCGCTCGACGCGCTCAAGGGCGAGGACAAGTTCAAGGGCAATCCGGTCGAGGTGCGCACCCTGATGGTGCTCTACCCCAACCGCATGCATGTCGTGACGATCGAGGGCACGGGCATCGAGAAGATGTCCGACCTCAAGGGCAAGCGCGTCTCGACCGGCTCGCCCGGCAGCGCCACCGAAGTGATGGCGTTCCGCGTCATCGAGGCCGCCGGCCTCGACAAGGACAAGGACATGAGGCGCGAGCGGCTCGGCGTCGCCGAATCCATCAATGCGCTCAAGGACAGCAAGATCGACGCCTTCTTCTGGGTCGGCGGCCTGCCGACCGCGGCGGTGACCGATCTCGGCGCGACGCCCGGCGTGAAGATCAAGCTGATCGATCACGGCGACGTCGTCGACAAGATGAACGAGAAATACGGCAACCTCTACTCGCCGGCGTCATCCCGGCGAAGACCTATCCGGGCCAGGACAAGGACAACACGATCGCGGTCGTGAGAACATCCTGGTCGCCAACGACAAGATGACGGACGAGGTCGCCTACGACATCGTCAAGATCTTCATCGAGAAGCGCGCCGATCTCGTCGCCGTGCACGGCGAAGCCAAGAGCATCTCGCTGGAGAACCAGATGCAGAAGAACTCGCCGATCCCGTGGCATCCGGGCGCGGTGAAGTACTTCACCGAAAAGGGCGTGAAGATGTAACGGCCCATTCTTCGCGACGAGGCGCGCGCCCGGCGGAAAGTTCCGCCGGGCTTTTTCGTTGGCCACCGGGCGAGACCAAGATCCGCCGGACACAACATTTCATGGTTAACAGATGGCGAAC
>CAWDCA010000023.1:0-190254 GCA_963800695.1 uncultured Alphaproteobacteria bacterium | reverse complement strand
TGTTCCTGAATCACACCATCCTGCACCCGTTTTTCATGGTCCGGCTGCTGGTCATTCCCATTATCGCAGGCGCCGTTCTGATCGCCACGGAAATGACTTTCAGGCGTGCGCGCGGGACATCCGTCGGCGCTGGCCCGCTCGCCTCGGTATAGGTTCATCGCGCAAGCGTTCCGCCCGCTGACGCGGCCGGTTAACGGCCAGTAAACTTCAGCTCGTCATCATCGCGGCCAATGAACAAACCCACCCTGCCCGTCCTCGGCGACGCCGCCTTGCTGCGGCGGGTCGCGCATGTGTGGATCGCGCTCGCCGGCGCGTTCGTCGTTTTCGACCTGTGGCGCAAAACGGCGGTCGGCCTGACTGGCGGCGACGGACGGCCTATCGGCGACGACTTCGTCAACTATTTCTCCGGCGCATATCTTGCGCTGCATCAGCGCGCCGCCGAGATCTATCACTGGCCGGCCTACCATGCGTTTCAGGAAGCGCTGGTCGGCGCAGCCGTGAGCCCGAACTACAATTACAGCTATCCGCCGCTCGCGCTGGTGCTCACGCTGCCGTTTGCGCTGCTGCCTTATGTGCCGGCGCTCGGCGTGTGGCTGGTGGGCGGCTGGTATGCGTTCTACCGCGCGCTGCGGCTCGCGATGCCGAACGCATTGCTGCTCGCACTCGCGGCGCCGGCCGTGTTCGTCAACACCTATTGCGGACAGAACGGCGTGTGGACCGCGGCGTTCCTCGGCGGCGGGCTGTGCCTGCTGCAGCGCCGTCCGGTCATCGCGGGCGTGCTGTTCGGATTGCAGGCCTACAAGCCGCACCTCGCACTGATGATTCCCGTGGCGCTTATGGCGGGCCGCCAATGGCGCGCGTTCGTGGCGGCAGGCGTCACGGTGGGTGTACTGCTGCTTGCGAGCCTCGCACTCACCGGCTGGGACAGCTGGCGCGCGTTCCTCGATCTCGCGCCGCTGCTGCGCAAGGTCACGCTCGAGGATGCCGACGCGGTGTGGCACCGCAACGTCTCGGTGTTCATGGCGGCATCGCGGCTCGGCCTCGGGCTCTCCGCCGCCTATGCGGCGCAGATGGCGGCGGCGCTGCTCGCCGCAGCGCTGGTCGCCTATGCGTGGTTCAAGGATGCGCCGACGCCCGCGCGCAATGCCGCCGTGATGATCGGCGTGCTGCTCGCGACGCCGTATCTCCAGGACTACGACCTCGTGCTCGGCGCATTCGTCGTGGTGTGGCTTGCGGCACTCGATGGCGAATGGAAGCCCGCGACGCAGATCGCTTGCGCGTCGATCCTTCTGCTTCCGCTGCTGGCGAGCCCGCTGGCGAAACTGACCGGCCTCGCCTTCGGCCCGCTGTTCGTCCTGCCGGCGCTGATCCTCACCGCGCAGGCGATCCTTGCGCCTCGCGCAACCGCCGCTGCAGCGCGCGCGTGATCGGCCGCTCGAACGCCCAATAGCAGGCGACCGACGCCGCGATCGCCGCTACAAACGCGATGCCCGCATAGACCCACGGCAGTCCCGAGAAATCGATCCAGCGCCCGACGGTCCAGCGCACCAGCGGGAACGCGAGCGGATGCACGAGATAAAGCGAATACGACGCATCGCCGAGCAGGCCGGCGAAACGCCCGGCCGGTCCCGGCCGCCACGTGCTCTCCGACAGCGCGCAGGACGCGACCAGCGCGGCGCACGGCAGGCCCCAGAACAAGAGCCGCCACTCGCCCCAGGTAACCGGCGGATTATGCATCGCGGCAAGGCCGAGGCAGGCCGCGATGCCGAGCGCCCATGCGGCGGCGGGGGCCAAGCGCACACCTTCGCGATACGCCGCCGCGATCAGCATGCCGAGGCAGAATTCCAGCACGATCGGGTTGGCCCAGAACTGGAACGGCAGCGGCAGCGTGGCGTGCCGGCCGAGCGTCACCAGCGCGGCAAGCGCCACGCACACGGCCGCGACCGCCGCGCGGCGCGGCAACACGATCGCGGCCGCGAAAACCACGTAGAAGATCATCTCGAAGTTCAGCGTCCAGCCGAGCAGATGCACCGGGAACGCAAAGCCGTCGATGCGCGGATACGGCCAGAACAGAAACGATGCGACGAGGCTGGCGGGCGAATAGATCTCCCACAGCTTGGCGCCATGCACCGCGTAGATGTAGGCGATGATCGCGGCCGTCACCGCCCAGTAGAGCGGGCCGATGCGCGCGATCCGGCGCGAGAGGAATTTGCGCGCGCCGTCGCGGCGGCCGAACAGGGGTTCGGATGAATACACCATCACGAATCCCGAGATAACGAAGAACAGGTCGACGCCGGCCGCGCCGAGCAGGAAACTCTTGAACGGTCCCGGTTCGCCGCCGAGGAACATCACCTTTTCGGTGGCGGCATGATACGTGAGCACGCCGAGCGCCGCGACCGCGCGCAGCACCTGGATCGATTTCAGCTGCGCCGAGCCGCCTTCGCTGATTCCGCCGACGGCCGATTCAGCCAAGCATCACCTCGACCAGATACGGCCCCTTGATGCTCAAGCCGCGCGCGACCGCCTTGTTGAACTCGTCCATCGTGTCGACGCGCTCGCCCGGCACCCCCATGCCGCGCGCCAGGGCAACGAAGTCGAGATCGGGGCGCGAGAGGTCGAGCATGTCGAGCGCCTTGCGGCCGACATTCTGCGCGCCGACGTTGGCAAGCTCCATGCGCAGGATCGCGTAGGACTTGTTGTTCAACAGCACTGTCGTGATGTCGAGGTTCTCGCGCGCCTGCGTCCACAGCGACTGGATGGTGTACATCGCCGACCCGTCGGCCTGGATGCTCAGCACCTTGCGGTCCGGGCACGCGACCGCCGCGCCGGTCGCCATCGGCATGCCGAGGCCGATCGAGCCGCCCATGTTCTGCAGCCAGGTGTGCGGATGCGCGTTGCGCGTGGAAGGGAAAAAGCCGCGCCCGGTCGAGACGCCCTCGTCCACCACGATGGCGTTTTCGGGGATCAGGCTGCCGATCGATTGCGCCAGCGTCAGCGAGTCGATCTTGCCGCTCGCAAGCGGCATCGGGCCGTACTTCGAAGGCTCGATCGGCTGCGCTTTCGCGCCGAGCTCATCGGCGAGCCATTCGAGCGCGTGCACCGAATCCTCTTCCAGCGTCGACAGCGTGGTGAACTGCGTGTCCTTCGGCGAGAGCAGGCTCGGCTTGTCCGGATAGGCGAAGAACGCCACCGGAATGCGGCTACCGACCAGCACGATGTGCTTCAAGCCTTCGAGCGTCTTGAGTGCCTGATCGACCGGATAGGGAAGGCGGTCGATCGACACGCGCCCTGCCCCGCGCTCCATGCGGCGGTTGAAGGTTTGCGCCAGCAGCCGGCATCCGGTCTTCGCGGCGATGCGCGCGGCCAATTCCAAGCCCTTCTCACGCAGCGCCAGACCCGTGAGCAGCAGCACGGCCGGCTCGCCGCTGCGCAGCGCGGCTGCTGCTTCCTTCACGGCGTCTTCGCTTACCTTCGCGCGCTCCGGGATCGCCGGCACCGTCGCGGGACCGCTGCCTTCATCCCAGGCGGTATCGCCCGGAAGAATCAACGTCGCGACCTGCCCGGGCGGCTTCATGGCGGCCGCAATCGCGGCGGCCCCGTCCTGCGCGACGGTCTTGGCGTTCGGCGATGTCTTCACCCAACCTGAGAACGGCTTGGCGGCGGTCTCGATGTCGGAGGTGAGCGGCGAGTTGTAGTCGCGGTGATAGGTGGCGTGATCGCCGACGATATTCACCACCGGCGTCGACGCCTTCATGGCGTTGTGCAGATTGGCCAAGCCATTCGCCAAACCGGGCCCGAGGTGCAGAAGCGTCGCTGCCGGTTTCTCGGCCATGCGCGCGTAGCCGTCGGCGGCTCCTGTAGCGACGCCTTCAAACAGCGCGAGGATGCAGCGCATGCCGTCGACCCGGTCGAGTGCTGCTACGAAATGCATTTCCGAGGTGCCGGGATTGGAGAAGCAGACATCCACGCCGCCGCCCACCAGCGTCCGCACCAGACTTTCCGCGCCGTTCATTCGTTATTCCTTACGCTTTCGCATCCCAATCCGGCCGAACGACTCCACTCACACCTTCGAGCGCACCCTCGACCAGTTCCGCCGCCAGCATGCGCGCCGGATCGACCGGACCCATCATGGCGATCACGCCCTTCGGCACGCGCTTGAAGCCGACGCGCGCGTAATACGGCTCATCGCCGACCAGCACGACGAGCCTGTAACCCCGCGCTTTCGCATCCTTCAGCGCGCGCTCCATCATGACCTTGCCGATGCCGCGGTCGCGGAACGGCGGCTCGATGGTGAGCGGCCCGAGGAGGAGCGCCGGCGTCTCGCCGATACGCACCGGGGTGAGGCGCACCGAGCCGACCATCAGCGTGCCGATGCGCGCCGTGTAGGAGAGATCGAGCCGGTGGCCGAGCTGCTCGCGGATACGATAGGCGGTGCGCGCATAGCGGCCGGGGCCGAACGTGCGCTCGTGCAGCCGTTCGATCGCCGCGGCGTCGTCGGGCTTTTCGGTCAGGATGGTGACGGAAATGTCGGTCATGAGGTCAGCCGCGAATTAGCATTTGGAGGCTGAGAGGTCCATGCTAGCCCTCACCCTGAGGGATAAGGAAACTTCATGGCGCACGGCGAAATGATCGAGGGTGTGTGGCACACCCGGTTTCACAACACCAAGGCGACCGGCGGGCGCTTCAAGCGCGGCGAACCGAAATACCGCAACTGGATCACCCCGGACGGCGGCGCCGGTCCGAGCGGCACCGGCGGCTTTGCGGCGGCGCGCGGCCGCTATCATCTCTACGTCTCGCTTGCCTGCCCATGGGCGCACCGCACGGTCGTGTTCCGCAAGCTCAAGGGACTGGAGGATGTCATTTCGATGAGCGAGGTCGAGCCGGTGATGGGCGACGAGGGCTGGCAGTTCGGTCCCGATGCCGACGACGACAGCGTGAACGGCAAAAAGCATCTGCACGAAATCTACACGCAGGTCGATCCGCGCTACACCGGCCGCTCCTCGGTGCCGATCCTGTGGGACAAGGAGCGCAGGACGATCGTCAACAACGAGTCGCCTGAAATCATCCGGATGCTCAACACCGCGTTCGATGCGTTCACCAATGAGCGTACCGATTACTATCCGGCCGAGTTGCGCCACGAGATCGACGCCGTAAACGAACAGGTGTTCAAGAACGTCAACAACGGTGTCTATCGCTGCGGCTTTGCCAGCACGCAGGAAGCCTACGAGGAAGCCTTTCTCGATCTGTTCGCCACGCTGGACTGGCTGGAAGAGACGCTTTCACGCCGGCGCTATCTCGCCGGCGACCGCATCACGGAAGCCGACTGGCGGCTGTTCACCACGCTCATCCGTTTTGATGCGGTCTATGTCGGACTGTTCAAGTGCAATCTGCGCCGCATCGCGGACTATCCGAACCTGTCGAACTATCTGCGCGAACTTTATCAGGTGCCCGGCGTCGCCGGCACGGTGAACATGGATCACGTCAAGCGGCACTATTATATGAGCATGCTGCACATCAATCCGACCGGCATCGTGCCGCTCGGCCCCGCGCTGGATTTCGAGGCGAAGCATGATCGGGGGAGATTCGGCTAAAGCGGGCGGCCCTTGAGCCACCCCTCCCCGCGCGAATAAAGCGCCGCGACCTCGGGCCCATCGAGCCCCGGCATGTCAGGTTTCACCGTGTAGCCGATGCGCGTTTGCAGATAGGCAAGGTGGCGATAGCCCTCCGAGAAGCGCGCGAGCAGGTCCTTGTCGAGCGCGAGCTTCGCCGAGGGATCGAGCGGATCGAGCCGGTCCTTTTCGTAGATCGGTTGGCGCAGCACGAGGCCCCAGCGGCCGGCTCGCTTCTCGAAGAAGTCGTAGAACCGCCCGGTGCACACCACGTCGCACAGGACGTCGTCGACCTTGGCGCGCTGTGAGATCGTCATCTTGGTCTGCGCGATGGCGCGATTGCCGCCGACATCGACGGTCGAGCCGCCGAGGAAATGCAGGATGCGCACGCCGCGCGCATAACCTTCCTCGCTGACCTTGATGAATTCGTCGCGCGAACCCTGAAACCAGGTCGCCATCATCCGCCCATCATCGTGCCACACCTCGCGGAAGCGCTCCCACATCCGCGCATCGCGTAAGACCGCCCAGTCCTCGACAAGCTGGCGGATAGTAAGGCGGTCGAGCAGTTCATCGGTCATGGGCAGTCCTTTCAATTACGGCGATGACCATAGAGAGTTCGGATGGCGTTCCGCTAGTATGCGGTCCGGCAGGGAGCAATCGAATGGGGCGACTGGACGGCCGCGTGGCGCTCGTGACCGGCGGCGCGAAGGGCATCGGGCGGCACTATTCGTTCGCGCTCGCAGCCGAGGGCGCGCGGGTGATGATCGCCGACATCGTCGATGGCGCGGCCGTCGCGGCCGAGATCGCCGGCAAGCACGGCACCAACTCGGTCGCCGCCGAGATCTGCGACGTCAGCGACGAAAGTTCCGTGAAGCGGCTGGTCGCAGCGACGATGGAGCGGTTCGGCCGGATCGACGTGCTGGTGAACAACGCAGCGCTCTACGCGCCGCTGCACGAGCAGAAGTTCACCGAGATCGACGTCGACCTGTGGGACAAGGTGATGGCGGTCAACCTGCGTGGCACGTTCCTGATGGCCAAACACGTCGCGCCGCGCATGGCCGAGCGAAAATACGGGAAGATCATCAACATCGGCTCGGGCACCGCGGTGCGCGGTATCCCCTGGATGATGCACTACGTCGCCACCAAAGGCGGCATCATGGCGATGACGCGCGCGATGTCGCGCGAACTCGGCGACGACGGCATCCGCGTCAACACGCTGATGCCGGGCTTCACGCTGAGCGACTCGATCGTGAACGAGAATCCCGGCCATGTGGAGACTGCGCGCAACCGCGCGATCGCCTCGCGTGCGCTCAAGCGCGACGAGCAGCCGGAGGATTTGCTGGGCGCGCTGATCTTCCTCGCCTCGGCAGACAGCGACTTCGTGACTGGCCAGACCATCGCGGTCGATGGCGGGAATGTGAATACGTAGGGCATCACCGGGCCGACCCGCAGGGTCGAGTCCCTGTGATCCCGATAGAGAGGGATTGTGCCCTCCTAAGCGGGATGGCCGGGACAAGCCCTGAGAGGCGAGGAAGATTGCGGGGATGAATTAGGCTCCGCTCAATCCCGCCGCCGCGAAATCACGTACGACTCATCGTAGAACCACAATCCGTTGTGCTTGCGCAGCACCTCGCGGGTGGCGTCGAGATAGCGCCCGTCGCTGACCACGCTGCCAAGCCGGTCGTCCTCGATCTGCGCGACGTAAATCGCGGCGTTCCAGGCCGCGAATGCGGTCGACGTGCCGATCGACTCGGTGACCTCAGACGGCAGCGTGTGCATCTCGTAGCGGAACAGCGAGCGGTTATCCGCATAGGCGTTGAAGTTGAGATCGCGGCCCGCGGCTCCAAGCTCCTGCTTCACGGCTTTCAGGATCTCGTGTCGGTCGGTGGTGAACGGATTGTCGCCCGGCCAGACCTTCTCGATGATCTCCATGCCGGGATCGTGGCCGTAGGAGTGGATCGCGAGCATGCGCCCGCCCGGGCCCAGCGCACGCGCGAGCGGCGCGATCACGCGCCGTGCCTTGAAGTCGACCGAGGCGCGGGCGCGATAGGGCTGCGACGCGATCACCAGATCGTAATTCGCGACCGTGCCGCCGGGCTTGGGGATGATCGGGTCGAGCAGGAATTTATGATCCTCGCGATAGATCACCATCACGACCGGGCGCTCGTAGACCGGATTGCCGGTTTTCTGTGAGACGCCCGCTTTCCAGTTCTCGGCAAGGAACGGCTCGAGATCCATGATCTGGGTTTCGAATTTGTGCGCCGTGGAGCCTGCGAGCGGCAACTCGTGCCACACCATGCTGGAGGCGGCGCTGAGCGACTTGACCGCGAGCCACGGCGCGTCCGCGTAAGCAAGGTTGGTGAGCACCAGTACGGTCTGCGGGTGTTCGAGGAAGCGATCCGCCATTTTCTGCAAGGTGAGGCGGATGTCTTCGAGGCTGATCTCCTTGCCGACCGCGTAGAACGGCATGTGCGGGAAGCGGTCGTGCATCGAGCGCATCACGCGCACCAGCACCGAGCCGTCGCCAACGCCGGCATCGAACACGCGCACCGCCGGCGGGCGCGGATGAATGTTGGCAAGTTCAAGCGAAACGCGGCTCGCCACCACCCATTTCTCGGAGCAGGTATTTACAAAAAGCAGGTACTTCTGCCGGTTGTCGAAGAAGCGGAAATTGCGCTGCGGATCGTTCGCGCCGGGCGCAATCGCGACCGGCCCCTCGGAGCGCTGTGGCGCGCGCAGCATGGGCGAACGCTCGATCACCAGCGGGCGCGACAGCGCGGGCTTGCCCTGATGGCTCAGCATGAAGCCGCGGATGCGGTCGAGCGTCTCGGTGGTGATGCGTCCGCCGTTGCGCAGGCGGCTTGCAAGCTTGCCGTCGTTCACGGCGCGGCGGCCGAATGTGGACTCGGCAAGGCCAGCCTGACGGCAGAAATCGGAGATTTCCTGCAGCAGCACATCGTTCATGGCGGCTTCCTCAAGCAGCTCATCGTGGCGTGAGCTTGGGGGCAGCGAACCAAGCTGCGCGTTGGCGGTCAACCACAAACGGTCCCACTGGTTTGGTGGGCAGGGTGTGTGGGGCGGCGTGAATTGCCTGATTATTGGCTATTTCGTTTGGTGGCGGACACCTATTCTAACGAATTTGTGGGCAATTGCCCTATCATTGGGGGCATCGGTGGGCAGAAGCCTGCATGTGGCCATCGCGCCGCCCCTTGTGCAAGATCGCCATCCTTCTCGGGAGCCACCCATGCCGCGTTTCTCGGCCCACCTCGGCCACTTGTTCGTCGAATACCCGCTGATCGAGCGCATCGGCGCCGCCGCGAAGGTGGGCTTCAAGGCGATCGAGCTGCAGCTTCCCTATGAGCTTCCGCCCTCGGCCGTGAAGGCCGAAATCGACCGGCATGGCCTCACGATGCTGAACATCAACTCGCCGCAGGGGCCGGGCGGCGAGCCAGGGCTCGCGGCGGTCGCGGGCCGCGAGAAGGACTTCGCCGCCCTCTTCACCAAGGCGCTCGATTACGTGACGGCGATCGGCGGCACGTCGATCCACGTGCTCTCAGGCATCGTGCCGCCGCACGAGCGGCCCGCCGCCGAAAAGGTGATCGTGGCAAATCTCGCGCGCGCCTGCGACGAGGCGGCGGCGAAAAACATCTTCCTGATGCTGGAGCCGCTTAACCAGCGCGACCGGCCGGACTATTTCGTCTCGCATATCGAGCACATCGCCGACATCATCGCCAAGGTCGGCAAGCCGAACCTCAAGATCATGTACGACTTCTATCACGTGCAGGTGATGCAGGGCGACGTGCTCAAGCGCATGGAGAAGCACCTGCCGCTGATCGGGCACGTGCAGTTCGCCGGTCCCCCGTCGCGCCTGCCGCCGCACAAGGGCGAGCTCAATTTTCCGGTGATCTTCGATGCGGTCGACGCGATGGGCTGGAAAGGCTGGGTCGGCGCCGAATACGGCCCCGGCGGCCCGACTGTGGACAGCCTGGTGTGGGGCAAGCCTTACGGGATCGGCTGAACCCGACCGCGCGCCTGCGCGACCAATCCCTCATGACGGTCAAAGGCAAAAAGCCAGCCGCCCGCGTCGAGGCGATTATCGCGCGCAACGCCCCGGTTGCGGTGATCTTCCGCCGCGGGCCGTCGCGCTTGGTGCGCATGCTCCGCTGGAATCTGCGCAACGACAAAATCGTGCCCGGCCAATGGATTGAGGGGCGCGTGTATGTCGCACGCTCGGACATCTCGCCGGACGGCGAGTTGGTCGCGTGCTTCGTCGCCGCCTACCGCAAGAAGGTCGGCACCTGGACGGCGATCAGCCGCCCGCCGTATTTCACCGCGCTGGCCGTTTGGCCCAAGGGCGATACCTGGGGTGGCGGCGGGCTGTTCGGCAGCAACAGCCACTTTCTGCTGGCGCACTCCACGGCACGGAGCAATTCCGACATCGACGAGTTCAAGCTGATGGACGGCTTCACGCTACCCAAACGGTTTCGCGTGCAGCCGTTAGATCGTCATTCGACGGTGCCGGAGTCCGAGGTCGAGGAAGCCCGCATGGTGCTGTCGGGCTGGCGTTTCGTGCAGCGCCATGTGTGGCACTATGGGCTGTCCGAGTTCGCCGAACCCGAGATCATGGCGCGGCCGCTCGACAATCCGAAGGCAGCGCGCTTCGAGCTGCGGCGCTTCCGCACCGCGTTCGAGATCCGGCTCGCCGAAGTGCATGATCTTGTGGCTGGAACGCAGCGCGATCTCGGCCGCGTCGATTGGGTCGACGCCGGCCCGAACGGCGACGTGCTGTGGAGCGCGGGCGGAAAGCTGTTCCGGCTTGCCGGGCCGTCGCGGCACGGCATGACAATCGACGCGGAGCCGAAACTCGTCGCCGATCTCAACGACATGACGTTCGAGGCGATCGAGGCACCCAAACGCGCGCTGCGCTGGCGGTAAGCCGCGAGGTCTCGCGCTCGCCTTCGCTTCAATTCGATTCAATTGCGCTTCAAATATTACCCTTCGCCTTAGCGGCGCTTTCAACCGGCAGGCGCAGCATTCACGACCGGACGTGTGAAGGAACGATCCCCGCGAGGAGCCCATGCTGGGCGGAATCAAAGTCAAGGGCGATGAGCCAAATGACGGCGCGCCGCTGTTTCGCGTGCTGGCACGGCGCTGGAAGTCGTTCGCGCCGCGCAAACGCGAACGTTCCGCGCTGCCATCCAAGGGGCTGCCATCCAAGGCGTCCACCGACGACCCGCCAAAAGCGTCGCGCGCGTGGATTGCAAAGCCGCGGCAACCCTACGCGCACCAGAAAATCGAGCAGCCGAAGCCGAGCAGCCGCTGGAATCCGTGGCTGTGGGTGAAGTGACGCCGTCCTCATCCTGAGGTGCGAGCGCAGCGAGCCTCGAAGGATGGCGGCAAGCTCCACCGCTCGTGGCCATCCTTCGAGACGGCCGCTGCGCGGCCTCCTCAGGATGCGGATTAAGTCAATTCTGCATTCCCCACCGCCGGATCGTCACGTTTTCGATCGAACGAAAGATCACGCTCTCGACCAGGAGCCCGATCGTGATCACGGTCAGCAATCCGGCAAACACCGCGGGAATTTCGAGCTGGTTGCGGTTCTCGAAGATGAACCAGCCAAGCCCGCCGGAGCGCGACGACACGCCGAACACGAGTTCGGCGGCGATCAGCGTGCGCCACGCGAACGCCCAGCCGATCTTCAGGCCGGTGAGGATCGAGGGAAACGCCGCCGGCACCAGCAGGAACGCCACATAGGAAATTCCGCGCAGGCCGCAGTTCTGTCCCGCCATGCGCAGGGTGGGGCTCACTGACGTGAAGCCCGAGTGGGTGTTGAGCGCAACCGCCCACAGCACCGAATGGATGATGACGAACACCAGGCTCTTGGCGCCAAGCCCGAACCACAGCAGCGCGAGCGGCAGCAGCGCGATCGCAGGCAGCGGATTGAACATGGCGGTGAGGGTCGAGAGAAAATCGGTGCCGACGCGGGTGGTGATCGCCAGCGTCGTGAAGATTCCCGCGATCGCGAGGCCGGCCGCATAGCCGGTGAGCAGGATCTGCAAGGAGGTGAGCGTGCGCTGAACCAGCGGCCCGTTGACCAGCGAGTCGTAGAGCGCCTCCAGCGTCTCGCCGAGGGTCGGGAACAGCAGGTTGTTGTTCAGCCACGTCGCGTAGAGCTGCCACGCAAGGCACAGCACCACGACGACGATCAGCCTTCGCACGCCGGTGATCTGCAACAGCCGCTCGGCGGTCGAGAGCGGCCGCGCCGCATCGCCGACCGTGCCCATCGTGTCGAGTTCGATCAGGCGCTCGGGGCGGCGCGGCGGCTCCAGCCGGACGATGCGTTGTGCCGTGTCAGCCATTGGGTGTCTCCGCGGCGAGTTCGGTCTCGATCCGGTCGGCAAACAGAAGGTCGTGGATTCGGCGATGCACCTTCTCGAAGGCGGGCGTGCCGATGTCGCTGAAGCCGAGATGATCGGCGTTCAGTTCCGCCTTCACGCGGCCGGGATGCGGCGAGAGCACCAGGATGCGGCTGCCGACCAGCAGCGCCTCCTCGATCGAATGGGTGACGAACAGCACCGTGAAGCCGACATCGTCCCACAGCGCTTTGAGTTCCTCCTGCATCTTGCGGCGCGTCAGCGCATCGAGCGCCGCGAACGGCTCGTCCATCAGCAGCACCTTCGGCTCCATCGCGAGCGCGCGCGCGATCGCGACGCGCTGCTTCATGCCGCCGGAGAGCATGTGCGGATAGATGTCCTCGAAGCGCGTGAGGTTCACCTTGGCGATTACCGAGCGCGCGTGCTCGATCGCCTCCGCCTTCGGCATGCGCCGGTTGACCAGCAGCGGGAACAGCACGTTGCCGAGCACGGTCTTCCACGGCAGCAACTGGTCGAACTCCTGGAACACCATCATGCGGTCGGAACCGGGCTTGTCGATCTGCTTGCCGGCGAGGCGGATCTGTCCCTCGACCGGAGCCATAAACCCTGCGACGGCCTTGAGCAGCGTCGACTTGCCGCAGCCGGAGGGTCCGAGCACCACGAAGCGCTCGCCCTCATAGACCTCGAAGCCGACGCGCCAGGTCGCGGTGACCAGATGCTGCTCGGTCTTGTACTGCAACGTTACATCGTCGACCGCGAGCAGCGGCGCGTTCGCTGCCTGCATGCCGGTCACCCCTTGCGCCATGCGCCCCCCTGGTTGGGCCGGATAATGGCCCGAATGCTATCGCCGTGCCTAGCCGGTGGTGTATCGTTTGATCAAGAGAACCGCGCTTCTCGTCTCGGAACAACTGGGAGGATTTTGATGCTGCGCCGCCTGACCGTCATCGTTGCAATGGCCGCATGGTTCGCCTCGCCCGGCGCCGCCCTGGCGGAAGCCAATACGGTGCGCGTCGCCAAGCAATTCGGCGTCGCCTACATGCAATACATGGTGATGCAGGAGTTGAAGCTGATCGAGAAGCACGCCAAGGCGGCGGGGCTCGACATCACCACCGAATGGGCGACCTTCCGTTCCTCCGACGTGATGAACGACGCGCTGATCTCCGGTTCGGTCGATTTCGTTTCGCTCGGCATTCCCGGCATCATCACGATCTGGTCGAAGACCAAGGGGACGGCGAGCGAGGTCAAGGGCGTCGCCGGCCTCAACGTCTCGCCGCTGATGCTGATGGTGCGCGATCCCGCCATCAAATCGATCAAGGATTTCAAGGACAATCACCGCATCGCTCTGCCGGCCGTGAAGGTCGCCATGCAGGCGATCATGCTGCAGATGGCCGCCGCCAAGGAATGGGGTGACGCGAAGTACAACGCGCTCGATCATCTCACCGTGTCGATGGCCCATCCGGACGCGACGGCCGCCATGCTCGGCGGATCGAGCGAGAT
Organism: uncultured Alphaproteobacteria bacterium; assembly: GCA_963800695.1. GTDB lineage: Bacteria > Pseudomonadota > Alphaproteobacteria > Rhizobiales > Xanthobacteraceae > PALSA-894. The sequence continues at coordinate 176,774 of CAWDCA010000023.1, read as the reverse complement.
CACGGCGAACTTCTCCTCCGCGCCGTTCCAGTACCGGCAGATGAAGAACCCGAACATCCGCCGCATCCTGACCTCGACGGAGCTGTTCGACGAGCCGCTGTCGTTCAACATCATCGCGGCAACCTCGAAATTCCGAACCGAGAACCCGAAGCTGTACGCGGCGTTTCACGCGGCGTTGAAGGATGCGACCGATTTCATCAATGCGGACAAGCGCAAGGCGACGGAGATCTATCTGAAAGTCACCGGCGAGAAAACGACGGTCGACGACATTCTCGAGGTGCTGGCCGATCCGGCGATCATCTACCAGACCAAGGTCGGCGGCATCGGCTCGTTCGTCAGCTTCATGGCGAAGGTCGGCACCCTGAAAAATCCGCCGTCCGACTGGCGCGAGATGTTTTTCCCCGAGGCGTTCGCCAAGGCGGGGGGATAACTCCGCTTTCTTCCCGGCGCTCCCGCTGCGGGAGACGGTCGCCGCGAAGCGGCCGGGACAGGGCTTTCTTCTAACCCTCTCCCGGCTCGCAGCTTCGATGCTCACCTCCTCTCCCTTTCAGCGGGAGGGGCAAGTAATCGGCTTCGCCTCCCATTTTTTGAAGCTCAATCATGACACTCATTCTCGACCCCACCTCTACCCTCCCCACCGACTCCACTACCGGCACGCTGGTCGGGCGCGTGTGGCGGCCTGAACTCGGTGGGCCGTCGGTCGTGGTTCTGCGCGCCGACGGCGTGTACGACATCGCGCGCTCGTACCCGACCATGCGCGATCTGTGCGAGGCACCCGATCCGGCAGCAGCCGTTACGGGCGCGCATGCGGATCGCATTGGCGATTTCGCCGCAATCCTCGCGAACACCAGCGAGGACAAACGCGATCCAAAGAAGCCGCATTTGCTTGCACCGATCGACCTGCAGGCGGTCAAGGCCGCCGGCGTCACCTTCGCGATCTCGCTGCTCGAGCGCGTCATCGAAGAACAGGCGCGCGGCGTACCGGAGCGTGCCGCGCAGGCCCGCGCCGATGTCGAGGCCGCGCTCGGCGGATCGGTCGAAAAGATCAAGCCCGGCTCGCCGCAGGCGATGGAGCTGAAGAAGGTTCTGCAGCAGAAGGGTCTGTGGTCGCAGTATCTCGAAGTCGGCATCGGGCCGGACGCCGAGATCTTCACCAAGTCGCAGGTGCTGGCGGCGGTCGGCACCGGCATGTCGATCGGCGTGCTCAAATCCTCGACCTGGAACAATCCCGAGCCGGAAGTGGTGGTCGTCGCGACCTCGAAGGGAAAGATCGTCGGCGCAACGCTCGGCAACGATGTGAACCTGCGCGATGTGGAAGGCCGCTCGGCACTGCTGTTGAGCAAGGCGAAGGACAACAACGCCTCGACGGCGATCGGGCCGTTCATCCGGCTGTTCGACAAGACCTTCTCGCTCGACGATGTGCGCCGCGCGACCGTCACGCTGTCGGTGAAGGGCACGGACGGCTTCGTGCTCGAAGGCTCAAGCGATGTCGGCAAGATCAGCCGCGATCCGGAGGAGCTCATCGGCCAAATGATCGGACGCCATCACCAGTATCCGGACGGCGCGGTACTGTATCTCGGCACCATGTTCGCGCCCGTGAAGGACCGCGACGCGCCCGGCATGGGCTTCACGCATCACCCGGGCGACGTGGTGACGATCTCGGCGGACAAATTGGGTGCGCTGACGAATTTGGTGACGACGAGCGATCAGGCGCCGGCGTGGACTTTTGGGGTCGGCGATCTGATGCGCAATCTCGCGAAGCGCGGGTTGCTGTAGGCGTCACTTCACATCAATCACAATCGCCCCTGTGGCGTCGCGCAGCTTCGCCGGCTCCGTGCGAAACACCGCCTTCGGCGTTCCGGCCGCCGCCCAGATCACGTCGTAAGCCAACAGATCGCGATCGATGTACGTGGCAAGCGGCGTGTCATGGCCGAACGGCGGAATGCCGCCGATCGCATAGCCGGTGAGTGCGCGCACCGCGTCGGCGTCGGGGCGCTTCAGTTTCTCGCCGAGATGCACCGCGACGCCCTTCTCGTTCACACGGTTCGCGCCGGAAACGAGCAGCAGATATGGCTTGTGGCTGTCCGCGCCGCTGAAAACCAACGACTTCACGATCTGCCCGACCGTGACGCCACAGGCGGCGGCGGCTTCCTCCGCGGTGCGAGTCGGCTCAGTCATCACCCGGACCGCGACGTCGAGGCCTAGCGCATGCGCGGCGTCCTGAACCTTCTGCGCGCTCGCGGGCAATTCGCTCATCCGGTCAGCCTTTCCCGCTTCAGTTCCGTGATGCCATCGTTACCCGCGCGCAGCCCGCGCGAGACCATCTCGCACTGCCATGCTCCAGAGCTCCCGCCGATGCGATAAAGATTGTACGCCGCCGGCTCGTCATGCGTGCTGACGATCGCCGACGCCGACGGCACGCCAACCGCCGCGATGCGGCCCTTCGGTCCGTCCAGCCACATCAGTTGCTGCTCGTGATTATGCCCATGCAGCACCAGCTCGGCGCCGTGCTGGGCGAGGATCGCGCGCAGCATCGGCCCATCGATCAGCCGCTTCATGTAGTGGCGCTTGTTCGGAATCGGCGGATGATGAATCAGCACCACGCGGAACAGCGGTTCGCGTGCGAGCGCAATCAGGATTTCGGAGAGCCGCGCAAGCTGCTCGGGCCCAAGCCGCCCGGTCGCCATGAAGGGTCCGGTTGGCAGCGATGTGGTGAGGCCGATGAGTGCGACCGGCCCGCGGCGGCGCACGAAAGGGAATGCGGCACCGTCGTCGCCGCGCATGAATTCGCCCCAATGCTGCGCGGCCCAGCCGGAGGCGCGGCGGATGTAGGCGTCATGATTGCCGGGGACGAGTGTTACATCCTTCGGGCGTGCCCAAGCGTATCGAGCCAGCGCGCCGCATTGGCGAACTCGACATCCAGCGAGACGTTCACGAGGTCGCCGGTCACCGCGATGTGGTCCGGCGACTGCGCCTTCATGTCGGCGACGATCGCGCCAAGCACGTCGGCGTGGTGATGGCGGTGGCGCCGCCGATACCAGTTGATAATGCCGAGCCCGCGTTTGTTGATCAGCTCGCGCAGGCGCGGCGTCGGGATCGGCCCAAGGTGCGGGTCGGACAAATGGGCAAGGGTAAACATCGCCCTTTGTGTAGCCGGGCGATTGCCCCGCTACAAAGCAGGCTCAGCTATGCGTCATCGGCGCGAGCGCGGCCGCCACATGCGGGTCGCTCAGGTCGACGGCGGGCGCCCAGACGTAGGGGCGCTTGCGGCGGGCGAGGTAGACGATGAAGGTCAGCATGTTCGTTACTCGGAGGACTCGGATTGTGCAGTGCACAAATACGCCTTGCGGGTGCCATCGGGTAGGCCCGCATGCCCATCGCTGGCATGCGGTAACCGCAGGGCGAAATGTCGTTTTGGTTACAATGGTTTAACGAATGACTATCGACCGGCTCCGCCGCGCGCTGGAGCCCGCAATTCGGCGGGTTCTGCATTACTATTGGCGTTTCGCGCGCGGCATGACGCTCGGCGTTCGCGCGATCGTGATCGACCCGCAGCGCCGCGTTTTCCTGGTGAAGCACAGCTACGTCAGCGGGCTGGCACCTGCCGGGCGGCGGAGTCGAGACCGGCGAGACCGTTCAGGAGGCACTCGCGCGCGAACTGCTCGAGGAAGGCGGCATCACGGCACTCGACGCCCCCGGTGCTGCACGGCGTATGTACTTCAACGGGCCGTGTCTCGCGCCGCGATCATGTCGCCATGTTCATGTGCGCGCCATTCCGCCAGGAGGGCGGCCCGCGCCATCCCGCGCGAGATCATCGACCACGGATTTTTTCGCCCGGCGCGCTGCCGCCCGACACGACGCGCGGCACGCGCGCGCGGCTCGCCGAAGTGCTCAATGGTGCGGCGATTTCGGAGCGGTGGTGACTGTTTCCATGCCGCCGTATTGATGGCACCATGGCGCCAAGAACACTTCGTTCGGGAGGATGGACATGAAACGCCTGTTCGGCGCGCTGATCGCAACGCTGCTCGCGGCTCCGGCGCACGCCGCCGATCCAATCAAGATGGTTGTTCCGTTCGCGGCCGGCGGCCCGGTCGACGCGCTCGCGCGCATCGTCGCGGCCGAGATCGGTCCACGCCTGCAAGCCGATGTCGTTATCGAGAACCGTGGTGGCGCCGGCGGCCTGCTCGCAGTCGATCAGGTCGCGGCCTCGGCGCCGGACGGCCGTACGGTCTTGTTCGCAAGCGTCGGCGCTTTTGTCATCACGAATGCCCTCAAGCCGCGGGCCAATTACGACCAGCTCAAAGTGTTCGCGCCGATCGCGCGCGTCGGCGCCGCGCCGACACTGTTCATCGTGAAAGCGGACGCGCCGTTCAAGACGCTGCCCGAGTTGATCGCGAAGGCGAAGACCGACAGCAAGATGAGCTACGGCTCGGCCGGCAACGGCACCACGATGCATATCGCCGCCGAGCAGCTCAACGTGTCGGCCGGCACCAAGATCACTCATGTGCCGTATCGCGGCATCGCGCCCGCGCTCAACGACATCATGGGTAACCACATCAACTTCCTCAACGGCGACATCACGGTGCTCTACCCGCTGGTGCAGCAGGGCACGATCCGCGCGCTTGCGGTCGCCGGCACCGAGCGCTCGAAGCTGCTGCCTGACGTGCCGACCGCGCAGGAGCTCGGCTACAAGGATGTTTACATGGAGAACTGGTACGGCGCTCTGGTTCCTGCGGCGACCCCGCCGGACGTGGTGGCGAAGCTCGAAAAGGCCGTCATGGACGCGCTGAAAGACCCGGCGGTGTGGGGAAAGATTTCGGCCAACGGCGTCTACGCGCCGCAAGACGCAAGGACTTTCCGCGCGCAGATCGAGAAGGACATCGCCTACTGGGGCGAGACGTCAAGAAGCTCGGGATACAGGCGGAGTAGGCCTGCGCGCTGCGCGCGCCACATACTCCGCTTTCCCCTCGCCCCGCGAAGCGGGGAGAGGGTGGCGAGGCCGAAGGCCGAGCCGGGAGAGGGGCTCTTGAGTTTAGCTCAAGCGAAGAAGCTTCGAAGCAATATGACCGACGCAGAGCGGCGGCTCTGGTACCACCTGCGCGCCCGTCGCTTCGACAGCTACAAGTTCAAGAGACAAGTACCGATAGGCTCTTACATCGTGGACTTTGCGTGCGTTGGCCGGAAGCTGGTTGTCGAGGTCGACGGCGGCCAGCACGCGGAAAATCCGAAAGACCAGGTGCGTGACCGCTACCTCGAAGGCGAGGGGTTTCGCGTGCTGCGGTTCTGGAACAACGATGTGTTGGGGAACACCAACGGAGTGCTTGAAGTAATACTCAGCACGCTCGAAACCCCTCTCCCGGCGCGCTGCGCGCGCCACCCTTTCCCCGCTTCGCGGGGCGAGGGGAAAGAAAGTGCAGGGTGACGCCTAAACCGCGTTACTTCGCGCCGACCTTGCGGATGAACTTCTCGAACGCCGCGAGCTGCAGCTTGATCATGTCGCGCGTGGTCTGATCCTTCAGCTCCAGCGTCGCCTCGTCGAACTTCTGCGGCGCGAACGTCACGATCACCTCGGGGCGGCCGAAGATCAGCGCATCGATCGAGGTGAGGCACTGGCGCAGGTGATACTGCATGCGCGAGCCGCCGAGCAGCGCGCCGGAGGCCGATTGCAGCGCCACCGGCTTTTCCTTGAACGGCTGCTCCTTCATGCGCGACACCCAGTCGATCGCGTTCTTGAGCGCGCCGGGGATCGTCCAGTTGTATTCGGGGCTGACGATGATCACGCCGTCGGCGGCGCGGATCGCGTCCGCGAACGCGGTCACGCTCGGCGGAAAGCCGGTCGCGGCCTGATCGTCGTAATTGTAATGCGGCATCGTGTCGACGCGCGGCGCGTCGGTCAGATGCATGCCTTCGGGCGCAAGCGCCGGCAGTGCACGCGCCAGCGCCGCATTGTAGGAGCCTTTGCGCAGGCTGCCGCAGATCACCAGGACGTTGGTCATCAAGCCTTCCCGCTCACCTTACGCGCGAAGCCTTCGAACGCGGCGAGCTGTTGCGTGATGAACTTGATGCCGGCCTCGTCCTTGAACTCCATCGTCTTCTCGTCGAACTTGGTCTGTGCCAGACCAACGAAAATCTCCGGCGTGTTGAAGGTGAAGGCGTTCAGAAACACCATCGCCTGGCGCAGGTGATACTGCATGCGCGCGCCACCCATCGGGCCGCCCGTCGCGGACTGGATCGCCACCGGCTTTTCCTTGAACGGCTGGTCCTTGATGCGCGACACCCAGTCGATCGCATTCTTCAACCCGCCCGGAATGCCGTAGTTGTATTCGGGCGTCACGAAAATCACGCCGTCGGCGGCACGGACCGCGTCGGCAAGCCTGGTGGCGCTCGCCGGGAAGCCGGTCGAATTCTGGTCGTCCGCGTTATAGATCGGCAGATCGGACCAATCGGGCGCCGCCGTAATGCTCATGCCCGCGGGCTGCCACTTGGGAAGCTGGCGCGCCAACGCGGCGTTGAACGAGCCCTTGCGCAGCGAGCCCACGATCGTAATCACATTCAGTTTGTCGGCCATTTTTTCAAATCCTTGAAGTTTTGGCGCCCGGCGCCGCAAGCCGCGCTGCGTATCACGGGTTCCGGCGGCTGGCGAGCCTTCGGCGCTGCAAACACGCCTTGCACGGGAGCCAAGCGCCGTTGAAGCGCCATGGCGCCCATGTTACCGACGCCGCTCAATTGATGCTCGGCGCGGGAGGCGTTCATGGCAGGCAATACGCAAAAGATCGGCTGGATCGGCATGGGCCGCATGGGCTTTCCCATGGCGGAGCGGCTGCTCAAAGCGGGCCACGATGTCTCGATCTGGAACCGCACGCGCGCCAAGGCCGAGCCGCTCGCCAAATCCGGCGGCAAGATCGTCGACAAGCTCGGCGATCTCGCGGGCTGCGACGTGGTGTTCTCGATCGTATCGACCGGCAAGGATCTCGAGGAGGTCTATTTCGGCAAGGATGGCGTTGTGCACGGCCGCAACGGCAAGCTGCCCTCCGTTTTCGTGGATTGCTCCACCATCGCGCTGGAAGAATCCGCCGCGATCCGTGCGAGGCTCAAGGAGCTCGGCTCCGACTTCCTCGCCTGCCCGGTGAGCGGCAACGCCAAGGTGATCAAGGCCGGCCGGCTGTCGGCGGTGGCGTCAGGGCCGGAGGCGCTGTTCCGCCAGGTCGAGCCGCTGATCGAGGTGTTCGCGCCGAACGGCGTGTCTTACGTGGGCGAAGGCGAACTCGCGCGCGTCTGCAAGATCGCCCACAACGTGATGCTCGGCGTGGTGATTGAGAACCTGATCGAGATCATGCTGGTGGCCGAGAAGGCGGGCGTGCCGCGCCACGCCTTCCTCGCCTTCATCAACAACGGCGTGATGGGCTCGATGTTCACGCGCTACAAGTCGCCCGCGCTGGTCAACCTCGACTGGACCACGACGTTCACGCCCGAACTGTTGCGCAAGGACATGGACCTCGGCCTTGCGCTCGGCACCGATGTGGGCGTGCCGATGCCCGTGACGGCGGCAGCGCGCGAGGTGTTGCAAAGCCATTTCGGTGCCGCGCAGATGAAGCCCGATCCGGAGAAATATCTGGCGGGCGATTTCGCCGCGCTGCTGGAAACGATGGCCATCGGCGCAGGCTTGAAGCTCAAGAGCGAGAACAAGCAGGTGCCGACCGGGCTGGAGTAACTTCCTCAACCCTCATCCAGAGGAGCCCGCGCAGCGGGCGTCTCGAAGGATGGCCGCAGACACCGGGCAAGAGCCCTCGCCCTTCGAGACGCGCTTCGCGCTCCTCAGGGTGAGGGCTAGCTCTTATTTATCGCACGTCTCCCAACGCCCGTAGCCGAGATCGACGGCGCAGTTGCCCGGAATGTTGCCCCGAACCGCAAAGCCCGGATCCTCGAAGCCGCGGTAGTACGCATACGGCGACGCGTCGGGATAGGCGTAGCCATACGGCTGGACGACGATGCGCTGCCGGTACGGGCGATAAGCGCGATGCGGCCGGCCACGATGATAGACCTGTACGACGGGGACGGCGTCACCATTGCTGATCGACGCAAGCGGCATCGCGTGTGCGCCTCCGCCGCCGACATCAAGTGCGATGACGGCGCCGAAAGCCAGTAGTGCGGATAGTTTCGTGTTCATGACGTTGCTCCTGTACCCCGATAACGGCCGGGGCCGATTTAATGTTCCTGCGCCCGCTCCCACCGCAGGTCACCAAGCTCCTCGCGGAACGCGAAGCGCTTGAGGTGCTCGATCACCACGCCCTGCATGCGCTCAACCGTCGCGTCGTCCGCCGCCTCGATGCGCAGTGCGAGCATGTCGGGCGAAGCATCGAGCTTGCAGCGCCGTGTTTCGTCGAACGGGATTGTGCCGTGCTCCGGCGTGAACTCGACGGCGAACTTGTGGCTCCAGTGCTTGCAAAGCTGCTGGAGATAGCGGCTGGCGGAGACGGTGGCGATATTGGCTTGCGATGCGGGCATCTTGAATTCTCTCGTGGGGTGCTCCCGCTCATATAGACGCGAAAAGGCCGCGCGCATCCCGGCGCACGGCCTCATTATGCGTATTCCAGACTAGCGGCGGCGCGAGCGCTTGCCATGCCGCTTGCCCTTGCGCGACTTGCCGACCTTCGTCTTGCCGCCGCTGAGTTCGGTGCGGCATGCGTTGCTCAGCTTCGACTTGTTCTTGAACAGGCAGGACGCGACCTTGCCACGGTCCGGAATGAACGCACCGCAGATGCTCTGGGCGTCACCGGCGCACGGGTGCCCGCCGCCGCCCTGTCCGGTCTTCATCTCGTCCGTTCGCTGCGCCGCGGCGGGTGAGGCAAATCCGAGCGTGAGCATGAACCCGGCGGCAAGCATCGCCTTGAATAATCCGGCATTCTTCATCGCGACAAAGTCTCCTTGATTGTCCCTTTATCCGGCCTGTGGCCGGCCCGGCGCCCTTCTAGCATCAAACCGGGCGCAATAAAGGCGCGCCTGACAATCAATCAATACCGGTTGGCGATGGGAAGTTCCTCGGCCGGGAACAGCGTGATCACGCGGCAGCCCTTGTCGGTGACCACGACCTCCTCCTCGATGCGCGCGGCCGAATAGCCGTCGGTCGCCGGACAATAAGTCTCCAGCGCGAACACCATGCCTTCCTTGATCTCGGTCGGATGATCCATCGAGATCACGCGCGAGATGATCGGTCGCTCGTGGATGGCGCAGCCGATGCCGTGGCCGAATTGCAGGCCGAACGCGCTGGTTTCGTCCGGGAAGCCGAACTCGGCCGCCTTCGGCCACACGCTCGCAACCTTGTCGGTCGAGACCCCCGGCTTGATCAGCGCGATGGCGTTGTCGAGCCACTCGCGCGCCTTCTTGTAGGCGTCGTGCTGGCCCGGCGTCGCCCGCCCGACATTGAAGGTGCGGTAGTAGCAGGTGCGATAACCCATGAAGGACTGGAGAATGTCGAAGAACGCCTGATCGCCCGGACGCAGCATGCGGTCGGTGAAGTTGTGCGGATGCGGATTGCAGCGCTCGCCCGAGATCGCGTTGATGGCTTCGACGTCGTCGGAGCCGTGCGAATAGAGAAACTGGTTCACGTTCGCGACGATGTCGTTCTCGCGCACGCCAGGCTTGAGCTGCTCGTAGACCAAATGATAGGCGCCATCGACCATCGCGGCGGCGCGGTTCAAGAGCGCGATCTCGTCGGCCGACTTGATCTCGCGCGCTTCCAGCATCACCTGCTGGCCGTCCTCGATTTTCAATCCGGCCTTTTGCAACTCGAACATCATCGGCGGCTCGATGATGTCGACACCGACCGCCATGTCGATGACGCCCGCCTCGCGGATGATCGACGCGATCTCGCCCGCGTGCTTCGCCATCAGGCCGAACGACGGCGAGACCGTGCCGCGCAGGCCAAGCAGCCCGGCCTTGCAGTTCTCCGGCTTGAGCCAGGGCGAATAGAGCCTGTGATGCACCGCGGCCGAGCCGAAGTCCCACAGGATAGGGTCGGGTGAGCTGCGCGTGAGCAGTGCCCAGCGGCAGATCTTGTCGCGCTCCCATTCGCCGATCTTGGTCGAGGTGAGATAGCGGATGTTGTTGGTGTCCATCACCAGCAGCGCGCCGAGATCGGATTTCTCCAGCGCCTGCCTAGCGCGCGCGAGACGGTATTTGTGCAGGCGGCGGTAATCGACGCGCTCCTCGAAATCGACGCCCATGGCGCCGAACGCCGGCAGCGCGCGCCCCCAGTTGTAGCGCGGGTTGATGTCCTCGGCGGTGATCTTGCGGACGGTGTCGTCCATGGGGTGGCTCCTCGATTTTTCCCGCGGCGCGCTGAGCGCGTTATATCAGATCAGGCGACCTTTTTGCCCCAAAGTCTTTGCGACGCAAGGTCGGCGCCGTCGCGCAGCGTTCTCAGCTTCGGCCACACGATCGAGGCCGCGACCCATTCGCGTCCCGCGAAGGTGCCGAAGCCGCAATCGGTCGAGGCGATGACCCGCTCGCGGTCGCCGATCGCCGCGACCGCTTCCTCGATGCGGCGCGCGACCACCTCCGGATGCTCGACGAAATTCGAAGTGGACTCGATCACGCCGGGGATCAGGATCTTGTCCTTGGGGAAGGGATGCAGTTTGAACGCCGCGTATTCGTGCTGGTGGCGCGGATTGGCGAACTCGATCGAGAGCGCGCCGGCGGTGGTCTGGTAGAAAACCGGCAGCACCTTGGCGAGCGCGATGTCGTAGACGTGCGGGCCTTCCCAGTTACCCCAGCAGATGTGCAGCCGCCAGCGGTCCGCCGGAATGCCGGTCGTGGCCTTGTTGATCGCCGCGAGATGCATCTCGGCGATCTTGACGAAGCCCTCGTCGGTCTCGTCCTGGAACATCATCACGCGTTCCATCGCCAAGTCTGGCGCGTCGACCTGCAGGATCAGCCCGGCCTCGTGGATCGCGCGGTACTCCTTGGCAAGCTCGGTCGCCAGCGCACTCACATAGGCCTCGTGCGAATCGTAATGCGCGTTCATCAGCGTGGTCGCGACGATGCCGGGCGACGGCGCGGTCATGAACTGCTCGGCGAAGGCGCCGGACGCATGCTTCTTGAAGCGCGCAATCTCGTCCTTGATCGGCGCCATGTCGGTGTATTTCACGTCCGCGATCGCCTGCGGGGCGTTGGAGATTTTCGCGCGGTGAATGAAGCGGCGTCCGAAGGTCGCCACCAGATCGGGATGCTCTATGAAATCCTTGCCGACGCGGCGCTTGCTCTCGCCGCCGTAGCCGGACATGCGCGCCGCCATGTAGGTCTGGAACGCGACGCGCTGCTGCTCGCCGTCATTGCCGATGTCGATGCCGGAGTCCTTCTGCCGCTTCACCACATCGGCGACCGCGCGGTCGAGCTCGTCCGACATTTTCCTGGCGTCGATCGCCTCGCCGGCTTCGCGCTTGATCAGCAGCTCGGTGATGGTGTCGTTGCGCGGCAGGCTGCCGACATGCGTGGTCAGAATGCGGTCGCGGCTAGTGAGCATCGGGCTTCCTCTTCGTTTCTTGCTGCCGGGTTATAAGACGTGGCTGGCCGGGACAAGAGGGCGTTCACGCCCGTCTTCGACGGGCTATTGCCCGGCCATGACGAAAATCGAGCGTCCCAACGCTGCCCACTCAGGTTTTCAGCAGGACCATGGCCAGCTTTTCACGCGCCGCGCGGCCGGCGTCGAGGTCGAAGCAGTTCACGATGGCGAGGCGGAAGCCGCCGGGCGGCATGGCGTGCTGGTCCAACGGCTTGTCTGCATGGAAGGTGATCTGCACGCTCGATACCGCGGGCATCGCGCGCACTTCATCGACCAGAGTTCGCGGCGGATGGCGGTAGTGCGGCCCATGCGGCCCGAACAGCACCACGCTGTAGCCGTCGCGACGATCGGCGTCGGGATAGTTCCAGCTGCCATGCTGGTAGAGCCGCACCAGCGCCTCGACCCAGCCCTTGCCGTAGAGGTCCGGCCACTGGTCGGCGAAGCGCAGATGCGCCTCGATGATACGGCCGCCGATGGTTTCGACATTAAGCATGCCGGTGTAGCCGGCGAGATGCTTTCCGATCCACGCGCCGCACTGCGCCTCGATGCCGGGGTCGTGCGCGGCGTGCAGCACCCAATGATCGAACGTGCCCTCGGGACCCGGATGGCCGGTCGCGTGCCGCCACCATTTCGCTTCACCGTTGAGCACCGCGACATCGGAGGACACATGCCGCCCGTCGAGCAGCGTCATCCACATGTGGCCGGGCGCGTAGTGTTTCGTGTAGTCGGCGGCATCGCGCAGCACGCGGCTGCCGACGCCCATGCCCTTCAGGTTCGTGATCGGCTTGGAGAAGACCGGGAAGCTCTTCGGCTCGACGCCGTGCGGCGCGGCTTCAAGACCTTGGCTGAGCGCGACCGCCACCTTGTCGTAGACCCAGCGATGGCGCGGATACCAGGTCCAGCTATCGGAATCTTCCGTCGAGATCAGCACGTCGGCCGGACAGGCGGCGCGCTCGAAGTACTGCATGCGCCAGGGGTCGATTTCGCAGATGGGCACGTTACAGCTTCAGCGCATGGATCGAAAAATAACCGTTCTCGTCGGTCCACGTCGCGGCCGGGCGCCACCCGGCGCTTTCGGCGAGCGCGCGGAAGGACTCCACCGTGTACTTGTAGGAATTCTCGGTGTGGATCGTTTCGCCTTTGCGGAACGCGAACGTGTGTCCGGCCACGGTCACGCTCTGGCGCTCAAGGCTTTCCAGATGCATCTCGATGCGGTGGTTCTCGGCATTGTAGAACGCGCGGTGGCGGAAGGCCGACAAATCGAAATTGCCGCGAAGTTCGCGGTTCATGCGCGCCAGCACATTGAGATTGAATTTCGCCGTGACGCCCGCCGCATCGTCGTAGGCGGCATTGAGCACCGCCTCATCCTTGATGAGGTCGACGCCGACGATCATCGAGGCGCCCGCCCTAGGATGCGGCCGGCCTGACGGAGAAATTCCGCCGCGTCCTCCGGCTCGAAATTGCCGATGGTCGATCCGGGAAAAAAACCGACGCGCGGGCGCGACCGTATTTGCGGCGGCAGATCGAAGTCGCGCGTGAAATCCGCCACGACCGGCAGCACCGCGAGCCAGGGGAGATCGCGCCGCACGGCGGCTGCCTCCTGGTTCAGGAATTCCGCCGAAATATCGACCGGCACATAGGCGGCAAGCTGCGGCGCGGCATCGATCAGGATACGCGCCTTTTTCGTGGAGCCGGTGCCGAACTCGACGAGCGCCGCGGAGAGCGCGACATAGCCAGACATCTCGCGCGCATGACCGCGCAGAATCGTCAGTTCGGTGCGCGTCGGATAATATTCGGGCAGGTCCGTGATCTGCTCGAACAGCTCCGAGCCCGCCGCGTCATAGAAATATTTCGCCGACAGCCATTTGGGACTGTCGCTCAGGCCGTGGACAACATGCTCGGCGAAACTCTCTGAGGCGGCCGCCTCGTGACGCGCCGAATAGCGCAGAACGGATCGAGCGAGGGCGGCCATGGCGTTTTGTCCTTGAGCGTCAGGTGAGTGAAAATCGTTCGGCGTAGTCGGAAAGACGCAGGCCGGTAAATTGCCAGCGCGCTCCCGGATAGAAGAAGTTGCGGTAGGTGACGCGCGTATGACCGTCCGGCGTCGCCAGCGACGAGCCGCGCAGCACCATCTGGTTGATCATGAATTTGCCGTTGTATTCGCCGAGCGCGCCATCGCAGGCGACAAAGCCCGGGTAGGGCGAGTACGCGCTGCGCGTCCACTGCCAGACGACGCCGAAGGCGTCGCTCAGGACACCCTGCCGCGCGGAAACTTCCCACTCGGCTTCCGTCGGCAGGTGCCGGCCAGCCCAGCGCGCAAACGCATCGGCCTCGTAATAGCTGATGTGCATCACCGGCACGGCCGGATCGATCGGCTTCAGCCCGCCGAGCGTGAACTGGCGCCACTCGCCATCGCAGTCCTGCCAGTGGCCGGGTGCCTGCCAGCCTTCGTTTTGCACCGCGGCCCAGCCATCGGAGAGCCACAGCGCGGGATTGGCGTAGCCGCCGTCGTTCATGAAGGCGAGCCACTCGCTGTTGGTGACCAGCGCGCGCGCGACCTTGACCGGGCCGACCAGCACGCGATGCGAAGGGCCCTCGTTGTCGAAGCAATAGCCGCCGGTCTGATGCCCGACGGTGTGGATGCCTTCCGGCAGTTCGGCATAGCCGGCCTGCGCGGCGGAGCGCGGCGCCTGCCAGCTTGCGTCGTAAACCGGCAATGTCGGGTTCTGAGCGAAGGCATGCAGGATGTCGGTGAGCATCAGCTCCTGATGCTGTTCCTCGTGATTGAGCCCGATTTCCAGAATGCGCAGGATCTCCGGCAGCGCGGCGACGCCCGCCTCGCTGATCAGTCGCTCGATCGCCGCGTCGACATGCGTGCGATAGTCCGCGACCTCGCTGGCGCTCGGACGCGTGATCAACCCGCGCTTGGGGCGCGCGTGGCGCGGGCCGGCCGCGACGTAATAGGAGTTGAACAGGAACGCGAAGCGCTCGTCATAGACCTTGTAGCCGGGCACGTTCGGCTGAATGAGGAAAGTTTCGAAAAACCAGGTCGTGTGCGCGCGATGCCACTTGATCGGGCTCGCGTCCGGCATCGACTGGATGACCTGATCCTCCGCCGACAGCGGCGCGGCGCGCCGCTCGGTCTCGTGGCGCACGCGGCGGAACGCCTCGATCGAGCGCTCGCGGTCGGACTTTGGCAGGGCTTCCTTGAGTGCGGCGGGCGGCATCACGGTCTCCGCGGGCAGGCGGAGACGAGCCCCGCGCCGCAAATGTCATATCGGATTGTGTCAGGGAAGCGCCTCATCGTGGAATCGAAATTTCGTGATACGCGCATTGAAAGCTTCACGGCATCGTGAGGGGTTCTTGCCCCTCTCCCACCCGAATAACGCAGCAAAACGCCGGCGGTTCAATCGCCCTGCCGATTTGGCGCGCGGTCTGTGCGGCACCTGACATAAGCTGGACGAATGATTTTGCCAGACCCGCTCCGCCGCGTCCGGGACAGGCGGAGTTATCTTAGCGCCTCCACCAGCCAGTCCGCGCTCTGCATGCGCCACCGATACGCGCGATTGTTCGCCACGTGATTGCCGTCCTCGATCAGCAGGAAGGTGCACGGGCCTTTCACCTCGTTCGCGAGGCGCTGCGCGTGCTGCCACGGGATCAGCCGGTCGAGCTTGCCGGTCATCACGAAGATCGGACAGGTGATGTTCTGCGCCACCCCCTTCAGCGACAGCGTCAGCGCATGGCGCTTGGCGTCGGCTTGCGTGGCGCAATGGCTGCGCACGCGGAACGCTTCGCGCGTCAGCTCCGGCAGGCTGTCCCAGTTATCTTCCCAGTCGTACGGACCGCCGAGCGCGATGCAGGCCTTGATGCGCTTCTCGAACGCGGCCGCGCGCGGCGCGTAATAGCCGCCGAGGCTCACGCCCCACAGGCCGATGCGCGAGGTATCGAGATCGCGCCGCGTCTCGACGTAATCGACCACCGCCTTCACGGCGACCTCGTAGTCGCCGCGGATGGCGAAATCGTATTCGCCCTCGCCCTGCCCCGGACCGTCGAACACCAGCGTGGCGATGCCGCGATCGAGATAGGGCCGCTCGTAGGCGTCGGTTTCTTCCTTGGCCGAGTCGAGCCCGACCGCCATGACCAGCACCGGCGGCTTCGTCGACGCCGCCGGGCTTGCGCAGGATGCCGTACAGCGCCTTGCCCTCGTAGGGGATCGTGACGCGCTCGCCCGGCGGATTGAGATGCGGCAGCGCCAGATTGCGGCACTCCACCGCCTTGCTGTGCGCCGCCTTCATCTGCGGCACGTCGTGCACGAACAGGAACTTGCCGAAGTGGTAGTAGACCCCGGCGCGCTGGAGATGCTCGCCGGCGCTGATGAATTTCTTCGCCGCCAGCGCCTCGCGCCCCATCGCCTCGTGCACGGCGGCCTTGTCCGACCACGCGCCGCACCAGTCGTTCCATGTCGCGATGCCCGCCGTCACCTCCTCGAAGTCGGTGAGCGCCACGCCGTTCGCGACGAAGCGCGGCGCCCAATGCGCGATCGCGGACTTGACCAGTGCGTCCATGCCTGCGGCGGCTACTCCGCCGCCTGCGTGGCGGGCGCGGCTGGCTTCTTCGCCCAGTAGTCGGCCTGCGCCTTGGAGCGCTTGAGCTCTTCCTCGGTCGTAAAGCCGGGCGCCATCGAGGCGTCGGTGCCGGCGAGAACCTGATGGTGCTCGATGTTGAGCGTGCGCAGCCAGCGCTGCTGGCCCATCGTCAGCGCGATGAAGTAGCCGATCTCGACCAGCTCGGGCTCGCTGAAGTGCGCGTGCAGCCGCGCCCAGACCTCGTCGGTCGGCGGCAGATCCCAGGTGATCATCTCGGCGTAGGCGAGCGCGGCCTTCTGCTTCTCGCTATAGCGCGTGGAAGACTCGAAATTGATCAGGTCGCTGTAATCGTCCTCGACGATCCCCTGCTTTGGCGGCCTTCATCGAGCGCTGGTTGCCGCAGAACTCGCACAGCACCGAGCGCGACACGTAGATGCGGCACAGCTCCTTGATGGCATGGTCCGCGACGCCGTTCTTGAACACGTCGCGCCAGGAATTGGCGAACGACCAGAACACCGCCGGCACATGCGCGCGGACCGCC
Source organism: uncultured Alphaproteobacteria bacterium (assembly GCA_963800695.1). Lineage (GTDB taxonomy): Bacteria > Pseudomonadota > Alphaproteobacteria > Rhizobiales > Xanthobacteraceae > PALSA-894. The sequence continues at coordinate 160,087 of CAWDCA010000023.1, read as the reverse complement.
TGGCTCTCCGGCCGCGGCGTGCCCTCGCGGGCGCAGCGGTCGAATTCGGCGAGCATCGCCTCGTCCGTCACGCTGGACGGCTGCACATAGCTGATGCGCGGGCTCATGTTTCCTCCGGCACTGATTTGGCGCGGACTATGCCGCAGCGGCCGAGGCCGTTCAACGGCGGCAAATCGGAATGGCAGGGTTGCCGCGAAAATCCATTGTGGGGGATTTCGCCTCTGGCTATGCATTTCGGCGGGCGCTGCCCACCGCAGCCCGAACAATGCATCGCCATCCGGCGCATGGGGGAATTTCAAGGATGGACGACGTTCGCGAGCGCTTTCAGAACCTGCACGAATTCCTCAAGGTCGCCAGGTTCAAACTCAACCGCAACAACTGGGACTATATCGTCGGCGGCACCGAGACCGAGACGACGCTCGCGCGGAACCGGCAGTCGCTCGACCAGATCGCCTTCAAGCCGCGCGTGCTGCGCAACGTGCAGAACGTCGACTGCTCGACCGAACTGTACGGCCGCAAGATCCGCCTCCCCGTGCTGATCGCGCCGGTCGGCGGGCTACAGCAGTTCTGGGAGGGCGGCGTCGCGACGGTCGCCGAAGCGGCCGGCGAGTTCGGCATCCCGATGATGCAGAGTTCGGCAACCGAGCCGCCGCTGGAGGAAACCGCGAAGCGCGCCCCGGACGCGTTCAAGATCTTCCAGCTCTATGCGCGCGGCGACGACAAATATGTCGACGACTTCTACAATCGCTCGCAGGAGGCGGGCTTCGCGCCGCAGTTCTGCTTCACGGTCGATCTCGCGCACTATTCGCGGCGCGAGCGCGACACGGTGAAGCGCCACGACCGCATCGCCAACCGCAGCGCCGAGGAGCATCGCAATCTGGCGGGGCTCGACTGGGGCACGATCGAGCGCTTCCAGAAGCGCTTCCCCAAGGCGGAGATCATCATCAAGGGCATCCAGACCGCCGAGGACGCGCAGATCGCCGTCGATGCCGGCATCAAGGGCATCTACGTCACCAATCACGGCGGGCGCGCGCTCGACCACGCGCGCGGCGCGATGGATATCCTTCCCGAGGTCGTCGAGGTCGTGAAAGGCCGCGTGCCGATCATCATCGACGGCGGTTTCTATCGCGGCACCGACGTGCTCAAGGCGATCGCGCTGGGCGCGACCGCGGTCGGAATCGGGCGGCTCTATTGCTACGCGCTCGCCGCTGCGGGCCGCCCCGGCATCGTGCGCATGCTGGAACTGCTGGAGGACGAGATCAGCCGCGATCTCGGCCTGATGGGCTGCGACAGCATGAGGAAGCTCGACAAGTCCTATGTCTGCGCCGCGCCGCCGGTGCGCAGCCGCGGACGTGTTCAGCGCGTATCATCTCGGCGACTACAAGCACGAGCCGTATTGAGCGCACGTCATCCCGGGCCGGACCGAAGGTCCGTGCCCGGTATCCGATGAACGGATGGTGCCCCTATAAACGCGTGCCGGTCAGCCTGGCATGACGATGGGGACTGATGCGCGCTACATTTTGCGCTGCGCCGCACTTGCCGCCCCGCACCGCCCAGCGCGCAACCTGCCACAAAGGCGCGAGCTTCGAGCAATGGCTCGATGCGTTCAAGCGCGATGCCGTGAGCCAGGGCATCTCTCAACGCGCGATCGCCTCTGCGTCACATCTGATGGTCTACGACCAGACGGTCGTGAACAAGGATCGCGGGCAGAAGGTCTTCTCGCAGACGTTCCTCGAATTCTCCGACCGCATGGTGGCGAAGCACCGCATCGACGGCGGCATCCAGCGCATCGCCAAGAACCGCGCGCTGTTCACCAAGGTCGAGCAGCAGTTCGGCGTGCCCGCTCCCGTCATTGCGGCGTTCTGGGCGCTGGAGACGGACTTCGGCGGCTTCATGGGCAATCTGCCGACCATCAAGTCGGTCACATCGCTCGCCTATGATTGCCGGCGGCCCGACCTGTTCCGCACGAGTTTGCTCGCGGCGCTGAAGATCATCGACAAGGGCGACCTCACCGCCGACCAGATGATCGGCCCGTTCGCGGGCGAGCTTGGGCAATTCCAATTCCTGCCCGGCGCACTATTCGGATTACGGCATCGACTACGACGGCGACGGGCGGCGCGATCTCATCCGCTCCACGCCTGACGCGGTCGCGTCCGCGGCGAACTATCTCTCCAAGATCGGCTGGAAGCGCGGCCAGCCCTGGCTCGAAGAGGTGCGCGCGCCCGCGCAGATGGATTGGGCGCAGGCCGATCTCACGATCCAGCACCCGCGCACCCAATGGGCGCGCTGGGGCGTGACCAAGGCCGACGGAAGCCCGATCGCCGCCGACGCACAGCCGGCCGCGCTGCTCCTCCCGATGGGGCGGTTCGGCCCGGCGTTCCTCGCCTACCCGAATTTCCAGGTCTTCCTCGAATGGAACCAGTCGATCGTCTATTCGACCTGCGCCGCGTATCTGGCGACGAGGATAAACGGCGCGCCAGCGATGAATCGCGGCAGCAAACAGATCGTGCCGTTCGCGTCGGCGCAGATTCGCGAATTGCAGACTTTGCTGGCACGGCGCGGCCACGACGTCGGCAAGATCGACGGCTTCCTGGGGCTGAAAAGCCGCGCGGCGGTGAAGGCCGAGCAGATCAAGCTCGGCCTGCCGGCGGACAGCTATCCGACGCCGGAATTGGTGGCGCGGTTGCAGGGGCGTTAGCCGAACACCGCCGTAATGTCGCACACGATGAGCTGCCCGCCTTCGAGATTGGTCTGCGAGGTGTGACGCGCGGGTCGGGAATGCGGGTCGGGAAACATCTTCACCCATTCGGCATTGAGCACGTCGCGGTTCGAACGGTCCGCCATCCAGACGCTCATCTTGATGATGTCGTCGGTCGAACCGCCCGCCGCCGTCATGATTGCGCGCACGTGGTGGAAGATGTTCGCGCATTGCGCTTCCAGCGTATCGGCAAGCTTGCCGGTCGCCGGATCGGTACCGGTGATGATGCCGGTCATCAGCAGGTTGCCGACGCGCGAGGCGGCCGGAATGGGGTTCTTGTGCGCGAACCCCGCAATCTCGATGCTCTTGCGCTTGGCCATGCTCAGAGCTTCGTGAAGTCGATCGGCTTGGTTCGATCCAGCGTCGCCGTCACCTTGGGCATCGGATATTTCAAGCCTGTCGCGCAATTGAACAGAACCGCGCGCTCGGTCTTCGTCACGCGGCCGTCGGCGAGCGCCGCCTTGTAGGCCGCATAGGTCGCGCCGCCCTCGGGGCACATCAGAAAGCCTTCCTCGCGCGCGACCTCATCGACAGCCGCGATGATCGCCTCGTCCGAGACCGCGATCGCAAAGCCGCCGGATTCGCGCACCGCGCGCAGAATGAGAAAATCGCCGACCGCCTGCGGCACGCGGATCCCCGACGCGATCGTATGCGCGTTCTCGAAGCGCGGCGCGTGCTCGTCGCCCTTCTCCCACGCCCGCACCATCGGCGCGCAGCCTTCGGCCTGCACGGCGACCATGCGCGGGCGTTTCGAGCCGATGAAGCCGATCGCCTCAAGCTCGGCGAACGCCTTCCACATGCCGATCAGGCCGGTGCCGCCGCCGGTCGGATAGAAGATCACGTCGGGCAGCTCCCAGCCGAACTGCTCGGCGAGTTCCAGCCCCATCGTCTTCTTGCCTTCGATCCGGTACGGCTCCTTCAGGGTGGACGTGTCGAACCAGCCTGTGATCTCTTTCCCCTGCCCCACCAGCTTGCCGCAGTCGTCGATCAGGCCGTTGACGCGGTACGTCGCCGCCCCTTCGAGCGCGATCTCGGAGAGATTGATTTCCGGCGTGTCCTCCGGACAGAAGATCGTCGTGCGGATGCCGCAGCGGCTGGCGTAAGCGGCCATGGCCGCCCCCGCATTGCCGTTGGTCGGCATCGCCATGTGTTTGATGCCGAGCGCCTTCGCCATCGACACCGCCATCACGAGGCCGCGCGCCTTGAACGAGCCGGTCGGGAGGCGGCCTTCGTCCTTCACGATGATCTCAGCCGCCGCCGAGCTTCCTGGCGAGCTTGGGCAGCGAAATCAGCGGCGTCTCGACTTCGCCGAGGCTCACGATGTCCGCGCATTTGCGCACGGGCAGCAGCTCGCGCCATTTCCACAGGCCGTCCGGGCGTTCCTTCAGCGCATCCTTGGTCAGCGCCTTTTTCACGCCGGCGAGGTCGTAGCGCACCAGCAGCGGCTTTCCGGCCTTGGAGAGATTGTGCAGCGTGTCCGCCTCGTAGCGGTCGCCATGCATGGCGCATTCGAGATGCGTGACGAAGGTCGGGCGTTCGGTGGTGAGGTTCTCGTTCATGGCCGCACTTCGCGCGACGACGCGGCCCGCCGTCAACCTTGCAGTTCGCGCCGCACGATTGTCGCGCCGGCCACCATCGCCTGCATCTTGCCGAACGCGACCTCGCGCGGCAGGTATTTGAGCCCGCAGTCCGGCGCCACGATGATGCGCTCGGCCGGCACGATGCGGCAGCGCGCGGCGGATGCGCGCCGCCACGATTTCCGGCGTCTCGATGGTCATGTCGGAAAGGTCGAGCACGCCCAACAAGATCGTCTTGCCCGGCAGCTTCTCCAGCACCGCGCAATCGAGCTTCGACTGCGCGGTCTCGATCGAGATCTGCCTGCACCGGCGAGTTCGCGAACTCCGGCAGGAACGAATAGCCCTCCGGCCGCACATGGATGATCGCCGCGTAGCCGAAGCAGATGTGCACCGCCGTCGTGCCGGTCACGCCGTCGAGCGCGGCGTTGAGCGCCTTGAGGCCGAACTGGCGCGCCTTCTCGGGGCGCGCCTGCATGTACGGCTCGTCGATCTGCACCACGTCGGCGCCGGCCGCGAACAGGTCCTTGATCTCGGCATTGACGGCGGCCGCGTAGTCGAGCGCCATCTCCTCGTCGTCTGAGTAGAAATCGTTCTGCGCCTGCTGCGACATCGTGAACGGGCCCGGCACCGTCATCTTGATCATGCGGTCGGTGTTGCGGCGCAGGAACTGCACGTCGCGCACCTCCACGGGATGCCGGCGCCGGACCTTGCCGGTCACGCGCGGCACCGGGTTGGGATGGCCGGAGCGGTCGAGCGCGGTGCCGGGATTGTCGATGTCGACGCCTTCGAGCGCGGTCGCGAAGCGGTTGGAATAGCTTTCGCGCCGCATCTCGCCGTCGGTGATGATGTCGAGGCCGGCGCGCTCCTGCGCGCGGATCGCCAGCAGGGTCGCGTCGTCCTGCGCGGCTTCGAGGAATTCGGGCGCGACGCGCCACAACTCCCTGGCGCGCACGCGCGGCGGAAAGCGGCCCGCGAGCTTTTCCCGGTCGATCAGCCAGTCGGGCTGGGCGTAGGAGCCGACCAGCGTGGTCGGCAGCAGCCGGTTCATGGGCGTCCTCCCAACTTTCTTTCACGTTAGCCCATAGCGCCACAGATCAGCCATGCCCTTTCTGGCGTGGCATCTGTCTGCTATCGGTCGCGCAACAGAACAAGCGGAGGAAGAATGCCCGGCAAACAACTCGGCTTCATCGGCGTCGGCCGCATGGGCATCCATATGGCCGGGCGCCTCATCGAAGCGGGCTATGAGGTCACGGTCTTCGACACCAACGAGACCGCGATGCAGCGGCTGGAGCAGCGCGGCGCCAAGCGCGCCGCATCGGCCGCGGATGTCGCGTCCAAATGCGAGACCGTGCTGGTGAGCCTGCCGACGCCCGACATCGTGAAAGCGGTCGCACTCGGCCCGGCCGGCGTGATCGAGGGCACGAAGGTCAAGACATTCGTCGACCTCTCGACCACCGGCCCGCGCGTCGCCAAGGAAGTCGCGGCCGGGCTGGCGAAGAAAGGCATCACGGCGGTCGATGCGCCGGTGAGCGGCGGCCCTTCCGGGCGCCGAGAAGGGCACGCTCGCGATGATGATCGCCTGCCCGCGCCCGCTCGCCGACGACGCTGCGGCCGGTCATCGAGGTGCTCGGCAAGTTCTTCTACATCGGCGAAGAGCCGGGCCTCGGCCAGACCATGAAGGTCATCAACAATCTGCTCTCCGCAACCGCGATCACGATCACGTCGGAAGCGATGGTGATGGGCGTGAAAGCCGGGCTCGATCCGACCACCATGCTCGATGTCATCAACGCGGGCTCGGGCCGCAATACCGCGACCGCCGACAAGTTCCCGCGTTGCGTGGTGCCGCGCCGCTTCGACTTCGGCTTCACCACCGCGCTGCTCTACAAGGACATCAAGCTCTGCCTCGACGAGGCGGAAGCGCTCGGCGTGCCGATGATCGTCGGCAATGCGGTGCGGCAGATGATGGCGATCGGCAAGGCCGCGATGGGCCCGGATGCCGACATCACCGAGTTCGTGAAGCCGATCGAGCAATGGGCCGGCGTCGAGGTCGGGAAAAAGAAATCATGACCGGAGTCATTTCGATGAAACGCGCCGTACTCGCCGCCGTCCTCCTGCTCCTCCCTGCGCTCGCGCACGCCGAAGTCGACGTGGTGAAAATCCCGAAAGGTGCGGGCGGCATCGGCTTCCTTCCCCTTGTCGTGATGGAGGAAAAGAAGCTGGTCGAAGCCGAGGCCCAGAAGTTGGGACTGAAGCTCACGGCCGAGTACGTCAAGCTCGGTGGGCCGGCCGTCGTCAACGACATGCTGCTCGCAGGCGCGGCGCACTTCGCCCCGGCAGGCCCGCCCGCGTTCATCACCATCTGGGACCGCACGCGCGCCAACATGAAGGTGAAGGGCGTCGCCGCGATGACGTCGATTCCGATGTATCTCAACACCAAGGCGCCGCACCTGAAGTCGCTGAAAGACCTGACGCCGAACGACAAGATCGCCGTGACCGCCGTGAAGGTGTCGATCCCGGCGATCATCATGCAGATGGCGGCGATCAAGGAGAGCGGCAAGGACCAATATGCCAAGTACGATCCCTACACGGTGTCGCTGCAGCATCCGGATGGCGTCATCGCGCTGCTGTCCGGCAGGTCCGAGATCACGGCGCACTTCACCTCGCCGCCGTTCCATCAGCGCGAGCGGCGCGATCCGGCCGTCCGCACCATCGCGACCTCGAACGAGATCATGGGCGGACCGAGCACGTTCACGATGCTCTATTCGCCGAGCAAGTTCGTGGAGGAAAACCCGAAGGCCTATGCGGCCGTGCTGAAAGGCCTGCAGGCGGCGATCGACTTCATCAACAATGACAAGAAGGCCGCCGCGGAAGTGTTCCTCGCCTCGGAAGAAGGCAAGGGCTGGAAGATCGACGACCTGATGGAAATCCTCAACGATCCGGACATCCGCTTCACCACCTCGCCGGAGAGCGTGCTGAAGTACGCCCACTTCATGGCCGACGTCGGCTCGATCAAGCAGCGGCCGGCCAACTGGCAAGAGATGTTCTTCCCGGAGATTCATGGGGTTCCGGGGAACTAGGAGCGCGGCACGAACCGCGCGCTCGGTGCGCTCCCTCTCCCCGCTCCGCGGGGCGAGGGAAAGAAACGGCGAGCGCTGCATTAGTTCCCGACGTGCCGCAACGCCTCCAGCAGATACGGCCGAAAATCCGGATAGTTCTCCACCATGGGGAAATGCCCCATGCCCTTCATGATGGTGAGCCGCGAGCCCGGGATGCCCGCCGCCACCGCCTCGCTCATTTCCGGCGTGCATGAATAGTCGTACTCGCCGGTGAGCAGCGCGACCTTGCAGCGGTTGGTGTCGATGCGCTTGATGTCCTCGCGCCCGTCCCAGTCGTTTGAGTAGAAATGCACGTCGCCCTGATAAACGCCCGGGCCGCCCTGGCTGTAGTACCACCAGTTCTCGCGCCGGCTTTGCTTCCGGGCTCGACGGCGCGTTGAGCCCATAAGTGTAGCTCGCCGCCAGCTCGCCGCCATGGATCGCCGGGTGATGCAGGAACTCGTTGTAGCGCCCAGGCGCATAGGCGGAGCTCTCCAGCCCGACGATCCCTGAAAGCTCGTCCTGATATTCCGCCGCGACCTTGAGCACGATTGCGCCGCCCATCGAGCAGCCCATCACCACAGGTCGCTCCAGCCCGAGCTTGAGCCACACCGCGCGGATCGTCGCGAGATAGCTCTGCGTGGTGAGGCGATACTTCTTCAGCCACCAGCCGTCCGCCGGTGTGGAGCGGCCGTGATACGGCAGGTCGAACGCGATCACGCGAAACCTGTCGGTGATCTCCGCATCGTTCAGCACATGCCGGTATTGCCGCGAGTTCGGCGCCTGCGGTGTGCAGGCAGAGCAATGGGACGCCCTGCCCGGCCTCTTCGACATGCACGCGATACGCGGCGCCGTCGATGTCGACGGTGAGATAGCGCCCGATGATCGGCTCGAACTCAGACATTCGGCGCTCCCGTCTCGCGCATGATGTTCATCATCCGGTGCAGCGCCCGCGCGTTCTGCATCGCGATCAGACTGTCGCCTTCGAGGACGAAGTCGGGCACACGCATCAGCATGGCGAAAAAATCGTGAAACAGCGGCGGCGGATCGGGGCTGAGAAACTTGCGCCACACCACGACCGGCGCGCGGAAGCCGAACGGCGTGCGCACATCGAGCTTCGGCGCCACGATATCGGTGATCTGCCCCTTCTCGACCCTCACGGCATAGCGGCTATCGCCAAACGTGAGCGCGAACGTGGTTGTGAACCAGTCGCCGATGACCTTTAATTCGGCATCGCCGTTCACCCGCTCGCGGTAGCGCGCGAGCCACTTGGCTCCCGGATAGTCGGCCATAGTCGTCTCTCCCCATCACAAACTCTGGAGGAAACTAGCATGGACAAGCAGACTTTCGAGACCGGACTGAAGATCCGCAGCGAAGTGCTGGGCAAGGAGTATGTCGAGAACTCGATGAAGTCGGCGGACGATTTCAACAAGCCGTTCCAGGAATTCGTCACCGAATACTGCTGGGGCGCGGGCTGGGGCCGTCCGGGGCTCACGAAAAAAGAGCGCAGCATGCTCAATCTGGCGATGATCGCAATCCTCAATCGCCCGCATGAATTGAAACTGCACGTCCGCGGCGCACTGACCAACGGGCTCACCAAGGACCAGATCCGCGAGATATTCATCCACATGTCGATCTATGCGGGCGTTCCGGCCGGCGTCGATGCGTTCCGGCAGGCACGCGAGGTGTTTGCCGAGCAGAAAAAGGCGTGAGCCGCGCCATGCCCGACGACATCCACGAAATCTACGCCATCAAATATGGCCACCACGACCGCAAGAGCGGCCGAGAACTACATCGGCGGCGATCCGCACGACGTGCACGAGCCGCTCGACTTCTTCGTCTGGGCGATCGTGGGCCCGAGCGGCACCATCGTGGTCGACACGGGTTTCGACGCCGTGATGGCGAAGAAGCGCGACCGCGCGCATCTCAAAGCCGATCGCGGAGGGCCTGAAATCGATCGACATCGCGCCCGACACGGTGGCGAACGTCATCGTCACGCCACCTGCACTACGACCACTCCGGCAACTACGACGCGCTTCCCGAACGCGCGCTATCACCTGCAGGACACCGAGATGGCTTACGCCACCGGCCGCTGCATGTGCCACGCGCACCTGCGCGCTCCCGTTCGAGGAGGAGGACGTGGTCGCGATGGTGCGCAAGGTGTTCGCCGGCCGCGTCACGTTTCACGACGGCGTCGAGCCAGGTCGCGCCCGGCATCACGGTGCACAAGATCGGCGGGCACTCGAAGGGCCTGCAATGCGTCAGCGTGAAGACGAAGCGCGGCACCGTCGTGCTCGCCTCGGACGCGACCCACCTTTATGCCCACATCGAGCAGGGCCGCGTGTTTCCCATCACCTACAATGTGGGCGAGGTGCTCGACGGCTACGATACGATCAAGAAGCTCGCCGCCTCGGCCAAGCACATCGTTCCCGGGCACGATCCGCAGGTGCTGGAGCGCTATCCGGCGGCGCGGCCGGGGCTCGAGGGCTGGGTCGCGCGGCTCGACGTCGACCCGAAATCGCTGACGCTCGCGCGGAGCGCGAAACGCCGCTTTTGCCGCACGCGCGACAATGTGCCAGAGTAACGGCAGTCGCGGCAAAGCCCGCGAGCGAAAGATAACGTCTGGGGGAGGAACCGATGACCATCATTCTTCGGCCATTCGCGCCGCCGCGTGCTCGGCTACGGCGCAGCCGGCGTCGCGGCACTCGGCCTGCCTTCGATCGCGCGCGCGCAGACGCAGGTCGTGCGCATCGGCCTGCCGACCAAGACCTACTATCCAACCATCATCGCCGAGACCGCGCTGCGCCAGAAGCTGTTCGACAAGGAAGGCGTCAAGGCGGAACTGACGATCTATCGCGGCGGCGCGGAATGCTTCGAGGCGCTTGCGGCGGGAGCCGCCGACGTGGTGCTCAATTCGGCTTCCTCGGTCGCCGGCGGCATCAAGAAAGGCGTGATGGCGAAGAATGTCGCGGGCGCGGCGCTCGGCTATTACGGCTGGCATCTGGTCGTGAAGACGGATTCGCCGATCAAGGATGCGAAGGACCTCGCCGGCAAGAAGGTCGGCATCACGTCGGCCGGATCGGGCACCGACATTCTGGCGCTGTGGACGCAAGCCGACCGCAAGATCACCTTCACGCGCGTGCCGCTCGGCGGCGGCGGGCTGGTGCCGAACCTGCTCACCGGCAACATCGACGCAAGCGTGATGTACTCGCCGCTCTCCTACAAGCTGTTCATCGAGAAGACGGCACGCAGCCTGATCGACTATGGCGCCTCGGTCCCGCCGAACATGACCGGCGCCTGGATGGCGACCGACAAGTTCATCAAGGAAAAGCCGCAGGCGCTGCAGAAGACGCTCAACGCGCTCTATGGCGGCCTTGCGTTCCTGCAGGACCGCAAGAACCGCGCCGAGGCGATCAAGCTGATCGCCGAGATCGACGAGATCCCCGAGAACATCGCCGAGGCCGAACTCGACGGCAATATCCTCAAGCTCTCCAAGACCGGCGAGATGCAGAAGGACTGGATGAACCTCGCGCTCGACCTCGCGCGGATGATCGGCATGACCGATCTCGCGCCGGTCGAGGATATTTATACCAACCAGTTCCGGCCAGTGCCGACGATGGTGTGAGCGATTGCTCTTCCATCTCCCCGCAAAGCGGGGAGAGGGTGGCGAGGACCGAAGGTCGAGCCGGGTGAGGGGCTCGTCGCCAATCGCACGGCCCCTCAGCCCGCGACCCTCTCCCCGCTAGCGGGGAGAGGCAGCGAGAGAGCGAGCGAGGAAAGAAGACCATGACCCGCTTCCAGCTCATCGCCATCCGCCTGCTGCTTCTCGCGCTGTTGCTCGCCGCATGGGAGACGCTGCCGCGCAACAACGTCATCAACCCAATGCTGCTGCCGCCACTCAGCGACGTGCTCAGCATGCTGGTGGACCTCCTCGGGCGCGCGCAGGTGCATGAAGCGATCGCTGGTCACGGCCGCCGAAGTCATCGTCGCATTCGTGATCGCGGTTCCGCTCGGCGCCGCGATCGGCGTGCTGATCGCCGAATACGACTATGCGGGGCAGATCTTCAAGCCGCTGCTGTTCTACGTGTTCAGCGTGCCGAAATCGATCTTCCTGCCGATGTTCATTCTCATCATGGGCATCGGCTTCCAGCAGAAGGTCGCCTACGCGGCATTCTCCACGCTGTTCGTCGTGATCATGAGCGCGACCGCGGCGGTCGAGTTGGTCAAGGCCGACCATGTGCTGGTGGCGCGCTCTTACGGCGCCACCCGCATGCAAATCCTCACCCGCGTCTACGTGCCGAGCATGATGCCGATTCTGCTCGAAACGCTGCGCATCTCGATGATCTTCAACTTCACCGGCGTGATGATCGCCGAGATGTATGCCTCGCGCACCGGCATCGGCCACCTGATCGCGAACTGGGGCGAGAACTTCCAGCTTCCGCAACTGTTCGCCGGCGTGATCCTGCTCGCGGCCGTCGCCATCGCGTTCAACGAGACCGTGCGCTTCCTCGAAAATCGCGTGAGCGCATGGCGAACCTGAGCAACTCAGCCTCGTGCAGAGCGCGCCCGCGAGCGCCGCGATCGAGGTCGCGGGGCTTGGCCACACCTATGCGGGCGGCGACGGCGCAGGTGCCGGCGCTGACCGATATCGCGATGACGGTCGGCGCGGGCCGCTTTGTCGTCATCGTCGGACCGAGCGGCTGCGGCAAGACCTCGCTGCTGATGATGATGGCCGGCCTGCGCCACCAGACCGCCGGCACGATCCACATCCAGGGCAGCGCCGATCGACGCGCCCGACCCGGATCGCGTCGGCGTCGTGTTCCAGGAGGCAAGCCTGTTTCCCTGGCTTTCCGCGCTCGACAACATCGAGTTTCCGCTCGCGCTGCGCCGCGCGCCGCGCGAGGAGCGTGCGGCGCGCGCGACCGACATGCTCAATCTCGTCGGGCTGCAGGGGTTCGGCGCGCGCTATCCGCACGAGCTCTCCGGCGGCATGAAGCAGCGCGTCTCGATCGCGCGCGGCCTGGTGCAGGACCCGCCGGTCCTGCTGATGGATGAGCCGTTCGCCGCGCTCGACGAGCAGACGCGCATGACCATGGGCCACGAACTGCTGCGCATCTGGTCGCAGACCGCCAAGACCGTGGTGTTCGTCACGCACAGCCTGACCGAGGCGGTGTATCTCGCCGACGAGGTGCTGGTGATGTCCGCGCGGCCCGGCCGCATCATCGACCGCATCGCGATTCCACTGCCGCGCCCGCGCACCTACGAGATGATGGCGACCGACGTGTTCGGGCGCTTGCGCGACCGCATCTGGCAGCAGATCAGGAAGGAAGGGTGATGCGCCGCCCTGCCCCATCCACGGTGCGCTGGCTGATCCTCGTGGCGCTCCTCGTGTTCTGGGAGCTGTTTCCGCGCACCGGGATCATTCCCGAGCTGTTCCTCCCCTCGCTCTCGAAGACGATCGCCGTGCTGGTCAAGGACTGGCGCGAATACACCTCGGAGCTGGCCGTCACGCTCTATGAGGTCGCGTTCGCGATGCTGATCGCCTGCGGCTTCGGCATTCTGGCGGGTGCGCTGGTCGGCGGCATCGCGCTCTTGCGCAATCTGCTGCTGCCGGTGTTCTCCTCGCTCTACGCGGTACCGATCGTGATCCTCTATCCGATCTTCACCGCGTGGTTCGGCATCGGCTCGGAGTCGAAAATCATCTTCGCGGGCGTCTACGGCTTCTTTCCCGTCATGCTCTCGACCGCGGCCGGTATCCGCACCATTGACCCGCAGTTGCTGCTCGCCGCGCGCAGCATGGGAGCGACCCTGCCGCAGCAGATCACCCGCGTGATCATTCCAGCCTCGATCCCGACCGTGCTCACCGGCCTGCGCCTCGGCGGCGCGCTCACCATCATCGGCGTGGTAGTGGCGGAGATGCTCACCTCGGCGGCCGGTATCGGCTATCTGGTGACGCGCTACCGCACCATCCTCGATAGTCCGCACGTGTTCGGCGCGATCGTGATGATCCTGCTGCTGTCGATCGCCTTCGACACGCTCGCCCGCGCGATCGAGCGGCGCACGATGGTGTGGCAGATCGCGGGGCGACGGCAGAAAGAAGGCGAGCAGGCCGATATTGCGCGTGAAACCCTGCGACGCGCGGTGGTGTGACGCGACCGGCCGCCGGGGTCCCCCGCTATGATGACGGAGTGTTCGATCTCACCCTTTCATTCGACAACGGCCCCACCCCGGACGTAACGCCGCTGGTGCTCGATGTGCTCGCACGGCGCGCCGTTAAATCGACGTTCTTCGTGATCGGCGAAAAGCTGGTGCAGCCCGGTCATCGCGCACTCGCCGAGCGGGCTCATGCCGAGGGTCACTGGATCGGCAACCACACCTGGAGCCACTCGCTGCCGTTCGGCCTCATGACGGCCGACGTCGCGAAGGCGGAATTCGATCGCACTCAGGCCGCGATCGGCCCGCTTGCGCACCCGCACCGTTACTTCCGCCCGTACGGACAGGGCGGCAATCTCGACAACCGGCTGCTGTCGCGGGATGTGGTCGCTCATCTCGCGAGCCGACAGGCGACCATCGTGCTGTGGAGCGCCCTTCCGCGCGATTGGCAGGATCCGGAGGGCTGGGTCGAGCGCGCGCTCGGCCAGGTCGCCGCGCAACCCTGGAGCCTGATGGTGCTGCACGATCTGCCGACCGGTGCGATGCGCCACCTTGACCGCTTCCTCGGACTGATCGAGGGCCGCGGCGGACGCATCCGGCAGGACTTCCCGCCGGATTGCACGCCGATGATAGACGGGGAGCTTGTGACTGGGATCGATCGCTACATCGCACCGTAGCAGTGCCTACTCCGCTTTCCCGCGAAAGCGGGAATCCAGTTCTTGGCCAAAGCACTGGGTCCCCGCTTTCGCGGGGACGAGCGGGACTTGAGCTATATCCTCACCACCGGCAGCTCGCGCAGCGACGCCACATCTTCCAGATTGTTCAGCTTCTCAAACAGCGCCGCGGCTTGCTTGCCGCCGAGCCGCCGTTCGGTACAGTCGAGAAACTTCTCGCGCAACTCGCCTTCCGTCAGCGGCTTCTGCCAATGCCCTTTCGGCCGCACCACCGGCTCATGGCGGATTTCCTGCCCGTTCTTGAGCCGGATGCTGACGCGATCGTCCGGCGCGAACGGCGGCATGTCGGCGAGCGTTCGTCCGTCGTCGAACGCTTCACCTTGCGCATCGTCTCGATGATGTCGTCGCGGCGCACGAAGCTATCGTCCAGCTCCTTCAGCCCGACCTTGCGCGCAACCAGCGCGGAGGCGACGGCAAACTCGATCGAGAATTTCGCTTCCAGCGCCGTCTTGGGCTCGCGGTTGCGCAGCATCAGGTCCTGCGCGTCGCCGATGCGCACGTGGATTTCATCGATCAGCCTTCGGATCGAGATCGTGCTCCGCCGCGAGATCGAGCACCGCGTCGATCGAGCGGTGCGTCGCGTAGCACATCGGATAGCGCTTGATGTTGATGCCCATCTTCTCAAGCCGCCAGTTGCTGCCCAGTCCCCAGTCGCCGCGCGTCACCGCCGGATTGCCGCTGTCCGAGTGCGCATGCATGAAGCCCGCCCGGTGCTCCAGCACGTCCGACGACGCCGTGAAGCCGGACTTCGCGAGCCGTGCCGCCAGCACGCCGGACTGCGCGGTGCGCCCGGCATGCAGCGACTTGGTCATGGTGCCGAAATTGGCCACGGTCCCGGCCGCAAGCGAGGCCGCGATCGCGATCGCGTTGGTGGTCTCGTCGGCATTCAGGTGATTGAGCCGCGCGCAGGCGGCGGCTGCCGACAGCGTTCCCCAGATCGCGGTCGGGTGAAAGCCGCGCTCGTGCAGCGCGCCGGGCTCCAGCTCCTGCAGCAGCGCCCACACCTCGTAGCCCGCCACATAGGCCGCGACCGCCTCTTCACCGCTTGAGCCCAGCGTCCAGCCTTCGGCGAGGATCGCCGGCGTGAGCGCGGCGCTCGGATGCCCGTCCATGCCCACGTCGTCATAGTCGAGCACATGCGCCGCTACACCGTTGACGAGCGCCGCATCGCCAGCCGAGAGGTTGCGCCCGCCCGGAATTTCCGGCGCGCCGTCATTGCCCGTGTAGGCCGGCACGATCTGCGCCACGAGCCGCACCGCCTCCTCGTCCGCCCCGGCGATCATGGTGCCGACGCAGTCGAGCATGCCGATGCGCGCGCCGAAATTGCAGCGTTCCGGCACTGCGCTCGCACTGATCGAGGCGACGAATTTCGCGATGTCGGAGGTGAGAGCGGTCATGAGCGGCTCCTGTTGGGGCGTCCGCCCACTATGCGCCAGGCAAACTCTCGACCGCAACCGCGAAACTTTGCCACTATCTGTCCCGCCACGCTTGCGCATACACTTGGTTCACGTCCCGCCGCAACGAAGCGCATCTTTGCCGCAACGACCCGCAAGAGGCCGTCCGGCTCCCAAGGACAAGGTGACGAATGGACGACCTGTATTGGCGCGTCGTCGATTTCCTGCAGGCCATGGCTGCCGGCCTGCTGGTCGGCGGGACCTATGGGCTGATGTGCGTCGGGCTCGGCATCATCTTCGGCGTCATGCGCGTGGTCAATTTCGCGCACGGCGACTTCATGATGCTTGGAATGTACGCGGCGTTTTATTTGGTGACGGGTTTCGGCACGCTCGCGTTCCTCGGCCCCTTTGTTGGACCGGTTGTCGGAGCGCTGCTCGCAGGGCCGATCGTGTTCGTCATCGGCTGGCTGCTGCACAAATTCCTGATCGCACGCGTCACCGGCGCGCGCGTCATCTCGTCCGAAGCCGAAGGCCATTACTCGCAGATTATCCTGACGCTCGGCATCGCGCTGGTGCTGGCGAACGGCGGCCTGATCCTGTTCGGCTCGACGCCGGTTTCGGTGCAGACGCCGCTGTCGCGCGAGTCGTGGGAAATCGGGCCGGTCTTCCTCAATCAGGCGCGCGCGATCGGCTTCATCATCGCGGTCATCTGCGCGATCGGCCTCTATCTGTTTCTGACCCGCACCAATCTCGGCAAGGCGCTGCGCGCCGCGGCCGACAATCCGATTGCGGCGGCTTATGTCGGCATCGACGTCGACGGCGCCCATCGCCTCGCCTTCGGCCTCGGCGTCGGGATCACGGCAGTTGCCGGCGGACTGTTCGCGATGTCGCAGTCGTTCCAACCCTACATCGGCTTTGACTTCGTCATCGTGATGTATGCGGGCGTGGTGCTCGGTGGCATGGGGTCGATCCTCGGCGCGTTCTGGGGCGGGCTCACCATCGGGCTCGTGCAGCAGATGTCGACGCTGATCCTGCCGTATCAATTGCAGAACACCGCGATCTTCGTCGTCTTCCTCATCATCGTGTTCTTCCGGCCGCAGGGCATGTTCGGCCGCGTCTGGGAGCGCACGTGATGAGCAAGCGGCGCGCGTATCTTCGGCAATACGCCGCGATCGCGATCTTCGCGGTGGCGTATCTCGCGCTCGGCTTTGCGGTGCAAAACTCCTACTACCAGCTCATGATGACGCTGGTGCTCATCTGGGCCACCCTGGGGCTCGGCTGGAACATGCTGTCGGGCTACAGCGGCATGATCTCGTTCGGCCACGCCGCCTTCTTCGGGCTCGGCGCCTATACGGTGACCATCGCGTTCGTGAAATTCGGCATCACGCCGTGGCTCGGCATTCCACTCGGCGTCGTTGTCGGCGTGATCGCGGGCGTTCTGATCGGCATTCCGACGTTTCGGCTGCGCGGACATTACTTCGCGCTTGCAATGCTCGCCTACCCGCTCGCCATGCTCTACGTGTTCGAGTGGCTCGGCTATCAGGAAGTCTCGCTCCCGATGAAGCGCGAGAATCCGGCCGCCTACATGCAGTTCAGCGACCAGCGGACCTACATGGTGATCTCGATGATCGCCATGGTGGCCTGCATGATCGTCTCGATGCATGTCGAGCGCTCGCGCTTCGGCCGCTCGCTGCTCGCCATCAAACAGAACCTCCCGGCCGCGGAGGCCGCCGGCATCAATGCGGCGCGCTGGCGCATGTACGCCATGATGCTTTCGGCCGCGATGGCCGCGATGGCCGGCGGCATTTACGCGATCATTCTTCTGGTGGTAACCCCGCAGACCGTGTTCGGCGCACTCACCTCGGCGCAGGCGCTGATCGTCGCATTGTTCGGCGGCGTCGGCATTTTCTGGGGACCGGTGATCGGCTCCGCGATCCTGATCCCGCTTGCCGAGACCTTGCACGCCGAACTCGGCCACATCCTGCCGGGCATTCAGGGCGTGGTGTACGGGGTCGCGATCATCGTTATCATCCTGGTCGCGCCTGACGGCATCTACTGGAAAGTGCGCGACAAGCTGGTCGCGCGGCGTCAGGCTCCTGCACCTGCCGAAAGCCGCGCCGAGACAATTTCGACCGCGCCCGAAGTGGCGCCCGCGCGTCGCCCATTCGGTGCGCCGATTCTCGAACTGAAGAACGTGTCGCGCGCCTTCGGCGGCCTCAAGGCCGTGGACGAAGTAACGCTGAGCGTCCCGGAAGGGATGATCTACGGAATCATCGGGCCGAACGGCGCCGGCAAGACCACGTTGTTCAACGTGCTCAACGGCTTCCTCGCGGCCGATCAGGGCACGATGCGCTTTGCCGGTCAGGAGATCGGCGGTCTGAAGCCGCACCAGGTCTGCGCGCGCGGCATCGGCCGAACATTCCAGGTGGTGCGCGCGTTTCCGCGCATGACCGTGCTGGAGAACGTCGTGATCGGCGCGTTCGTCGGCTCGAAGACCGACGACGAGGCCGAGCGGCTCGCTTACGAGGCGCTGGCGCGCGTCGGCATGGCGGATGCGCAGGCGCACATGCTGGCCGGCAGGCTGACCACCAAGCAGCTTCGGCTGATGGAGCTTGCCCGCGCGCTCGCACCGCGCCCGAAACTGCTGCTGCTCGACGAAACGCTCGCCGGCCTCGGCCACGACGAGCTCGAAGACATCCTCCCGATCATCCGGCAGGTGAACCGCGAGGGTGTCACCATCGTGATCATCGAACACACCATGCACGCCATGGTGAAGCTCGCCGATCATTTCAGCGTGCTTGACCACGGGCGGCTGATCGCGAGCGGAACGCCGGCCGCCGTCGTGAAGGACCGCGCCGTGATCGAAGCCTATCTCGGCAAGAAATGGATGGACCGTGCTCAAGATCAGGTCGCTTGATGTCGCCTACGGCGGTTTGCGCGCGCTCTCGGGCGTGTCGCTTGACGTCGAGCGCGGCCAATTCGTGGCGGTCGTCGGTCCGAACGGCGCGGGCAAGACCACGCTGTTCAAGACCATCTCCGGCGTGGTCACGCCCACCGCCGGCGAGATCACCTATAATGGAAAGGACCTGCTCGCGGTGGCACCGGCCGAGCGCGCGCAGCTTGGCATCGCGCATGTGCCCGAGGGACGTCAGGTGTTCGCCTCCATGACGGTGAGGGAGAATCTCGAAATGGGCGCCTACACCCGCAAGGGTCAGGCGCGCTGGAGCGAGTCGCTCCCTGATGATCCTCGAGCTATTTCCCATTCTGGCGGAGCGGCGCGATCAGCTCGCCGGCACGCTGTCCGGCGGCGAGCAGCAGATGCTGGCGATCGGGCGCGGGCTCGCGTCGGCGCCGGAGTTGCTGATGCTCGACGAGCCCTCGATGGGCCTCGCACCCGCGATCGTCGACGCGATCTTCGAGCGTATCCACCAGATCCACACGCAGCACGGCGTCACGATCCTGCTGGTGGAGCAGCGCGTCGCCGAGGCGCTGGAAACCTGCGATCGCGGCTATGTGCTGGAGACCGGCCGCGTCGCCATGGAAGGCACGCACCAGACACTGATGTCGGATGAGCGCGTGCGCCGGGCCTATCTGGGAATGTAGTCGATGGAAATGCGGCGCAGTGAACGGCGCCGGAGTAGAACGACAAACAAGGAACAGTGGAGGAAGTCATGACGACAAGACGTACAATCCTAAAGCAAGGCGCGCTCGGTGCCGCCACGCTCGCCACCACGACGATCCCGTGGAAGACGCTGCGCGCACAGCCGAAGCCCGTGAAAATCGCCGTCATCGCGCCGCTCTCCGGTCCCTGGGCACGTCAGGGAACGCTGGTGAAATGGGGCGCCGAAACCGCCGTCAACGAGATCAATTCCACCGGCGGCATCAAGTCGATGGGCGGCGCGAAGCTCGAACTGGTGCAGATCGATGCGGGCGACAACGCCGAGAAGGCGAAGAACGCCGCGCAGCGTCTCGTCGCGCAGGAGCCGGATGTCGTCGGCGGCATGGGCGCATGGCTTTCCACTTTCACGCTCGCCGTGACCGAGGTGACGGAACGCGCGCAGATCCCGTGGCTGACGCTCTCCTATGCAGACTCGATCACCGGCCGCGGCTTCAAATACGTCTACCAAAGCTCGATGCCCGCCGGGCTCCAGCCGGAAGCCTCGCTCCCGACGATCATCGAACTCGCCAAGGCAGCGACCGGAAAGGCCCCTGCGTCCGCGGGCATCATCGGGGACAACACGGCGTCGCCAGTCGCGTTCCTCAAACCGATGCGCGAAGGCGGACTGGAAAAGCTCGGCATCAAGCTCCTGATGAACGAGACCTTCACGCCGCCGCTCTCCGACGCGACGCCGCTGATGCAGAAGGTGCGCTCGACCCGGCCCGAATTTCTCATCTACGTCACCACGACGATCTCTGACGTGAAGCTCGGGCTGGAGAAGCTGAACGAATTCCGCCTCGGCAAGGGCGCGATCCCGATCATCGCGAACGGCGCGCACATGGGCGCACCGGAAGTGCTCAAGAACGTGCCGGCCGACGTGATCGAGGGCCTGATGTTCATCGTCGCCAACTGGGGCATGAAGGGACACGAAGAAATCGAGGCGCTGTTCAAGAAGCACTCGGGAGAGCCGTGGATCACACAGGACGGCCTTGCGGGCTATGGCCACACCTGGATTCTCAAGGAAGCACTCGAGAAGGCCGGCGTCGCCGACAGGATGAAGGTGAACGAGGAGATCAGGAAGCTCGACCTCAAGACCGGTCGCGCGGCCGACACCTTCCCGGGTGGCGTGAAGTTCGACGACACGGGCCGCCGCGTCGGCGCGCCGGTCTGCATCGTGCAGTGGCAGGACGGCAAGCCCATGACGGTCTTCCCGACCGATCGCGCGACCGCGAAGGCAAGGTGGCCGAAGACGAGTTGAGCTTTGTCAGCAGGCGATGGCCGGGCGCATCCGGCCATCGCGCTTTGCTCATGACTGTAGAACTCAATCACCGCATCGCCGGCAGCGGCCCGCATGTGCTTTTGCTGCATGCGGTGGGTATGGGTTTGACATTCCTCGCACCGCTCGCCGCGATCCTGGCGAAGGACTTCACGGTGCTGACCGCCGACATGCGCGGCCACGGCAAGTCGCCTTACGTGCCGGCCGCCAGCGTTTCGGAGTATGCCGAGGACGTGCACGCGCTGCTGACGAAACTGAAATTCGCCCCCTGCGCGGTTGCGGGTTTCGCGATGGGCGGCCTGGTCGCTCAGGCGCTTGCCGTGAAGTACCCGCAGGATGTTCGCGCGGCGGTGTTCGCGAACATCAATCACCAGCAGACGAAAGAGAGTTACGCGGCCCTGATGGGGCGCGCGGAGGACGCAAGGCGCGACGGCATGGCGCCGATCCTCGATGTGACGATGGAGAGGTGGTTCAACGAGCCGTTCCGCCGGAAAGGCGGCGACGCGCCCGTGCGCGCGCGGCTGCTCGCCAACGACATTCGCTGCTGGTGCGACGCCTTCACCGCGATGGCGAACGTCGACACCGCGCCGAAGCTGCCGTCGCTACCGATGCCTGTGCTGTGTCTTGCCGGTGGTGACGACCGGTCGACGCCGCCGCCGGTCGTCAAGGCCATGGCCGACGCGATCTCCGGTTCACGTTATGCGGTGCTTCCCAACGGGCCACACATGATGTTCTTCGAGATGCCGGACGAGGTCGCCGGGATCATCGGGCCGTTCTTCCGCGAGGCCCTGAAGTAGGCCGCAGCCTACTTCCCCTTGAACACCGGCTTGCGCTTTTCGACGAACGCGCGCTGCGCTTCCTTGGCGTCCTCGGTGTGCGACAGCGCGACCGTGACCGTTTGCTCGAACCGGTAGCCGTCCCGCGTCGGCATTTCCTCGATCACGTTGAAGGCACGCTTGACCTCGCGCACCGCGACCGGGCTTTTCGCCGCGATCTCGCGCGCGATTTGCATGGCCTCAACCATCAGCTTCTCACGCGGCACGCAGGCCGAGATCACGCCGAGCCGGTAAAGCTCCGCCGCAGGGATGCGCCGGCCCGTGAAGTAGATGTACCGCGCCATCGACTTGCCGAAATGATTCATCAGAAAGCGGGCACCGCCCGCGAGGCCAACATCGAGTTCGGAGATGACGAAATAGGAATCCTCGGATGCAATCATGATGTCGCAGGCGAGCATCAGCGCGAAGCCCGCGCCGAACGCGCCGCCATTGACAGCACAGATCACCGGTTTGGTGCAGTCCGACACCGCGTAGAAATATTCCCTCACCAGCCGGTTGTTGCGGATGTAGTCGGCGGGCTCCTGGGCGATTCCGACCCGCTCCTTCACGTCGGCGCCGGCGGAAAAAAGCTTGCCGCTGGCCGTGAGGATCGCGACACGGACGTCGTCGCGCGCGCTGATCTCGTCGAACACGCGCATCAATTCCTCGCGCGCTTGTCTGTTCTGCGCGTTGACTGGAGGACGGTCGATGGTGACCGTCGCGATGAAATCGGCGACCTCGAGGCGTACCGTCTCAAGATCCATGAGTTCCTCCCGCATCCGTCAGGATCAGCGCATCGACCGCCACGCCACCTTTGGGCATTGCGATGAACGGGTTGATCTCCACGCTGGCGACCTCGGGATGCGTGGCGCCGAAGCGCGACATCGCCACCAGTGCATCCGCCAGTGCATCGAGATCGGCGGGAGGGCGCCCGCGCGCACCGGCGAGCAGCGGAAAGCCCTTGATATCACGAATCATTTCCAGCGCGGCCGCGCGATCGACCGGCGCCAGCCGCAGGGTGACGTCCTTCAGCACTTCCACATAGACGCCGCCAAGCCCGAACATCACCACCGGCCCGAACACGGCATCGCGCTTGACGCCAATGACGGTCTCGACGCCCTCGATCATGCGCGCAACCAGCACGCCGTCGATGCGGGCATTCGGTTCGCGCTTCGCGACCGTGGCCATCATGATGTCGTGGGCGCCAGCGACTTCATCCGCGTTGCGCAAGCCGAGCACGACACCGCCCGCTTCCGACTTGTGCGCGATATCCGCAGACAAAATCTTGAGCACGGCCGGAAATCCAATCTCTTTCGCCGCCGCAAGGGCTTCCTCGCGCGTGCGTGCGACGCGTTCCGGCGCGAACGACACGCCGGCTTCGGACAATATCCGCTTCGCCTCCGCCTCATTGATCGGTCCTGCTGGAACTGGCGGCGCGATCTTGAGTTCCTGATGTTCGGAGCGTGGCTTCGCGTACCCTTTTGCCAGCCTTGCGAGCGCCGCGACCGCCGCGATGGCCCGCGTCGGGTCCTCGAATGTCAGGAATCCTATTCCAAAGAACTCATCCGCCATGTCGCGCGGCAGGCGTGCGCACAGCATGAACACGCGGTCCGGGAAGCGTGCCCTCACCTCCTGCAGCGCGGGCTTGAGTTTCGTCATCACGCCCGGCGACGTGCCGGTATGCGCCAGAAAGCTGATCACGCTGTCGACATTGCCCTCGTCCGCCACGATGCTCAGAATGGTGGTGAACATCGACCAGTCGTTGATCACCTGCGCGGTGGCATCCACAGGATTGGCCGGGCCGGCGAACGGCACCATCGCAAGCACTTTTTGCTGCGCCGTATCCGGCATGCGCGGCAATTCGAGGCCGAGCTCGGCCGCCGCGTCCGCCATCTGGATGCCGACGCCTCCCGATATCGTCACCACACCGACCCGCGGCGATTTCGGAAACACGCCGCCCGAGCACGCATAGGCGACATCGACCAGCTCATCGAGCGTGCGGGCGCGATGCACGTTGTTTTCGCGGAACACCGCATCGAACACCGCATCCGAGCCGACAAGCGTGCCGGTGTGCGAGGCGACCGCCGCAATGCCCTGGTCCGAGACGCCGACCTTCATGGCGATGACCGGCTTGTGGTTCGCCGCCGCGCGCGCGAGCGCTAAGCGCAGGCGTGCGCCGTCGCGGCAGCCCTCCAGATAGATCATGATGACGCCGGTCGCCGGATCGTCGGCGAGCCACTCGACGCATTCGGCGACATCGATGTCGGCTTCATTGCCGGTCGCGGCGAAATGCGAGAAACCGAGGCCGCGCTCGATTGCGAGCGCAAGGAAATAAGTGCCGAAGGCACCGCTCTGGCTCACGATGCCGACCGGCCCCAAGCGCGGCCACGCGGGATCGAAATAGGACGAGAAGGTCGAATAGAGCCCGGCCTCGACGTTGAACATTCCCAAACTATTGGGTCCGAGCAGCTTTACGCCGCCCGCGGCGCAACGGCGTGCAAGCTCAACCTGCATGGCACGGCCTTCGGTGCCGGTCTCGGCGAATCCGGAGGAAAACATCACGATGGCCTTCACACCCTTCGCGATGCAGTCATCGACCGCCTGCACGGCCGCCTTTGCGGGCACCGCAATAATCGCCTGGTCGACCGGACCTGGCACGTCTCTGATCGACGCAAACGCCGGCAGTCCCTGTATCTCTTTCTGATTCGGATTGATCGGCAGGATCGCGCCCTTGAAGGCGCGCTTGGAAAAGCGCACCGGCCGGCCGCCGATCCGGTTCGCATCGCTCGACGCGCCGATGATCGCGACGCTGGCGGGGCGGAACAATGCGTCGAGCGGATGAGACAAGGAACGCTCCTAGCGCGTGATGACGTCGTAACCGAACTCGGCGGCCGATGCGGTCAGCCACGACCAGAAGCTGCCCGCCATGCTGCGCGGGACGCTGAGCTGAAAGGTCGGCGCATCGTCCAGCATATCGATTTGGACGCCGATGTAAGCAACGAGCGTGGTGGCCACATCGCCCGCCTTGAACGCCTTGGGATGCAGGTCCACCGCCAAGCCTTTGGCCAGCACATCGCGCACGTTCGACCCGCGCAGCAGCAGCACCAGCCGCGCGTCGGATTGGTCCGATACCGCCGCGAACGGCCCAATGCGCGCGCGCACCTTGGCGGCGAAACCGGGCGCTTCCGACCCTTCGGCGCTCGCGATCCATTGATCCGGGCCGGTGCCCGCGAAGGTGACGCTGCCGCGCGTCGCGCGACGCGGGCCGTCGGGGAGCGCAACGCCGAACGCCGTGTTGACGGCGTTGACGAGCGCGAAGCGCTTGCCGCGCTTGCCGATGATGCTCGCGAGCGCGAGGTCGGTGCGTTCCTCGATCACGACGCCGGTCGTTCCGGCACGGCCGTAATGGCCCGTGACGCCGAGGCCATGCAGCGCGGAGCGCTCCAGTCCGGCGAGGCTAACCATTGAGCCGCGCTCCTTCCGCGTCGAAGAACACCGGATTGCAGATCTCCACCTCGACGTCACCGTTGCGCACCGGATCGTAGGCGCGCACGCGCTGCCCGATCCGTTCCGGCCCGCCTTTGAGTACGCCAAGGCCGATCCAGTGTCCGAGCATCGGCGAGAACGCGACCGAGGTCATGTAGCCTTCGTCATTGCCCGCGCTCGCCGCGGCGCCGGCGGACAGGAAATGCGCGCCCGCGCGTAGCCGCGCCTTGCGATCGGTAGGTTTGAAACCGGCGAGCGCCGGCCGGTTCGCCTCGAGCAGCGCGGGGCGCTGCGCCATCACGCGGCCGATGTAGTCCTTCTTTTTCGACATCATGCGGCCGAGGCCGAGATCGCGCGCGGTGAGTTGTCCGTTGATCTCGTTGCCGGCGACGTGACCTTTCTCGATGCGCATGACGCCGAGCGCCTCAGTGCCATAGGGCGTGATGGAAAACTCCTCGCCCGCCGCCATGATGGCGCGGATCGCGCCATCGCCGTAGCGAGCCGGAACAGCCACCTCGTAGGCCATCTCGCCCGAGAACGAGAGACGAAACAACCGCGCCGGAACGCCGCCAACCGCAATCTCCTTGGCGGCGAGATACGGAAATGCCTTGTCGCCGAGATCGTGTTTCTCATCGACAAGCTTGCGCAGCACGTCGCGCGAGCGCGGCCCCGCGATGGAGAACTGCGCCCACTGCTCCGACACCGACACCATCTGCACGTCAAGCTCGGGCCACAGCACCTGATGGCAGAATTCCAGATGCTGCATCACGCGGCCCGCCTGCGCGGTGGTCGTGGTCATGAAGAAACGCTCGGGCGCAAGCCGCGACGTCGTGCCGTCATCCATCACAAAGCCATCCTCGCGCAGCATCAAGCCGTAGCGCGCCTTGCCGACGGGGAGCGTCGAGAACGTGTTGGTGTAGACGCGGTCGAGAAAGACCGCAGCGTCGGCACCCTCGATCTCGATCTTGCCGAGCGTCGAGACATCGCACACACCGACGCTCGCGCGTGTCGCCGCCACTTCGCGGTTGACGGTTTCGAGCCAGTCCTTCTCGCTGGCGCGCGGGTAATACTGCGCGCGCAGCCAGGCGCCGGTCTCGACGAACACCGCGCCCTGCTCGGTGGCCCATCGATGCGACGGCGGCAAGCGCGTCGGGCGGAAATCCTTGCCCCGATGATGCCCGCTCATCGCGCCGAAACTCACCGGCACGTAAGGCGGCCGATAGGTCGTGGTGCCGACCTCGGCAATCGCACGGCCGGAGACGTCAGCGAGGATCGCGAGACCGGTCACGTTCGCGACCTTGCCCTGATCGGTTGCCATGCCGAGCGTCGTGTAGCGCTTCAGGTGCTCGACCGATGAGAAGCCTTCCTGGTTCGCGAGCGCGATGTCCTTGATAGTGACGTCGTTCTGGAAATCGACGAACGACTTCGCGCGGCTTTCCTTCACGTGCCACAGCGGCGTGATGCCGGAGGCTTCGTCCTGCGCGCTCGGCACCATGATCGACGCAATCGGGAAGCCGCATTCGACCGCCGCCATCGCGCCGGCCGCAACGCCCGCATGCAGGCATTCGGCGAGCGTGAGCGCCCCGTTGGCTGCGCCCGCCACGTGCATGCCGGGCGGCACGGCACCGGGTATGAACGCCGCGAGCGGCTCGTTCCACACCGGCTTGCCGCCGAGATGACAGGTGAGATGCACGGCGGGATTCCATCCGCCGGCGACCGCCAGAG
Organism: uncultured Alphaproteobacteria bacterium; assembly: GCA_963800695.1. Lineage (GTDB taxonomy): Bacteria > Pseudomonadota > Alphaproteobacteria > Rhizobiales > Xanthobacteraceae > PALSA-894. Next base: position 133,416 of record CAWDCA010000023.1, on the reverse strand, counting down.
CGTCGCAGTCGATCTTGGTGACGCCCCCTTGCGCGTCGACCACATCGATCGCCTTCACGCCCTGCCCGCCGTGCACATGCGACACCTGTGCGCCGGTCATCACTCTGATCCCGAGCGCGGCGAACTGGGCGGGCGGCTCGGCACGCGAGTCGATCACCGCAGCGACTTCGATGCCGGCCGCATGGGCGTTCGCGGCGGTACGCCAGCCATCGTCGTTGTTGGTGAACACCGCGATGCGTTTGCCCGGCACTGCGGCGTAGCGATTGATGTAGCTTCGCGCCGCACCCGCCAGCATCACGCCCGGCCGGTCATTGTTGCCGAATGCGATTCCGCGTTCGAGGGCGCCCGCCGCCAGCACGGCGCGCCTGGCCACGATCTTCCAGCTGCGCTGGCGCGGCTCGTACTCCGGCGGCACGGGCAGGTGATCGTTGACGCGCTCGACCGCGCCGTACTGCCCGTGATCGAACACGCCAGTCACCGCGGTGCGGCGCATGATCCGCACGTCGGGCAGAGACGCCAGTTCCGCCTCGATTTCGGCGACCCATTCGGTACCCGGCTTGCCGTCGATCTCGTGGCGTTCGGCGAGCAGCCGCCCGCCGAGGGAGAAGTCCTCGTCCGCCAGGATGACACGCGCGCCCGCGCGGCCGGCCGCGAGCGCCGCCATCAGGCCCGCGGGCCCACCGCCGATCACCAGCACGTCGCAATGCGCGAACGCCTTCTCGTAATGATCCGGATCTTCGGCGAGCGCCGCGCGGCCGAGACCGGCGGCACGGCGGATCAGCGGCTCGTACAGCAGTTCCCAGAACTTCGCCGGCCACATGAAAGTCTTGTAGTAGAAGCCCGCAACAAGGAAGCGCGAGAGCCGGTCATTCACCGCACCGATGTCGAAGGCGAGCGACGGCCACCGGTTCTGGCTCGCGGCAATCAGGCCATCGTAAAGCTCCGCGGTGGTCGCGCGCGTGTTCGGTTCGCGCCGGGCGCCGGTGCGCAGTTCCACCAGCGCGTTCGGCTCGTCGGAACCGGCGGTGAGAATGCCGCGCGGGCGGTGATATTTGAACGAACGCCCGACCAGCTTGACGCCACTGGCCACCAGCGCGGAGGCGAGCGTGTCGCCGGCAAAACCCGAATAGGCCTGCCCATCGAAGGTGAACGACAGCGGCTGCGCGCGGTCGATCAATCCGCCCTGCGCGAGACGATGCGGCGCGTTCACGGCTTGCCTCCAGCCGCGAACGTCACGTCGCTGATGTCATGCGTGCGCGTGTTGCGCGTCACCACCAGCCACGCGTGGCATCCGCCGCCGTGATACCAAAGCTCCTGGTGAATGCCGGAAGGATTGTCGCGCAGATAGACGTAATCATGAAACGACTGCGCAGCGTCGGGCGCTGCCGGATCGGGCCGCCGCACCGTCGCATCGCCGAGATACGTGAACTCGTCGTTTCCGCGCGGGCCGCAATAGGGACAGGGAATGCGCAACGCTGGCCCTCAATGCAAATTCGGCTGGGCGCCAGCGCCGCGCTCGTCGATCAGCGCGCCGGTGGCGGTACGGTCGAGCCGCAACGCGGCGGCAACCTCATGGGGCTCGTCGCGCGCGATCAGGTGCGCGAAGCACCAGCCGGACGCGGGCGTCGCCTTGAAGCCGCCGTAGCACCAGCCGCAATTGAGATAGAGCCCCTCGACGGGCGTGCGATCGATGATCGGAGAGCCGTCCATCGACATGTCCATCAGCCCGCCCCACTGGCGCAGCATGCGGATACGCCCGAGCCCGGGCCACATCGCCATGCCGGCTTCCATCACGTCCTCGACGACTGGCAGATTGCCGCGCCATGCGTAGGAGTTGTAGCCGTCGATGTCGCCGCCGAACACGAGCCCGCCCTTGTCCGACTGGCTGATGTAGAAGTGCCCGGCGCCGAAGGTGACCACCTGATCGATCGCCGGCTTGATGCCCTCCGACACGAAGGCCTGCAGCACATGGCTTTCGATCGGCAGCCTTAAGCCCGCGAGCCCGCCGACGCGCGAGGTGTTTCCCGCGACCGCGAGGCCTATCTTCTTCGCCTTGATGCTCCCTCGCGTCGTGTCGAGGCCGGTCACCTGGCCGTCCCTGATGGTGAAGCCCGTGACCTCGCAATTCTCGATGATGTCGACGCCGCGCATGTCCGCGCCGCGCGCGTAGCCCCACACCACCGCGTCGTGCCGTGCCGTGCCGCCACGCCGCTGCAACAGCCCGCCATGGATCGGGAAGCGCGCGTTGTCGTAATCGAGAAACGGCACCATGCGGCGCACGCCGTCACGATCGAGCAATTCGGCATCGACGCCGTGCAGCCGCATCGCGTTGCCGCGGCGTGCGGAGGCGTCGCGCTGCGCGTCGGAGTGATAGAGGTTCAGCACACCGCGCTGGCTCACCATCGCATTGTAGTTGAAATCCTGCTCCAGCCCTTCCCACAGCTTCATCGACCATTCGTAGAACGGCTCGTTGCCGGGCAGCAGGTAGTTCGAGCGGATGATGGTGGTGTTGCGGCCCGCATTGCCGGAGCCGATGTAGCCTTTCTCCAGCACTGCCACATTGGCGATGCCGTGGACCTTCGCCAGATAGTACGCGGTGGCAAGCCCGTGCCCGCCGCCGCCGACGATCACCACGTCGTATTCGGATTTCGGCTCCGCCTTGCGCCATGCCGGGGTCCAGCCCGCATGCCCGCGAAAAGCTTCCTTCAGCAGCGAAAAGGCGGAGTATTTCATCAAGGCCCCTGCCGGGATAAGCGTAGCCGACCCCGAATCCCGATGCCACAATCGCCTTATGACGCCAGAGTTCAAGCCCGATTCTTCCCTTGCGGCGCTTGAGGCGCGCTTTCGGCGCGACCTGGAATTGCTGACGTTGCCGCCCGCCAAGGACTGGTTGGAGCCGCAGATTCACCCCAAGCACGGGCCGGTGCTCGACGTCGCCGTCGTCGGCGCGGGAATGGCGGGGCTTGCAGCCGGGTTTGCGCTCAAATGCCTTGCGGTGCGATCGCTGAGAGTGTTCGACCGCTCGCGCGGAGGGCTTCGAGGGGCCGTGGGCGACCTGGGCGCGCATGGAGACGCTGCGCTCGCCGCCGGAACTGACCGGGCCGGCGTTCGGTTTTTCCAATCTGACGTTCCGCGCCTGGTTCGAGGCGCAGTTCGGCGCGGCCGAATGGGCAGAGCTGCACCGGATCCCGCGCCTGCAATGGATGGACTATCTGCGCTGGTACCGGCGCATGATTGACGTCCCGATCGAGAACGAGACCGAGCTGATCGATCTCGGCGGCGCCGGCGACTTCGTCGTGCTGACGCTGCGCTCGCCCTCCGGCACCCGCAAGGTCGCGGCCCGCCGCGTCGTGCTGGCGAACGGGCGCGAGGGTCTCGGCGGGCCGTACACTCCCCCGCTATTCCGCGGGCTCGATCGGCGTTTTGTCGCGCATTCGAGCGACGACATCGATTTCGGCGCGCTGCGCGGCAAGACCGTCGGCGTGATCGGCGGCGGCTCGACGGCGGTCGACAGCTCGGCCGAGGCGCTCGAACACGGCGCGGCGCGCGTCGCCATGCTGGCGCGCCGGCACGACCTGCCGCGCATCAACAAGAGCATGGGCATCGGCAGCGTGGCCTTCTGGGAAGGCTTCCACACCTTCACCGATCAGCAGAAATGGTCGATCGTGAACTACATCGACGAGCAGGGCGTGCCGCCGCCGCGCGGCTCGACGCTGCGCTGCACGCGCCACGACAACTTCTCGATCTTCGCGAACTGCGTTCCGCTCGGCGCCGCGATCGAGAACGGCCGCGTGCTTCTCAACACGACGCGCGGCAAGCTCGCCTTCGACTTCCTCATCCTGGCGACCGGCCTCGGCGTCGACTGGTCGCAGCGGCCGGAGCTCGCCGCATTGAAGCCGCACGTCGTTCTCTGGCGCGAGCGCTTCACGCCGCAGGGCCACACTGACTATGTGCAGGCCGAGCATCCTTATCTCGGCCCCGCGTTCGAGTTCCTGGAACGGCAACCCGGCGCCGCACCGTGGGTCGCGCGCGTGCACTGCTTCAACTTCGCAGCGACGATGAGCCACGGCCAGATCTCTGGTGACGTTCCCGGCATCAGCATCGGCGCAACGCGCGTCGCGAACGGCGTTGCGAGCGCGCTGCTTGCGGAAGATTATGAGAAAATCCGGCATCGCATGGTCGGATGGAGCAATCCGGAGCTGCGCGGCGACGAATACACATTGAGCGAGGACGTGACACCGTTCCTCGCCGACCAACAGGTCGGGGCAAAGTGACATGAGCGATGTCGATGTCATGGATTATCTCGCGGGCCTTCCACCTGCCTCGCCGCTTGCCGAGCTGCGGCGTCAGCGTCCGGATGTGGTGAAACACCTGCAGGGAAGCGACGACGTGATTTTCTCGCCTGCGGATGACGGAGGCCTGACGCGCGCCGAGCGTGCGGCGGCGGCACTGCGCGTTGCGACCCTGCTGCGCGACGAAGCCCTCGGGACCCATTACCGCGCGCGGCTCGCCGCGCTCGACCCGTCCGGCGCGCTCGCCAAAACTGTCGAGGGCAAAGCCGAGATGACCGAGGTGCGCTGGGACGCAATCCTCGCGCAGGTCGATCTGGTCACGCGCGGACCGGGCAGCGCCGAGCGCAAGGACATCGACAATCTGTTGGCGGCGGGGCTCTCGTCGCACGCGGTCGTGTCGCTGTCGCAGCTTATCGCCTACGTGAATTTCCAGTCGCGCGTGCTCGCGGGGCTGCGCATGCTCAAAGGTGCCGCATGAGCAAGCCGATGCGCGACTTTACCCACGGCGAACTGGAATGGCGGCCCTGGGTCGCGCCGCTCGATCTCAATGCCGCGACCGAAGCGCAGCTCGTCGCGCTGAAGGTCACGCCCTCGAACCGCGCGGTCGGCGCCTATTCGCTGGTGCTGGCGCACGATCCGGAGGCGCTCTCCGAACGCTCGCCGCTCTATAACGGCATCATGTTCGGCGCCAAGGGGCTGCCGCGCGCCGACCGCGAGCTTGGCGCGGTCGCGGCATCGCGCATCAACGGCTGCGCCTATTGCGCGTCGGTGCACGCGCTGCGCTTCACCCAGCTCACCAAGGAGCCGGAGGTGATGGAGCGGATCCAACGCGATGGCGTGGACGCAGCGCTCGATCCGCGCCGCAAGGCGATCCTCGATTATTCGGCGAAGCTTTCGCGCGATCCAGCGTCGGTCGATCCGGCCGACGCCGCGCCGCTGCGCGCGGAAGGGCTGACCGATCTCGAAATCCTCGATCTCACCCATGCGGTCGCGATGTTCGCCTGGGCGAATCGGTTGATGCAGACACTGGGCGAGCCAGCGGCGCCGGCCGCGAAGGACAATCCGCTATGATCCCGGTTGTTTTCCTGCACGGCATCGGCGGCGGCGCGCGCTCGTTTGCGCCGCAGATGGCAAGCTTCGCGAGCCGCCGGCTATCAGCCGGTCGCGCTCGACCTGATGGGCTATGGCACGCGCGAGCCGGTCGAAGCATTGAGCTTCGAGGCGCTGGCCGAGGATGTCGAATTCGCGATCGGCGAGTCCGGGCTGGAGCAGCCCGTGCTGGTCGGGCACTCGATGGGCGGCATGGTGGTGCAGACCATGCTGCGGCGCGCGCGGCTGGACTATGCGGCGGCCGTGCTCTCCTGCACCTCACCCGCCTTCGGCAATCCGGCCGGCGACTTCCAGAAGAAGTTCGTGGCTGACAGGCTCGCGCCGCTCGATGCCGGACGCCGCATGGCGGACATCGCGCCGCAGTCCGCCGCCAACATGTTTGGGCCGAACGCTGATCCGGCCGGACGCGCGCTCTATGTCGAACAGTACGCCGCCGTTCCCGAGGCGACCTATCGGGCGGCGGTGAAATGCCTCGTGACGTTCGACGAACGCGCCAATCTGCCGAACCTCAAGGTGCCGGTGCTGTGCCTTGCCGCCGAACTCGACCGCAACGCGCCGCCGCCGATGGTCGAGAAGATGGCCAAGCAAATCCCCGGCGCGTACTACCTCTGCCTGTCCGGGCCTCGGCCACATGCCGAACCTGGAAGCGCCCGCGGCTTTCGACGGCGCGATCTTCAACTTTCTCGCTCATGCGCTCGGCGAGAAGTCCTGATACATATTTCACATGAACCATTCGGTCCTCGATACGGCTGACCGCGACGCGCCGATCTTCGCACCCGCGGCCTTTCGCCTGGGCGAGGAGGAAGCCGCGTTGATCGACAAGGCGCGCCGCTTCGGCGCGCGCGTCTTGGCGCCGCGCGCCGCGCAGCACGACCGCGATGCGACCTTTCCGATCGAGAATTTCCACGACATGCACCCCGAGGGCCTGCTCGGCATCTGCGTGCCGAAGGAACACGGCGGGTTCGGCGCGTCGTTCCGCACCTATTGCCTCGCCGCCGCCGAGCTTGGCCGTTACTGCGGCGCGACCGCGCTGTCGTGGAACATGCATGTCTGCTCGACCTTGTGGACCGGCGCGCTCGCGGACGATCTGGAAATGAGCACAGAGGACCGCGCCGCGCATAACGCGCGCCGCCCCACGCACTATCGCCGCATCGTCGAGAACGGCGCGATCTACTCGCAGCCCTTCTCCGAGGGCGGCGCGGCTGCGGCGGGCGCCGCGGCCTTCGGCACCGAAGCAAAGCCGATTGACGGCGGATTCCTGGTCAGCGGCAAGAAGATTTTCGCCTCGCTGTCCGGCGCTGCCGACTACTACGGCATTCTCTGCACCGAACGGGGCGAAGGCGAGCAGGCGAGCCGCCGCAACACGCTCTATCTCGCGGTCCCGGCGAATGCGTCCGGCGTCAGCGTGGTCGGCGACTGGGACCCGCTCGGCATGCGCGGCACCGTCTCGCGCACACTGCTGATGAAGGACGTGTTCGTGCCCGAGAGCGAACTGCTGATGCCGCACGGCGTCTATTTCCGCGCCGCGACCTCGTGGCCGCACATGTTCCTCACGCTCTCGCCGACCTATATGGGCCTTGCACAGGCGGCCTACGATTTCACCGTCGCGTATCTGCGCGGCGAGGTGCCGGGCACGCCGCCGGTCAAGCGCCGCATGTTCCCGACCAAGCAGATCGCCGTCGCCGAGATGCGCGTGATGCTGGAGCAGACCAAGGCGCTCTGGTTCCAGGCGGTGAGCGAGGCGCGCGCCAATCCCACCAAGGAGCAGGTGCTGCGCGCCTATGCGGCGCAGCATACCGTGATGGAAAACGCGAACGCGCTCGCCGCCAAAGCGATCCGAACGTGCGGCGGGCAGGCGATGCTGAAGAACTTGCCGCTCGAGCGCATCTATCGCGACAGCCGCTGCGGCTCGCTGATGCTGCCGTGGACGGCGGAGATTTGCATCGACCGGCTCGGCAAGGAAACGCTGTACGAGCCGGGCGAGAAGGACGACTGAGGTCATGGACCTCTCCGGCCTGATCGATCGCAACGCCGCCTTCGCACCCGACAAGCCCGCGATCCATTTCGCCGGTACGACGCTGACCTATGCGGCGTTCGCGCAACGCATCGCCGCGACGGCGCGGGCGCTGAAATCGGAACTCGGCGTCGGCCGTGGCGACCGCGTCGCGATCCTCTCGCTCAATCACCCCGACTATCTGGTGCTGCTCTACGCCTGCGCGCGGCTCGGCGCGATGCTGGTGCCGCTCAACTGGCGGCTCGCGGCACCGGAGCAGATGTTCATTCTGAGTGATGCTTCGGTGAAGGTGCTGGTCGTCGAGAAGGGCTTCGAAGGTGTCGTCGAGCCACTGCGGCAGGCGCTGCCGGACGTTCGTATCGTCGGCCTCGACTTCGCACCCTCATTCGATGATCTGCTCGGCTCGGGTAGCGGCGACGGTCGTCGCAACCCGCATGTCGATCTCTCAAGCCCACTGTTGATCGTCTATACGTCCGGCACCACCGGGCGGCCAAAGGGCGCGGTGCTGCGGCAGGAGGCGCTGGTGTGGAACGCCGTGATGAGCCAGCACATGCACGACATGACGGCGGCGGACCACATCCTCACCGTGCTGCCGCTGTTCCATGTCGGCGGGCTGAACATCCAGACCACGCCTGCGCTGCAACTTGGCGCGACCGTGACTTTGCATCCGCGCTTCACGCCGGATGCAACGCTGGAGGCTTTAGCCAAGGACAACCCGACGCTCACCGTGCTCGTGCCCGCCACCATGCAGGCAGTGATCGAGCATCCGCGCTGGACCGCGACCGATCCGGCGTGTTTGCGTGCGCTCACCACCGGCTCGACGCAGGTGCCGCAGGGCCTCGTCGATGCCTTTACGGCGCGCGGCGTGCCCGTGCTGCAAGTCTATGGCTCGACCGAAACTTGCCCGGTTGCGGTCTATACGCGCGCCGGTGGGGACCAGCGCGCGGGCTCGACCGGCCTGCCCGGCCTCGTGTGCGAAGCGCGCGTGGTCGATGACGCCGGCGACGAGGTTTCGGCCGGTGTTGCGGGCGAAGTGGCGGTGCGCGGGCCGAACGTGTTCTTCGAATACTGGGGCAACGCGGCAGCGACCGCCGAGACGCTGCGCGACGGCTGGTATCATTCCGGCGACATCGGCACGCGCGACGCCGACGGGCATTTCTTCATCCACGACCGCAAGAAGAACATGATCATTTCCGGTGGGGAAAATATCTATCCGGCGGAAGTCGAGCGCGTGCTGGTCGCGCACCCGCATGTGGCCGAAGCCGCCGTGATCGGCCGCGCCGATCCGAAATGGCAGGAGGTGCCGGTCGCCTATGTGGTGCGGCGCGCGGGCTGCGCGATCGACGCACGCGCGCTCGAAGCGCACCTGCTGACGCAGCTCGCGCGCTTCAAGGTGCCGCGCGAGTTTGTGTTTGTGGAGGCGTTGCCGCGTAACGCCATGGGCAAGGTGCAGCATTTTCGCCTGCGCGAACGGGATCGCGCCTGATGCGCATCGCAGTCCTCGGCGGCGGCAACGGCTCGTTCGCGGCGGCGGGCGACATGACACTCGCCGGCCATGACGTGCGGCTGTGGCGGCGCGACGCCGAAGCCGTCAATGCACACAACGCCGCCGGCTGCACGATCACCGTGAAGGATTTTCGCGGGCCGCATGAGGCGAAGTTGTCGCTCGTCACGAATGACATTGCGGCGGCTGTAGACGGTGCCGAACTGATCCTCTGCCCGGTGCCCGCGACCGCGCAGCACGATATCGCGCGCACCCTGGCGCCGCATCTGAAAGACGGACAGGTCGTGTTCCTGCCGCCGGGCACGTTCGGCACCTATATTTTCGCCAAGGCGATGCGCGATGCCGGCAACCGCGCCGACGCGGCGTTCGCCGAGACCGGCACCCTGCCGTGGCTCACGCGCAAGCACGGTCCGCATGAGGTTGCGATCACGATCCGCGCCAAGCGGCTGCCGATCGGCGTGCTGCCGCTGCGGCTGAAGGACCACGCGCTCGCTGTCATCGGGCGCGCGTTTCCCGATGTCATCGAGGACTGCGGCGATGCGCTCTCCGGCGCGCTGATGAATGCCGGGCCGATCATCCATCCGCCGCTGATCGTCATGAACGCCGCGCCGCTCGAACACTTTCCGCGCTGGGACATCCACAAGGAGGGCACGCAAGCCTCCGTGCGCCGCGTCACCGATGCGCTCGATGCAGAGACGCATCGCGGTGCGCGAGGCACTCGGCTACGGCCCGCCGCATTTTCCGCTGCGCGATCACTACGCCAAGGAAGGTGACGAATGGATGTACGGCCGCGGCTCGCACGACAAGCTCACTGATAGCGGCGACTGGCGCGAGCACATCGTGCTGACGCAGCATCGTTACATGCTGGAGGATGTGCGCATCGGGCTCTCGTTCCTGGTGTCGTGCGGAGAACTCGCGGGCGTGGCGACGCCGCTGGCGCGCGCGTTTCTGTCGATCGGTGGTGCGGTGTGTGGTGAGGATTTCATGCAAACGGGCCGCACATTGAAATCGCTTGGACTCGGCGCACTCGATAAAACGGAATTGCAGACGATGCTGGCCGAGGGACTGCGATGAAGGAACCCATCGCCTGCCTCGGTGCGGGGCGCATGGGGCGCGGCATCGCGATCGTGTTCGCGTATGCGGGCCATAACGTGGCGCTGGTCGATTTCAAGGAGCGGGACGACGGCCGCGTTCAAGAAATTGTCGGACGAAGCGCTGGGTGAGGTGCGGAATGTCCTTGCCACGCTTGCGAGCTTCGGCCTGTTCGACACAAGGCACGTCGATGCAATTGCGGCGCGAGTCTCGGTCGTTCGCGAGGCAGATGCGCGGGATACGCTCTCCTCCGCCAGCATCATCTTCGAGGGCGTGCCGGAAGTGCTCGACTTCAAGCGCGAGGCGCTCGCGCGTGCTTCGAAACTTGCGGGGCCAACTCCGATCATCGCGTCGACCACATCGACGATCCTCGTCGACGATCTGTCCGGCGCCGTCGAGCACCCCGAGCGCTTCCTCAACGCGCACTGGCTCAACCCGGCCTTCCTCGTACCGCTGGTCGAGGTCTCGCCCGGCAAGCACACCGATCCCGCCATCACGGCGCGCGTGAAGGCGCTGCTCGAATCCGTCGGCAAGGTGCCGGTCGTGTGCGCGGCGCGGCCGGGCTACATCGTGCCGCGCATCCAGGCGCTCGCCATGAACGAGGCCGCGCGCATGGTCGAGGAAGGCGTCGCCAGCGCGGAGGACATCGACAAGGCGATCCGTTACGGCTTCGGCATCCGCTTCGCGGTGCTCGGCATGCTCGAATTCATCGACTGGGGCGGCGGCGACATTCTCTATTACGCGAGCCGCTATCTCACCGGCGCGCTCGGCAACGAGCGCTACGCGGCGCCCGAGATCGTCGAGCGCAACATGACCGAAGGCCGGCGGGGTCTCCGAGATGGCGCGGGCTTTCTCAACTACGAAGGCCTCGACGTGGAAGCGTATCGCCGCGAGCGGCTGAAGGCATTCGTGGAGTTGCTCGGGCACTACGGGCTGAACCGGCCGCCGGTGCTTTAGAGCTGCACCACCCCATCCTTCACCACCACCGTCCCATCGACCGTGATCGTGGTGCGCATCACCGGCAGATCGAAATGCCCCGCCGTGTAGCGGCCGGCGAACTCGTTGGCGCCGGTCGAGAACAGGAAATTGCCCGCGACCGCGCGGATCTCGGTGCCGTTGGTGTCGCGCTGGTCGTACATCGTCAGCGCCTCGTAGCGCGCCTTCGGGTTCAGCCCGAAGCCGACATGCGACACCGCGTAGGCGTTCTTGTCGCCCCACGCCGCCAGATAGGAGCGGAACAGTTCGGCGTCCGCGCCCTCGCCCTCGATCTTCGTCACGTAGTCGTTCTCAAGCGTGAGCCGCACCGGCGACTTCGAGATAGCGCTTGAAGGTGAGATTGACGTCGCCGCGATCGAGCACCAGCGTGCCGTTCACGCCGCCCGCCTTCGGAAAGCTCACCACGATGCCGCCGGGCCAATGCGCGAGCGTGCCCGGCTTCTCGGTCCAGCCCCAGATGCCGACGGTCGGCGCGCCCGCCATGTCGACGTCGAGATTGCTGCCGGCGGGCGACGTCACGGTCATGCGCTTCGCGCCGCGCAGCAGTTTCGCCGCCGCACGCACGCGCGCCTCAAGCGCGTCGTCCGGCGCCATGCGTTCGAGCGCTTCCGGATGCTCGTTGGAGATCACCATGATGCGCGCGCCGGCTTTGAGGATCGCCGGCGTCTCGGGCGCATGCATCAGGCCCTCGATGGTGCAATCGACCACGAAGCCGGCCGCGCCGAGCGCGCCGATCACAGGCGCAAGCCCGCCGATCGCCTCGCTCGCGCCGGTCGAGCGCACCGGCACCGGATGCCGGTTGCGTGGGGTCGGCAGCACGATGTGGAACGGCTTCGCGCCAAGCCGCAGCAGCGCAAGCTCGGCAAGCTGCACGTTGAGCTGCCGCGACTGCGTCTCGGACAGGATCGCCGCCGTATCGCCGCGCTTGACCGCGCAACGCTCGAACACCTCGGCGAAGGCGTCGATCCATTTTCCCTCGATGCGGTCGGCGAGCATGTGAACTCCTGCTGCGTTGCTCGGCCAGTCTATAGCAGCATACTCCGCTTCACCCTCCCCTGGAGGGGGAGGGTCGGCGAAGGTGCGTAGCACCTGAGCCGGGGTGGGGTGAATCTTAGCGCGAGAAAGATCACCCCACCCCGCCGCTCGCTATGCTCGCGTCGACCCTCCCCCGCCAGGGGAGGGTATTCGAGCGCGTGGCTCGTCCCGCGTTCAAAGCATACAGCCGAAGCTCCGCCGGCCCGGTTGGCAGGGGGCGGGTGCCCCTCGTCTGTTTTCCGCTCCCGGAAAAAACGAGGGGAGCAGAACGCCGACAGGCGCTGGTGCGGAAGCGCCGCACCTTCTGACCCGCCTTGCGGTCGGGTCCATCTCTGGATCGCCAGAGATGACCGGCCAGTGACGCAGGCCGGCGCGCCTCTCGGCGCTCTGCTGCGGCTTTCACCACGGCCTTGCGGCTCCATGGCTCAGCTTCGGTCCGCGCTTGCGTGTCCCGTGATGAACCGGGCCGTCAGCGAGCTCCTCGCACAGGGGCCGTAGTACCCCCAGGGCGGGTCCCGAAGCCGCCCGGGTCCGAGGCTGCGAACCTCGCGCGCGGGCGCCGCGCCAGCCGCCGCGAGTTTCCCGCATCGGCCGCCGGATTTGGACGCGCATCTCCACGCCCGCCTCCGGCCTGCTCCGCGCTCAAGACGCCTCATGAGTGCGCCCCTCAGCGAGCAGGGTGCCGACAATGTAAGTGCGGTCTTGAGGGCGGGGATAACTTTTTTTCGCTGCGGCGCAACGATGTGGACTCGGAGGGTCACCCCTCCTCGGCAAACCCCCGCAACAACCACCGCCGCAGCGCATTGAACGCCGCATTGAGCGTCAGGCCCAAAATCGAGATCGAGATCAGCGGCACGAACATGTCGACGGTCTGGAAGTTGCGGCCCGCGCGCACCAGCAGATAGCCGAGGCCGTCGGTCGAGGTGATCATCTCGGCGAGAAACACCACGATGCACGAGATGATCAGCCCGATGCGGCAGCCGGTGAGCACCGAGGGCAGCGCCGCCATCAGCACCACGGTGAACAGCGCGCGGCGCGGCGAGACAGCCGGCGGCGCGCGCCGACCAGACGAGCTTGGTGTCGACCGCGGACGTGCCCTGCCAGGTCGCGAGCAGGATCGGGAACACGGCGTCGGCCACCACCAGCGCGATCTTCGACGCATCGTCGAAGCCGAGGATGAGCACCATCGCGGGGTAGAGCGCGACCTTGGGCAGCGGCGCGAGCACGCGCACCAGCGGCTTGATCAGCGACTCGATGAGTTTGCTCCCGGTCGCCGCGACGCCGAGCGTGACGCCGACGACGAGCGCGATGGAGAAGCCCGCGAACAGCCGGAACAGCGTGACCGCCGCATGTGTCCAGGATACTGCGGATTGCCGACCTGCTCGATCAGCCGCGCGAACACCGCGCTGGGCGGCGGCAGCAGCACCGGCGGCGCGATGCCCGACATCGCGATGCCGTGCCACAGCGCGATCACCAGCGCGATCGGCAGGATGCCGATGGCAATTTCGCCGGTGCGGCGCGCGGCGGTCATGTCGAGCCCACCACGGCGATTTCGTGCACCGGGTCCGCCCAGCCGACCAGACGCGGGCGCAGCCACTCGAAGCCGACATCGATCACGAAGCCGAGCAGGCCGATGATGACGATCGTGGCGTAGACGGTTTCGTACTGCGCCATCGCGAGCGCATTGAACAGAATGTCGCCGACGCCCTGTTTGCGCGCGATCATCTCGCTCGTCACCATGGTGATGAGCGCGAGCACCAGCCCGGTGCGGATGCCGACCATGATCTCGGGCAGCGCGGCCGGGAACACGACGCGCAACAGGCGCGCGCGCGCGCTCCATGCCCATCGCGGCGGCGGACCACAGCATCTTCTCTTCCACGGCGCGCGCACCCTGATAGCTGTGAAAGATCACCGGCAGGCTGACGCCGAGAAAGATCACCAGCGTTTTCGAGGCATCGCCGACCCCGAGCCACAGCATGATGATCGGCATCAGCGCGGCCTTCGGCACCGGATAGATGATCATCAGCAGCGGATTGAAGAACGCCGCGACGAGGCGCGCGCGCCCCATCATCAGGCCGACCGGAATGGCGAACGACAGCGCCAGCGCGAAGCCTATCAGCATGCGGCGGATCGAGGCGAGAATGTTGAGCAGCGCTTCGGGGTCGCTGAGGATCGCCGGAACCTCGCGCAGCGCCGCATGCGCGGGCGGCAGCCCTGAGATGTCGAAAGTGCGTGCGGCGAGTTCCCACAAGGCGAGCAGGCCCGCGGCGGCGATCAGCGGCGGCAGGCCGGGGATGGCGGAGACGCGGGGCATCATCTCACCGTCATTCGGCAATATCCGCGAGTCGCGGCCGCAGTTGCTGCGCCCTCTCCCCTTGTGGGAGAGGCAATACCATAATTTCAGCTGACTCGATTGGGTGAGGGGTTACAGCGGGACCCCTCACCCGTTCGTTTGCGCTGAACTTCTGAGCTGCCCTCTCCCACAAGGGGAGAGGGCACACATACAGGCGCGGCGACTCGTGGTGAGATGCGTTCATGCGCTTGCTCCCACCTGCTCATCCATCAGTTTTTCGATCTCGACCACGTACTCCTGATACCGCCGGTCAACCAGCAGCGCGGCGCGCCGGCGCGGCCGCGGCAGCTCGATATCGATGATCTGCTTGATGCGGCCGGGAGAGCGCGTCAGCACCACCACGCGATCGGAGAGGAACACCGCCTCCTCGACGCTGTGCGTGACGAACAGCACGGTCTTGCGGTCGCGCTCCCAGATTTCCAAGAGCTCGTGCTGCATGCCGGTGCGCGTGTGCGCATCGAGCGCGCCGAACGGCTCGTCCATCAGCAGGATGCTCGGCCCGTAGGCGAGCGTGCGCGCGATTGCGACGCGCTGCTTCATGCCGCCGGACAGTTCCTTGGGATAGAAGTTCTCGTAGCCTTTGAGATGCACCATCTCGATCAGCGCGCGCGCGCGATCCTCGGCGATCTTCTTCGGCGCGCCCTGCTCAAGCAGGCCGTACATCACGTTGCCGAGCACGGTCTTCCAGGGAAACAGCGCGAACTCCTGAAACACCGGCCCGCGATCCGGGCCCCGGCCCGGTCACCACCGCGCCCTTCACCTTCACGGCGCCGCCGCTTGGCGGCACGAACCCGCCGACGATATAAAGAAGCGTCGACTTGCCGCAGCCGGATGGCCCGAGGATCGAAACGAACTCGCCGTCGGCGACATCGAGCGAAATGTCGCTCAGCGCCAGATGACTCGTGCCGCGCGAGGTCTCGAAGGTCTTCGACAATCGCTCGATGGAAATCATGCTGGCCAGGGCGGTCCTCGCGAACCGCGCAGCATTCGCACAGGCGGACCTGTCAGGCAAACCGCGGAACTCTTGGGCGTTGCCGCAGCCGCGCTCGGGCCAAGCTCTCGTTGTCGCACGGCTGCGCCAAGGCCGATTGACCGGGTGACGGACCGGCATCCGCGCGCCATACTGGCTTGGGGCGCGCTCGATAAGGCGACGGCGCAAAGCCGCGCGAGAACCTGGGAGGAAGCCATGACTTTCCCGTCACGTCGCGATGTCATCAAGACCGGGAGCGCGCTGGCGCTCGGCACGGCGCTCGGCTCAGGCGGCGCGCACGCCCAGCGCAGCGTGTCGGCGCGCGAGAAGGAGCTTTACGAGCTCGCCAAGAAGGAAGGCGAGGTCACCTGGTACACCGCCCATTCCAACGACACGACCGCGCAGGCGCTCGGCCGCGATTTCGAAGCTGCCTTCCCGGGCATCAAGGCGAACGTTGTGCGCACCACCGCGCAGGTCGCCTACCAGCGCCTCACGCAGGAGCAGAAGGCGAGCGCCATGCAGGTCGACGTGTTCTCGTCGACCGACATCGGCCACTACGTGGCGCTGAAAGAGAAGAACCTGCTGGAAAAATACGTGCCGGAGAACGGCAGCAAGGTGATCGAGGTCTACAAGAACTACGATCCGGATGGCTTCTATACCGTCACCTCCGCGGGCCTGATCGGGATCGGCTACAACACCGCCAAGCTGAAGGAAGCCGACGCGCCGAAGAACTGGACCGACCTCACCGATCCGAAATGGAAGGACAAGATCGCGCTCGGCCATCCCGGTTTCTCCGGCTATGTCGGCACCTGGGTGGTCAGCCTGAAGAAGCTTTACGGCTGGGGTTTCTTCGAGACGCTCGCGAAGAACAATCCGCAGATCGGCCGCTCGATCAACGACACCGTCACGATGCTCAATGCCGGCGAACGCATCGTCGCGGGCTCCGGCCCGAACGGCACCGCGATGGAGAGCGCCGGCAAGGGCAATCCGCTTGCGATGATTTATCCGCCCGACGGCTCCGTGCTGATCATCGCGCCCTCCGGCATCCCGAAGGGCGTGAAGCACCCGAACGCCGCCAAGCTGTTCATGGAATATCTGCTCACCGTCGAGGCCTCGAAAATCTGGGTGGCGCACTTCAACGAATCGATGCGGCCGGAGGTGAAGCCGCTCGGCGGCGCCAAGTCGGCGGCCGACGTGAAGACGATTCGCCCGACCGTGGACGAAATCACCAAAGGCATCCCCGAAGTCATCAAGCAGTGGCGCGACACGTTTGGTGTGTGATGGAGCTTCGCCAGTCTGCGCTCGGCCAACTGGTTCCATTCCCCTTGGGGCGACGGGTTAACGCCCGCGAGCCCGAGTTTGGAATGCGCATAACCACAACTCTGACTCTCAATCGCACCGCTTGTCGCGTTATGGAGTTTACGGACAGCCGCTCCGCAGCTTGCCGGAATGACAGAGCGTTTACCCCATGACCGCCGCGCTCGACAATCTCGCGACGCCCGCCGAACGCCCGCTCGCGCGCCGCTTCCGGCTGGCCGATCCGAGCATGATCCTGTGGATCGCGATGATCGCGATCCTGGTGTTCCTCATCCTCAGCCCGATGGTGCGGCTGATCGTCTCCAGCTTCCAGGAGCCCGAGACCGGCCGCCTCACTCTGTCCAACTACGCCGAAGCCTACGGCCGCGCGCGGCATTTGCAGGCGCTGTGGAACACGCTTGTGTTCGGCGCCGGCGTCGCGGTGCTCGCCGTCATCTTCGGTGTGCCGCTCGCCTGGGCGATCTCGCGCACCGACATGCCGGCGAAAGGCTTCATCCGGCTGATGGTGTTCGGCGCCTTCATCATCCCGCCCTATCTCGGCGCGATCGGCTGGATCCTGCTCGCCGGGCCGAACGCCGGCTGGCTCAACAAGGTGTGGATGGCGCTGACCGGCGCCGAGAGCGGCCTGTTCAACGTCTACTCGATGTCCGGGTTGATCGTGGTCGTGGCGGTCACGTCGTTCCCTTACGTGTTCGTGTTCACCGCCGCCGCGCTCGATCTCGTCTCGTCCGAAATGGAGGACGCCGCCAACATCCTCGGCGCCGGCACCATGCGCACGACGTTCCGCGTCACGCTGCCGCTGGTGCTCCCCGCGATCGTCGGCGGGCCTGATCATCTCGTTCCTCGAAGCGATCGCGCTGTTCGGCGCGCCCGCGCTGATCGCGCTCCCCGCGCGCTTTCAGGTCGTGTCGACGCAGCTCTGGCAGTTCTTCGAGTATCCGGTGCGCGTCGAGCAGGCCGCGGCTTACGCGATGCCGCTGCTGCTGATCACCATCTTCATGTTCTGGCTGCAGCGCAGCGTGCTCGGCCGGCGCGGCTATACGACGGTGAGCGGCAAGGGCGGCGAGCGGCGCATCATAAAGCTCGGCCCGTGGCGCTTCGTGATGCTCGGCTATGCGCTGTTCGTCTGCGCACTCGCGGTGTTCCTGCCGATGATCGTGCTCACGCAGGCGGCATTCGCCAAGGCGTGGGGCCGCGGCTTCTCGCTCGATAATCTCTCGCTGCAGAACTTCCACTACATCCTGTTCGAACAGACGCAGGCGCAGAACGCCATCATCAACACCTTCGTCTACTCCGGCATCACGGCCTTCGCCGCCATCGCGCTGTCGCTCGCCATCGCCTATGTGGTGACGCGCAAGCTGGTGCCGTGGAGCAACGTGCTGGCGTTCCTCTGCATGGCGCCGTTCGTCATTCCCGGCATCGTGCTGGCGATCGGCTTCTACGCGGCTTACGCGCCGCCGCCGCTCGCGCTCTACGGCACCGCGACGATCCTGATCCTCGCCTACACGACGCGCTTTCTTCCCATCGCCTACACGTCGAGCGCGGCCGGCATGCGCAGCATCAATCCCGAGATGGAAGAAGCCGTGCGCATCCTCGGCGGCGGACGGCTGCTGGCGATCCGGAAAGTTCTGGCGCCGCTGCTCAAGCGCAATCTCGCGGGCGCGTGGATCCTCGTGTTCATCCCGGCGACGCGCGAGCTGTCCTCCGCGATCTTCCTTGTCGGCCCGAACACGCGCGTCATCTCGGTGATGCTGTTTGACTTGTCCGAGGAAGGAAACTTCGAGGTGCTCTCCGCGCTCGGCATGATCCTGCTGGTGGCGACGCTGATCATCGCGGCGGTCGGCTTCAAGGCCATCGGCCGCGACTTCATGGTGCGCTCCTCATGAGCAAGCTTGTTCTGCGCGGCATCGAGAAGCGCTACGGCGAGGTCACGGCGGTCGCCGGCATCGATCTGGAACTGCGCGAGGGCGAGTTCGTCTCGCTGCTCGGCCCCTCGGGCTGCGGCAAGACCACGACCTTGCGCATGATCGCGGGCTTCATCGAGCCGACCGCCGGCACCATCGAGATGAACGGACAGATGCTCTCCTCGCCGTCCGGCGCGCTGCCGCCCGAGAAGCGGCAGATGTCGATGATCTTCCAGAGCTACGCGGTGTGGCCCAACATGACGGTCGGGCAGAATGTCGCGTTCGGGCTCGAACTGCGCAAACTTCCGCGCGAGGAAGTGCGCCGACGCGTCGGCGAAATCCTTGAAGTCGTGCACATGGGACACCTTGGCGGCGCGTTATCCGGCCGAACTCTCCGGCGGGCAGCAGCAGCGCGTCGCGCTGGCGCGCGCGATCGTGATCCAGCCGCAGGTGCTCCTCCTCGACGAGCCGCTGTCGAACCTCGACGCCAACCTGCGCGAGGAAATGCGCTTCGAGATCCGCCGCCTGCACGACGAATTCCGCATCACCACGGTCTACGTCACGCACGATCAGGCCGAGGCGATGGTCACGTCGGACCGCATCGCCGTCATGAATCAGGGCCGCATCGAGCAGGTCGCCGATCCGCACACGCTCTACAACCGGCCGAAGACGCGCTTCGTCGCAGGCTTCATCGGCCGCACCAATTTCATCGAAGGGGACAGCACCGGCGACCGGATCGAGTTCGGGTCGTTCGCACTGCCGCGTAGCGTCCTCGACGGCGCCCCCGCCTCCGGCAAGGTGACGGTCTCGGTGCGGCCGCAGAGCATGCGCCTGTCGCGCGCGCAACCCGGCAACGGCCAACCCCAGGTCGCCGTGACGATCGCGGAACGTGCGTATCTCGGCGAATTCTGGGACTATGTTGTCGCGCCTGCAAATGGCGCGATGAAGCTGCGCGTCACCACGCCGCCGCTGGAAATCTATCAGGTGGGCGAGAGCGCGTGGCTCGCCTTCGATCCGAAGCAGATGACGCCGATAACATGAGGACAGACATGACACGCCTTCTCGCTTGCATTGTAGCGCTGGTTGCGATTGCCACGCCCGCCTCGGCCGAAGTCAACGAAATCAAGATCGGCAAGCAATACGGCCTGCCCTACATCCAGTTCGTCATCATGGAAGATCAGGGCCTGCTCGAGAAGCAGGCGAAGGCTCAGGGGCTCGGCGACCTCAAGGTGACCTGGGCGACGCTCGGCGGTCCCGCGCAACTCAACGACGGCATCATCTCGGGCGCGATCGACGTCGCGGGCGTCGGCCTGCCGAACCTGATCACCATGTGGGAGAAGACGCGCACCAACGTGAAGGTGCGTGCGATCGCGGGCCTGAACTTCATGCCGCTGATCCTTTTGACCCGCAATCCCAAGATCAAGACGCTGAAGGACTACACCGAGACCGACCGCATCGCGGTGCCGTCGGTGAAGATCTCCATGCAGGCGATCCTGCTCGAAATGGCGGTGGCGAAGGAATTCGGCGACGCGAACTACGAGAAGCTCGATCCGCTCACCGTCTCGATGGGTCATCCCGACGCGGTCGCGGCGCTCTCCGCCAACAAGGAGGTGACGAGCCACTTCTCGTCCGCGCCGTTCCAGTACCGTCAGCTCAAGCTGCCCGGCTACACCCCGGTCGTCTCGTCCTACGACATCATCGGTCCGCACTCGGTGAGCGCCATCTCGATGACGACCAAATTCCACGACGAGAACCCCAAGGTCATCGCCGCCCTGCTCGGCGCCCTGAAGGAGTCGACCGCGTGGATCAAGGCGGACAAGAAAGCCGCCGCCGAGGCCTACCTGCGCGTCACCAAGGACCGCATGCCGGTTGAGGAGCTATTGGCGATGCTGAACGATCCGAACATCGTGATCACGATCGTGCCGAAGGGCGCCGACAAGATCAGCGAATTCCTCGCCAAGGTCGGCCGCGTGAAGGCGAAGCCCGACAACTGGAAGGACTATTACTTCGGCGACGTGGACAAGCTGGCGGACTAGACGCCTCTCCCGCTCATGCCCGCGAAAGCGGGCATCCAGTCCTTGGCCAAAGAACTGGGTCCCCGCTTCCGCGGGGACGAGCGGCCTAGCTGCGGTGCGCGCGTAAATTGTCGCGGCTGACCGGCAGTCGGCCGCATGCAACGCATTGACGCCGATTTGCCGCCGGGTCATCATCGCCGAAACAAGGAAACGCCGATGACGCCTCGCCTCTACATCGGCACGGCGGGACTTTCCGTCTGGTACAGCGACGACCTCGGCGAAACGCTGCAGCGTTTCTGGGGCACGTCCGGGATGTACTCCGAGACGCGCGTGTGGGCGCTCGCAGCGCACCCCGAGCGGCCGGGCGAACTGCTGGCCGGCACCGATAGCGGCATCTACCGGCTCGACATCGCGGGCGGGAAATGGACCCACCTCCCCTCCGAGACTGGACGCGCTCTGCATCTGGTCGGTCGCGCGCTCGCCGCACGATCCGGACCTGATCCTCGCCGGCACGCGCCCGCCCGCGCATCTTCCGCTCGACCGACGGCGCGAAGACCTGGGAGCGCGTGAAGGCGCCGCTGCCGGAGACCTGCCCGGCCGTGCTGAAGCCGCGCGTCACGCGCATCACGTTCGATCCGGACGATCCGGATCTCGTGTTCGCGGGACTCGAGATCGGCGGCGTGTGGCGCTCGACCGACGGCGGCAAGTCGTTCGAGAACGCCTCGGCCGGGCTTGTGTCGGAAGACATCCATGACATTGCGGTCGTGCGCAACGGCTCGCGGCTGCTCTACGCCACCACCAACATGGGCCTGCATGTCAGCAACGACGACGGCCGCAACTGGACACACAAGCCGCTCGACTCCGCCTCGCAATACACCCGCGGCATCACGCCGCGCGCCGACGGCTCGGGCTTCGTGCTGCTCGGCAATGGCGACGGCCCGCCCGGCTCGTGGGGCAGGCTGATGCGCAGCCGCGACTATGGCGCGCACTGGGAAGACGCGAGGCTGCCCGGCGAGCTTGCAAAGCTCGGCCTGGTGCGTCGCCACCAATCCGGCCGATCCGAAACTGATCTTCGCCGCGACCGCGCTCGGCCAGTATTTCCGCTCGCAGGACGGCGGCGAAAGCTGGACCGCGCTGCCGCGCCGCCTGACCGAGACCCGCGCGCTCGCGTGGGTGCCGACCTAAGAAAGAACCATCATGGACACCTCCGACACGCCGATGCGCTATCCGGGTCCGCTCGACCTCGCGCACGCGCACACCAAGCTCAATCACGTCACCGAGTCGGACGAGGGCTTCACGCGCGACGGGCCGCGCGCCGACAACGAGTATCGCGACCTCGGGCTTGCGGCGGCCTCGGGCGGGCGCATCGGCGCCAAGCACATCCGCGCCATCCGGCCGTTCGAGCAGCCGACCGGCTGGCACTGGCACGACATGACCGGCCATTTCGTCGTGATCCTGAAAGGCTGGATCACGTTCCGCTTCGCCGGCGTCGAGGGCGACGTCACGGTGAAAGCCGGCGCCTGCCTGTCGCAGCCGGCGGGCGTCGCGCACAACGTGATCGCGCGCTCGGACGATCTCGAGCTGATCGAGATCAACCTGCCGGCCGACTACGGCACCAAGGATCTCGGCGGCGCAAGGACGCGGCGCAGCCGTGAGCATCGCGACCGACCGACGCGGCGCCGACGCGCGGCGCCAGCCTCGGCGCCTGGCTCAAGCGCCGCGCGGCGCCGCTGATCGTGTTCGCGCTGCTGTTCGTCGCTGTGGGAGTTCGCCGTCCACCTCACCGGCATCAAGGAATACCTGCTGCCGCCGCCCTCGAAGGTGTGGACCGAGTTCCTGAAGCGCTACGACATCGTGATGGGCGGCGCCTGGGTCACCACGCAGGAGATCGTCGCCGGCTACCTGCTCGCGGTCGTGGTGAGCATTCCGCTGGCGCTCACGGTCGCCTATTCGCGCTTCGTCGAGAACGCGATCTACCCGGTGGTCGTGTTCCTGCAGATCGTCCCCAAGATCGCGATCGCGCCGCTGTTCATCATCTGGTTCGGCTTCGGCTTCACGCCCGAAGCTGCTGCTGGTGTTCCTGCTGTCGTTCTTCCCGATCGTGGTCGCCAGCATCGCGGGCTTCAAGTCGGTCGATCCCGAGATCATGGATTTCGCGCGCACCACCGGCGCGGGCGCCTGGAAGATGTTCGCCAAGATCCGCCTGCCGCAGGCGCTGCCGGACATCTTCACCGGCCTGAAGGTCGGCGCCGCGCTGTCGGCGACCGCCGCGGTCGTCGCCGAGTTCGTCGCCTCGGATCGCGGGCTCGGCTACCTGCTGCTGCAATACAACGGCAATCTCGACACGCCGATGGTGTTCGCCATCATCGTGCTGCTCAGCCTGATCGGCCTCGCGGTCTATTACGTGGTCGAGATCGATCGAGCGCATCGCCATCCCGTGGCACGTCTCGCAGCAGCCGGCCGACGTGACGATCGCTGAGATAAAAACGAAATCGAGGGAGGACAACATGAAATTCAAGACGATGATCGGCGCGCTGGCGGCGCTCGCCGCGGCCTCGACCGTCCGCGCTGGCGCAGGACGCCGTCACGCTGCGGCTCAACTGGTATCATCGGCGGGCTGCACGTGCCGTTCTATTACGGCAAGGAGAAGGGCTTCTACAAAGAGGAAGGCATCGACCTCACGATCAACGAGGGCCGCGGCTCGGCCAACACCGTGCAGGTGGTGGCGGCGGGCTCCGACACGTTCGGCCTCGCGGATTCGCTCCAGCGTGATCGCGACCGCCGCCAAGGGCGCCGAAGTCAAGTCGGTGATGTCGCTGCTGAGCTCCACCGGCTTCTCGGTGGTGTCGCTCGCCTCGAACGGCATCAAGACGCCGAAGGATCTCGAGGGCAAGAAGCTCGCGGTGTCGCCCGGCGATCCGCTCGGGCAGCTGTTCCGCGCGCTGGCGGCGCACAACAAGCTCGACATGTCGAAGATCTCCTTCGTGCAGGTCGACCCGGCCGCCAAGGTCGTCTCGGTGCTGGAGAAGCGCGTCGATGCGCTGCTCGGCGGCGCCGACGACCAGTTCTTCCTGATCAAGTACAAGGGCGAGGAGCCGGCCGCGCTGCGCTACGCCGACCACGGCGCCAACATCGTCGGCATGACGATCCTGACGCAGGAGGCGACGATCAAGAACAAGCCCGACCTCGTGCGGCGCTTCGTGAAGGCGACCGCGCGCTCGTGGGACGAGGCGAAGAAGAACCCCGAGGCCGCGGTCGACGCCGACCATGAAGGTCGAAGCCCGACCTCAACCGGCAATCGCACGCTCGATCAGCTCAAGGTCGACATCGAGCTGATGGACTCGGAGAACGTCGAAGGGCCGCACCGGCTGGGGCGCACCAGAAGGACTGGGACCAGACGCTCGCGATGCTCAAGCAGTATCGCGACGTGCAGACCGACAAGCCCTGGACCGCGTTCCACACCAACGAGTTCCTGCCGAAGTAACGTGGAGCGCGCGCGCATCGCGCGCATACATCGAGGCGAAGGGCGTCAGCCAGATCTTCCGCCGCGGCGGAACGACGACGCACGCGCTCGACCGCATCGACCTGACGGTGCCGCGCGGCGAGTTCGTCGCGATCGTCGGGCCGTCCGGCTGCGGCAAGAGCACGCTGCTGCGCATCATCGCCGGCCTGCTGCGCCACACCGGCGGCAGGGTGCTGCTCGACGGCAAGGAGGTGAGCGGCGCGCAGACCGAACCTCGGCATCGTGTTCCAGAGCCCGGTGCTGCTCGAATGGCGCAACGTCCTCGGCAACGTGCTGCTGCAGCTCGAGCTGCGCGGCCTCGACCCGAAGGCCTATCTGGCACGCGCGCACGAGCTGCTTGCCAAGGTCGGGCTCGGCGATTTCCACGACCGCCGCCCGCGCGAACTCTCCGGCGGCATGCGCCAGCGCGCCGCGATCGTGCGCGCGCTGATCCACGATCCGCCGCTGCTGCTGATGGACGAGCCGTTCGGCGCGCTCGATGCGCTCACGCGCGAGCAGATGCGCATCGACCTCGAAGAGCTGTGGATGCAGACGGGCAAGACCGTGCTGTTCATCACCCACTCGATCGACGAGGCGGTGCTGCTCGCCGACCGCGTCATCGTGATGTCGCCGCGCCCCGGCCGCATCGAGCAGGTCTACGACATCGCGCTGCCGCGCCCGCGCGGGCTCGCGGCGCGCAGCCACCCGCTGTTCATCGAGGCGACGCAGAAGATCACGGATTTGTTCTTGTCGAAGGGGATATTGAGAGGGGATAGCAAGCGCTGATGCCGCTCGTCCCCGCGAAAGCGGGGACCCAGCGCCTTGGTCAGAACTGGATGCCCGCTTTCGCGGGCATGAGCGGAGAAACTACGCCCACCCCGGCGTCTTCATCCGGCAGTACTGCAGCGAATAGAGCCCGCGCTCCATTTCCGTCTGCGCGCCATGCTTCGCCAGGTCAGCCGCGAGCAGCCTGTCGCACGCCTCGTCGGCCCCTTCCGGCGTGCCGCTCTCGATCATGACCAGCCAGCTCGGGATGCCGTCGACCGGACGGCCTTTCTTCTCGGCGGTCTCGATGCGGCTACCCGCCTGATCCGCGATGCACAGATGCACGCCGGTCACTTGCACGATTTCGGCGAGCGGCGGCAGCGCAGTGTGACGCAAATATTTCTCAAGCTCATCCTCGCGGCCCTCGGCCGCGCCGAGCCGCAGGGTGAGAATCCAGCCGCCCTGCCCGACGCCGAGCGAGAGCTTCACGCGGCAGATGCCGCGCGAGGTGTCGCGAAAATAGGTCGGCGGAACGAGTTTCGTCCACGGCGTCGGATTGTTCAGCCGGTTGAGATAGTCCTGCCCCACCAGTACTTCGGCGCTGTCCGCCTCGTAGAGCGTGAAAAATTCCGGGTGGCCGTATTTCGCGACTGTAGCGCCGCCCGCGCCGGAAGCCCGGAATGCCGACGCGCTCCGGCATGTGCTCGCGATTGTGCCACTCGTAGAACTCGGTGCGCCCCTCTTCGGCGATCCCGTTCCAGATCGCCACCACGGCCTGACCCGCAAGAACTCATTTCAGCTTTCCATCCATTTCGGTTTGCGCTTTTGCAGGAACGCCGTGACGCCCTCGTGCCCTTCCGGCCCGCGCAGGCACTCGGCGAATGCGTCGGCGGACTGCTCGAGCAATTCCTCGCGCGGCATCGTGCGGCTTGCGAGGATCAGCCGCTTGGTCACGGCGTTGGCATGCGGCGAACAGCGCATGATCCCGGCCATCGTCTGCGCCAGCGCCGCATCGAGCGCGGCCGTGCCCTCGCATGCCTGATCGACCAGCCCGAGCCGCTCGGCCTCGCGCCCGTCGAACCGGTGCGCGGTGAGCGACAGCCGCCGCGTGCGCGCGACGCCGATGCGCTGCGCAACGAACGGCGCGATCTGCGCCGGCGGCACGCCGAGCGTCGTCTCGGAGATCGAGAACTTCGCATCCGCCGCCGCCAGCACCACGTCGCCGCCGCACATCAGGCCAAGCCCGCCGCCATAGGCCGCGCCCTCGACCACCATCACGATGGTCTGCGGCAGTTCCTCGAAGCGCGACATGATCGCGCCGAAGCGGCGATTGTGCAGCGCCACCCCGTCCCGCTCGCCCGCCTTTGGCAGCGGCGTCGAAAACATGTCCTTGAAGCCGTTGATGTCGCCGCCGGCGCAGAACGTGGCGTTCGCGCCGCGCACCACGGCTGCGCGAATGTCCTGGTGCGCCGCGAGATAGTCGACGGCGGCCGTCAGGTCGGCCACCATCGCGCGATTGAGCGCGTTCTTCGTTTCGGGCCGGTCGAGCGTGACGTGAAGGATGCCGCGATCGAGCGCGAGTTTCAGCGTTTCGCAGACGGGAAGATCGCTCATCAGTGATTCTTCTTCTGCCCGGGCAACGTGCCCATGCCCTTGCTGATGATGCCGAGCATGATCTCGTCCGCGCCGCCACCGATCGAGGTGAGCCGCGCGTCGCGATACATGCGCGAGATTTCGCTCTCGGTCATGTAGCCCATGCCGCCCCAGTATTGCAGGCAGCGAGTCCGAAACCTCGCGCAGCAGCCGCCCGGCATTGAGCTTCGCCATCGAAGCGAGTTGCGTCACGTCGATGCCGCTGACGTACTCCTCGACCGCCCGATAGACGAGCGAGCGCAGCAACTCGACCTTGGTCTGCAGTTCGGCGAGCCGGAAATGCACCACCTGATTGTCCAGGATGCTCTTGCCGAACGCCTGCCGCCCCGCCGTGTATTCGATGGTCATGCGGATCATCCGCTCCATCTTCATCAAGCCCGCGGCCGCGGCCCAGAGCCGTTCCTCCTGGAACTGCTGCATCTGATAGATGAAGCCCATGCCTTCTTCGCCGATGCGATAGCGCTGCGGCACGCGCACATTGTCGAAGAAGATCTGCGCGGTGTCGGAGGCGCGCATGCCGAGCTTGTCGAGCTTGCGCGCGACCTCGACGCCCTTGGTCTTCATCGGCAGGCAGATCAGCGACTTGTTGCGGTGCGCCGGGCCTTCGCCGGTGTTGGCGAGCAGGCACATCCAGTCGGCCTGCGTGCCGTTGGTGGTCCACATCTTGCCGCCGTTGATGACGTAGTCGCCGCCGTCTTTCTTCGCAGTGGTCTTGATCGAGGCGACGTCGGAGCCCGCGCCGGTCTCCGACACGCCGAGGCAGGCGACGAACTCGCCCGAGATGCTGGGTTTCAAGAACTCGTCACGCAGCGCGTCCGAGCCGTTCTTCATCAAGGCCGGCGTCGCCATGTCGGTCTGTACGCCGATCGCCATGACGGCGGAGGCCGACTTCGCGTTGCCGAGCGCCTCGCAGAACGCGACCTCGTAGGAATAATCGAGCCCCTGCCCGCCGAACTTCTCCGGCTTGTGAATGCCGAGCAGGCCCTGGTCGCCCATTTTCTTGAACAGCTCGTGCGCCGGAAAAATGCCGGCTTCTTCCCACGCCTCCGCGTGCGGATTGATCTCGGCTTCGACGAATTTCGTCACCGAGCGCATCAGCTCGCGGTGCTGTTCGGTATAGAGCATGCGTTTCGCTCCGGGTCGGTCCGGGTGTTCTGCTTGACGTAGCATATTGCATCGGACAAGACTTACAAAGCATTTGCTTGGTACGCTGAAAACCGATGGCACCTTACCAATCCGTCTTCCGCGACGGCCTGTTCGCCGGCCAGGCCGGCATCGTCACCGGCGCCGGCAGCGGCATCGGGCGCTGCACGGCGCATGAACTTAGCAGCCTCGGCGCGCGCGTGGCGCTCATCGGCCGCAAGGCGGAAAAGCTCGAAGCGGTCGCGCGCGAGATCACGCAAGCGGGCGGCACCGCGCGCTGCTACGTCGCCGACATCCGCGAGGAAGACCGCGTGGCCGAGATCGTGCGCGCGGTGCTCGCCGATCACGGGCGCATCGATTTCCTGGTCAACAACGCGGGCGGGCAATTCGCGGCGCCGCTGGAGAAGATCTCTGCCAAAGGCTGGGACGCGGTCGTGCGGACCAATCTCACCGGCGGCTTCCTGATGGCACGCGAAGCCTACACACAGTGGATGAAGAGCCAAGGCGGCGCGATCGTGAACATGCTCGCCGATATGTGGCACGGCATGCCGACGATGGGCCATTCGGGCGCGGCGCGCGCCGGCATGCTGAATTTCACCGAAACCGCCGCGTTCGAATGGGCGCCAGTGCGCGTGAACGCGGTCGCGCCCGGCTGGATCGCGTCGTCGGGAATGGATCAATATCCGCCCGAGGCGGGCGAGCGCATCCGTTCACTGCCACACCAAGGTCCCTGCCGGCCGTCTCGGCACCGAGTCGGAAGTCTCCGCCGCGATTGTGTTCCTGCTCTCGCCCGCCGCCGCGTTCATGTCCGGCTCGTGCGTCCGCATCGACGGCGCCGCGCCGAACGTGAAATCGAGCCATCCGCTGATGCAGAACGGCACGACGCCGGCGTTCGACGGCTTTCACCTTGCCTCGAAGCCGAAGGTGCTGGAGTGATGTCTCTCTCCGCTCGTCCCCGCGAAAGCGGGGACCCAGTGCTTGGCCAAGAACTGGATTCCCGCTTCCGCGGGAATGAGCGGGTGGCGTGATGCCTGCTATCCAATCCAAAATCGACACGGGCGGCGAGGCATTCACCCGCAACCGCGATCACATGCTCTCGCTGATCGCGCAGCTTCGCGCGCTTGAAACCCGCGCGCGCGACAAATCCGCGCAGCAAACCCCTGTTCGACCGGCGCGGCCAGTTGCTGCCGCGCGAGCGCGTCGCGCGATTGCTCGACATCGGCGCGCCGTGGCTGGAACTTTCATCGATCGCCGGTTACGGCCTCGACACGCCCGATCTTGAAAAGTCCGTGCCCGGCGGCGGCATGATCGCCGGCATCGGCTACGTGTCCGGCGTGCGCTGCATGGTGGTGACGAGCGACTCAGGGATCGATGCCGGCGCGATCCAGCACATGGGGCGCGAGAAGCTGCTGCGCGCGCAGGAGCTGGCGCTCAGGAACAAGCTGCCTTTCGTGCATCTGGTCGAATCCGCCGGTGCGAATTTGCTGCGCTACCGCGTCGAGGGTTTCATCCACGGCGGCGCGATCTTCCACAATCTCGCGAAGCTTTCCGCTGCCGGCGTGCCGGTCGATCACCGTGGTGCACGGCTCATCGACGGCGGGCGGCGCCTACATGCCGGGCCTCTCCGACTACGTCATCATGGTGCGCGGGCGCGCCAAAGCGTTTCTCGCCGGTCCCCCGCTGCTCAAGGCCGCGACCGGCGAGATCGCCACCGACGAAGAGCTCGGCGGCGCCGTGATGCACACGCATGTGTCGGGGCTTGGCGAATATCTCGCCGAGGACGATGCCGACGGCGTGCGCTTCGCGCGCGAGGTGATCGCGCGGCTGAACTGGGGCGCTGTCCCGGCACCGCGAGGCAAGCCGCCGCGCTACGACGCGCAAGAGCTGCTCGGCATCATGCCGCCAGACCGCAAGTCGCCGGTCGACATGCGCGACGTGATCGCGCGTTTTGCCGACGACAGCGATTTCCTCGACTTCAAGCCGGACTACGGCCCCGCGACCGTGTGCGGCCACGCCGCCGTGCAGGGCTTTGCCGTGGGCATCGTCACCAACAACGGGCCGCTCGATCCGGCCGGCGCGACGAAGGCAACGCACTTCATCCAGACGTGTTGTCAGGCCGGATTGCCGATCCTCTATCTGCAGAACACCACCGGCTACATCGTCGGCCGCGCGTCGGAAGAAGCCGGCATGATCAAGCACGGCTCGAAGATGATCCAGGCCGTGTCGAACGCGAACGTGCCGCAGATCACACTGATGTGCGGCGCCTCGTTCGGCGCGGGCAATTACGGCATGTGCGGGCGCGCCTACAACCCGCGCTTCCTGTTTTCGTGGCCGAACGCCGCAGACTGCCGTGATGGGCGCCGAGCAGGCCGCGCTCACGATGGCGAACGTGATGGAGGCCGGAGCGCGGCGCAAAGGCCAGGAGCCGGACACCGCGCAGATCGATGCGCTGAAGCAGAAGATCGTCGACAATTTCGAAAGCCAGAGCAGCGCGTTCGTCACGAGCGCGCGCATGCTCGACGACGGCATCATCGACCCGCGCGACACGCGCAATGTGCTGGGCTTTACTCTTTCCATTTGCCGCGAGGCTGATGCGCGCACGTTGCGGCCGGTGCAGTTCGGCGTGGCGCGGCCATGAGATCGCTGCTGATCGCCAACCGCGGCGAGATCGCGCGGCGCATCCTGCGCACGGCGCGGCGCATGGGGATCCGCACCATCGCGGTTTACTCCGATGCCGACCGCGACGCCCTGCATGCGCGCGAGTCGGATACGGCGGTACGGATCGGCGCTGCCTCGCCGCGCGATTCCTATCTCAACATCGCGGCGATCATCGAGGCAGCGAAGCGCACCGGCGCCGATGCGGTTCATCCCGGCTACGGCTTCCTCGCCGAGAACGCGGACTTCGCGCAGGCCGTGCTTGATGCCGCGCTCACTTGGATCGGGCCGCCGCCTGACGTCATCCGCCGCGATGGGCGACAAGGCCGAGGCGAAGCGCATTGCGCGCGAAGCGGACGTGCCGACCATTCCCGGTGCCGAGCCGGACGATCAAGGCAATGCGGGGCTTGCAGCGGCCGCGAAGCCGCTCGGCTTTCCGCTGATGATCAAAGCCGCGGCCGGCGGCGGCGGGCGCGGCATGCGCCTGGTCCGCGCCGAGAATGAGCTTACGGCGGCATTCGATGCGGCACGCTCGGAAGCCGCGCACGCGTTCGGAAACGGCCGGCTGCTGCTGGAACGCGCGCTGACGAATGCGCGCCACATCGAAATTCAAATCTTCGCCGACCGGCACGGCAATGTGCTGCATCTCGGCGAGCGCGACTGCTCGGTGCAGCGGCGTCACCAGAAGCTGATCGAGGAAAGCCCCTCGCCCGCCGTCAATGCGGCATTGCGCCAGCAGATGGGCGCCGCGGCGGTCGCGCTGGCAAAGGCCGTGCGCTACGTCGGCGCCGGGACCATCGAGTTCCTGCTCGATGCCGGGAAGAACTTCTATTTCATGGAGATGAACACGCGGCTGCAGGTCGAGCATCCGGTGACCGAGGCGATCACCGGGATCGATCTGGTCGAGTGGCAGTTGCGCGTCGCACGCGACGAAAGCTTCACCCGCAAGCAGTCCGATATCCGGTTTCACGGCCATGCCATCGAGGCGCGGCTCTGTGCCGAGGACGAAAACTTCCTGCCGCAAGCCGGACGCATCGCGTTGTGGCGACCCGCCGAGGGCGTGCGCACCGACCATGCGCTCGAATCCGGCGCTGAGATTTCTCCGCACTACGATTCCATGATTGCCAAGGTGATCGCGCATGGCACGACACGCGACGAGGCACGCGAGCGGCTGGCGCGCGCGCTCGATGACACCGTGGCGCTCGGTCTGCCGACCAACAAGACTTTCCTCGCTGCCGTGCTGCGCGACGATGAATTCGCCGCTCAGGGCGCCGACCACGGATTTCCTCGGCCGCTTTTCGGCGCCCCCGGCGAAACCCGATCCGCGCTCGCTTGGCATTGCCGCAATGCTGCTCGCCCGCAACGGCGGTTACGGCGAATGGACGTCCTGGAGCAACAACCCCGCCCGCGCGATGCAGGTCCGGTTCGGCGAGGATGACGTCGCGCTGACGTGCGAGCGCGGAGCCTATCGCGCACGTGCGCGCGGCGAGGACATCGCGCTCGACGATGATGACCGGCGCGTTGTTCACGTCATCGAGCCTGGTGCTGTGCACCTCGCGCGCGGCGGCCACAGCTACAGCCTCGAAAACACCACGCATGCGCCGCCGGCCCGGCGCAGTGCGACTGCAAGCGACGGCCGCCTGATCGCGCCGATGAACGGCCGCGTGGTCGCCGTTAATGCGAAGGCTGGCGACATCGCCGAGGCCGGCAAAGCTCTGGTGGTGCTCGAAGCCATGAAGATGGAGCATGCGCTGAGCGTACCGGCGGCCGCGCGGATCAAGGCTGTGCATGTCGCGCCGGGCGCGCAGGTCGCGCCGGGTCATCTGCTGGTCGAGCTGGAGCCACCATGAAGGCGCACCCGGCACTGACCGAGGAGCACGAGGCGCTGCGCGACACCATGCGCCGCTTCGTTGCGCGCGAGATCGCGCCGTATGCGACCTCGTGGGACGAAGCGGAGGAATTTCCGCGCGAACTTTACCGCAAGGCCGCCGCAGCCGGCCTGCTCGGCATCGGATTTCCCGAGGAGTATGGCGGCACGCCGGCAGACCTGTTCACCCACATCATCCTCGCCGAGGAGATCGCACTCGCCGGCTGCGGCGGCGTGCATGCCGGGCTGTTCTCGCATCAGATCGGCTCGCCGCCGGTCGCCAGCGCGGGCAGCGCCGAACTGAAGGCCCGCGTGCTGCCGCCCGTGCTGGCGGGCGAAAAGATCAGCGCGCTCGCCATCACCGAGCCGGGCGGCGGTTCGGACGTCGCCAACCTGCGAACGTCCGCGCGCCGCGACGGCGGCGACTATCTGGTGAACGGCGAGAAGACTTTCATCACTTCGGGCATGCGCGCGGACTTCTACACCGTGGCGGTGCGCACCGGCGGACCCGGCGCGTCCGGCGTCTCGCTCCTACTGATCGAGCGCGAACGCGCAGGTTTTTCGCGCACGCCGTTGAAGAAAATGGGCTGGTGGTGCTCCGACACGGCGACCCTGCATTTCGACGATGTGCGCGTGCCGGCCGCAAACCTGATCGGCGAGGAGAATGCCGGCTTTCGCATCATCATGCGCAACTTCAACGCCGAGCGGCTCGGCATGGCGGCGGCCGCCGTCGGCTTCGCGCAGGCCTGCCTCGACGAAGCGGTCGCGTGGGCGCGCGAGCGCAAGACCTTCGGCAAGCATCTGATCGAGCATCAGGTGGTGCGCCACAAGCTCGTCGAGATGCAGACGCGCATCCATGCGGCCCGCGCGCTCGTCTACGATACCTGCTGGAAGCTCGAAGGGAGCCCGCGCGATCCGCGCTTCATCGCGCAACTTGCGATGACCAAGAATCTCGCCGGGCAAGCGATGCAGTTCTGCTCGGGCGAGGCGGTGCAGATCCTCGGCGGCGCCGGCTTCATCCGCGGCACGCGCTCCGAGCGCGTCTATCGCGAGGCCAAGGTGTTCATGATCGGCGGCGGCGCGGAAGAGATCATGAAGGACCTCGCCGCACGGCAACTCGGGTGGTGAGCATGGACGTCGCTGAAACGATCGAAGCCAAGATCCGGCGCCTGTTCGAGTCAAGCGTCCCGTTCAACCGGGTGCTCGGGCTGAAGGTCGAATCGATCGAGCCGGATGCTCCGAAACTTCGCTTCGACATGCGGCCGGAACTGATCGGCAATCCGCGCCGGCAGATCCTCCATGGCGGCGTGATCTCGGCGGTTCTCGATGTCGCGGCGGGCTTCGCGGTGCATCTGGCCGTCGCACGGCAGAAATCGGAAGAAGCGGCAGTCGCCCATTTTCCGAGCATCGGCACGATCGACCTGCGCGTCGATTATTTGCGCCCCGGGCGCGGCAATTATTTCATCGCTACGGGACGCGTGGTTCGGCTCGGCAATCGCGTCGCGGTCGCGCACATGGAGCTAAACAACGATTCCGGCGAGCTGATCGCCACCGGCGGAGCGGCGTATATGGTGGGGTAATTCCCTCTCCCCGCAGAGCGGGGAGTGGGTGCCCTGAGCGAAAGCGAAGGGCGGGTGAGGGGCAATGCACAGCCCCTCATCCAGCTCACGCCTGCGGCGTTCGCCACCTTCTCCCCGCCAAGGCGGGGAGAAGGAAAGAAAGCTCAGTTCACCAGATACTCCGACACCGAGCGCCATTTGCCGTCCTGGATCTGGCACAGCATCGAGCGGTCGGAGCCGAGGTGCTTGGTGGCCGTGAACGTCTGCGCGTCGCCGCCGAAGAAGTCGGCCGCAACGGAGAGGCCCGCGAGCGACTTGGCGAGCGTGTCGGGAGAAAGATCCTTGCCGGCCTTCTTCGCCGCCTCGATGAACAGGCCGGTGAGCTGATAACCGTAGGCCGAGAGCACCGTCGGGTCTTCGTTGTACTTGCCCTTGTAGCTCGCGAACCACGCGCGGACCTTGTCGTTCTTGTCATCCTCGTAGGGGTAGTTGATCGTGCAGGCCGAATAGAAGCCGTTGACGACCGCCCCGCCGAGCTTGTGAATGATGTCGAAGTAGCTCGCGGTGGTGCCAACGAAAGCCGGATTCCAGTCGAGCTTTCTCGCCGTCGCGATGGTGCCGATCGTCTCGCGGATAATGGTCCCCATCACGACACCGTCGCAGCCCGCTTCCTTCATCTTGGCGACCTGCGAGGAGAAGTCGGTGGTGCCGCGCTTGTAGCTCGTCTTCTCGGCGTAGGTCATGCCGAGGTCCTTCAGCGCATGCTCGCCGCCCTGCATCACTTCAACGCCGAAGTCGTCGTCCTGATAGATCGTGCAGACTTTTTTCAGACCCTTGTCCTTGACGACGCGCTTCATCGCGGCGCGGATCTGATCGTAATAAGGCGCCGAGAACGAATACTTCAGATCATGCAGCGGCTCGAACATCTGGCGCGCGCCGGTGAGCGGGAACAGGTGCGCGACCTTGGCGTCGAGGTAGATCGGCATCGCCGCCATCGCGGTCGGGGTACCGATCGAGCCGAGCGCGGCGAAAATCTTGTCCTGCTGCACCATCTTCTGCGCGGCGAGCACGGCCTTCTTCGGATCGTAGCCGTGGTCCTCCACCACGAGGCGCAGCTTGCGGCCGTTGACGCCGCCCGCCGCATTCTCCTCGTCGATGCGCATGCGCATGCCGTTCACGGCGGGCTTCGACAGCGAGACGATCGGCCCGGACAGGTCCTGCGCGGTGCCGACGACGATCTCGGTCGGCGACACGCCCTGTTGCGCCAGCGCCGGCGTGGCGGCGAGCAGCGCGAGCGCTGCGACGGTGATGGATTTCATGATGTGTTTGCTCCCCTTCAATTCACTGTTGCATGCATTCTAAAGGCGTGGGCGCCCGGGACAAGCCCGGGCATGACGGCGGGCGCGACGGCCGATTGCCGCATCAGGCGGCTTCCCGGGCATACATTCCCTCGATCAGGTCGCGGTATTTCTCGTTTACCAGCTTGCGCTTGAGCTTCATCGTCGGGGTCAGTTCCTCGTCCTCGGCGGTGAGCTTCTGCTCGATCAGGCGGAACTTGCGCACCTGCTCCACGCGGGCGAATTTCGCGTTGACGCGTGTGATCTCGCCCTCGATCAGTTCCAGGACTTCCGGCCGCCGGCACAGGCTCATGTAATTGGAAAACGGGATCGACTGGTCCTGCGCGAATTTTTCCACGTTCTCGTGGTCGATCATGATCAGCGCGGTGAGAAATGCGCGGCGGTCGCCGATCACCACCGCGTCGGTGATGTAGGGCGAGAACTTGAGCTGGTTTTCGATCTCGGAGGGCGTGATGTTCTTGCCGCCCGCCGTGATGATGATGTCCTTCATGCGGTCGGTGATGTAGAAGAAGCCTTCGTTGTCCATGCGGCCGACGTCGCCGGTGTGCAGCCACCCGTCGCGCAGCGTCTCGGCGGTTTTTTCCGGCTGGTTCAAGTAACCCATGAACACCGAGGGGCTGCGCACCAGCAGCTCACCTTCCGGTGAAACTTTAACTTCCGTCTGCGGCAGCGGTGTGCCGATCGAGCCGGGCTTGACGCGGCTGATCGGATTGGCGGTCGCGATCCCGCCGCACTCGGTCTGGCCCCACACCTCGACCATTTCCAGCCCGAGCGCCATGTACCAGCGGATGAGATCCGGCGAAGTCGGCGCAGCTCCTGTGATCAGCAGGCGCGCGCGATGCACGCCGATCGCCTTGCGGATATTGTTGAGGACGAGCACGCGGGCGAGCCAGAATGCGGCCGCGAGATGCGCCGGCACCGGCCTTTGCTCCTCGCGATAGGCCGCGACCTTGTAGCCGACCCCGATCGCGAGCTTGTAGGCAAGCTGCGCGAGCCCCGTCGCCTCGCGAACGCGGATCGTCACCACGGAATAGAATTTCTCCCAGATGCGCGGCACCGCACCGAAGACCGTCGGAGCGATCTCGCGCACGTTCTCCGGCACGGTCTCGGGATTCTCCACGAAATTGAGCCGCGTGCCGGACAGGAGCGCTGTGTAGACCCCGACGACGCGCTCCGCCACATGGCACAGCGGCAGAAAGCACATGCGTTCGTCGTCCGGATGCTGCTCGAAGGCTTCCGTATAGAGTTTCGCGGCAATCAGCAGGTTGGCGTGCGAGAGCATCGCGCCTTTCGGCCGGCCGGTCGTGCCCGAGGTGTAGATCAGCACCGCCAGATCGGCGGGCTTGGGAATGGCGATGCGCCGCTCCCATTCTGTCGGATGCGCGGCATCGTATTCGCGCCCGGTCACGCGCAGCGCATCGAGGCTCATCACCTGCGGGTCGTTGAAGTCGCGCAAGCCGTCCATGTCGAAGACAAAAATCTTGCGCAGCTTCGGCAGGCTGGCCCGCACCTCGAGTGCCTTATCGAGCTGCTCGTCGTCCTCGACGAACAGATAGACCGTGGCGGAATCGGCGCACAGGTACTCGACCTGCGGCGGCGCGTCGGTCGGATAGATGCCGTTCGACACGCCCCCCGCGCCGAGGATGCCCATGTCGGCGTAGAGCCATTCGCGGTTGGTGTTGGAGAGCACCGAGGCGCATTCGCCCGGCGCAAAACCGAGCGCCGCAAGCCCCATGCCGATCTCGCGCGCGTATTGGCCGAACTCCGTCCAGGTGATGCTCTGCCAGATGCCGAAATGCTTCTGGCGCAGGCTCACCTGCGCGCCGCGCTGCGCGACCGCGCGGGCGAACATCTGCGGCACGGTGTCGGCGGCGCCAGCCCCCGTCATCGCCAGAGCTTTTTCTTTTTCCATCGCCGCGTCCCTCTCGCGCCCGCAGCCTTCATGCCGAGGTAGAACTCCTTGATGTCGTCCTTCTCGGCAAGCCTGGCGCCGGTATCCTCCATCACGATGCGGCCGACTTCCAGCACATAGCCGAAATCCGCGATCTTGAGCGCCATGTGGGCATTCTGCTCGACCAGCAGGATGGTGACCCCGCGCTCGCGATTGATCCGCACCACTATATCGAAGATTTCCTTGGTGAGTTTGGGGCTGAGCCCCAAACTTGGCTCGTCCATCAGGATCAGCGCCGGCTGCCCCAAGAGCGCACGCGCGATCGCCAGCATCTGCTGCTGGCCGCCGGAAAGCTGGCCCGCCTCCTGTTTGGCGCGCTCGCGCAGGATCGGGAAATAGCCGAACACCGCCTCCAGGTCCTTCGCGACGCCATCGGCATCGCGCCGGGTAAAGGCGCCCATGCGCAGATTGTCTTCGACCGAGAGCAGCGGGAACACCTCGCGCCCCTCGGGCACGTGCACGATGCCGGCACGGACGATCGCGTCGGGGGAATTCCCCTGGATCTCCTCGCCGCGGAATTTCACCTGGCCCTTGAGCGGCTCGATGATGCCCGAGATGGTCTTGAGCGTGGTGGTCTTGCCCGCCCCGTTCGCGCCCAGCACGGTGACGATCTTGCCCTCGGTGACCGAGAGGCTGACCCCGCGCAGCGCCTGCACCGGGCCGTAGTTGGATTCCACGTTGGCGAGCTGGAGGATGGGGGTGGTCATCACTCCCCTCCCCCGAGATACGCCTCGATCACCGCCGGATGCGACTGCACCTGCTCGGGCGTGCCTTCGGCGATGACCTTGCCCTCGTTCAAGGCGAGCACGCGGTCGGAGACGCGCGAGACCAGATTCATGTCGTGCTCGACCATCAGCACCGTGATGCCGAGCTCCTTCTGGATGTCCTCGATCCAGAACGCCATGTCGTCGGTCTCGTCCGGATTGAGGCCCGACGAAGGCTCGTCGAGCAACACCAGCTTCGGCTCGGTCGCGAGCGCACGCCCGAGCTCGATCACCTTGCGGATGCCGTAGGGCAGGCCCGCCACCAGGCTGTCGCGATAATGCGCGAGATCGAGCAGGTCGATCACACGCTCCACGGCCTCGCGCTGCGCGATCTCGGCACGGCGCACGCTCGGAAGGAACAGCAGCTCTTCGAACAGATTGGTCGTGCGATGCCGGTGGCGTCCGATCAGCAGGTTCTGCAGCACGGTCGCGTGCTCGAACAGCTCGATGTTCTGGAACGTGCGCGCGATGCCGCGTTGGGCGACGTGGTGCGGCGCGCCGGTCACCTCACGGTCCTCGAACAGGATGCGGCCCGACGTTGGCGGATAGATCAGCCCGATCAGGTTGAAGATCGTGGTCTTGCCGGCGCCGTTCGGTCCGATGATGGTGTAGACCTCGCCCTGCTGCACCGAAAAGCTCACCCCGTCGACCGCGACCACGCCGCCGAACCGCACGCCGAGATTTTCCACCGCGAAGAAGCTCATCGCAGGCGCTCCGCGCCAACTGGCATTTTCAGCACCAATCCTCACCGTAACCGCTCCGAGCGCAGGTAGGAGCGCTGCCGCCGGAACGTGCCGCGGCGGTAGAACGGAAAGACGTCGAAGTAAGTGCGGATCTTGAGCCAGCGCCCATAAAGCCCATACGGCTCGAAGATGATGAAGCCGACGAGGATCAGCCCGAACACGACCGATTGCAGCCCGGCCTGCGGGATCGTCTCGGGCAGCCAGCCCTTCGCAATCGCGATCGCCTGCGGCAGCATGATGATGAATGCCGCGCCCAGCACCGCGCCGTGCAGCGAGCCGACGCCGCCGATGATCACGATGGTCACCAGTTCGATCGACTGGATCAGCGTGAACTGCTCGGGCGAGATGAACCCGACTTTGTGCGCGTAGAGCGCGCCGCCGATGCCGGTGAGCGCGGCGGAAATCGAGAACGATACGGTCTTGTAGTAGGCGAGATTGATGCCCATGCAGCTCGCGGAGACTTCCGAGTCGCGGATCGCCACGAAGGCGCGGCCGGTCGGCGAGCGCAGCAGGTTGATCAGCGCAAGGCAGCACAGCACCGTGAGCGCGAGGCAGAGATAGTAGAAGCTTTCCTGGCTGCCGAGACGGTAGCCGAATATCTCAATTGGCTTGAGCAGCTTGCCGCTGTTGCCGCCGGTGACATGCTCCCAGCGCGTGATGATTTCCTCGATGATGATATTGAACGCGAAGGTCGCGATCGCGAGATAGATGCCTTTCAGCCGCAGCGCCGGCAGTCCGACGATGACGCCGACCGCGGCGGAGAACAGCGCCGCGCAGGTAAGCGAAATGAAGAACGGCACGCCCGCACCCTGCAGCAACGCCTCGGTGTAGGCGCCGGTCGCCAGGAATGCCGCGTGGCCGAGCGAGATCTGGCCGGTATAGCCGACCAGCAGCATCAGCCCGAAGCCGACGATGGCGTAGATCAGGACGAAATGAAGCTGCGTGAGCACGTAGCCGCTGACCAGATAGGGCGCGGCGAGCGCCAGCACGAGAAGAAGCCCGTACCAGAAGACCTGCCCGCCGTGCTGGAACAGGCGGATGTCCTGCGCGTACTCGGTCTTGAAGATGAACCGCATCTAGACTTTCTTCCGCGCGGTTTCGCCGAATATTCCCGACGGCATGAACAGCAGCACGACCAGCACGACCACGTAGGCGGCGACGTCCTTGAAGCCCTCCGGCAGATAGAAGCCGGACAGCGCCTCGACGACGCCGATAATGAGCCCGCCGACGACGGCGCCCGGCACGCTGCCGAAGCCGCCGACGACGGCGGCGGGGAACGCCTTGAGCCCGATGAAGCCCATGTTGGAATGCACGAACGCGATCGGCGCCAGCAGAATGCCGCCGAACGCCGCGACCGCCGCCGCCAGGCCCCAGATCAGCATGTTCACGCGCCGCACCGGGATTCCCATGTAGTAGGCGGCAAGCTGGTTCTGCGAAGTCGCCTGCATGGCGACGCCGAGCTTGGCGTAGCGAAAGAAGAGATAGAGCACGAGGCAGAGCGCCGCGGTGAGGGCGATGGTCGCGAGTTGCTCGATCGCGAGCACGGCGCCGCCGAAACGCAGCACGCTGTCGCCGAACGGCGTCTTCAACGCATAGGTCTCGGTGCCCCAGCCCGGCACCATGGTGACGACGCCGCGCAGGATGTAGCCGATGCCGATGGTGATCATCACCACCGTGAAGGTCGGAAGCCCAAGCACCGGGCGGATCACGATCCGCTCGATCAGCATGCCGACCGCGGCCATCACGATCACGGCGAACAGGATCGTTGCCCAATACGGCCAGCCCAGGATGGTGCTCGCGGTCAGCGCGACGAAGGCGCCGAGCATCATCAGGTCGCCCTGCGCGAAATTGACCGTTTCGGTCGCCTTGTAGATCAGCACGAAGCCGAGCGCGACGAGCGCGTACACGCAGCCCTGCGCGACGCCTGCAAGAAACAGCTGCAGGAACTGGCTGAACACGCCCCCTCCCCGGTCGTTGTTTGATTCTTTAACACGCGCGTTTTCGGAACTGTACCAAGCATTTGCTTTTTGGAAAGCGCAGCCCTACGGTTTTCGCCATGAAATCGGTCCGCATCGGCGCCGGGCTCGGCTTTTACGGCGATAGCTGGCGGCCGGTGCGCGCCTCGATCGAAAGCGGCGGCGTCAAATATATCGCCTCGGATCACCTCGCCGAACTGACGCTCGCGATCCTGCAGAAAGACCGCCAGAAGGACCCCGCCGCCGGCTACGCGCGCGACTGCGTCCCGATGCTCATCGAGCTGTGGCCGCTCGCGGCGACACGCGGCGTGAAATTCGTGATGAATGCGGGCGGGCTCAATCCGCATGGCGCGCGCGAGGCGGTCGCTCGCGCCTTCAAAGAAAAAGGGTTTAGGGCAAAGATCGCGGTCGTGACCGGCGACTCGATTTCCGACCGCATCGATGAATTGCAAGCGAGCGGCGAGCCGCTCGCCAACATGGACACCGGCGCCGACATCAAGTCGGTGCGCGAGCGGCTGTTGTTCGCCAACGCGTATCTCGGCGCCGCGCCCATTGCCGAGGCGCTCGCGCAAGGCGCCGACATCGTCATCACCGGGCGCGTCGCCGATGCGGCGCTCTCGCTTGGGCCGATCATGCACGAGCTGAACTGGCGCTGGGACAACTGGGACAAGCTCGCGCAGGGTCTCACCGTCGGCCACCTGCTCGAATGCTCAGGCCAGGCGAGCGGCGGCAATTTCGGCTCGGCCGGCGAATGGGCCAAGGTGCAGAATTTCCTTCACCTCGGCTATCCGATCGCCGAAGTGAGCGAGGACGGCTCGGCGCTGCTCACCAAGGCGCCCGGCACCGGCGGGCGCGTATCGTTCGATACGCTGCGCCAGCAGTTGCTCTACGAGGTGCACGATCCACACGCCTATTTCTCGCCCGACGTGGTGCTCGACATGGGCACATTGAATTTCGACGATCGCGGCAACGACGAAGTGCGCATCACGGGAGCTAGCGGGGCAAAACGCCCCGAGACGCTGAAGGTCGTTGCCGGATATCACGACGGCTGGATGGGGTTGGGCCAGATCGGCTTCTCGTGGCCGGACGCGTATCT
This sequence comes from uncultured Alphaproteobacteria bacterium, assembly GCA_963800695.1. Taxonomy (GTDB): domain Bacteria; phylum Pseudomonadota; class Alphaproteobacteria; order Rhizobiales; family Xanthobacteraceae; genus PALSA-894. The sequence continues at coordinate 91,782 of CAWDCA010000023.1, read as the reverse complement.
CAAGTGCGAGACATCGGCGAACATCATCAAGGGACTGGTCGAGGAGCGCGGCTGGAAACTGGACGACATCAACATCGAGTACATGGGCTACAACGCGCTGCTCGGCGCCAACGCGGACGCGTCGCAGCGCGACAATCTGAACGAATGCTTCCTGCGCATGACGGTGCGCACGAAAGACCGCCGCATCGCGGAAGGCTTCAGCCGCCTGTTTCCCTGGCTCGCCCTTTCCGGCCCCCCCTATGCGGGTGGCCTGCGCACAGGAGAACGCGCGCGCGAGCTGCACGGACTGTGGCCGACGCTGGTGCGCCGCGAGGCGATCGAACCGCGCGTCGCGATCGACGTCGAGGCGGTTGCATGAAGGTCGGCTTGTGGAAAATCGCGCATGCGCGCTCGGGCGACAAGGCCGACCGCGCCGATATCGGGTTGTTCGCGTACGATGCGCCGACCTACGCGGTGCTCAAGCGCGAGGTGACGCGCGAGCGCCTCGCCGCGCACTTCGCCGACATCTGCGCGGGGCCGGTGGAGATCTATCCGCTCGACAATCTGCTCGCCATGAAGATCGTGCTCAACGCCGCGCTGCAGGGCGGCGCTGCGCGCTCGCTGCGCATGGACAGTCTCGGCAAGGCGATCGCGGCGCAACTGCTGCGCATGGAGATCGAGGCGCCTGACACCCTGCCCCGGCTTGTCTCCTCCCGTCCCTCCCCCGCAAGCGGGGGAGGGTAGGGTGGGGGTCATCGCTCAACGCAAACCGCGCGCCCGCCGCAACAACGAGAGCAACCGGCGCGACGAGTTGCTGCGCGTCTCGGCGAAACTGTTCCGCGAGAAGGGCTTCGACGGCACGTCGATCCGCGACATTTCCAGCGCCGCCGGCATGCACTCGGGCAGCCCGTTCTATCACTTCAAGACCAAGCAGGACATTCTGGTCGCCGTGATGGAGCAGGGTCTCGCCGAAGGTCTGCGCAAGACCGAAGAGGTCATCGCGCTGGCGCTGCCGCCGGAGCAGAAGCTCAAAGAGCTGATCCGCGCGCAGCTCGGCACCATTCTGGAGGACGGCAGCGATTTCATTCCGGTGCTGCTGTACGATTGGCGCGGGCTGACACCGGCCAATCGCCGGCGCATCGTCGCGCTCAAGGATCGCTACGACGCGCTCTGGCAGCGCCTGATCGACGAACTCCAGCGCGCCGGCCACATGCCGGGCGACGCGCAGCTCATGCGCCTGCTCATCCTCGGCGCCGTGAACTGGACCGGCACATGGTATCGCACCGGCGGGCGGCTCTCGCTCGATGAGGTCGCAGAGGGCGCCGCGCAATTGTTCCTGCAACCGCGGCGATGAACTCTCCCGCTCCGTCGCGTCTCGCGCGCCTGCCCGTCTTCTACGGCTGGATCATCGTGGCGATCGCCTTCGTGACGATGGCGATCGGCATCAATGCGCGCACGGCGTTTTCGCTGCTGTTTCCCGAAATCCTCAACGAGTTCGGCTGGGATCGCGGTGTCGCCGCCGGCGCATTCTCGTTCGGATTCTTCGTTTCGGCGTTTCTGAGCCCCTTCGTCGGCCGCGTGATGGACCTCAAGGGGCCGCGCGTCGTAGTCGAGACCGGCGTGCTGATGCTTGTGCTCGGCCTTGGGCTCTCGGCCTTCGCGAATGCGCAATGGCAGATCTACGCGACGCTCGGCATCATGGTGAGCGCGGGTGCGAACCTGCTCGGCTACGGCGTGCAGTCGCAGTTCATTCCGCACTGGTTCGTGCGGCGGCGCGGATTGGCGATCGGGATCGCGTTCGCGGGCGTCGGTGTCGGATCGATCATCCTCCTGCCGTGGATGCAGATCCTGATCGCGCGCGACGGCTGGCGCTGGGCCTGTCTCACGCTTGCGCTGATTACCGCCGTGATCCTGTTTCCACTCAATCTTCTGCTGCGCAAGCGCCCGCAGGACATCGGGCTGCACCCGGACGGCGACGCAGCGGCCGCGCAAAAAACCGCCAGCGGGCATGCCAGCAACGTCGTCGACACCGCGTGGGCATCGGTCAACTGGACGCTGTCGCGCGCGATGCGCACGGCGCGCTTCTGGTGGATCGGGCTCGGCTATTTCTCGATGCTGTATGCCTGGTACGCCGTGCAGGTGCACCAGACCAAGTATCTGGTCGAGATCGGCGTCTCGCAGATCGAGGCCGCCTGGGCGCTCGGTCTTGTCAGCCTTGCGGGCGTGCCCGGCTCGATCGTGTTCGGCCACCTCTCGGATCGCATCGGCCGCGAATGGTCCTGGGCGATCGGCTGCCTTGGCTTCGTCATCTGCTTCGCGGCGCTGATCGCCTTGCAGGCCGGCACCAGCCCCGTATTGCTCTATACGATGGTGCTGGCGCAGGGCTTCCTGGGATATTCGGCGACCGCCGTGCTCGGCCCGATCGTCGCCGAGATTTTCGAGGGACCGAACTTCGGTTCGATCTTCGGCACGTTGATGCTCGGGGCAGTCGTGGGTGGCGCCACCGGGCCGTGGATCACCGGCGTGCTGTACGACTACGCGGGAAACTACAACGCCGCGTTCTGGCTCGGCCTCGTGCTGAGCATCGTGTCGGCGCTGGCGATCTTCATCGCGGCGCCCGGCAAGGTGCGGGCCGTGGCGGGGCGGATGGGCAAATGACGCACAATGCTGCGCTACCGGATTTTGGTAGCGGGAGAGGGACTTGAACCCCCGACCTACGGATTATGATTCCGCCGCTCTAACCAGCTGAGCTACCCCGCCATCCTGATATTTCAAGCACTTAGCCGCAGCGCCCTGCCCTTCTGCTCTCTTTTTCGCTCCGAGGGCAGCAAGTCGGACTCTGCGGAACCGCACGACATAGGCGACAGGGGCTTTTTGGGCAAGCCTCACGGCGATCGCGTGGCTCTACGGCCTGCGCGCCCGGTCCTCGCCCGAGGTGCCCTTGGGGATTGCGAGTGACGGCGACGCCGGGCGCGAGCCTAGTTCTCGAGTGTCTTTAGGAAATCGATGAAATCGCCGACCTGTCCGGCATCGAGCCGGAATTCCGGCATGTTCGAATGTCCCGTGACGATACCTTCAGCCAGTGACTCGGCAGAACTTCTCGACCGGGTATCGCAAGTGGAGCGTCCGGAAAGGAGGAGCCAGAGACAGGGAACTCGGAGTCACCTTGTCGATCGAATGACACGAGACGCAATTGGCGAGCGCAAAATTGGTGCCGCGCTGGGCAGCGGGTCCGATCTGGGCACTTGCTGCGCTGGACCAAGCGCACATCAGAATACCGGCCCAGAACGCCGGGCGAGACTTCGTGGAACATTTCCGAAGCGGTTTCATGTTTCTCTCCCGGTTGCCGAGTTTCGATGCTCTTCGGTTCTGGAAAACGGAGGCTCTATCCGTTCCCAGAACTGCATCGAGCTGGTCGGGAGTTGCTGCTCTACCGCCGCGATATACGATTGCAGGCGTGCATTAACGACTTGGCGCGCCCCCTTGGGGTTCTTGGTTGTCATGGTGAAACCTCGCCGGCTTCGCGTCAGAGGCGATAGCGGCATGGACCCAAGCGCCCAGGTGGCAAGAACGTTCCGGATTTAGTTTGCGATTGTGGGCCGCAAGGCAGTCTCACCCCGTCTCGATCTCGCTGGCCACGTCGAATGTCAGGTTCACCCCGCCGATGGTGAACGTCGCCTTCGCGGGCAATGCGCCGCCCTTGAGCTTGCCGGCGGCTTCCGCGTCGCGCACCGCCTGCTCGATCTCGCGCTGCGCCGTCACGCCGACCTTCTTGAGGAACTTGCGCACGCTCATGTTGAATGCGTCTTCGTTCATCTGGCTCTCCTCATGCACCCGCGGGAGCGAGCACCGTCTTGCCGTAACGGATCAGTGAAAAGTGGCCGAGCGGCGGCATCGGCCGGCGTTCGATGAAATGGATCCCGGGCGTGCGGCCCTCCCAGCCGGTCAGCCGGCCCCATGGAAACTCGGGGCGCCAGCCGAGCCGGCGCGCCACCGGCGCGAACGCAAGCTCGCCCATCTTGCGCAGTCCACTCTCGGCGCCGATGTGGTTCACCAGAACGATCTCGCCGCCGGGCTTGAGCACGCGCGCGAACTCATCGAGCGTCGCCTCCGGGTCCGGCACCGCCGTGATGACGTATTGCGCGACGATCACGTCGAAGGACGCATCCGGGAACGCGAGATGCTTCGCGTCCATCACGGCGAGCGCCTCGACGTTATGAAGTCCATGTTCGGCGACGCGCTCCTGCGCCTTGCGCAGCATCGGCGCCGAGATGTCGATGCCGACGATGGCGTTGGTGCGGGCGTAATCGGGCAGCGAAATTCCGGTGCCGACGCCGACTTCGAGGATGCGCCCGCCGACCCGCTCGGCCGCCGGATCGAGGCCCTGCGCCCGCGCTCGAACACCTTGCCGAAGACGAGATCGTAAACCGGCGCCCAGCGCGCGTAGGCCCGTTCGACCGCGCCACGATCAAGAGTGTCTGCCATCGTCCCCTCGTTTTGGCGGACGATACCCAATCAAGCGTGCGCCGCAATGCCTTCGCGCGGCGCAGCGACGGCGGCTTGCGTGCTACGGATGAAGCCGCCGCCGAGCACACGCGCCTCGCCGTCCGCGCTGTCGTAGAACACGCAGGCCTGCCCGGGCGCCACGCCCTCTTCGCCGCCGGCCAGTTCGACTTCCACGCCCTCGGGCGTGAGACTGAGCCAGGCGGGCTGCGGCGGGCGCGTCGAGCGCACCTTGACGAACACTTCGCGGCGCGCCGCATCGCGAAGCGCACCCTCGCCGATCCAGTTCACGTCGTGCAGGCGGATCACCCCCGTCGCAAGCGCGGCGCGCGGTCCGACCACGACGCGCCGCGTATCGGCTTCAAGGCGCACCACATAGAGCGGCTCGCGCGCGGCGATCTTCAATCCCTTCCGCTGGCCGACGGTGAAATGGATGATGCCGTCGTGTTGCCCAGCACTTTACCGGAGAGATCGACGATATCGCCCGGCGCCGCCGCACCGGGCCGCAGCCGCTCGATGATGTCGGCGTAGTGGCCGGTCGGCACGAAGCAGATGTCCTGTAAGTCCTGCTTGTCGGCGATCGCAAGACCGAACTCGTGGGCCAGTTCACGCACGCGGGCCTTCGGCAGGCTGCCGAGCGGAAAGCGCAGCACATCAAGCTGCGCTTGCGTGGTCGCGAACAGGAAATAGCTCTGGTCTCGATCCGGATCGTGCGCGCGGAGGAGCGCGCGGCTGCCGTCGGGCAGGCGCCGGTTGACCACATAGTGCCCGGTCGCGAGCACGCTGGCGCCAAGCTCGCGCGCGGTGCCGAGGAGGTCGGCGAACTTGATCGAACGGTTGCACTCGACGCACGGCACCGGCGTCTCACCCGCCGCATAGCTCTCGGCGAAACGATCGATGACGGCTTCCTTGAAACGCGCCTCGTAGTCGAGCACGTAATGCGGAATGCCGATGCGCTCGGCGACCGCGCGCGCGTCGTGGATGTCGCGCCCGGCGCAGCAGGCGCCCTTGCGGTGGCTGGCGGCGCCATGATCGTAGAGCTGCAGGGTCACGCCGACGACGTCGTAGCCCTCGGCCTTGAGCAGCGCGGCCGTGACGGATAAGTCAACGCCGCCCGACATGGCGACGACGACCCGGGTATCCTGCGGCCGGCCTTCGATATCGAGGCTGTTGAGCATCGCCCATACCTATAAGGCGGGCAGTTGTGGCGCAATGAGAGCTTAACCTGAGGACCCTCACGGAACCGTACCGGCAGTTCTTGCCGCTGTGCAGCAAGCGATGCCGGGATGGGGGCGACCGAGAATTTTTCTAACATGCTGATATATATAAATAATTCTCCATGCAAACCCATGGCCCGTCGCTTGCAGACCTGTTGGCGCTCCCGTGCGCCTGAGAGGAAAGAGCCTTGCCCCAAGTTGCGTCCGATCCGGTCGTTTCGCGGCCCCTGCGTCCCGAGCAGCTTTCCGGCCGCGCGGGAGCGCCTGCCGGCGAAGCATCCGGCGCGTTCGAGGGATTGCTCGATACGCCCGCCGCGCAGCGCTCGCGTTCGGAGAGGGCGGCCCGCGCCCGGCCGTCCGATCAGGCACGCCCGGCCGATCGCAACGAGCGGACCCCCGAAGGTTCTCCCACCGTTGAGTCAACCAGCAAGGCAAAGCCCGCCGATACGGCAAATGCGCCGCCGGCCAAAAATGGCCAATCTGCCGACTCCAGCGAGCCCCTGGCGAAAGCCGCCGAGACAGTCGCGGAAGCAACCCCAGTCCCCCCGGTTGATTTCGCCGCCATCGCCGAAGCCCTCACGGTCCAGCCGCAAGCGGATGCCAAGCCGGTCGAGGAAATGACCGACAGCGCGCCGGTACCGCCGGACGCGCCCAAAGCAAGCGATGACGCCGCGCTGGTCTTGGCGCCCGATGCGACGGTCGCGCCGCCCCCAGCCGCTGCGATCGCCACCGCGCTGCCGGCCGTGCCGGCCGCGTCTCCGCCAGCGGCTGCAAGCGGCGATGCCGCCGCACTTGCCTCGGTCGGGCTTCAGGCTTCCGCGCCTGCGATCCCGGTGGCCGCCGCACATCCCGAGCCGCCCGCTTTGCCTTCCCTTTCGGCGGAAGCCGGCGAACCCGCCGCTGCGAAGGCACACGTCGCTGCTGCTGCCGCAACGGCCGCCTCGGTCGAAAAAGCCGCTCCATCGGACGACGCGCAGAAGGCTGCCGCGTTGAAAGCCTCAGGCTTTTCCGAAACGGCCGACGCGAAAGATGCAACGTCCCCTACCCCCGCCGACAGCAAGACTGAATCCGGCAAGGCGAAATCCAACCATCCGGGCGCCGCGCGCGAGCCGGGTGCACAACTGCATCAAAACGCGACCAATGCGGCACCCGAACCGCAACCCAAACCCGTCCAGCACCAGCCACGTCCCGAAACCGCCGAACGGGCGCCCCCGACCGCCCACGCAGGCGCCGCGGACGCTCGCCCCGAACTCCCCGTAACCGCTGCGCCGCAGGCGCAAATCCATACCGGCGGCACCCTGCCCTTCGGGCTCGCCGTCCACGCCGCAAGTTCCCTCGCGAGCGTTTCGCCGCTGACGGCGTTGCGCATCGACGCCTCCGCCGACAATGCCATTCCGGTCGCCGGGCTCGCGGTCGAGATCGTGTCGCGCGCGCTGGACGGGCTGCGGCGCTTCGACATCCGCCTCGATCCGCCGGAGCTTGGCCGCATCGACGTGCGCCTCGATGTCGATGCCGCCGGCAAAGTCACCTCGCGCCTCACCGTCGAGCGCGCCGAGACGCTCGACCTCCTGCGCCGCGACGCGCCGCAGCTCGAGCGCGCGTTGCAGCACGCGGGCCTGAACACCGAAGGCGGCCTCGAATTCTCGCTGCGCGACCAGAATCTCGCCAACCGCGAGCAGGCGCCGCGCAATCCCGCCGCGGCGCAGCTGATCGTTTCCGACGACGAAGCTGCCGCCGCCGAGGCGGCGCGCCGCGGCTACGGACGGATGATCGGCCTCGGCGGCGGCGTGGACATCAGGGTGTGAGGACGAACCATGGCTGACACGATTGCGCGACTTGCCGCTGCGGTCACATCGCAAACCGGCACCGCACCGAACGCCGCCTCGGGCGTCCCGACGTCCAGCGTCACCAACAAGGCGACACTGGCGCAGAATTTCGACACGTTCCTGACGTTGCTGACGACCCAGCTGAAGAACCAGAACCCGCTCGAGCCGCTCGACACCAACCAGTTCACCCAGCAATTGGTGTCGTTCGCGGGCGTCGAGCAGCAGATCAACATGAACCAGCAGCTCACCTCGCTGGTGAATTTGCAAAAAGCCAACCAGGCCGCCAGCGCGATGAGCTTCCTCGGCTCCACCGCGACGGTGGACGGCGCCACCACCAAGCTTTCGAACGGCGCCGCCTCGTGGAGCTTCTCAGTCGACAAGCCGTCGACCGCGACGGTGAACATCAAGAACGCGGCCGGGTCGCTCGCCTACACGCGGCAGCTATCCGCTGACGCCCGGCGCGCAGAACTTCAACTGGGACGGCCGCGGCAACAACGGCGTGAAATGGGCGGACGGCGACTATACCCTTTCGGTCACCGCCAAGGACGCGAGCGGCAACACCGTCGCGATCTCGACCGAGGTGAAGGGCACGGTGGACAGCGTCGACCTGACGCAGAACCCGCCGATGCTCAAGATCGGGGGCCAGAGCTTTGCCCTCGACAAGATCAAGCAGATCGTGCGGCCCGGGCCTCTAAGTCGCCGTTTTTCGAGGGTTTTGCGCCCAGCGGTGCTTCCGCGCCTCGGTAGGAATTTGTTTCCTATTTACCGCCGGCGCTTAGCTAAATTTTAAATCCGGACCCGTATTCTCCCGGTTGAGTATCAGTAAGTATGTGTGAGAGTACCAATGACCGAACCTCATCGCCCGAGGGTCAAGTATGTCATCGGGCCCGACGGCAGCCCCCTGACGATCGCCGATTTGCCGGCCCCCGGCACGCGACGCTGGGTTATTCGCCGCAAGGCAGAAGTAGTTGCCGCGGTTCGTGGCGGACTCCTGTCGCTTGAAGAAGCGTGCACGCGTTACACGCTGACCGTCGAGGAATTCCTCGCCTGGCAGTATTCGATCGACCGTCACGGCCTTGCCGGCTTGCGTACCACGCGTATCCAGCAGTACCGGCAGTAAGCCACCAGTTCTTAATCGTTTGCTAACGGCGCCGGCCAGTGGCCGGCCTCGTTGCATTTGCGCGTCAGGACACAGCGGCTGATCTGGGCACTATGCCGGCCGCAACCGAGCCGATGTAGAAATCGAGCATTGCGTTGAGCGATGTCGGGCTGCGCCTCAGGCGGCTACGGAGCGCAGCACCTTCCCAGCAGTCGACCAAGAGGTCGGCCATCTCCTGCACATTGCAGTCGGCGGAGATGTCGCCGTTTCGCTGCGCCTCGTCGAGGCATTTGGCCATGCGCTCGGAAATCGAGGACAGACACCAGTCGATCTTCTGGCGGAAAACTTCGCTGGCGCCCGACAATTCCTGGCCAAGGCCACCCATCAGGCAGCCGAGGTAGCCCTCCTGCCGATAGCTCTCTTGCGTCATCTCGAAGAAGCGGCGGATGCGCGCGAGCGGCGGCAGCGCGCTGTCGAGCAGACACGCGTCGAGACCGGCGTGCACGCCCGTCATGTACACGTCGAGGACTTGAAGGGCGAAATCCTCCTTGTCCTTGAAGTGATGATAGAACGAACCCTTCGGCGTGCCGGTCTCGTCGAGCAGGGCCTGAATGCCAAGACTGTTGTAGCCGTGCTGCAGCAGCATGCGCAGCCCCGCATCGATCAGCTTTTGCTTGGTTGAGTGCATCTCAGAACGATCTCGACTCGTTTCGAACGCGCGGCATCGGCGACCGGAAGATAGCTTCCGGCCGCCGCGTGCGCCAATCTTCGTCAGCGCCTAACGATCAGGCGTAACCGTTCACCCGGTTGAGCATGTGGTCGATAACCTTGGTGTGCTCGTGCTGCGGGCTGAACATGATGATCTCGGCATCCGCGTCGACACGCACGTTGTGCCCAGGCGGCCAATAGAACAGGTCGTGTGCGCCAACGGTTTCCTGCTTTCCTGCCGCATCGGTGGTGGTGAGTTCGCCCTTCAGCACGAAGCCCCAATGGGGGCACTGGCACTGATTGCCTTCGAGCCCCTCGAACAGGGGCGCCGTATTAACGCCCTTCGCCAGCGTGAAATATTCGCTGCTGACTTTGCCGTAGCCGTGCATCTCGCCGAAATCCTTGTGCTGGCGGATGACGGCTCCCGGAACTTCCATCCTGATCTCGACCTGATCCTTGGCAACGCGCATCGACCGCTCCCTTATGTTTATCCCAGCCACTAGACCAGTCGGTCTATAATCTAGACTGATCGGTCTAGTCAACAAGCTTCAGTTTGAGGCCGTACCGGACGAGCGTTGTTGTTCTTGCGGTGTCCCGATGCCGTTAACCAGATCGAAACCATGAACCCGGCAAAACTTGCCGGGTCGGGCGCTTCGCGCCCTGGGGAACGGCTGGGGCGCAGTGCAGGGTCTCGTCGAGTTCATCCGAACGCTGGGCGCCGCGCGCCTTGGTGCCATGGCGGCGGTCACCGCCGCGCTGGTCGGCGTGTTCGCCTTCATCATCCTGCGCGTCACCGCGCCGCAGATGACGCCGGTCTTCACCGATCTGACGCCGGAGGATTCCGCCGCGATCGTGAAGGACCTGGAGCGCCAGGCGATTCCCTATGAGCTGAAGAACGACGGCGCCATCGTGATGGTGCCGCGCGACCGCATGACCCGCGTGCGCATGAAGCTCGCCGAAGGCGGCCTGCCCAAGGGCGGCGGCGTCGGCTACGAGATCTTCGACAAGTCCGACACGCTCGGCGCCACCAGCTTCGTGCAGAACATCAATCATCTGCGCGCGCTGGAGGGCGAGCTCGCCCGCACCATCAAGGCGATCGACCGCGTGCAGGCAGCCCGCGTCCACCTCGTTCTGCCCGAGCGCCCGCTGTTCTCGCGCGACAAGGTCGAGCCCTCGGCCTCGATCGTGCTGCGCGTGCGCGGCGCGCTGGAGGCAAGCCAGGTGCGCGCGATCCGCCATCTCGTCGCCTCGGCGGTGAACGGCATGAAGCCGCAGCGCGTCTCGGTCGTCGACGAGACCGGCAACCTGCTCGCCGACGGCGCGTCGAGCGGCCCCGAGGCGATCGGCGGCAACGGACAGGAACGCCAGGCCAACTTCGAGCGGCGGCTGAAGGATCAGATCGAGTCGATCGTCTCCTCGGTGGTCGGTCCGGGCCGCGCGCGCGTGCAGCTTTCGGCCGATTTCGATTTCAACCGCATCACCGAAACCTACGACAAGTTCGATCCGGAAGGGCGCGTCCTGCGCTCCAGCCAGACGCGCGAGGAATCCTCCGGCAGCGACAGCAAGGAAGGCCAGGTGACGCGTCGGCAATGAACTGCCCGGCGGGCAGCAAGGCCAGCAGCCGCCTGCCCAGGCCGCCCGCGACCAGAGCAAGAAGTCCGAGGAAATCGTCAATTACGAAATTTCGCGCTCGACCAAGACCGAAGTCACCGAAGGCGGCCGCATCAAGCGCGTCTCGGCGGCGGTGCTGGTCGACGGCAGCTATGCCAAGAACGACAAGGGCGACGTCGTCTATCAGGCCGCGCACCAAGGAAGAGATCGACCGCATCGCCGCGCTGGTGCGCACCGCGATCGGTTTCGACCAGAAGCGCGGCGACCAGATCGAGGTCGTCAACCTGCGCTTCGCCGAGGCGCCCGCCGCCCCGATCGCCGAGCCGTCCGGCGGCTTCCTGTCGTTCCTGCAATTCACCAAGGACGACCTGATGCGGGCGATCGAGCTGGCCGTGATGGCGCTGCTCGGCCTCGTGGTGGTGCTGTTCGTGGTGCGGCCGCTGGTGCGCCGCATCCTCGCGCCCGACGAGTCACGCGCCGATGTCAGCCGCAATGACGGGCGCGCCCGCGCTCGCAGGCTCGGGCGCACATGCCGCCCTCCCCGACGTGCCGATGACGGGCGTGCCGAGCCAGGCCTCCAAGATGATCGACATGGCGCAGGTGCAGGGGCAGGTGCACGCGCAGTCGATGCAGAAGGTCGGCGAACTTGCCGAACGCAATCCGCACGAAACCGTCGCCATTGTCCGTCAATGGCTGCAAGACGCTCCGGCCTGATCGGGACAAGCCATGGCCGCCGCCGCGCAAAGATCCCAGACCCGCAGCAGCGAGATCGCCGATCTCGTTGCGACGCTCGCCGGCCGTCAGACCAACGCCGGACCCGGGCGCCAGCTCAAGGGCCCGGAGCGCGCGGCCGTCCTGATGCTCGCGCTCGGCGAACAGCACGGCGAAAAGGTCTGGAAGCTGCTCGATGACGACGAACTGCGCCAGCTCTCGATCGTGATGTCGACGCTCGGCACCGTCGAGGCCGAGTCGGTCGAGAGCCTGATGATCGAATTCGTCGGGCGGCTGTCGGCGTCGGGCGCGCTGCTCGGCAACTTCGACGCGACCGAGCGCCTGCTGGTTCAGTATCTGCCGAAGGACCGCGTCGCCAACATCATGGAGGAAATCCGCGGGCCGGCCGGCCGCAACATGTGGGAGAAGCTCTCCAACGTGCAGGAGCAGGTGCTCGCGAACTATCTCAAGAACGAGTATCCGCAAACCGTCGCGGTGGTGATCTCGAAGATCAGGCCCGAACACGCCGCGCGCGTCCTTGCCATTCTGCCCGAGGAGCTCGCCCTCGACGTCGTCTCGCGCATGCTGCGCATGGAGGCGGTGCAGAAGGACGTGATCGAGCGGCTGGAAAGCACGCTGCGCACCGAGTTCATGTCCAACCTCTCGCAGACGCGCCGCCGCGACGCGCACGAGGTGATGGCGGAGATCTTCAACAACTTCGACCGCCAGACCGAGACGCGCTTCATCACCGCGCTGGAAGAGCACAACCGCGAGGCGGCCGAGCGCATCAAGACGCTGATGTTCACCTTCGACGATCTGGTCAAGCTCGACGCGGGCTCGGCGCAGACGCTGATGCGCCATGTCGACAAGGACAAGCTCGGCGTGGCGCTGAAGGGCGCCAACGATACGGTGCGCCAGTTCTTCCTCGGCAACATGTCGACGCGCGCCGCCAAGATGCTGGTCGACGACATGCAGGCGCTCGGGCCCGTGCGCCTGCGCGATGTCGACGAGGCGCAAGGGCTGCTGGTCAATCTCGCCAAGGACCTCGCCGCCAAGGGCGAGATCATGATTTCCAAGAACCGCGCCGACGAAGAACTGATCTATTGAGGCCCATGTGAGAAGCGCGCCGGTCAAATTCCTGTTCGAGGACGATTTCGCGGGCCAAGGCGCGCCGGGAAAGCGTCCCGTCACGGCCGCCGCCCACGAGGCAGCGCTCGCGCGCGCCGAAACCGAAGCCTACCGCAACGCATTCGCGGCCGCCGAGGCGAAGATCGAAGGCCGCACGGCCGCCGCCTGCGAGCGCATCGCGCAGGCGATCGCCACGATGGCGCAGGGACTGGCTGCCATCGAGGCGCGGCTCGAAGCCGAATCCGTCGAGGTCGCGGTCGCGGTCGCCAGAAAGCTCGCGCCCGAACTGATCGCCGCCGAGCCGCTCGCCGAGATCGCGGCGCTTGCGGCCTCCTGTTTCCACCAGTTGATCGCCGCGCCGCACGTGGTCGTGCGGATCGCCGAGTCGACCTACGAGAATGCGCACACGCGGCTTGAGGAGATCGCGCGCCTGCGCGGCTTCGAGGGCCGCCTGGTCGTGCTCGCCGAGCCCGGCATGGCGCTCGGCGATTGCCGCATCGAATGGGCCGACGGCGGCCTGTCGCGCGACCGCGCCGCAACCGAAGCCGTGATCTGCGAAGCGGTCGACCGATACGTCGCGGCGCGCCGCGAGGCGCCCGCGCAATGATTTTTTGGAGATTGAGCGATGAGTGACGACGCCAAGGTACCGCTGCCCGAGCTCGACCGGAACGCCGATGTCGTGCCGCACGAGACGCTCGCTCGCGCCGGATGCCGGCGACACCTCGCGCAGCGCCTCCGATCTGGAAGCCGTGTTCGACGTGCCGGTGCAGGTCTCGGCCGTGCTCGGCCGCACCCGCATGGACATCGCAGACCTGTTGCGGCTCGGACCCGGCGCGGTGCTCGAACTCGACCGCAAGGTCGGCGAGGCAATCGACATCTACATCAACAACCGGCTGGTCGCGCGCGGCGAAGTCGTGCTGGTCGAGGAGAAGCTCGGCGTGACCATGACCGAAATGATCAAGGCTGAGAGGAACTAGACATGCGCCTCCTGATCGTCGGAACGCTCCGCGGCCAGCTCACGCTCGCCACCAAGCTCGCCATGGACAAGGGCGCGACCGTCACCCATGCGGAAGGCGCCGAGATGGCGCTGCGCGTTCTGCGCTCCGGCCGCAGCGCCGACCTGCTGATGGTCGAGGTTGCGGTCGATATCCGCGATCTCATCACGCGGATGGAAGCCGAGCACATCACCGTGCCGGTGGTCGCCTGCGGCACCTCGACCGACGCGCGCGCGGCCGTCGCCGCCATCCATGCGGGCGCGAAAGAATACATCCCGCTGCCGCCCGACCCGGAGCTGATCGCGGCCGTGCTCGCGGCGGTCGCCGACGACCACCGCGACTTCATCTATCGCGACGACGCGATGGCCGCGTGGTCAAGCTCGCGCAGCAGATCGCGCCGAGCGACGCCTCGGTGCTGATCACCGGCGAGTCCGGCACCGGCAAGGAGGTGCTCGCCCGCTTCGTGCACGCGAAGTCGAACCGCGCGCGCGCGCCGTTCATTTCGGTCAATTGCGCCGCGATCCCCGAGCACCTGCTCGAATCCGAGCTGTTCGGCCACGAGAAGGGCTCGTTCACCGGCGCGGTCGCGCGCCGCATCGGCAAGTTCGAGGAATCGAGCGGGGGCACGCTGCTGCTCGACGAGATTTCCGAGATGGACGTGCGGCTGCAGGCGAAGCTGCTGCGCGCCATCCAGGAGCGCGTGATCGATCGCGTCGGCGGCGCGAAACCGGTGCCGGTCGACATCCGCATCATCGCCACCTCGAACCGCAATCTGGCCGAGGTGGTGAAGGCGGGCACGTTCCGCGAGGACCTGTTCTACCGCCTCAACGTGGTGAACCTGAAGATCCCGCCGCTGCGCGAGCGCCCGGCCGACGTGCTCGAACTCGCCGATCATTTCGTCAAGATGTACGCCAAGGCCAACGGCTGCTCGCGCGTGCTCTCGACGCAAGCGCGCGCGCAGCTGATCGCCAACCGCTGGCCCGGCAACGTGCGCGAGCTGGAAAACGCCATGCACCGCGCGGTGCTGATCGCCGGGAGCGAGTCGATCGGCCCCGAGGTCGATCATCGCGCCGGACGGCGCACGGCTCGAAGAGCAGCGCGCCGCGCCCGCGGTGCGCACGCCACCTTCGCGGCCGAGACCGTGACGCGCGCGCTGGTCGGCCGCACCGTGGCCGACGTCGAGCGCGACCTCATTCTGGAGACGCTGAAGCACTGCCTCGGCAACCGGACGCATGCCGCGAATATCCTCGGCATCTCGATCCGCACGCTTGCGCAACAAGCTCAACGAATATGCCGGCGACGGCATGCCGATCCCGCCGCCCGCCAATGGCGGCGGCGAGTTCAGGATGGCGGGCTAGACTACCGCCAGAACGGCTTCTCGCACTCACGCGCGGCCTCGACGCGCGTGATCCCGATATCGCGCAGCATGTGATCGTCGAGCGCGGCCAGCGCCTGGCGCTGGCGCGTCCGCTCGATCCACGTCGCGAGCAGCGCCCAGGCGGCCGCGACCGGGTGGATCGAGCTGACGCTTCGCGCGCCATGGCGCGTAGGCTTCGCGGAAGAGACAGATCGGTTGTCGGCATGGCTTTCTCCTCGTTGTGCTGACGAGAAGATGGCCGCTGCGGCGCGCGGATGTTTCGGGCGGCAGCCGAAGTGGCTACGCAATCGCTTCGGCGCGGCCGAAGCATTTCGCCGAGCTGCCGAGCGCTGGACGCGCTATATTCGCCGCATGAGCGAAGTTCTCGACATCGCCGCCGTCGCCGCGCTGGTCGGCGATCCGGCGCGCGCCAACATGTTGTGCGCGCTGCTCGACGGGCGCGCACTGACCGCGAGCGAACTTGCCTATGCGGCACACGTGACGCCGCAGACCGCGAGCGGTCATCTCGGCAAGCTCGCCCGGGCAAGCCTCATCGTGCCGGCGCAGCAGGGCCGCCACCGCTATTTCAGGCTCGCGGGCGCGCATGTGGCGGCGATGATCGAGAGCATTTCGGCGGTCACCGCGATTGCGCCGCCGCGCCTGCGCCCGATCCGCATCGACGACACGATGCGTCAGGCGCGCATGTGCTACGACCACGTGGCGGGGCGGCTCGGCGTCACGCTCGCCGATGCGTTGCGCGAGCACGGCCATGTGGAATTCGCCGACGATGGCGGTGTGGTGACGCCCTCGGGCGAAGCATTCCTGGCAAAGTTCGGCATCGACCTCTCGGCCTCGCGCCAGAGCCGCCGCGTGTTCTGCCGCCCCTGCATCGACTGGAGCGAGCGGCGCGCGCATCTTGCCGGCGCGGTCGGCGCGGCGCTGGCGAGCCGCCTGATGGCGCTGCGCTGGATCGCGCGCAAGCGCGACACGCGCGCGCTCACCATCACGCCGATCGGCTGGAGCAACATCGAGCGCACGTTCGGCTGCTCGCTGCACGACCACACGGTTCACGCGCGGCCGGCGCTGCGCGTGGTCGCGGGGTGACAGGCGATCTCGCGGCCCGCTATCGTGCGGCAACTGATAAGGACGCGCCGAGATACCGAAATCGGCGCAGAGCAGACGTCAAGCCGGCATGGAGCAGGAATTCGAGGCCGGCGTCGCGAGGGCCGCGCCGGTGTTCAGAGCGCGCCAAGGGCTGTCACGAGCTCGCCTGGATAAATCGATCGAGAATCGCGAGCCGCTTCCGGCCTGTTCTTGTGCCAGTGGCGAGACGGTGGAAAACGCACACAGGTCGATTGTTCCGCGCGCAGGCCGTTGATTTCCAGGAATGGCGCGCCTGCTGTCGGACATTGCTTCGAGAACCCGCCGGTAGTCGAACATGCCGGCGCGGTGTTCAAGGGATTCTGACCGTCAGCCGCGCAGCGCTTTCGACCACTCCTCCCGGCGATCTCCTCCGGCGTCGCGTCGATCGACACCGTGATCGCATGCTCGTCCGCGCCCGGCTCCTCGAGCGCGTCGAACTGGCTGCGCAACAAGCCGGGCGGCATGAAATGGCCTGTACGCGCCTTGAGCCGCGCGTCGATCAGATCGAAATCGCCGTTGAGATAAATCAGCCGGACATCGGCGCTTTGCCTGCCGGTAACGATGTCGCGGTAGATGCGCTTGAGCGCCGAGCATGTCACCACGCAGGTCGTGCCCGCCGCACGATGTTCGGCGATCCACGCCGCGATTGCCGCCAGCCACGGCCAGCGGTCGCCGTCGGTCAGGGCCAAGCCACTGCTCATCTTCGCGATATTGGCCGGGGGGTGAAAGCTGTCGGCATCGCGGAACGGGCAATCGAGCCGCGCGGCGATCAGCCGGCCGACCGTCGACTTGCCGGCGCCCGACACACCCATCACCACGATGGCGGCGACGCCCGGAATTTGCGCCATCACTTGGCGGGCTCTTGATGGCCGCCGAAGCCCTTGCGCATCGCGGAGAGGATTTTCTCCGCGAAGGTGTGCTGCTGGCGCGAACGAAACCGCGTGTAGAGCGCGGCCGAAAGCACGTCGGCCGGCACTGCCTCCTCGATCGCCGCCTGAATCGTCCAGCGGCCTTCGCCCGAGTCCGACACATGGCCCGAATAGGAGGCCAGATCGCCCTCCTGGGCGAGCGCCGCGGCGGTGAGGTCGAGCAGCCACGATGTGATCACGCTGCCGCGCCGCCAGGTTTCGGCGATATCGGCGAGATTGAGATCGAGCCGGTGCTCCGCCGGGAAGCGATTCATCGCCGGCATGCTTCAGAATATCGAAGCCCTCGGCGTAGGCCTGCATCAACCCGTACTCGATCCCGTTGTGGATCATCTTGACGAAATGCCCGGCGCCGTTCGGCCCGGCGTGGAGATAGCCCTGCCCCGGACGCGGATCGCGCCGCTCCCGACTGCGGCGTGGCCGGGATGTCCCCTGCCCCCGGTGCCAGCGCGTGAAAAACCGGATCGAGCCGCTCGACGACGTCCTTCTCGCCGCCGATCATCAGGCAATAGCCGCGCTCCAGCCCCCACACGCCGCCGCTCGTCCCCACGTCGACATAATGGATGCCGCGCGGCTGCAATGCCTTCGGCGCGCGCGATGTCGTCCTTCCAGAACGTATTGCCGCCGTCGATGATGGTATCGCCTGCCGCCATCAGCCGGGCCAGTTCCTCCACGGCTTTCGCCGTGACCTCCCCCGCCGGCAGCATCAGCCAGACCACGCGTGGGGCCTTCAGCCGCTTGACCAGGTCCTGCAGCGCGGCGGATGAGGTCGCGCCCTCGCGGCCGAGCGCAAGGCTCGCATCGAGATTGGCGTCGAACACCACGCATTCGTGCCCGTGGCGCATCAGGCGGCGGGCGATGTTCGCGCCCATCCGCCCCAGACCGACGATACCGATTTGCATGCTGGGAACCTGAGTTAACCGATTGATAACCATACACTCGGCAATAATTGCCTAACAGGAAAGCCTCGTCCTGAGGAGCCGGCGCAGCCGGCGTCTCGAAGGACGGCGCGCCGGCCATCCTTCGAGACGCGTCCTGTCGGACGCTCCTCAGGATGAGGTTCGAGAGAAGCGCTTCACGGCATGACCGACGTCACGGCGGCACAGACGGGCGGCTTCTCGCTCCCCGGCATCGGGAGTTTGGGCGACCTCGCCAAGCGCGGCGACCTCGCGCTCGCGGTCGGCGTGCTGACCATCCTGATGGTCCTGATCCTGCCGCTGCCGCCGCTTCTGCTGGACTTTGCTCTGGCCATCTCGATCATCCTCTCGGTGCTGATCCTGATGACGGCGCTGTTCATCCATACCCCGCTCGAATTCTCCTCGTTCCCGACCATCCTGCTGATCTCGACGATGCTGCGGCTCGCGCTCAACCTGGCCTCGACGCGCCTCATCCTCGCGCACGGTCACGAGGGCACCGCCGCCGCCGGCCACGTCATCGAGGCGTTCGGCAACTTCGTGATGAGCGGCAACTTCGTGATCGGCATCATCGTGTTCACGATCCTCGTCATCGTGAACTTCGTGGTCATCACCAAGGGCTCCGGCCGCATCGCCGAGGTCGCGGCGCGCTTCAACCTCGACGCCATGCCGGGCAAGCAGATGGCGATCGACGCCGATCTGTCGGCCGGCCTGATCAACGAGAATGACGCGCGCACCCGGCGCAAGCATCTGGAGGACGAAAGCGCGTTCTTCGGCGCGATGGACGGCGCATCGAAATTCGTGCGCGGCGACGCCATCGCGGGCCTGCTGGTCGTGTTCATCAACGTGATCGGCGGCATGATCATCGGCATCGCCCAGCAGGGCATGCCGTTCGCCGAGGCCGCGCGCACCTACACGCTGCTCACCGTCGGCGACGGGCTGGTGACGCAAATCCCGGCGCTGATCGTCTCGACCGCGGCGGGCCTGCTCGTCTCCAAGGCGGGCGTCGGCGGCGGCGTCGACAAGGCGCTGCTCAGGCAGCTCTCCGGCTATCCGAAGGCGCTCGGCATGTCGTCCGCCGTGATGATCGTGATGTCGCTTTTGCCCGGCATTCCGATGTTCCCGTTCCTGCTGCTCGGCGCCGGCGCGGGCGCGCTCGCCTTCATGATCGAGAAGCGCACCAAGCTCGCGCTCGCCGCCGAGGCCACGCAGGCAACCGCCGTTGCCAAGGCCGAGCCCACCGAGGAGCCGATCTCGGCGGCGCTCAAGATCGACGACCTCAAGATCGAGCTCGGCTACGCGCTGCTCCCGCTGGTCAATTCACCCGACGGCTCCGACCGCCTGACCGAGCAGATCAAGGCGCTGCGCCGCTCGCTCGCGGGCGAAATGGGCTTCGTGATGCCGGCGGTGCGCATCCTCGATAACGTGCAGCTCGAGGCCAACGCCTACGTGATCAAGCTCAAGGAGGTCGATGCCGGCCAGGGCCGCGTGTGGCCCGCCCAGCACATGGTCATGGACCCGACCGGCGCGCAGGTGAACCTGCCCGGCCTGCATACGACCGAGCCGACGTTCGGCCTGCCCGCCACCTGGGTCGACGCCACGCTGAAGGAAGAAGCCGCCATCAAGGGCTACACGGTGGTCGATGCCGCGACCGTATTGGCGACGCACCTGACCGAAGTGCTCAAGACCAACATGTCGGAGCTGCTCTCCTACGCGGAGGTGCAGAAGCTGCTCAAGGACCTGTCGAAGGATCAGGGCGAACTGGTCAAGGACCTCGTCCCGGCGCTGATCACCGTGTCGGGCATCCAGCGCGTGCTCCAGCTCCTGCTCGCCGAGCGCATCTCGATCCGCGACCTGCCGACCATCCTGGAAGGCATCGCCGACGCGCTCGCCTTCACGCGCA
The DNA here is from genome assembly GCA_963800695.1 of uncultured Alphaproteobacteria bacterium. Lineage (GTDB taxonomy): Bacteria > Pseudomonadota > Alphaproteobacteria > Rhizobiales > Xanthobacteraceae > PALSA-894. Next base: position 71,762 of record CAWDCA010000023.1, on the reverse strand, counting down.
ACCCGACCTATCTGGTCGAGCACGTGCGCACCCGCCTCGCCCGCCAGATCTGCGCGCAGCACACCTCGCCGAACGGCTACCTGCCGCTGATCGCGCTCTCGGCCAAATGGGAGCAGGCATTCGCCGAGTCGATCGTCGGCCAGGGCGAGGACAAGAGCCTCGCGATGGCGCCCTCGCGCCTCTCCGAGTTCATCACGCTGATCCGCGAGCGCTTCGAGGATGCGGCGCGCGAGGGCGAAGCGCCCGTGCTGGTGACCTCGCCGTCGGTGCGGCCGTTTGTCCGCTCGATCGTCGAGCGCTTCCGCACCCAGACCAGCGTGCTGTCGCAGTCGGAAATTCATCCGCGGGTGCGGCTCAAGACGGTGGGCGGGATTTAGGCCCGTTTTCGGCCGTCCCCCGGCTGACGGTGCCCCCATACCTTCTTTGTTCACGCCCGCGCGATCAGGCGTGATTGCGGCGCCACGCAGTCGTGACCCAGGCTTGTGGTGCATCCCCGGGGCGGCGAACCCATATTCATCAATAAGATAAACCGTGTTGCCGGCTTCTGCTGGAACCGCGGACGGCCCAAATGCAACAGTCAATTGAAACTTAAAGCGACAATCCGCGTTGTTGGATTGAACCAGATGCCCGGTCGCCGCGACTAACGATCAGAACCGGGGGAAGATCCCATGAACCATTCACTCGTTACCGCAGATCGCACGACCCACCTGAAGATCGTGGCCGTATCGCTGGTTGCAGCGATCGCCGTGATCCTGGTCGGTGTCACCGCCCGCGTCACCGATAGCGGCGCGTCCGCCAATCTCCAGGCCCATGGCCCGGTGCTGAAGGCTGGCAAGCCCGCCGCCGTGACCGCCCGCGAGGGAAACACCGTTCAGTAAGTACTCTAAGTTTGCGAGTGACCTCCGCAAACTCTTTTGAGCGCCCTTTGGGCGCTCTTTTTTTTGTCGGCCGGGCGCTCGGCCTTAGGGGCGCGGGACTTCGAGCAGCTTCGCGTGAATGACCGGGCCGGTCGGCTGGCCGGTGGGCGAGCCCCCGAGCGGCTCGAGCGAGATGCCGAACGTCGCATTGTTGATGACGGACGGCTCATAGGCGGCGAGCGTCGCACGCACCCCGGAGGCATCGTTCGCCAGCACGCCGAGAGGCCGCGGCGCCGCGCCCGGCTGCGGCGCGATCCAGAGCTGATAGGACTTGTCGGTGAGACGGTCCGCCGCGACCGGCCGCACCGAGATTGTCCGCTTCTCGAGATCGACCGACATCAGGAAGGCCGGCGACTGTTCGTCCTTCTGGAACACCGCGACGAGCTGGGCCGGCTGCGCCGCCGGCACTTCGCGCACGACCTCCCGCACCACCTCGACCGGCTTCTCGACCACGCGTTCGACGACACGCTCGACCACGGCTCGTGGCGTGGGCCGCAGATCGGGCGGCAACATGTCCGGGCGGTTTTCCCGCACGAGAACGATGCCGATGAGGCATGCCGCCATCATGCCCGTGATGATATTGGCACCGCGCCAGCGCTGCATGCGGTGCGTCATATGGATGATTTCGGCACTCGGGGCGTCTTGCCGCATGGCTGGGGCCGCCACTTCGGGCAAATGCAGGTGGCCGCTTTGTCCCGCATCGGCGAGCCCGGCCTTGATCCGGTCCCACACCGGCGCCGGCGGCTCGATCGGCGCGACCAGCACATTGAGCTCGCCCAGCCGCCGCTCCCATTGCCGCACCTTGGCGGCGAAGTCCTGGTCCACCAGAATCAGACGCGTCGGCCTGCGCGCGCTCTTCGGCATCGAGCGTGCCCAGCACATATTCCGCCGCGAACCCGTCCCGGTCTTCGTCCATGGTCATGATCCGAGGCACTCCCGGATCTCCAATAGGCTGCGCCGCAGCCAGGTCTTGATCGTATTCGCCGGTGCGTCGAATTGCACCGCAAGCTGATCCCGGCTCCAGCCGCTATAATAGGCGAGCAGCACCATGCGTCGCCGATCCTCCTCAAGCTGGCCGAGACAGGCCAGCAGCCGCTTGAGCTCCTCGGTCATCTCGCGCCGCGCCAGCGGGTTGGGCTCCTCGCTCGCCGGCTCCGCGGCCGCAGGCTCGTCCTCGATCGAGGTCTCGCCCTTCTTGCGGATCACGTCGAGCGCCCGATTGCGCGCGATCGCCACCATCCAGGTGATCGGAGTTGCCAATTTCGGGTCGAAACTGCCGGCATTGTGCCAGATTTTCAGATAGGTCTCCTGTATCACCTCGTCGGCGAGGTCGCTTCGCCGCAAGATACGCAGGACCACGCCGTACAGTTTCGCCCGGGTCGCCGCATACAGACGCTCAAAGGCCGCCTGGTCGCCCTTGGCGACCGCGGCCATCAGCCAGACGAGTTCCGCAGGCGTCAGCATTGCGGACGACATTCGCCCTATCCGGTCGGGAACGATGGCCGGGACGCCCGGTGATTGCAACAGTCACGCGGGCCAACGCCATGAAGGCCGCGCCCGGGTGGGCGCAGCCCTCAAAGATACGGACGAAAGCTCCGAAAGTTTGCCGTCAGACCCGCATCGCGACCGGACGCATCGCGCCGATGCGATCCATCTCGGCCTGCTCGCGGGCATTGTCGGCGACGCGCTCGCGCGCCTGATCGCGTTCGTCGAGCAGCTCGACCTTCTTGAGCTCCTCGAACGCCTCGGCCAGCGCCATGCGGGCGTCCTCGAGCTGGCCTTTGAGTTCATCGGCCGAGCGCTTGAGATTGTCGCGCCGGCCGATCGCCGCCTTGGCGTAGGTCGGATAGGCGAAATGCGTCGGATCGTGAATGCCGGCGCGTGTCTGTTCGGTTTCGATCTCACGATCGAGGTCGGTGGCCATGCGGTCGAAATCCGCCACCATGCTCTCGATCTGCGCAACCCGGCGCCGCTTCTCGTCGACCTGGAACTTCCTCAAGCGAATGAGCGTCTCACGCGACTTCATCGACTCGTACTCCCCAGAAGCCCCGACATACACTCGGGACGCAGCAGGACCCACGGCGCTACAAGCCCGGTCCCAGCCCCAGCGAACTGTGGCAGCACAACGTTAGTTTTCGGTTTCTGCACGGCCGATGATTTCCGCGAGCCGCATATACGCTTCGGTAAGAGGTGTTGATTCTTCCTTACCTTGCGCCAGGAACGCCTCCAGCGGCTGGTGCAGGCTGATCGCCTCGTCCACTTCGGCGCTCGAGCCCGCCCGGTAGGCGCCGAGCCGGATCAATTCCTCCATGTCCGCATAGGTCGCCATGATCTGCCGCGCCCGGTTGATCACCGGCAGGTACGCGGGATCGGCGGCGCGCGGCATGGTGCGCGAGACGGACTTGAGGATGTTGATCGCCGGATAGCGCCCGCGCTCGGCAATCGCGCGCTCCATCACGATATGGCCGTCGAGGATGGAGCGCACCGCGTCGGCGACCGGCTCGTTGTGATCGTCGCCGTCGACCAGCACGGTGAAGATGCCCGTGATGGTGCCGGCGTTGGTGCCGGGCCCGGCGCGTTCGAGCAGGCGCGGCAGTTCGGTGAACACGGTCGGCGTATAGCCCTTGGCGGTCGGCGGCTCGCCCGCCGAGAGGCCGATCTCGCGCTGCGCCATGGCAAAGCGCGTGACCGAATCCATCAGCACCAGCACGTCTTTATGTTCGTCGCGGAAGTATTCGGCGATCGCGAGCGTGAGGTACGCGGCCTGGCGGCGCATCAGCGCGGGCTCGTCGGATGTGGACACCACCACCACCGAGCGCGCGAGACCTGCTTCGCCGAGATCGTCCTGGAGAAACTCCTGCACCTCGCGGCCGCGCTCGCCGACGAGCCCGATCACCGACACATCCGCCGCGACGTTGCGCGCCAGCATCGACAGCAGCACCGACTTGCCGACGCCGCTACCCGAGAACACGCCGAGGCGCTGGCCGCGGCAGCAGGTGAGGAATGTATTGAGCGCGCGCACGCCGAGATCGAGCGGGCTACCGACGCGGCGGCGCGCATGCGCGGGCGGCGGCGGATTGCGGAACGGATAGGGCGAAGGCCCGAGCGGCAGCGGGCCCTTGCCGTCGATCGGCTCGCCCATCGCGTTGACCACGCGGCCGAGCCAGCCGGCCGAGGGCCGCGTTGCGGCCGCGACCGACGTGACGAGAGCGCGGCAGCCGCGCCGCACACCTTCGAGCGGCGCGAACGGCATCAACAGCGCGTTCGGCCCGGTGAAGCCCACGACCTCGCACGGGATCGCGCGGTCCTTAGCCGGTCTCGACGATGACGCGCGAGCCGACCGACATCGCGTGGATCGGCCCCGCGACCTCCACCATCAGGCCGCGCACCCCGACCACGCGTCCGTAAGTCTCGACCTCGTCGAGTTCGGCGATCTGCTCGGCCAGTGCTTTCATCGATCCCCTTCAGTCCGCGATACCGCGGTTTCCTTAACTTGGCATTTACCCGTCTCGTTAATGATTGCCTCACCGTCCTTGGGACACGGGCGTCTCGCTTTGCCAGGACGGAGGGGCGAGTCGCGGGAGTCGGTTACCACCGACTCTTAAAGTGGAGCGTGAACAGGTCAAGTTTGAGAAAACCACTCAGTGCCAGCATATTACGGCGATTCTATCGTTTCCGCACAGTAAATGCTTGCACAGGAGAATCAGGTTTTGTTAACCATTGGCCGGTAGCGTGCCGAATCGGTTGTCCCAAGGCGTTTCGAGGGGCCCTAGTGGCCTGCCGACCTGAGCCCAAAGGGCGTGAAGGGGACTGGCATGCGCGTTCTGCTGATTGAAGACGATAGCGCGACCGCGCAATCGATCGAGTTGATGCTGAAATCCGAGAGTTTCAACGTCTATACGACGGACCTCGGGGAAGAGGGCGTCGATCTCGGCAAGCTCTACGACTACGACATCATCCTGCTCGACCTGAACCTGCCCGACATGTCGGGCTATGAGGTTTTGCGGACGCTGCGGGTCTCCAAGATCAAGACCCCGATCCTGATCCTCTCCGGCCTCGCCGGCATCGAGGACAAGGTGAAGGGCCTCGGCTTCGGCGCCGACGACTACATGACCAAGCCGTTCCACAAGGACGAGCTGGTCGCGCGCATCCACGCGATCGTGCGCCGCTCCAAGGGCCATGCCCAGTCCGTCATCCAGACCGGCGATCTGGTCGTCAATCTCGACACCAAGACCGTCGAGGTGAACGCCGCGCGCGTCCACCTGACCGGCAAGGAATACCAGATGCTGGAGCTGCTTTCGCTCCGCAAGGGCACGACGCTCACCAAGGAAATGTTCCTCAACCATCTCTACGGCGGCATGGACGAGCCCGAACTCAAGATCATCGACGTGTTCATCTGCAAGCTGCGCAAGAAGCTCGCGAACGCCTCGCAGGGGAAGAACTACATCGAGACGGTCTGGGGCCGCGGCTATGTGCTGCGCGAGCCGACCGAGGTGGAAGAGCGCATCCCCGCCTGACACAGATTGCGTCGAGCCCTGTTCGGGCTCACTCCTCCCAAACTTCGGATCATTCCGGGCCCCGCCAGAAATGGCGGGGTTTTCGTTTTGGCGGCCGCCGCATCGTACCGGACCTCGGACTTCGCTGGAAGTAATCCTATGCCCGTCCCAACGGAATAACGTTTGCGCGCGGCTCCCGGTCCACAACGCCGCTCTCGTGCAAGAGCGGCGGCCACACCTGGTTTCGCCCGCTACGCTTGGCCGCATAGAGCGCCACGTCCGCCGCCGCGATCACTTCGGGCGCCGAGATCGTCGAAACGGGCGCGGCGGCGGCGCCGCAGCTCACCGTGACGATGCGCCGCGCTCCAAGCCCCTCATGCGGGATCCCGAGCGCCTCAACCGAACGCCTGATCCGCTCGGCAACGCGGATTGCGTCGGGCGCCTCCGTCTGCGGCAGCACCACCAACAATTCCTCACCGCCATAGCGAACAGCAAGATCGGCGCTGCTACGCAGCTCTGCGCTGACGCAGGCCGCAACGCGTTTGAGACAAGCATCGCCCGTGACATGCCCGTAGCGGTCATTGAAGAGCTTGAAGTGATCGATGTCGAGCATGATTATGGCAACAGGCGAGACGGCGTTGCCCTTGTCCCAGAGCTCGGTCAGCCGCGCGGTGAGATAGTGCCGGTTGGCGAGATCGGTGAGCGCATCGTGCTTGGAGGCGATCTCGACCTCCGCGTGCCGCATGCGATCGCGCAGCGCATGCAGATAGGCGCGGCGAGCATCTCGCTCAAGGTAATAGTTGCTGATCAGAGTGAGGTAGGCTGCAACCGCGAGCGTCGTCACAGCGATCAGCGCAACCGGGCCCGACATGTGGCCGCTAACGACGACGGCTATGCCGTGACACACCAGGATCGTGCTTGAGACGACGACAGCGTAGCGGAACGGGAGACGCTGGATCGTGTTCGTGAAGAGGAGGACGAGCAGCACGAAGTACTGATAGTGGCCGGCGTCGGGCGAAGACGTCAGCACGAAGCTCGCCAGAATCTGCAGAACGATCGCGACTGGGATCGAGGCCGCCGCGCTCTCGCGCAGGATTCTCGGGCTGTCGTCCTTCACCAGCCATCCAACGCATAGAATCCAAGGCGTGACGACAGCGACATGCAGGATGAGGGCGATCGTGATCACGTCTCCCACCAGCATCCAGTCCGGAAGCAGGAAAAAGTTGTAGATGATCACGCTCGTGAGAATGCTCGCGCGCAGGCGCTGGGCACGGCGGCGGCGCGTGTCCTCCTCGAGCTGGCGCTCGAGCCAAGGCGGGAACGCGAGGCCTTTGTGCCGCGCGGCGATGAAGCTGTCGACGGCGCTCAAAGTCAGAGGCGTCTGGTCCATGCGACAATTATGACAGCAATGCCTAACTTTCAGGCCCCAATGTGCCGCTCAGGTTAAGGATTGCCTTACGTCGAAGAACCTCGCGGGCGGCTTCGCCCGCCGCGCCGCAAATGGCGGGGTTTCTGTTTCACGCCCTCGTTCCATCATCACGCCGCCTACAGATTGCCCGAATGGCGCCCACATAGGCGCTTCTCCGGCCGCGCGCCGGCCACACTCGCGCGGGATGGAACTCTCCCTGCGTGGCCTCGTTGTTGCTGTGCCTCGGGCGGATCAGATCGAGCCGGCGCCTGCGCGCGTCCTGATCCGATGAAGCCAACGTCACCCATAAGGGAGTTACCCATTGCGCCGACGCGATCTTCTTGCTGCCGGTCTGATGCTGCCGTTTGCCGCCCGGCCGCTCTATGACGCCATGGTGACGAGGCGCCGCGCAGGAAAAGGGCGTGCCGTTCGAAGCCGCCAGCGTGCGCGCCTATCGCGCGCGAACTTGCGCAGAAGCCCTACAAGGCGCCGGACAACAAGCTGCCGGATCAATTGAAGGATCTGACCTACGACCGCTACCGCATGATCCGGTTCAAGACGGACCAGGCGATGTGGAAGGCAGAGGCGCTGCCGTTCCAGCTGCAGTTCTTCCATCGCGGCTTCTATTACACGAATCGTGTTGACCTCTATGAGGTGAAGGAGGGTGTCGCAACCCCGATCGTCTACTCGCCGGACATGTTCAGCTTTGGCAATCAGCCGGTCCCCGACATCAAGACCAATCTGGGTTTCGCGGGCTTTCGCATTCACGGGCCGATCAACCGCGCGGATTACTTCGACGAGATCGGCGTATTTCTCGGCGCGAGTTACTTTCGCGCGGTGGCGAAGGGCCAGACCTACGGCCTCTCGGCGCGCGGCTTGTCGCTCAATACCGCCGATCCCAAGGGCGAGGAGTTTCCCAACTTCCGTAGCTTCTGGATCGAGCGCCCGGCGAAGGGCGCGAATTCGCTCGTCGTTCACGCCCTGCTCGACTTGGAAAGCGCGGCGGCGGCCTACCGCTTCACCATCCGCCCGGGCGAAACCACGATCTACGACATCGAGGCGACGCTGTTTCCGCGCGTGCAGATCGAGCAGATCGGCCTCGCGACGCTGACCAGCATGTATTTCTTCGGCACAAACGATCGCGGCGGCGTCGACGACTTCCGCCCCGAGGTACACGACTCCGACGGCCTCTCCATCCAGAACGGGCGCGGCGAACAGCTCTGGCGTCCGCTCAATAATCCGGCCGACCTTCAGGTCTCGGCATTCGTCGACAACAATCCGCGCGGCTTCGGCCTGATGCAGCGCCAGCGCGAGTTCCGCGCCTATGAGGACCTGGAGGCACGCTACGAGCGCCGCCCCAGCGCCTTCGTCGAGCCGATCGGCGACTGGGGCGAAGGCGCGGTCCACCTGGTCGAGATTCCGACCAGCACCGAGATCAACGACAACATCGTGGCGTTCTGGCGCCCGCGCAGCCCGACCCGCGCGAAGAGCGAATATGTCTACACCTACCGCATCCATTGGGGCGCGCGGCTGCCCAAGCCGCTCCCGCTCGCCCATGCGGTTGCGACCCGCATCGGCGCCGGCCCGGAAGACTCCCGGCTGATCGTCGTCGATTTTGCCGGCGAAAACCTCAAGAACATCCCGCCGGCCGAGATCAAGGGCATGGTCTCGTTCGACAAGGTGAAGGTGCGCAACGTCGTCGCACAGCCCAATCCCGAGACCGGCGGAATGCGGCTTCATTTCGAATTGCTGCCGGGGGCCGAGAAGAGCGTCGAGCTGCGCGCACAACTCTTCCGCGGCGAAGAGCCGCTTTCGGAAGTCTGGATGGATCGATGGACGCCGTGAGGCTGGTTGCGCCGCCCGCGCAACAGCGCGCGCCGTATCTGCCCGCCGAGGCGCCGCTCGACATGCCGGTGCAGTCGCTGCGCGAGGGTGAGCGCGCCGCACCGCTGCCGTTCGCGCTGGGCTCGATCGCGGCGCGCCGTGCATTCGTGTTCGGCACCGCTTTTGCGCTGAGCGTTCTCGCCGCCTACGAGATGTATCTGGTGCTGGCGGTCGGCGGGCTGACGGCGCTGGAAACCGTGATCCTCGCGCTGTTCGTCATTCTGTTCGCCTGGGTCGCGCTGTCGTTTGCCTCCACGCTCGGCGGCGTCATCGCGCTTCTGACGCGGAAGACCCAGTCGCTCGGCATCGACCCGGCTGCGCCGTTGCCCGCGATTGCGGCGCGCACCGCGCTGCTGCTTCCGACCTATAACGAGGACCCGGACCGCGTGTTCTCGCGCGTGCAGGCTGTCACCGAGTTGGTCGCGGCGACCGGAGCCCTCGCCTGCTTCGACGTGTTCATCCTCAGCGACACCACCGATCCGGACATCTTCATCGCCGAGGAAGCCGCGCTCCTCGCATTGCGTGAGCGCCTCGGGCCAACCGCGCGCATCTATTACCGGCATCGGCGCAAGAACATCGCGAAGAAAGCCGGCAACATCGCCGAATGGCTGCAACGCTTCGGCGGCCACTACGAGCACATGATCGTGCTCGATGCCGACTCGCTGATGACCGGCGACACACTGGTGCGCCTCGTCGCCGCGATGGAACAGCATCCGCGCGTCGGGCTGATCCAGACCTTCCCCGTGATGGTCAATGCCGTGACGCCATTCGCGCGCCTGCAGCAGTTCGCCGGAAAACTCTACGGGCCGCTGATCGCGCACGGGCTTGCCTGGTGGCATGGCCCCGACGGCAATTACTGGGGCCACAACGCCATCATCCGCACGCGTGCCTTCGCCGAATGCGCCGGATTGCCGGCGCTGAGCGGTCCGCGCCCGATCGGCGGACATATTCTCAGTCACGACTTCGTCGAGGCGGCGCTGATGCGGCGCGGCGGCTGGGCGATCCATATGACGCCCGCGCTCGGCGGCTCTTACGAGGAATCCCCGCCCTCGCTGACCGAATACGCCGCGCGCGACCGCCGCTGGTGCCAGGGCAACCTGCAGCACATGGGCGTTTTGCCGGCGCGCGGGCTGCATTGGGTGACACGGCTGCATCTTGCGACCGGCATCGGCGCTTATGTGGCGGCACCGCTATGGCTGCTTTTCCTGATCACCGGCATTTTGATTTCGTTGCAGGCGCAGTTCATCCGGCCGGAATATTTCCCGAAAACCTTCACGCTCTATCCGCAGTGGCCCGCGCAAGACCCGGTGCGCGCGGCCTACGTGTTCGCCGGCACCATGAGTTTGCTGCTCGCACCGAAGCTGATCGGCTATCTGGCGATGCTCACCGACGGTGCCGCGCGCAAGGGATTTGGCGGCGGCATCCGGGCGTTCTTCAGCATGCTGTTGGAGACTCTGATCTCCGGGCTCATCGCCCCGGTCATGATGCTCATTCAATCGTCCTCCGTGATGGCGATCCTGAGCGGACGCGACAGCGGCTGGCAGGCGCAGCGGCGCGACGACGGCAGCCTGCCCTTGCGCGACGTCATGCGCCGCTACGCCTGGCACACGGCGTTCGGACTGCTGCTGGCGCTCGCCGCCTACGGTGTATCGGTTTCGCTGTTCGCCTGGATGACGCCGGTGATCCTGGGCTTGATCCTTGCGGTGCCGCTGGCGCAATGGACCGCGAATTCGGCAACCGGACGCGGCATGCGGCGGATGAAGCTGCTGCTCACGCCGGAGGAATCCCGCCCGCCCGAGATCCTGCAGCGCGCCAACGCGCTCGCCGCGGAATTTTCCGGCGGCGACCGGCGCAGCGCGCTCGAACGGCTGTTTGCCGACCCGGCCTTGCTCGCGGCCCATCGGGCGATGCTGCCGCAAGCCCCATCACGCAAACCCGGAGAGATCGATGTCGCGCGTGTGGTCGCGCTCGCCAGGCTCGACGATTGCGCGACGTTGCAGCAGGTCGAAGCCGTGCTCACGCGCGCCGAATTGATGGCGCTGCTCTCCGATGCGCGCGGGCTCGACCGGCTCGCGGCGCTGGAGCGCGGTCAGCCTGCCCTCAAAAGCATGAAGTGAAAGCTCAGCGCGCTCCGACCACGGCAAGCGGGCGCACAGGAGCAAACGGCGCAATGCCGGTGACCGGCCTCGTCGCATCCTTGTTCAACGCGTAAAGGCCGCGCTTGTCGGCGACCGGCTTGAACGCATCGGTCAGACCCACCACGGTCTCGGCTGCGCCGAGCACCAGATAGCCGTCCGGCTCGAGCACCTTGGCGATGCGGTTGAGCACGCTGATCTTGGTTTCCTGATCGAAATAGATCAGCACGTTGCGGCAGAAGATCACGTCGAAACGGCCGAGGTGCGTGATGTCCGCCAGCAGATTGAGCGGGCGGTATTGCACCATGGCGCGGATGTCCGGCGCGATCTGCCAGGTATCGCCGACCTGGCTGAAATATTTCACCAGCATCTGGATCGGCAGGCCGCGCTGCACTTCGAACTGGCTGTAGACGCCGGCCTTGGCCTTTTCCAGAACCTCCGTGGAGATGTCGGTGCCGAGGATTTCGACGCGCCAGCCGCCGAGCCGCTCCTTCGATCTCCTTCAGGCACATCGCGAGCGAATAAGGCTCCTGGCCGGTGGAGGCCGCCGCGCACCAGATGCGCAGCCGCCGAACCTTGGCGCGCGCCGCCAACAGGCCCGGCACGATCGCGTCGCGGAAATGATCGAACGGGATCTTGTCGCGATAGAAGAACGACTTGTTGGTGGTCATCGCCTCGACCACATCGACGATCAGGCGCTCGTTGTTGCCCCTGAGTTTTGCCACCAGTTCGCCGAGCGATGCCAATCCGGCCTTGCGGACGAGCGGGGTCAGCCGGCTTTCCACCAGATACTGCTTCTCGGCCGACAGCATCAGGCCGGAGCGTTCCTTGAGAAGCTTGCGCAGATAGTCGTAGTCGAGCGGGGTCACGGCCGTTCTCCCCGGAACAGCCGCACCAGCTTCGGCGCGATCTGGTCGAGCGGCAGCACCGCCGAACAGACGCCGGCGTTCGCCGCCGCGCCCGGCATGCCCCACACCACGCTCGAGGCCTCGTCCTGCGCGATCACGCTGCCGCCGGCCGCGGTGACGTCCTGCGCGCCGTGCGTTCCGTCCGAGCCCATGCCGGTGAGGATCACCGCCATCACGCCGCTGCCCCAAATCTGCGCGGCGCTCGAAAACAGCGGGTCGACCGCGGGGCGGCAGAAATTCACCAAGGGGCCGTCGCTCAGCGCGATCGCCGGTTGGCCGTCGCGGCGCGTGACCGACATATGCCGGCCGCCGGGCGCGAGATAAATCGTGCCGGGCACGATCGCTTCGCCGTCTTCCGCCTCGTGCGCCGGGCAGTGGCCGGCCCGCGCGAGATGCTCGGCCAGAATGGTGGTGAAGGTCGGCGGCATGTGCTGGGTGATCAGCACCGGCGCGCGTTCGAGCACCGCGGCGATCTCGCTCACCAATGCGGTCAGGGCCTGCGGTCCGCCGGTGGACGAGCCGATCAGCAGCACGCGCGGCGGCGTAATCGCGAACGGGCGCAGCTTGATGTCCGTCGCGTGGCCGATCGCCGGAGCAGGAACGGCGCGCAATGGGGCGGGCATGGCACGCGGTCGCGCCGGCGCGATCGGAATTGCGGCAGGCTTGCCCACAAACGCGCGTTTGCGCCGGGCGCCGAGCTGGCGGATTTTCTCGATCAGGTCGCGCCGGAAACTCAACGAGGTGGTGACTTCGCGATTGGTGGCAGGCTTCGGGATGTAGTCGGCAGCGCCGAGCGACAGCGCTCTCAGGCTCACCTCTGCGCTGCGGCGCGTGAGGGTCGGACGCCATGATGACGATAAGGTCGCGCTTCTTCTCCAGCAGCAATGGCAGCGCTTCGATGCCGTCGAGTTCGGGCATCTCGATGTCGAGCAGAACGACATCCGGATTGTGCCGCAGCAGCTGGTCGACCGCCTCGCGGCCGTTGCGCAGCGACGCGACAACCTTGAGGTCGGGCTCCGCGTCGATCCAGCGCGAGACCAGCCCGCGCACCACGACCGCGTCATCGACGATCATGACGCGAAGCGCGTCCGGTGCCGAAACAGGCGCGGCGGGCGCAACGGTGGCGGCGACGCTCATACACGATACCCGGTTACGCGGACACTACAGACACAGAAGTCGAACGGCGATAAGCCGTTTCAGATCAGTCCGACTTCCTGGAACTTGGCTTCGACGATTTCCTTGTCGAACGGCTTCATGATGTATTCGTTGGCGCCGGCACTGAGCGCGCGCGCGATGTGCGCGACGTCATTCTCGGTGGTGCAGAACACCACCTTGGGCACGTCGCCGCCGGGAAGGCGGCGCATCGCCTTGAGAAAGTCGTAGCCGTCCATCACCGGCATGTTCCAGTCGAGCAGGATCGCGTCGGGCAATGCGCTGCGGCACTGCTCGAGCGCTTGCTGTCCGTCCTCGGCTTCCGTGATCTTGAAGTCGAGGCCTTCGAGAATCCGCCGCGCCACTTTCCGGATGACGCTTGAATCGTCGACCACCAAACAGGTCTTCATGGTTTCACCTTCCTGAGCTCAGCGGCGCGTTTGAGCGTCCGCTGTCGTCGTTCAACCTTCATGCCGCCAGCGGTTCCGCCGACGTATTCAGCACGTGCTCGACATCGAGAATGACCATCAACTGACCGTCGAGGCGGTGAACGCCGCCCGAGACGCGCGCCAGCCGCGCGTCGAGATTGACCGGGTTCGGCTCCAGCGTCGTTTCGCCGAGCTTCATCACTTCGCCGACCGTGTCGATCAGCAGCCCGTAGGATTCGCCCTTGAGCTCGATGCCGACCGCCATCAACGGCTTGTCGCCGGTGCGCGGCGGCAGGCCGAGCCGGCGGCGCATGTCGATCGCCGTGACGATGCGGCCGCGCAGATTGAGCACGCCCGCGATCTCGGGTGCCGACAGCGGCACGCGCGTGATGCGCTCGGGCATGAAGACGTCCTGCACGCGCGAGATCGGCAGGCCGAACAGCTGGCCGCCGATCATCACGGTGACGTATTCGATCAGGTGCTCGGAGGTGTTGTCGTTGCTCATGATCTGCCTCAAGCCGCCTCGGAGAAATCGACGGTCGTTTCCTTCAGCGCCGCGATCAGGCCCTGACGGTCGAACTTGGCGACAAAATCGTGGAAGCCGGCCTGGCGGCCGCGCTCGATCGTGGCCGGCGAGGTGATCGACGACAGCGCGATGATCGGAATGTGCGCGCTGCGGGCGTCGGCACGGATCGCTTCGGCAAGTTCGAAGCCGTTCATGCCCGGCATCTCGATGTCGGAGATGATTGCGTCGAACTTCGGTTCCCTTCTTGATCAAGGCGAGCGCCTCGTCGGCCGCGCCGACCGCGACGACATCGTAGCCGGCGGCTTTGAGCACCGGCACCAGCATGTTGCGGAAGAACGCCGAGTCATCGACGAACAGCAGCGTCCGCGTCAGCGCCTGTGCGCCCAATTCCTTGCGGCGGAACCAGTCCTCGAACGCGAGCGGCAGGAAGTGGCCGATGTCGATGATCTCGGTCGCCTGGCCCTTGATGACCGCAGAGCCGAGATGCCGGGCGTGTCGCTGCCGACCTGGATATCGAGCCGGTCTTCCACGATGTCGACGATCTCGTCGACCACGAGGCCCATCGAGCGGCCCGAATCGGAGAACACCAGCAGCGGCTGCGTGCCTTCGCCGCGCACGCGCACCTCATCGCTGACGCGGATGAGCGGCATGAGCTGCCCGCGGTACTGCACCATATGGCGGCCGTTGGAGAGCTCGATCTTGCGGCAATCGATTTCTTCCAGCCGCGTGACCAGCGAGAGCGGCACGGCCTTGGGCTGGTTCGAACCCGCGCGGAATACCAGCAGCGAGACGGTCTTCTCAACCTGAGCGCTCTGAGCAGCTTCGGTCTCTTCGGCGCGCATTCCCGCGGAGCCGACCGTCTGCGCGATGCCGTTCGGATCGATGATCATGATCACCGAGCCGTCGCCCAGAATCGTATTGCCCGAAAACATCGCGATGTCGCGCAGCTTGGTCGACATCGGCTTGACGACGATTTCTTCCGTGTGGAAGACGCCGTCGACCACGATGCCGAAGGTCTGGTTGCCGACCTGCGTGACGACGATGAAGCCATTCTCCGCCTCGCTCTCCCCGGCACCTTCCATCTTCAACAGCTTCTTGAGATGGATCAGCGGAAGAAGCTTGTTGCGCAGCCGCAAGACCGGCGCGTCCTTGATGCGCTCGATGCGATGCTCCGAATTGCTCTGCGCGCGGACGAGTTCGACGACGGCGAGCTGCGGGATCGCAAAGCGGTCGCCGCCCGCCTCCACGATCAGCGCCGAGACGATCGCGAGCGTGAGCGGGATCTTGATGGTGAAGCTTGAGCCCTCGCCCGGCACCGACTTCACGTCGATGGTGCCGCCGATCTGGTCGATATTGTTGCGCACCACGTCCATGCCGACACCGCGGCCGGACACGCTGGTCACCGCCGCCGCCGTGGAGAAGCCGGCCGCGAAGATGAACTTGTGGATCTGCGCCTCGGTCATCTTCTCGATTTCGGACTCGGTCGCGAGGCCGTTCTCGACCGCCTTCTGCCCGATGCGCGCGGTGTTGAGCCCGCGCCCGTCGTCGGAAATCTCGATGATGATGTGCCCGCCCTCATGATAGGCGGACAGACGAATGGTGCCCTTCTCGGGCTTCTTGGCGGCGCGGCGCTGCTCGGTCGTCTCGAGCCCGTGGTCGGCCGAGTTACGCACCATGTGGGTGAGCGGATCCTTGATCAGGTCGAGCACCTGGCGGTCGAGTTCGGTGTCGGCGCCGTGCATCTCAAGCTCGATGTCCTTGTGGAGCTCGCCGGCGAGGTCGCGGATGATACGCGGCAGCTTCTGCCAGGCATTGCCGATCGGCTGCATGCGCGTCTTCATGACGCCTTCCTGCAACTCGGCCGTGACGCTCGAGAGACGCTGCAGCGGGACCTTGAAATCCGAGTCCTCGTTCCGGCGCGCGATCTCCAGGAGCTGATTGCGCGTGAGCACCAGCTCCGAGACCATGGTCATCAGCGATTCCAGCGTGTCGACGTTCACGCGGATCGACTGGTTGGCGATCCTGGAATCCTGTTTTTCGTCGTCCTCGGCAAAGCTCTTGCGGTCGGCCTTGGCGGGCTTCGGTTTTTCGACGAGCGCCGGCATTTCCATCGCGGTTTCGCGGAACGCACGTTCCAGCTCGTCGAGCGAAACCTCGCCCGGGCGCAGCGGACGCTCTAGCGTCTGTTCGATCAGCGTGCCGACAGCCTGCCTGGCGGGCTTCGGCTCGTCCTTCGTGGACGGAACCGTGCCGGCAATCGCCATCCGCTCCAGTTCGCCGATCAGGTCCTTGTCGTCGCCTTCGGGCTCGGTTTCGGTCTGCTCAAGCCCGTTGAGCACGTCCTTCAGCCGGTCGATGGTCGTCAGGATCAGCGTGACGGCATCGCCGGTCACCGGCATTCCGTCGCGGAATTTGCCCATCAGCGTCTCGGCGGCATGCGCCAGCGCTTCCAGCCGCGGCAGCCCGAGGAAGCCGCAGGTCCCCTTGATGGTGTGGACGAGGCGGAAAATATTATCGAGAATCTTCGCGTTGTTGGGCTCCTGTTCGAACCGAACGAGCTCGACGTCGACCGTGTCGAGGCTCTCGTTCGTCTCGGTCAGGAACTCGCGCAGCAGGTCGTCCATCGGGCAATGACCTTCGTCGCCAGGCACGGCCTCTCCGGCCGCTGCCTTTCGGGAGCAAGGTCAGTGTGTTGCAAAAGCGCTTAAGGATTGGTTGCGTAAGCGCGTCCCGATAAGGGAAAAATAACGCTCCGCGCGGCGCTGCGGACGCGGAAAATCCGCTGTATTTGCAAACAATTGAGTTCGTTCGGGGCGCCCTACCGGGCGGTCACCACGATCGCTTCGCCCTCCGGCGCAAGCGTGATCCCCATCCCGCAGGTGCGCGCCAGCAGCCCGGTAAAAAACGGCTGGATCGCGTGGGCGTCGACCGCGTTGCCGCCGGTTTCGCCGGCGACCAGAGCGGGGACCGCCGGGGGAATCCGGGCATTGATGCCGGAGGCGGTGATCTTGAAGCCCATGGCGTCCCCCTCGCCGACCGGCTCGATCGCAAGGTTGCCGCCGCGCGGGATCGTCCCGCCCGCCAGCAGCAGCAGGTTGAGCAGCAGCTTGACCCGGTTCTTGGGCAACAGGATGCGCGGCAGGCTCCAGGTCAGCTTGGTCTTCTCGTCCTCCAGCATGCCCCGCGCGACCCCCTCGGCGTCGCCGAGATCGATCGCGGCTCCGGCCGAACCCGCTGCCCCGAATGCGATCCGGCAGAACTGCAGCCGGGCGGAGGCCGTGGTGGCGCTCTTCTTGATCAATTCGATCGCGAAAGCCTTGGTCTGCTCGTCGGCGTCGTCCTCCATGACCTCGATGCCGTTGACCACCGCCCCAACCGGGCTGATCAAGTCGTGGCAGACGCGCGAGCACAGCAGGGCCGCAAGGTCGAGGCCTTCGAGGATCACGGCCGCCATGGTTTGCATCTCCGCTCAGGGACAGGCCGCGCCGCAATCTTGCGACTCAGCGGTTGAATCAAGTTGGCGCGGTGATACACCGCAGTCGAAGCGCCTGCCAATATGGCGGCTCGGCGGCGGGGAACCCAGGTGCAGGATCGCGCGCCAAGGCAAAAGACCGCGGACGCGCGTCTGGCCGAGATCTTGACCGGAGTCGCCATCAAGGCGTCGGCTGCCATTCTAGAGATTGATTTCCGCAAGGCCGGCACGCGCCGCAAGGCTGACAACTCGGCCGTGACTGATGCCGACGAGGCGGCGCAATCCGTCATTCTGGACGCGCTCGCGCATCTGGTGCCGGGAATTCCCGTGGTTTCGGAGGAGGCACTTGAACGCTGGCAGGACCGCGAGCCGCCCTCGGAGTTCCTGCTGGTCGATCCGCTTGACGGAACCGCGGAGTTCATTGCCGGACGGCTCGAATACACGGTGAATATCGCGCTGATCCGCGACGGCACGCCGGTCGCGGGCGTGGTGGCGGCACCGGCGTTGGGACTGATCTGGCGCGGTGCAACGGATTGTGGCGCCGAACGGCTGCGCTTTTCGGTCAATGAAGCAACCGGCAAGACGCGCCGTCCGGCGCGGATTCACACGCGCCCATGGCCCAGGGACGAGCGTGTCGCGGCCGTCAGCCGCAGCCACTTCGACGCCGTCAGCGCATCCTTCCTGCAGCGCGTCGCTCCCGTAAAGGAGGTGGCGTTTGGCTCGGCGCTGAAATTCGCCCGGCTCGCCGAGGGTGCGATCGACATCTATCCCCGCCTCGCCCCGACGTCCGAATGGGATGTAGCGGCCGGCCACGCCGTGGTGGTGGCGGCCGGCGGGGTTGTGGTCGGGCCGGATGGCGGTCCCATCCGTTACGGCCGCTGGCATGTCGGATTTCGGGTTGAGGGCTTTACCGCATGGGGCGATCCCGCGGCAGCGGCTAAGTTCGGCGTCTGACCGCTAATCGACCAGGTCGCTCTTGACCGTGCTCCAGCGCGCCGATGCCGATGCGATCACCGATGTGGGATTGGCGACGAACGCCGCCCGCGCCTCGGCCGTATAGAAGAGATAGAGGCGCTGGTCGAACACCACCCAAAGCGCCGGAAAACCCGGCGTCGCGACGTCCGCGCGAAATGCCGACCGGGTCATAGCCGCCGTAGCGCGGCATGTAGACATCGGGGTCAGCGGCGAACGCCGCCCGATTGCCCTCATTGTGGAAGCGCCAGATCGCACCCGCGTAGCCGTATTCGAAGTCGGCGAGGCCCGGCACCGGCTTGCCGTCGGTGAAATATCCCACCGGATCGACGCCATAGAGGGCGAGCCCGGTATGCCGGTCGACCACGACGCGCTCGGTCGTCACCGCGCGTGATGCCGGGGGGCTGAGCCCGGCCAGCGCAAGGCCGAGCAGCAGCGGCAGAACGCCGAAATACAGGTATCGCTTCCTTGGCGGTCGCGCTGCCGTCATAGTTCCTGCCAAATGTCGCCCGATTCGAGGCTGGTTCCGCCATTATGCGTTGTCGTCATGTGCAACGCGTTAAGCCGACCCGCCCTCTTTGATGGAGCTGCCATGCGCGCCGTCCGAAGCCTCCTCGTCTTCGCTCTGTTGGTCGGCCTGCCGATCGCGTCCGCGCGCGCCCAACAGCCCGAGCGCTATTCGTCGAACGAAATTCTCGACGCCGGCCACAAGCTGTTCGGGGGCGTTTCGCGCGGGCTTGCGAGCGTAGTCGAGCGCGCCTTCTCGACCTGGGGTCAGCCGAACGGCTATATCCTCGGACAGGAAGGCGGCGGCGCCTTCATCGGCGGCCTGCGTTACGGCGAGGGCGCGCTCTACACGAAGAACGCCGGCGACCTGAAGGTCTACTGGCAGGGTCCGACGCTTGGGTGGGATGTCGGCGGCGAAGGCGCCCGCACCATGATGCTGGTCTACAGCCTGCCTTCGACGCGCGCGATCTATCAGCGCTTCGGCGGTGTCGATGGCTCGGCCTATCTGGTCGGCGGCGTCGGCATGACGGCGCTCACCTCCGGCAGAATCGTGTTGGTGCCGATCCGCTCGGGCGTGGGCCTGCGACTCGGCGCGAACGTCGGGTATCTCAAGTTCACACCGCAAGCGACGTGGAACCCGTTCTGATTGCTCTTCGCTCCATGCGGGTTACAAATCGTTCCGCGATTTAGGTTAACACCCGCGCGCGCTGGAATTGCGCGATGGCGCGTGGCATTGTGCGAAAGACCCCGAGCGGACGGGGTCGGAGGCGTTTTCCATGATCGAGCCGATCATGTTCTTCGGGCTCGGCTTTCTGGCCGCGAGCCTCATCGGACTGATCATCGTGCCGTTTGTACACGGCCGCGCGGTGCGCCTCACCGTGCGCCGGCTCGAAGCCGCGACCCCGCTCTCGATGGCGGAAATCCAGGCCGACAAGGATCAGTTGCGCGCCGAATTTGCCATGTCGACGCGGCGGCTCGAAATGAGCGTCGATCAGCTCAGGAACAAGAGTACCGGCCAGCTCGCCGACCTCGGCAAGAAAAACGATGTCATCAACCGGCTCAAGATCGAGCTGGGCGAGAAGGCCGCGACCATCTTCGCGCTGGAAGCGCGCGACCGCGGCATCAAGGATCAGCTGCGCGCGACCGAGGACGAGCTTGAGGTCAAGGCCGGCTCGCTGCGCGAGACCGAACGCACGCTCGCCGACAAGGAGGCCGAGCTCGTCAAGGCGACAGCGCAACTTTCCGAGACCTCGGCGACGTCCGACGGACAGCGCGTGGAAATCGTCGCGCTCAAGACGCAGATCGATAACCTGAAGGATCAGGTCACCGACCTCGGGCGCCAGGTCAAGGACACCGAACAACGCTACGGGCGCGAAAAGGAAGCGTCCGAAAAATCCACCAAGGAGCTCGCCGACGAGCGCGGTACCGTGGAAAAACTGGGGATCCGCGTTGCGCAGCTCGAGCGCCAGCTCGCGACGCAGACCAACGAAGCCGAAATCATGGGCCGCCGCATCGCCGACATGGAGATGCGGCTGACCGAGCAGGCGCGCGTGCTCGCCGACCGCGAACGCGAGCGCGACCAGTTGCGCGTCGACGTCGATTCCGCGCGGCGCATCGAGGCCGATCTGCGCCAGGAACTCGGCACCATCGAACGCCGCCACGGCACCGCGACCGAGGCGCTGCGCGCCGAGAAGACGCTTGCCGAGAGCCAGCTGGAGCGCGCGCGCGAAGACCGCGCCAAGCTGCAGCGCGAATTGTCCGCGATGAAGCGCGAGGCGGAAGCCACATGGGCGTCCGAGCGGGTCGAGAACGCGCTGCTGCGCGAGCGCATCAATGACGTAGCGGCGGAAGTCGCGCGCCTCACCTCCGTGCTGGAAGGCCCCGGCTCCACCATCGACACGATTCTCGCCGCGCCCGAACATGCGCCCGGCACGAACGGCGCCGGCAAGCCGGTGATCGTGCAGCCCGCGAACACCAACGGCGAAGGCAAGACGGCAAGGGCAGCCTTGCGGATCGCATTCGCGCGCTGCAGGCGCGCTCCTCGCGGCTGTCTTCCGCGACGTGATCGGGTTGCGGCGCGCGCGAGCTTTCCTGGGCGCCGCATTGATCGCCGCCGCCTGCCTCGCGGCGTCATCGGCGCACGCCGAACATCCTGACATCGCCAAGCGCCGCGCCGCCGAACGCAAGACATTCACCGACGCCCAGATCTTCGACGGCTTCTTCAAGACCACGTTCGGCGCCGAGCTGCGCATTGCCGGGCGCGTCGATCGCATCCGCAGATATGTCGTGCCGGTGCGCGTGTTCGTCGAGAACCGCGCCAGGCCCGACCGCGGCGCGCAAGTCGCCAGCGTGGTCGCCGACATCAAGGCGCGCGTGCAGCATCTCGACATCGCGGTGACGCCGGATCGCAACGCCGCGAACGTGGTGGTGCGGCTGCTGAACGAGCGCGACTTCGCTCCAGCCTTGCGCACGGCTTTCGGCAAGGACCGCGCGCGCAGGATTCAGAAGTCGCTCGAGCCGCAGTGCCTGTCGGGTTTCCGCAAGGATGCCGAGCTGCGCATCGTGCAGTCGGACGTGTTCCTGGTGGCCGACCGGGGCGATTTCGTTTTCTACGACTGCATCTATGAGGAGCTGCTGCAATCGCTTGGGCCCATCAACGACACCGACAAGGTGCCGTGGACCATGTTCAATGATGAGGTGCAGATGGGGTTCTTCGGCGTCTACGATCAGTACATCCTCAACATTCTTTATCATCCGCGCGTGCGGCCCGGCATGTCGCGCCACAGGTGCGCACGCTGCTGCCCGAGATCATGCCCGAGGTGCGCGCCTTCGTCGCGAAGGTCAACGGCCTGAAGCCCTGAGCTTGAACCCGCTCGGCCGTTCCGGTAACGGCATTCGCCATGGCAAAGCGCCCGGCAGAATCGAAAGCGCGGCCGGAGGTCGGCAAGCGTGTCGCGTTCGACCGCGCCACCTGGATGGCGCTCGATCTCTATTCGCGCGACAGCATGAAGACCTTCCAGGAGCTTGCCGACGAGGCCTTCGCCGACCTGCTCGCCAAGCACGGCCGGCCGGTCGACCTGAAGGATGCGCTCCGGCGCAGCGCGCGCACGTTCGGCGCCAATGACAATCCGGCGCGCCGCAAGCGCTGACCTGCGCGTGCACCCTTGCCGATGCCACAAAGCCGTGCTCATGAGGTCGCGGCGACGCCGCAACGAGAGGCTTGAGCAATGACCCGGATTCTCGCGATCGTCGGCGCACTTTCGGCCGCGACGCTGCTCGGCGGCTGGACTTGGGGCTTCGACCGGCAGGGTCCGTTCTGCCTTTACGACCGCGACTACACCAATTGCGGCTATCCCTCGTTCGCCGCATGTCTGGCGACGCCAGCGGCGCGGGCGGCTATTGCGCCGAAAATCCACGCTTCGTGCCCGATCGCGGCCCGCCCCGGCGGCGAAGGGCTGGATAAGGCAGGCGTTCCTTATTTCACTCCGACCCCAGCCTTTGCCGCACTGCACAATCCCCGTTAGGATCGCCGGAATGTGCCTTCGCGTGACCTGATGGATGCCTCGCTCAAGATCGTCATTGTCGACGAGAACCCGATCCGCGCCGCCATCCTGGCAGATGGGTTGCGCGAGGCCGGGCACATCAATGTCACGCACATCACCGACCGCACGGGCCTGCTCGCGCGCATCTATGCGCTCGATCCCGACGTCATCCTGATCGATCTGGAAAACCCGAGCCGCGACGAACTGGAGCAGATGTTCCAGATGAGCCGCGCCGTGAAGCGCCCGATCGCGATGTTCGTCGACCAGAGCGACACCGCCTCGATCCAGGCCTCGGTCGATGCCGGCGTGTCGGCCTACATCGTCGGCAACCTGCAAAAGGAGCGCATCAAGACCATCCTCGATCTGTGCGTCTCGCGCTTCAACGCCTTCTCGCGGCTGCAGGACGAACTCGACCGCGCCAGGAGCGCGCTCGAAGACCGCAAGGTGATCGATCGCGCCAAGGGCATCCTGATGAAGACGAAGAATCTCACCGAGGAGGAGGCCTACGCGCTGTTGCGCAAGACCGCGATGAACGAGAACAACAAGATCGCCGAGGTGGCGCAATCCGTGATCATCGCGGCGGAGATGTTCAAATGAACGACCGGCTGCGCATCGGATTCATCCCGCTCGCCGACGCGACCGCGCTGCTGATCGCGGTCGACAAGGGATTTTGCGCGGCGGAAGGCCTCGACGTCGAGCTTGTGCGCGAGGTGTCGTGGTCGAACGTGCGCGACAAGCTCAACATCGGGCTGTTCGACGCCGCGCATCTGATCGCGCCGGTGGCGATCGCCTCAAGCCTCGGGCTCGGCCACATCAAGGTGCCGATCGTCGCGCCGTTCGGATTGGGCGTGAACGGCAACGCCATCACGGTGTCGCCCGCGCTGCATGCGGCGCTGGCCGGCGCGGCCGAGGGCGACATCCGCGATCCGATGGTCTCGGCGCGCGCGCTCGCCCGCGTGGTGGCGAGCCGCAAGGGACAAGGCAAAGAGCCGCTCACCTTCGGCATGACCTTCCCGTTCTCCACGCACAACTATCACCTGCGCTTCTGGATGGCGGCGGGCGGCGTCGATCCCGACGAGGACGTGCGGCTCGTCGTGCTGCCGCCGCCCTACATGGTGGAGAGCTTGCAGAACGGACATGTCGATGCGTTCTGTGTCGGCGCGCCGTGGAATTCGGTCGCGGTCGATCTCGGCATCGGCCACATCCTGCATTTCGTCTCGGACATTCTTTCCCGCGCCGCCGAGAAACTCCTCGGCGTGCGCCAGCGCTGGGCCGAGGAAAATCCGGATGTGCTCGCGCGCCTCGTGCGCGCACATCAGCGCGCGGCGGATTTTGTCGAAGACATGAACAACCGCGACGAAGTCGCCGCATTGCTCGCGGCGCCAAACCGCATCGGTGTGGCGCCGGAGGTGATCCGCCGCACGCTCGACGGCCAGCTGAAGGTTTCGCCCGACGGGACCTATCGCAACGATCCGCGCTATCTGCTGGTCGGCCGCGCCGGCGCGGCGCGGCCCGATCCCGCGCAGGCGGCCTGGCTCTATGCGCAGATGGTGCGCTGGGGACAGGCGCCGCTCTCGCGCGAGATGCTTGAACCGGCAAAGGCCGTGTGGCGGCCCGACCTTTACGACGCGGCCGTTGGAAAGCCCGCTGCGCCCTCGCCCGGCGAACCCGCCGACGGCATCGGGGCGTTCGCCGGGCCGGCTTTCGATCCGGACGATATCGAGGCGCATCTGGCGGCGTGGACAATCAAGCGCATGGGCTGACGCGCTCCGCAGGTTGCCGGAACCCGCGAACTGCACGACAATCGCCGCAAATCGAGAGAGGAACGCCCATGATCCAGCGCCGCGCGTTGAGCCTTCTCTTGCTTGCACCGTTCGCGATATCGCTATCATGCGTCGCCTCCGCGCAGGATTGGCCGACGCGCAACATCACCGTGATCGTTCCGCTCGGCGCGGGGAGCGCGAGCGACATCGTCGCGCGCGTCGTGATGGAGCAGGTCGGCAAGCAGCTCGGACAGAACGTCGTGGTCGAGAACCGCCCCGGCGCCGGCGGAACGATCGGCGCCAACCTGGTCGCGAAGGCTGCGCCCGACGGCTACACGATCCTGATCTATGGCGCGCTCGCGAGCGCGCATGCGCTCTACTCGAAGCTGCCCTACGACACGCTGACCGATTTCGTTCCGGTGATCGCGCTCGGCCAGCAGCCGCTCGTGATCGTCGGCGCGCCCGCCAAGGGATACAAGACGCTCGGCGAGCTGATCGCGGCCGGCAAGGCGAAGCCCGGTTCGCTCAACTACTCGACCGCGGGTGTCGGATCGGCGTCGCATTTCGGCGCCGAGCGCCTGCGCGCGAGCGCCGGCTTTACGGCCCAGCACATCCCGTTCAAGGGCGCCGCCGAGGCCGTCACCGACGTGATCGCGGGGCGGTCCGACTTCAGCGTGCAGCTCACGTCGACGACCGTGCCGCAGATCCGCGAAGGGACGCTCGTTGCGCTCGCCGTCAGTGCGCACAAGCGCATCGCGCTGCTGCCCGATGTGCCGACGACGATCGAGAGCGGTCTGCCGGCGGAGTCCGTGTATGCCTTCTACACCGGCATGTATCTGCCGGCGAAGACGCCGGGCGAGATCGTCGCGAAGCTGCATCAGGAAACCGCCAAGGCGCTGCAAACGGACGCCGTGAAGGCGCGGCTTGCCACCCTCGGCGTCGAGCCGCTGCCGCTTGCTCAGCCGGAGTTCGCGAAATTCATTCGCGACGACATCGAGGCCAACGTCGCGCTGGTGAAGGCCGCGGGCATCCCGACGCAGTAGGCCCGGCTGCCTAATTTTTCGCACTGCACAATAACTTCGCAGCTTTTGACTCCGATTGCGGCGTAGAGCGGCAAGCCGGGCTGCCGCGCAATACGGCAGTTCTCCCTTTGCTATTGATTTCGACAAAGTTATTTCCGCGCCAGCGAGTTGGCACGCCACTTGTAAAGGAAAGGCCGATCGGCGCCGTCACGTGACGACGCCATGGGTCCAATGACGGGCCGACAGGCAACGCCGCTGCTCTGACGAAGCGCTTCAAGGCGCCTCTCAGGCTGCGGCTTTTTTGTTGGCGAAGAAGGGAAACAGCACCGCCATGACGATGAAGACCAAAGGGATCAGCCGCCGCGCGCTCCTCAAGACGAGCGGCACGGCTGCGCTGCTCGCCGCCACCCAAACGAGCTTTCCATTCGGCGCTCACATCGCGCAGGCCGCCGGCCCGGAAGTCACCAAGGCCAATCTCGGCTTCATCGCGCTGACCGACGCGGCGCCGCTGTTCGTCGCCAAGGAGAAAGGCATCTTCGCCAAATACGGCATGCCGGATGTCGAGGTGGCGAAGCAGGCCTCGTGGGGCGCGACGCGCGACAATCTCGTGCTCGGCTCCGAAGGCAACGGCATCGACGGCGCGCATATCCTGACGCCGATGCCGTATCTCATCTCCGCCGGCAAGGTGACGCAGAACAACGTGCCGACGCCGATGTACATCCTGGCGCGGCTCAACCTCAACGGCCAGTGCATCTCGGTCGCGAAGGAATACGCGGACGTCGCAGTCGGCGTTGACACCAAGCCGTTCAAAGTCGCGTTGGACAAGAAGAAAGCCTCCGGCAAGTCGATCAAGGCCGCGATGACCTTCCCGGGCGGCACGCACGACCTGTGGATCCGCTACTGGCTCGCCGCCGGCGGCATCGATCCCGACAAGGACATCGAGACCATCGTGGTGCCGCCGCCGCAAATGGTGGCGAACATGAAGGTCGGCACGATGGACTGCTTCTGCGTGTGCGAGCCGTGGAACCTGCAGCTCATCCACCAGAACATCGGCTACACGGCGATCACCACCGGCGAGCTCTGGAATCTCGCATCCCGAAAAGTCGCTCGGCATGCGCGCCGCCTTCGTCGACAAATACCCGAACGCCGCCAAGGCGATCCTGATGGCGATGATGGAAGCGCAGCAATGGTGCGAGAAGCCGGAGAACCACGCCGAGGTCGCGGCGATCTGCGCCAAGCGCCAGTGGATCAACTGCCCGGTCGAGGACGTCGACCGACCGCGTCAAGGGCAAGTTCGACTACGGCATTCCTGGCAAGGTGGTCGAGAAGCATCCGCAGATGATGCGCTACTGGAATGACTTCGCGTCCTACCCGTTCCAGAGCCACGACCTCTGGTTCCTCACCGAGGACATCCGCTGGGGCAAGTTCGAGCCCGGCACCGACACCAAGGCGCTGATCGACGAAGGTCAACCGCGAGGACATCTGGCGCGAGGCCGCGAAGGACATTGAACGTGCCGGCCGATCAGATCCCGGCCTCGAAGTCGCGCGGCAAGGAGACCTTCTTCGACGGCAAGGTGTTCGATCCGGAAAATCCGACCGCCTACCTCAAGAGCCTGCCGATCAAGCGCGCCGAAGATCGGATGAGCCGCGGAGCCGCTCGCAACGATGCGGCGCTGCACTTATGAAATCCGAGACCACCGCGATGAACGCTGCCCCTGCAAGTCCGAGCCAGGCAGCGCGAAGCCTGCGTGCACGCTCGCCGCGGCGAAGCGCCCGCCGCCTGCCGGCGAAGCCGCTCTGCCTCGACGCATGCTCGTCGGCCGATCGCGTCGCGCGCGCGTCGTTCCGCCGCTCATCGTGCATCGCGCTGATGCTGCTGATCTGGGAACTGCTGTGCAGCGCGCCCGGGCGCGACGCTTGCCGCCGCCCTCGCGCGTCTGAGCGACACCTGGGAGCTGATCGTCGATCCGTTCTTCGATCGCGGCGGCATCGACAAGGGCCTGTTCTGGCATCTCTCGGCGAGCCTGCAGCGCGTCGCGCTCGGCTATGCGCTCGCCGCGATCGCCGGCGTCGCGCTCGGCACGCTTGGTCGGCCAGTCGATCTGGGCGATGCGCGGGCTCGATCCGATCTTCCAGGTGCTGCGCACCGTGCCGCCGCTCGCCTGGCTGCCGCTCTCGCTCGCGGCGTTCCGCGACGGCCAGCCCTCGGCGATCTTCGTGATCTTCATCACGGCGATCTGGCCGATCATCATCAACACCGCGGTCGGCATCCGCAACATCCCGCAGGACTATCGCAACGTCGCGGCGGTGCTGCGGCTCAACCACTTCGAGTTCTTCTACAAGATCATGGTGCCGGCGGCCGCGCCCTACATCTTCACCGGCCTGCGCATCGGCATCGGCCTGTCGTGGCTCGCGATCGTCGCGGCCGAAATGCTGATCGGCGGCGTCGGCATCGGCTTCTTCATCTGGGACGCGTGGAATTCCTCGCACATCTCCGACATCATCCTGGCGCTGATCTATGTCGGCATCATCGGCTTCGTGCTCGACCGCATCGTCGCGCTGCGTCGCCACCATCGTCACGCGCGGCACCGCGGCGAACTGAAGGACATGCCATGACCGCCTATCTTCAAGATCGATCACGTCTCCAAGATCCTTCACGCGCGGCGCGCAGGAAACCGAGGTGCTGCAAGACATCACGCTCGACGATCGAGCAAGGGCGAATACGTCTCGATCATCGGCCACTCGGGCTGCGGAAAGTCGACGCTGCTCAACATCGTCGCCGGGCTTGTCCGCCGCCACCACCGGCGGCGTGCTGCTGGAAAACCGCGAGGTCAACGAGCCGGGCCCGGACCGCGCGGTCGTGTTCCAGAACCACTCGCTGCTGCCCTGGCTCACCGTCTACGACAACGTCGCGCATCGCGGTGACAAGGTGTTCGGCGCGACCAAGTCGCGCGCCGAGCGCCACGACTGGGTGATGCACAATCTCGATCTCGTGCAGATGGCGCATGCCAAGGACAAGCGGCCGGCGGAAATCTCCGGCGGCATGAAGCAGCGCGTCGGCATCGCGCGCGCGCTGGCGATGGAGCCGAAGGTGCTGCTGCTCGACGAGCCGTTCGGCGCGCTCGACGCGCTGACGCGCGCGCATCTGCAGGACTCGGTGATGGCGATCCACGCCGAAGCTCGGCAACACCGTGCTGATGATCACGCACGACGTCGACGAGGCGGTGCTGCTCTCCGACCGCATCGTGATGATGACCAACGGGCCGTCGGCGCAGATCGGCGAAGTGCTCGACGTGCCGCTCGCGCGGCCGCGCAAGCGGCTCGAGCTCGCCGCCGACCCGACCTACCTCAAGTGCCGCCAGCGCGTGCTGGAATTCCTCTACGAGCGGCATCGCTTCGTCGAGGCGGCGTGAAGCTCATGCCCGGCCGCATGCGGGGACGATGAGCATGGCAGCGAGGCGCAGATGAGCGAACCGCTCGTCATCATCGGCAACGGCATGGCGGCGGCGCGGCTTCGTCGAGGAGCTCGGCCGCGCGCGCGCTCGGCCGCTATGCGATCGCGGTGGTCGGCGAGGAGCCGCGGCTTGCCTATAACCGCGTGCTGCTGTCGTCGGTGCTCGCCGGCGAGGTCGCGTCGTCCGACATCGAGCTGAAGCCGCAGCGCTGGTGGCGCGACCGCGGCGTCACGCTGCTCTACGGCTGCCGCGCGACCGCGATCGACCCGCGAGGCGCGCCGCGTGACGCTCGCCGACGGCGCGTCGCTGCCGTTCTCCAAGCTCGTGCTCGCGACCGGCTCGCGGCCGATCCGGCTGCGCGATCCCGGGCATGGCGCTGCCCGGCGTCATGACGTTCCGCGACCTCGACGACGTCGCACACGATCTGGCATCGCGCGGGCGCCGGCGACCGCGCGGTGGTGATCGGCGGCGGCCTGCTCGGGCTCGAAGCCGCCTATGGCCTCGCGAAGGCCGGCGCGCAGGTCACCGTCGTCCATCTGATGGACCGGCTGATGGAGCGCCAGCTCGACGCGCGCGCCGCCGCGCTGCTCAAGCGCGCGGTCGAAGCCAAGGGCATCGAGTTCGTCTCAAGGCCGAGACCGCCGAGATCGCCGGCGAGCGACCGCGTCGAAGGCGTCGTGCTGAAGGACGGCCGCAGCTCGACGCCGATGCTCGTCGTGGTCGCGGTCGGGCATCCGGCCGAACGTCGAGCTGGCGCGCGAGGCCGGCATCGAGGTCAACCGCGGCATCGTCGTCGACGACGCGCTGCAGACGAGCATCGCGCGGCATCTACGCCATCGGCGAATGCGCCGAGCATCGCGGCATCTGCTACGGCCTGGTCGAGCCGGCCTACGAGCAGGCGCGCGTGCTTGCCGCGCATCTCGCCGGCGACGCGACGGCGCGCTACGGCGGCAGCGTGCTCGCGACCAATCTGAAGGTCTCCGGCGTCAACGTGTTCTCGGCCGGCGATTTCCTCGGCGCGCGACGGCACCGAAGAGATCGTGCTCTCCGATCCGGGCATCGGCGCTCTACAAGAAGCTCGTCATCGCCGACGGCCGGCTCGTCGGCGCGGTGCTGTTCGGCGATACCGCCGACGGCGCTCTGGTATCTCGACCTGATCCGCTAGCGGCGCGCCGATCGAGCGCGATCCGCGACGACCTGCTGTTCGGCCGCGCGCTCGCCGAAGCGCGTAAGCCGGCCGTGAGGGCGGCTGATGTGCGAGCGACTTCACCCCGACCAGAAGCGCTATCTCGAAGGCTTCGTCTCGGGCCTGCAACGCGCGCGCGCGCCGCGCGCGGCAGCGCCGGCCGGCGGCGGCAAGGCCGAGCCGGCCGGCCCCGACGCGATCCACCTCAAGGCGCAGGACCGCGTCAGCTGCGGCCGGCGGCAAGCTCGCCGATCAGGAAAAATTCAAGCGCGAGCGAGCATCCGTTCGACGCCTATGCGCGGCTGAAGCAGCAGGCGCGCGACGAACGAGCCGCCGAAGCCGGCCGACAATTTCCGCTGGCGCTATTACGGCCTGTTCTACGTCGCGCCGACGCAGACCTCCTACATGTGCCGGCTGCGCATCCCGAACGGCATCCTCAAGCACTGGCAGTTCGCGGGCGTCGCCGATCTCGCCGAGCGCTATGGCGGCGGCTACTGCGCATGTCACGACGCGCGCCAATCTGCAGATCCGCGAGATCGAGCCGAAGAACGCCGTCGCCGTCGTCGAAGGCATCATGGACCTCGGCCTGCGGCTCGCGCGGCTCCGGCGCCGACAACATCCGCAACGTCACCGGCACGCCGACCGCCGGCATCGATCCGCAGGAACTGCTCGACACGCGGCCTTACGCGCGCGAGTGGCACCACCACATCCTCAACGACCGCGCGCTTTACGGCCTGCCGCGCAAGTTCAATGTCGCCTTCGACGGCGCGGGGCGCATCCCGGTGCTGGAAGACACCAACGACATCGGCTTCCAGGCGGTCGAGGTGAAGGACGGCTTCGGCGTCGAGCCGGGCATCTGGTTCCGGCTCGCGCTCGGCGGCATCACCGGCCACCAGGATTTCGCGCGCGACACCGGCGTGATCGTGCAGCCGGAGGAGGCGACCAAGGTCGCCGACGCGATCGTGCGCGTCTTCATCGAGCACGGCGACCGCACCGACCGCAACAAGGCGCGGCTGAAATACGTGCTCGACGCCTGGGGCTTCGAGAAGTTCCTCGCCGCTGTCGAGGAGAAGCTCGGCGCGCAAGCTCACGCGCGTGCCGGCCGAAGCCGTCGCGCCGCGGCCGGCGTTCGACCGCTCGCGCGCATATCGGCGTGCATCCGCAGAAGCAGCCGGGCCTGAACTGGATCGGCGTGGTGCTTCCGGTCGGCAAGATGACGGCCGAGCAGATGCGCGGCCTCGCGAAGATCGCGCACGATCTCGGCGACGGCGATATCCGCCTCACGGTCTGGCAGAACCTGCTGATCTCCGGCGTGCCGGACGACAAGGTCGCGCTGGCCGAGGCCGCGATCGCAGCGCTCGGGCCTCGACGACGCAAGCGACGCGCGATCCGCGCCGGGCTCGTCGCCTGCACCGGCGCGACCGGCTGCCGCTTCGCCGCCGCGCATACCAAGGAGCACGCCGACGAGATCGCCGCATGGTGCGAGCGCGCGCGTCGCGCTCGACACGCCGGTCAACATCCATCTCACCGGCTGCCACCATTCCTGCGCGCAGCATTACATCGGCGACATCGGCCTGATCGGCGCGCGAGGTCGACGGTCGACGAAGATGGCGACACGGTCGAGGGCTATCACATCCTTGTCGGCGGCGGCTTCGGGCCGGACGCCGCGCATCGGGCGCGAACTCTACCGCGACGTGAAGGCCGAGGACGCGCCGCGCACCGTCGAGCGCATGCTGCAAGGCTATCTCGCGCAACCGCGCCGGCCGCGACGAGACCTTCCTCGCCTTCACGCGCCGCCACGAGATCGATGCGCTCAAGGCGATGTTCGACGCGGAGGCGGCGGAATGACGCCAGACCGTGCCGCCGCCGATCCCGATCGCTGGTGCCGGAGACCGCGCCGTTCTCGCGCCGAGCAGCGCGCCTGGCTGAACGGCTTCTTCGCCGGCCTCGTCTCGCTCGACGGCGCGGGCGTCACCGCGCTCTCGCCCGAGCAGAGCGCCGCGCTGATGCCGGCGCCGAGCGCAGCGGCCGCTCGGCGACGCCGACGACGGCGAAGCGCCGTGGCACGACCAGACCATGCCGATGCGCCGAGCGCATGAAGCTCGCCGAAGGCAAGCCGCTGCGGCGGCGCATGATGGCGGCGATGGCGCAGCAGGATTGCGGCCAGTGCGGCTACAACTGCGAGGACTACTCCAACGCGCATCGTCGACGAAGAAAGAAGAGCGGCTGAACCTGTGCGTGCCGGGCGGCAAGGAAACCGCCCGCATGCTCAAGACGCTCGTACGAGGAGCTGCGGCAAGGCGCCCGTCGCCTGCGCCAGCGCCGCGAAGCGTCGCCGCCGCACGCCGGCAGCACCGAGCGCAGGCCGCTCGCGCGACAATCCGGCGACCGGCACTTTCCTGTCGCGCACACGCCTCAACAAGCCCGGCTCGGAGAAAGAAACCTGGCATGTCGAGTTCGATCTCGCCGACACCGGCCTCGACTACGTGGTCGGCGACTCGTTCGGCATTTTCCCGGCCAACGATCCGCGCTCTGGTCGAGGCCGTCATCGCGGCGCTCGGCGCGCCGCCCGATTTCCCGATCGGCGGGCGCACGCTGCGCGACGTGCTCACCGACGGCGTCTCGCTCGTCGCCCGCGCCCGACATGCTGTTCCAGCTTTATCTCGTATCTCACCGGCGGCGAGCGGCGGCAGAAGGCCAAGGCGCTCGCCGCGGGCGAAGACCCGGACGGCGATGCCGCAACGCCTCGACGTGCTCGCCGCGCTGGAAAAATTTCCCGGCGTCCGCCCCGATCCCGAAGCCTTCATCGAGGCGCTCGATCCGCTGCAGCCGCGGCTCTATTCGATCTCGTCCTCGCCGAAGGTCGATCCCGG
Source organism: uncultured Alphaproteobacteria bacterium (assembly GCA_963800695.1). Classification (GTDB taxonomy): domain Bacteria; phylum Pseudomonadota; class Alphaproteobacteria; order Rhizobiales; family Xanthobacteraceae; genus PALSA-894. The sequence goes on along the minus strand of CAWDCA010000023.1, from coordinate 39,116 downwards.
CCGCGTCGCGCTCACGGTCGACACGGTGCGCTACGACATCGACAAGCGCAATCGCCTCGGCGTCGCCTCGACCTTCCTCGGCGAGCGCGTCGCCGCCGGAGCGCCGCTGAAGGTCTATGTGCAGAAGGCGCACGCCTTCGGCCTGCCCGCCGATCCGTCAACGCCGATCATCATGATCGGCCCCGGCACCGGCGTCGCGCCGTTCCGCGCCTTCCTGCACGAGCGCATGGCGACGAAGGCGACGGGCCGCAACTGGCTGTTCTTCGGCCATCAGCGCTCGGCCTACGATTTCTTCTACGAGGACGAGCTCGACGGCATGAAGGCGACGAGGTCGTGCTCACGCGCCTCTCGCTCGCCTGGTCGCGCGACGGCGACGAGAAATTCTACGTGCAGGACCGCATGCGCGAGGTCGGCCGCGACCTCTGGCCCTGGCTCGCCGACGGCGCGCATTCTACGTCTGCGGCGACGCCAAGCGCATGGCCAAGGACGTCGAGCGCGCGCTGGTCGACATCGTGGCGCAGCACGGCGCGCGCTCGGCCGATCGAGGCGATCGCCTTCGTGGCGGAGCTGAAGAAGCAGGGCCGCTACCAGCAGGACGTTTATTGATGAACGCGCACGTCGCCCATCCGCCGGCCGTGCGCACCACCTGCCCGTATTGCGGCGTCGGCTGCGGCGTACTGGCGGCAGCCGGACGGGTCGGGCGGCGCGACGATCGCGGGCGATCCGGAGCATCCGGCGAATTTCGGCCGGCTCTGCTCCAAGGGCTCGGCGCTCGGCGAGACGCTCGGGCTTGAGACGCGCCTGCTGCACCCCATGGTGCGCGCGAGCGATGGCACGCTCGCGCGCGTCGATTGGGATCAGGCGCTCGATCGCGTGGCCGACGGCTTCGCGCGCATCGTCGAACGCGACGGGCCGGACGCGGTCGCGTTCTATCTCTCGGGCCAGCTGCTGACCGAGGACTATTACGTCGCCAACAAGCTGATGAAGGGCTTCATCGGCTCGGCCAATGTCGACACCAATTCGCGCCTGTGCATGGCGTCGTCGGTCGCGGGCCACAGACGCGCGTTCGGCGCCGACACGGTGCCGGGACTCTACGAGGATCTCGATCACGCCGACCTGATCGTGCTCGTCGGCTCGAACGCCGCGTGGTGCCATCCGGTTCTCTTCCGGCGCATGCAGGAGAACAGGCGCGTGCGCGGCGCGAAGCTCGTGGTGATCGATCCGCGCCGCACCGCGACCGCGCGAGGAGGCCGATCTGTTTCTGGCCGATCAAGCCCGGCATGGACACCGCGCTGTTCGCCGGGCTGCTGGCGCATCTCGCCGACACGGATGCGCTCGATCGAAGCTACATTTCGGAGCACACCGCCGGTTTTGCATCCGCGCTCGCGAGCGGCGCGCGAGATCGCGCCTGATCTTGCGACGACGGCGCGCAGTACGGGCCTGCTCGCGGCCGACGTTCGCGCACTTCTACGAGCTGTTCGCCGCAACGCCGCGCGTCGTCACCGCGCTATTCGCAGGGCGTCAACCAGTCGGCGCAAGGCACCGACAAGGTCGGCGCCATCATCAACTGCCATCTCGCGACGGGCCGCATCGGCCAGCCCGGCATGGGGCCGTTCTCGCTCACCGGCCAGCCGAACGCGATGGGCGGGCGCGAGGTCGGCGGGCTCGCCAACCAGTTGGCGGCGCATATGGATTTCGCACCCGCCGAGATCGATCGGGTGCGGCGCTTCTGGAGCGCGCCGCACATCGCGACGCGCGAAGGCCTCAAGGCTGTCGACATGTTCGACGCCATCGAGCGCGGCAAAATCAAAGCGCTTGTGGGTGATGGGCGACAAACCCGGCCGTGTCGCTGCCGCGCGCCGGCGCGATGCGCGACGCGCTGAGCAAGCTCGAACTGTTCGTCGTTTCGGAGAACGTCGCTTCGAACGACACGCTGAACAGCGGCGCGCACATTCTTCTCCCCGCCGCGGCGTGGGGCGAGAAGGACGGCACGGTCACCAATTCCGAGCGGCGCATCTCGCGCCAGCGTGCGTTTCTGGCCGCTGCCGGGCGAGGCGAAGCCCGACTGGTGGATCGTCAGCGAGGTCGCCCGCCGGATGGGCTTCGAACAAGCATTCGACTTCAGTTCGGCGGCAGACATCTTCCGCGAACACGCCGCATTGTCGGCATTCGAGAACGGCGGCACGCGCGACTTCGATCTTGGCGCGCTCGCGAGCATCGATGACGAGGCGTTCGACACGCTTGAACCCGGTGACTTGGCCGCTACGCGAGGGCCGGCCCGTGGAAGCTACGCGCTTTTTCGCCGACGGCGGTTTCTTCACGCCGGATCGCAAGGCGCGCTTCGTCGCGCCGGAATTCCCTGCTCTGCGCAGCGCTGCGAGTGACGACTTCCCGTTCGTCTCAACACCGGCCGTGTGCGCGACCAGTGGCACACCATGACGCGCACGGGCTTGAGCCCTCGGCTCGCGCTGCATGCGCCTGAGCCGTTCGTGGAGATTCACCCGGACGATGCGCGCGCAGGCGTCTTGACAGGACTTCGCCCGCGTCACGACGCAACACGGCTCCGGCATCTTCAAGGTCGCGATCAGCGAAGGCCAGCAGCGCGGCACGTTGTTCGCGCCGATCCACTGGAGCGGCGAAACGGCGTCGTCCGCGCGCGTCGGCGAACTGGTCGCGCCGCACACCGATCCTTATTCGGGCCAGCCCGAAGCCAAGGCGACGCCCGCGCACATCGCGCCGGTTGAATTCGCCTGGCGCGGCTTCGCGCTGACGCGCCGGCCGGTCGCGCTCCCGCAGGAAACCTGGTGGGCGCGCGTCGCGCTCACCGGCGGCACCGGTTATCTGCTCGCGTCCAACGAGGAGCCGAAGCTCTGGCGCGAGCGCGCCCGTGTACTGCTGAACAGCGCCGAGCTCGCCGAGTTCATCGACGTTCCGCGGGACATCTACCGCGCCGCCGCGTTCCGCGCCGGCCGGCTCGACAGCTGCCTGTTCGTCGGCCCCGCCGCCGCTACGCCGCAATGGGATGCCGTGAAGGCATTGTTCGAATCCGAGGACCTGACCGGCATGCAGCGCCGCATGCTGCTGTCCGGCCGCGCCGCCGATGGGCTTGCCGAGATCGGACCCGTCATCTGCGCCTGCTTCGGCGTCGGCCTCAACGTCATCCGCGAAGCCATTGCGTCGAAAAGCGCAACGAACGTCGAGGCGATCGGCAAGGCGCTGCGCGCCGGCACCAATTGCGGCTCGTGCCTGCCGGAACTCAAAAGGATCGTGCATGAACACGCGCACGCCGTCTGAAACGCGCCCGCCGCGCATGGAGGCGCTCGCGCGCCTGCCGGTGTTCTATGCGCTCGGCGACAAGCGCGCCGTCGTCGCGGGCGGCAGCGCGGCCGCCGCGTGGAAGGCGGAGTTGCTGTCGGCCGCGGGCGCGGCGGTGGAAGTCTTCGCCGAAGACGTCAGCGAGGAGATGGCCGAGCTTGCCGCGAACACGCCGCGGCATCACGATTCACCGCGCGGGCAATCGAGGCGGCCGACCTCGACGGCGCCGCGATGGCGATCGGCGCGTTCGAGGACGATGCGCAGGCCGCCGCCTTCGCCGCGATGGCGCGCGCTGCCGGCGTGCCGGTCAACGTGATCGACAAGCCGGCGTTCTGCGATTTCTCCTTCGGCGCGATCGTCAACCGCTCGCCGCTGGTCATCGGCATCTCGACCGACGGCGCAGCGCCGGTGTTCGGCCAGGCGATCCGCGCCAAGCTCGAAGCGCTGATCCCGCGCGGCTTTGCGCGCTGGGCCGAGGCCGCGCGGCAATGGCGTCCGCGCGTGCAGGCGCTCGCGCTGTCGTTCCGCGAGCGGCGGCGCTTCTGGGAACACTTCACCGAGCGCGCGGTGGCCGAGCCCGACCGCGTGCCCACGACAAGCGATATCGATGCGCTGATGGCTGCGACGCGTGGCGTCTCGGGCAATGCCGGTTCGGTCGCGCTCGTCGGCGCCGGCCCGGGCGATCCGGAGCTGCTCACCTTGCGCGCCGTGCGCGCGCTGCAATCGGCCGACGTGATCCTGATCGACGATCTGGTCTCGCCTCAGGTGCTCGATTTCGCGCGCCGCGAGGCAAAGAAGATGATGGTCGGCAAGACCGGCCACGGCCCCGCCTGCAAGCAGAGCGAGATCAACGCGCTGATGATCAAGCTCGCGAAGTCGGGCAAGCGCGTGGTGCGGCTCAAAGGCGGCGATCCGCTGATCTTCGGGCGCGCCGGCGAGGAGATCGCGGCGTGCCGCGCCGCGAACATTCCGGTCGAGGTCGTGCCCGGGCATTTCGGCCGCGCAAGGCGCGGCATCCCGCCTGCTCGTATCGCTGACGCACCGCTCGCAGGCGCGCAGCTGCAATACGTCACCGGGCATGACCGCGACGGCAGACTGCCCACCGACATCGACTGGCGCGCGCTCGCCGATCCGGCCGCGACAACGATCGTCTACATGCCGAAGAAAACGCTGCGCGAACTCAGCGAGCGGGCCATTGCGCAAGGTCTTGCGCCTTCAACGCCGGCCGTCGCGGTCGCGAATGCCACACGGCCGGATGAGAAGATCGTTGCGGGCACGATCGCCGATATCGCGGACAGGATCGAAGCAGGTGCGCCGGAAGGTCCGGTGCTGGTGATGATCGGGCGGGTGTTGGCAGAGGTCGCCGCAACGCAAGCGCTCGCGAATGCGCCCTCTCCCCTTGTGGGAGAGGGCATCTCCGAATTTTCAACACGATCGGTTGGGTGAGGGGTTGGGGCCCAAACCCCTCACCCCTCAGAGTTTGCTAAATCATCCGTGTTGCCCTCTCCCACAAGGGGAGCACAATAACAACCTGTCCGCCCGCTGCTCGAAAGTTCCTAAGCCGCGCTCTGCAACTGCGTTTCGTCCGCGACCGCCTTGCGCACCGCCGGCCGCTCGCCGACGCGGCGGAAATGCTCGGCGATCTTCGGCGTCTTGTTGATGTCGACGCCGTCGGCGCCAAGCCATTGCGACAGCGTGAACAGATACGCGTCGCACACGCCGTAGTCCTTCCCCATCACCCAAGGCCCGACAAACATCTCGCGTTCGATCAGCGCAAAGCACTCGCCGACCGTCTGCGGCACCTTCTGCTTCATCGTCTCGATCGCGGCCGCGTCGTCGGTCCAGCGATAGCCGCGCACGCGGTGCGCATGCGCCACATGCACGGTCGAGCAGAGATAACTGTTGAACGCCTGCACTTTTGCCAGCGCAAACGGATCGTCGAGCGGCGCGAGCTTCGCGGCGGGAAAACTCTGCGCGATGTAGATCAGGATCGCCGGCGTCTCGGTGATGATGCCGCGATCGGTGACGAGCGCCGGCACGCGCGCCTTCGGATTGATCTTGAGATAGTCGGGCTTCTTCTGGTCTTCGGTCTTGAAATTTATCCGCACGGTTTCATACGTCGCGCCGGCCTCTTCCAGCGCAATGTGCGAGGCGAGCGCGCAGGTGCTGGGTGCGTAGTAGAGCTTGAGCATGGGTGTCTCCGTTCTTTCGATGAGCGTAGCCCGGATGGAGCGCAGCGCAATCCGGGGCGGACATGAATTGTTGTGATCCCGGATTTCGTTTCACGTCATCCGGGCTACGATTTCCGCGACCACCACAGCGCCAGCGGACCGAGCAGCACGCCCGCGGCGAGCACCGCGAATACCGCGAACCACCCCGTGGGACTCGACGGGCCGCCGAACGCATCGAGCGCGACGCCGCCCACCCAGCCGCCGAGCGCCGACATCCCAAAGCCGACGGTGGAATGCAGCGCCATGGTGGCGCCGCGGTTGGCCGGAACGGCGCTTGCCGCCATGCCGGAGGTAAGCGCACCGGAATCCGCAGGAATCGTAACGGCGTAAATCAGCACGAGTACGAGCAACCACGCGGGCGAAGCATCCGCCAGGAAGCCGATCGCGAGTGCGACCGCGCCCGAAACAAGCATCACGACGGTAATGGCGCGATGGCGGCCGAAGCGGATCGCGGCTTCGTTGCCCAGAATGCTGGCGGGCAGCGAGAGCACGGCTGCAAGCACGCTCACGGTTACGGCCGAGAGCAGCGCGTCGCCGTTGCGCGCCACCACGTAGGTCCAGAACGCCACGATCCAGGTGCGCATGCCGTAAAGCTCGAAGCAGTGAGCCCCGTAGCCGAGCACGTAGCCCATCGCGACGCGGTTGCGCAGCACGGGACGGAAGTCGAGCAGACGGCCTTGCGCGGGCGCGGGGCGGAACGGCGCCATCCCGAAAGAGGCGGCTATCATCAGCACCGGCCCGAACGCCGTGACGAAGAAAGCCGCGCGCCAGCCGTAGCGAGCCGCTACGAGTTGCGAGACGAGAAACGAGAGCCCGACGCCGACCGAGAAGCTCGACGTATAGAGCGTGATGCTGCGCGAGGAGTTCCTGCGGCGGCAGGCGGTCGGTCAGCGCCTTCAGCCCGGGCATGTAGGCGCCCGCAAACCCGACGCCGGCGAGCGCCCAGATCGCGGCCGCCGACCAAAGCCCGTCGGCGAACAAGCCGAATGCGGCGGTTGCCAGGCCGCTCAGCGTGGAGCCGGCGAGCAGCACGAGGCGCGCATCGATGCGGTCGGTGAGCGTCGCCAGCACCGGCACGGCGAGCATGTAGCCGAACGCATAGGCGCCTGCCATCAGGCCGGCCTGCGCTGCACTTATGCCCCACAGCGGGATCAGATGCTCGGCCATGATCGCCGGCACCACGACGTGCGGTAGCAGGTTACCGACCTGACCGGCGCACATCGCGGCGACAAGTGTGCGGCTGGTCAAACGGCTCATCGGCTCCGGAATCCGCCTCATCCGCCCTCAAAACCTCGTTGGCGGCGGCCTGTACGCTAGCGCAAGCGCATGATCCGGCGAAGTGGGAACCGGTTCGCCGAACAAGATCATGCGCCATGTACTAGGTTGGCGCGCGATCGAACGCAAAACCGGTACCCACTTTTGCTGATCGCGCGCGCCGGTTTGAGCGCCAGACCTTGGCTTTTCGGCCCAAAACGACACAACCGTTGCCCCAAAGCCGCAGCAAATCCCGAATGCGATGCAAGGGCTTGCGGGCTATTCCCATCGCCTCCCCAGACGTGCAAGTCTGGCCACGTCCCGGTGGAATGGGGTTCGAGTGGGGAGCTGCGGGTATGATCGCCGGCAGATGCCGCTTTTTGGCGGTTCTGGCGATACTACTGCTCCCGGTGACCGCGATTGCGCAGGTGATCCCACCGAGCGCGCAGCCGGGCCGGGAGCGTGATCAATTCGTCGATCCGCAGGCGCCGCGTGCCCAGCCGGGCGGCGCCACCATTACCCTCCCCTCAACGGTCGCCCCTCCCGGTGCTGAAGGTATCCGGCTAACGATCGGCCGGGTCGTCATCACCGGCGCGACCGTCTACAGCGAAGCCGACCTTGCCCCGCTCTACGCCGACCTGCTCGGCGGCGAAGTCTCGCTCGCTGCGATCTACGACCTCGCCCGCCGCATCACGGTCAAATACGGCGCGGCAGGCTATGTGCTCTCCCGCGCGGTCGTGCCGCCGCAGAACTTCGGCCGGCACGGCGCGGTGGTGCGCATCCAGGTGGTCGAAGGCTATGTCGACAACGTGGTGTGGCCGGAGAAGCTGACGCGCTACAGGGACTTCTTCACCGACTACGCCAACCGCATCGTGGCCGACCGGCCGTCCAATATCCGCACGCTTGAACGCTATCTCCTGCTGGCGAACGACCTGCCGGGCCTGAAGTTCTCCACCACGCTCAAGCCCTCGCCGACCAACCCGAACGCCTCGACGCTGATCGTCGAGGTGGCCGAGAAGGCGCTCGACGGCATGGCCCGTATCGACAACCGCGGCACACGCGCGCGCGGGCCCTGGCAATATGTCGGCTCGGCGACGCTGAACAACACGATCGCGCGCGCGCACGAGGCGTTCACCCTCACCTATGCGGGCACGTTCCAGGTCGAGGAGCTGCAATACCTCTCGTTCGGCTACCGGCAGGTGCTCAACAGCGAGGGGCTCACCGCCTTCATCAATGCCAGCCACGGCTTCGGGCGGCCGGGCACCGAGCAACTGCTCGCGCTCGATTATCGCACGCGCAGCACGCTGTTCGAGGCGGGCTTCAGCTATCCGGTGATCCGCACGCGCGAGAAGAACCTGACCCTCACGGGACTCGGCTTTGCCACCAACGACGACAGTTTTGCGGTCGGTGACCTGCTGACGCAGCGACCGGTTGCGCGGTTTCCGCCTCAAGGCCGATGGCGACTGGGCCGACAGCTTCCTCGGCATCAACCAGGCCAATGTCACCGTTCAGCCAGGGCATCCATGGGCTTGGCTCGACCGACAACGGCAACCCGATCGCCTCCACCAACGCGGGCCGCGTCGATTTCACCAAGATCGAGGGCACGGTCAGCCGGCTGCAGCCGCTGATCTGGAATTTCTCCGCCTTCGTCGCCGCCTATGCGCAATACGCCTTCGTGCCGCTGCTGGTGTCGGAGCAGTGCGGTTACGGCGGCCGCTTCTTCGGCCGCGCCTTCGATCCCTCGCAGATGCTCGGCGACCATTGCTGGGCCGCGCTCGGCGAACTGCGCTACGACATACAGCACGGGATCAAGCGGCTCACGCGCGCGCAGCTTTATGCCTATGCGGATCACGGGCAGATCTACAACATCGATCCCGCGGTCGGCACGCCGCAGGACGCAGCAAGGCACCTCGGCCGGCGTCGGCGGGCGCGCCGAGTGGGACGGCATGTTCAGCGCGGACCTTTCGGTGGCGAAAGCCGTCGAGGGCCCGCGCAACGACTGGCGTGCGTTCCTCATCTTGGCTGCGAAGCTGTGACGGAGAACGGAATGCAGCGCCTCCGCAAACTTCTCCTCGTCTCCACGGCCTTGATGCCGCTGGGGTTCACGTCCGCGCTGGCCGGACCTAACGGCGCCACCGTGGTCGGCGGCTCGGCGACCGTTGCAGAATCCCGGCACCGCGAACGTCACCGTCAATCAGCATTCCAACAAGGCCATCATCAACTGGCACATGTTCAACATCGGCGTCGGCGAGAAGACGACGTTCGTCCAGCCGAACTCGAACTCGATCGCGCTCAACCGCGTGGTCGGCGGGTTGGGCCCGAGCCAGATCCTCGGCAGCCTCGATGCGAACGGCAAGGTGTTCGTCATCAACCGCGACGGCATCATTTTCGGCGCGGGCGCGGTGATCAACACCGCGGGCTTCCTCGCGACCACCAGCGACATCAAGAACGAAGACTTCATGGCCGGCCGCTTCAATTTCCAGATCGCCCGGCCGGCCGGATGCCTCGATCGTCAACATGGGCACCATCACGGCGACGAACGGCGGCTTCGCCGCGCTGGTCGCGCCCGGCGTGCGCAACTCCGGCACCATCACGGCGACGCTCGGCACCGTCGACGCTCGCCTCCGGCAACATGTTCAATCTCGATTTCTACGGCGACAAGCTGATCACCCTCGGCGTCGGCGACCAGATCGCCGGCCAGGTGAAGGACGTCGCGACCGGGCAGACGCTCAAATCGCTGGTCACCAACGAGGGCAAGCTCAAGGCGAACGGCGGGCGCGTCGAGCTGACCGCCGCCGCGGCGCGCCAGGTGGTCGACTCGGTCATCAATACGTCGGGCGTGATCGAGGCGAATTCGGTCGGCACCAAGAACGGCCAGATCGTGCTCTCGGCCGCGACCGCTGCGCCCGCCCAGTCGGGAAGCGCGACCCGGGGTCAGGCGGGTACCGCGACGCAAGCACGCTGCCGCCGCAGAAGGTGAAAGTCTCCGGCACGCTCTCGGCGGCCGGCAAGGACAAGGGCACCAAGGGCGGCACCATCATGGTGACCGGCGAGCACATCGAGGTCGCGGGCGCGACCATCGATGCATCGGGCGCGGATGGCGGCGGCAAGGTGCTGATCGGCGGCGACTGGGGCGGCGGCAAGCCGGACAAATCGCTGGTCGCCAATCAGAGCGCACAGCTTGAGAGCTTCGCGATCCCGACCGCCACCACGGTGAGCGTCGATGCCGCGACCCGGATCGATGCCTCGGCGAAGGATCGCGGCGACGGCGGCAAGGTCATTCTATGGGCCGACAATCTCCTGAGCAGCACCGGCACAATTTTGGCCCTTGGCGGCACGGAATTCGGCAACGGCGGATTTATCGAAACATCGGCTCACACCGTCAATTTTTCGGGAACGATCAGCGCCGGCCACGGCGGCACCTGGCTGCTTGATCCGGCCGACGTCCCCATCAACGCACCGGAGGCTGCGACCATCAACAGTGCGCTTAACAGCGGGAGCAATTTCACCGTAACGACGACCACGAGCGGTGGTGGCAACGGCGACATCATCGTCAACTCGCAGATCTCATGGAATACGTCGGCGACACTCACGCTGATCGCGTTCCGTGACATCCGGATCAATGACGCCGGTCCGACCGCTGGAACAATCGTCAACACTGGCGGGGCTGCCGGTAAGCTTGTGATGCACGCGGATAGCACCGGGACTGGGTTTGGCACGCTCGTCATGCCCATCGCGACGACCTCTCAGCGTGTTAATTGGCCTAACAGTACCGGAACGATAACGCTCTATTACAATCCGACGGCGTTCGGCACGCAGAACAACTTTACGGTCGGCAACGGACATATCGCCCTCGCCACCCCGAGCCAGCTCACGCAATACATGCTGGTGAACAACGCCACCAATCTGCAGAACATGGGCGTCAATCTCGCGGGCAACTACGCTCTGCACAAGAACATCGATGCAAGTTTGATTCCGAATTTTGCGCCGGTCGGCGGCGCCGGCTCTCCGTTCACAGGCAGATTCGAGGGCCTCGGAAATACAATCAGCAACCTGACCATCGCGCCCGTGGCGCCGAGCGGCGGCAGCGTCAGCATCGGCATGTTCGGCACGATCGGCGCCACCGGCCACGTAAACAACGTCAACATTACGAACGCGAGTGTCACCGCGAACCCGAACGTCACGGGCCCCGGGCAGTTCATCGGCGTTCTCGCCGGTTCGAATGGCGGGACGGTCGGCAACGTACACGTCACCAACAGCACGGTGTCGGGCGGCGCGATGACAGGTGTCGTCGCCGGCGGGCTCATCGGTCAGAACGGCATCTTCGGCCCGGGCGCCAGCTTGGGCGCGATCGTGCTGTCGAGCGCGCAGACGAACGTCACCGTCGGCGATGGCCTAAGCGGTACGGGTGGGGGCCAAAATAGCGCGGGCGGACTGATCGGCGGCAATCCGGGCTCCATCGCCGCCTCGTTCGCGACAGGCAACGTCACTGGCGGAGCGTACTCGTTCATCGGCGGTCTCGCCGGGCGCAACGAGCTCGGCTCTACGATTACCGGCTCCGGCGCGACTGGCAACGTGACCAATACGGACGCGACCGGCAGCGCCGGCGGTGGATTTGTCGGATTCAATTTCGGAACGATCAGCGGCCTCAACGTCGCGGCCGGCAATGTCACGGGCGCGACGGCCACCGTAATGTTCCAGTCCGGCCAGTTCGGTGGCTTTGTCGGGCTGAACGATGCCGCCGGCGTGATCAGCGGCGGCGTGGCGGGCGGCAACGTCAACGCCGGCGGACACAACAGCGTCGGCGGATTTGCCGGCTTCAACAACGGATCGATCTCGGGATCGGGCGCGGCTGGAGCCGTGACCGGCGGAACCAATTTCACCGGCGGATTTGTCGGCGGAAATTTTGGCAATATCAGCAGTTCAGTCGCCATCGGCGCCGTCAGCGGCAGCGGGTTCGGAACCGGCGGATTCGCCGGCGTAAACGCCGTGAACCCGAATGGCGGCGGCACGATCACAAACTCGTCGGCGTTCGGGAACGTCCAGAGCACGGCAACCCACGACAACGGTGAGACGGGCGGCTTCGTCGGACAAAATCAGGTATCTGGGGTCATCTCTGGGAGCATGGCGTTCGGGAACGTCACGGGAGTTTCCAATGCGGGTGGTTTCGCCGGCACCAACGACCGTTTCAGCACGATTTCGAACAGCTTCGCTGTCGGGAACGTCACGGTCGGCAGCGGCGGCACGGCAGGCGGATTCATCAGCGGCAACCATGGCCAGATCACGAATTCCGCCGCGTCCGGCAATGTGACCGGCGGCGCCAATACCATCCTCGGCGGATTCGCCGCCGGAAATCTCGACGACGGCACGATCAGCGACTCGACCGCATCGGGCGCCGTGACCAGCACGGGGCCGAACAGCATCGTCGGCGGATTTGCCGGCATCAGCGTGGGCGATCTCGTGCGGGTGACGTCCTCCGGCGCGGTCAGCGGAACGTCGGACAGCTATCTCGGCGGCCTGGCCGGCATCAACTTCGCCAAGATCACGGACTCGACGACCTCCTCGAGCGTCACCGGCAGCGGCGCGAACAACGTCGCGGGCGGCTTCGTCGGCGTGAACTTCGGATTCATCGATCCGTCGTTTTCGACCGGAAACGTGTCGTCCGGGGCCAACAGCATCGTCGGCATATTCGTCGGCGCGAACGCCGCGATACGCTTCCCCGACGGCTTCCAGCTGATCGGCACAGTTTCATCCGACTCGAGCGGCTCCGGAACGGCGAGCGGCGGCCCGGGCAGCACGGTCGGCGGGCAAGTCGGCCAGACCTATCCGGTCGTCGGGACTGCCCGATCTTCCGGAACAAAGCTTGCGACGGTAACGGCGGCGGCGGCATCTGCGAGGGCTCCCTGTTCAACCCGAATGGGAGCAGCAAACAGCACTTTCTCGACAATCACCCGAAGCTGGAGGCGCTGCTCAATTTCGTGGCGGCAGCGCGCGACGTTTTCGTTGAGAAAAAGTCCGAAGAGGTCGTCCAGACGTCCAATGCGCCGGGTTCGTCCGGCGGCTCCGGCTCGCCCGGCGGCCAGAAGGGCAACCAGAAGGGCGGCTCGGAAGGCACGTCCGCCGGCCATCGGCTTTGCGCGCATACGGCCTCGGCCCGCTGCCGAGCGGCATGCCGCCGCTCAACGAGACGCGCTTCCTCAGCAACGAGGTCGTGTTCCAGCTCGGCGGCCGGCTCTCGGCGGACGAAATCGCCGACATGGCGCGCCAGCTCGGCCTGCGGATCACCTATCAGGAGACCATCGCCCTGCTCGGCCGTACCGTCATCCGCTTCCGCCTGCCCGACGGCGCCAACCTGCGCAACGTCATCGCCGAGCTGCAGAAGAAGGGCGCCGAGTTCTCGGCGCAGCCGAGCTACACCTACGACCTGATCCAGGACGTGGCGCAGAGCGGCGCCGCGCCCGCCGACACCAGCCGCAAGGGCGACTCGGCGCAGTACATCGTCGAGAAGCTCGGGCTCGTCGAAGCGCACCTGATCGCCACCGGCAAGACCGTCAAGGTCGCGGTGATCGATTCGGAAATCGACTCCAAGCATCCCGACCTCGAGGGCGTGATCACCGGCACCTACGACGCGCTGCCCTCCGACGACCAGACGCCGCATCCGCACGGCACCGGCATGGCGGGCGCGATCGCCTCGCACAAGCGCCTGCTCGGCGTCGCGCCGGGCGCGCAGCTGCTCGCGGTCCGCGCCTTCGGCGTCAACAGCGGCGGCGCGCAGGGCACCAGCCTGAACATCGTCAAGGGCCTGCAATGGGCGGTGGATCAGGGCGCGAAGGTCATCAACATGAGCTTCGCGGGCCCGCGCGACCCGATCCTGCAGCAGGCGATGAAGCGCCTCACCGATCAGGGCATCATCCTGATCGCGGCGGCCGGCAATGCGGGACCGAAGTCGCCGCCGCTGTTCCCCGGCGCCGATCCGAACGTGATCGCGGTGTCGGCGACCGACGTGGACGACAAGACCTACAAGAACGCCAACCGCGGCAAGTACGTCGCGATCGCGGCGCCCGGCGTGGACATCCTCGTGCCGGCGCCGGAGGGCGGCTATCAGCTCACCACCGGCACGTCGGTCGCGGCCGCGCACATCTCGGGCGTGGTCGCGCTGATGCTGGAGCGCAACAAGGAGCTTCGGCCATCGGAGGTGCGCAGCATCCTCTCGGCGACGGCGAAGAAGATCGGCGGCGCGGCCACCGACGTCGGCGCGGGCCTGGTCGATCCGGTGCAGGCGCTGGGCAAGGCCGGGCCGAAGGTCACGCAGCTCCGCCGCTGAGCACGGCGGAACCAACGCCGAAGCAGGCAAGGTGACGGTCAGCAAGCCGGCCGCGAGATCGGTTCCCTCCGACCTGCCTAGCTACGGCACTGGGCCGAAAGTAACCTGTCCTAAACCAGAGCTGACGTTGCAATAGTTGCGTCGAGGTGCTCAGCAAACCGAGGTTTGGCCTGCACCCGGTTTGGATGACACCCGCTTAAGCTAATCCAGCCTTGGTCTCGAACTCCATAGGGCTCAGATATCCGATCGTCGAGTGACGACGCCTGCTGTTGTAGAAGCGCTCGATGTAATCGAACACGTCGGCTCTTGCCTCGTCTCGCGTGCGATACGTTTTACGCGCTGTCCGCTCGGTCTTGAGCGACGAGAAGAAGCTCTCCATCGCGGCATTGTCCCAGACGTTGCCGGATCGGCTCATCGAGCAGACGACGCCATGATCAGCCATCAGCCGCTGGAACTGTTCGCTGCTGTATTGGCTGCCGCGATCCGAGTGGTGCAGCAGCGCATCGGGTTTGCCCCGTCGCCAGATCGCCATCACCAGAGCATCCGTGACGAGCTGCGCCGTCATCGCTGCGCTCATCGACCAGCCGACAACGCGCCGGGAGAAGAGATCGACGACAGCCGCCACATAGAGCCAGCCCTCGGCGGTCCAGACGTAGGTGAAGTCGGCAATCCATTTGCGATTTGGTGCATGCGCTTCGAAGCTGCGATCGAGCACATTCGGAGCGACGGCGGAGACCTGCCGCTCACCCAGGTCGGGTGGCAGGCGACGCCGTCGCGGGCGTGCTTTGAGGGCCTGTAGCCGCATCAATCGTTCGATCCGGTGCAGGCCGCACGACAGACCCTCCGCCAGCAGGTCGCGCCACACCCGCCGAGCGCCGTAGGTCCGATCGCTCGCAAGGAAGCTGGCGCGCGCCTTCGCACCAATCTCTTCATCGCTCCGGCTGCGCTGACTGCGCGGCCGTGTCAGCCAGGCATAGAACCCACCTCGCGAGACACCGAGCGCCCCGCACAACCAATCCGCCGGCCAGATCCCCCGGTGCTTCGCGATGAAGGAGAACTTCACGTCGATTCCCCTCGCGAAGTAGGCCGCGGCTTTTTTTAGAATGTCCCGCTCGGCCTTCAGCTTGATCACCTCGCGCTTGAGTCGCGCGATCTCCAGCTGCTCGGGCTTCATCTGGCCGTGGCCAGGAAAGGCGTGTTGCGGATCGTCGGCGAGCTTCTTCACCCACTCGCGCAACTGCGACACATGTACGTTCAGGTCCTGCGACGCCTGAACATACGACACGCCTCGATCCTTGATCAGGCGCACCGCCTCAAGCTTGAACTCTCGCGTAAACTTCCGCCTCTCCATGACCCACCTCCAGCTCCATCAAAACACCTAACTCGGTGTCTTCGGAACCGGGTGCAGGCCAGTTCACGGATTGCGAATGGCGCCGAGCGTTTCGATCGCACGACAACGGCGCGAGATGGCTCGCCGCTCGTAGCGTTCCAGCGAAACCAGTTCAGGTATGGCGAAGCAAAAACTTTCAACATCCGAGCGTGGTACCCGTTTGCCGCGCACATAAGTTTCGGCCGCCTCGGGCCCCATTTCCCGTCCCGCAAGTGAGCGTTTGGCCATGTACTCATCTGCAACCTCCAGGCGGTATTCTTCGACAGCCCTGGAGACGAGACGTTTTAGAATGGTCATGGCCTTCGGATAATTGTTCTGGGCTGCAGCCTCCATCATGCGGTCCTCCGCTGCATCAAACTTGTATGCTGGCAACGGCGAGGTCACGCTCGCCGTCCGCATCCGCTCGATTGCGTGGATCCGCGCAACCCGGACCCGGGCGAGCAACACTTGCGTTTCAGCGATAATCGCTGCCAGCTCCCGCTCTTGAGCACTTGCACCCACCCCGCATATTGCGTCGGCAATCCGGTCGATCCGATGCAATGTCGCATCATCCGGAATGGCATCTAAGCCATGACGCCAAGCATTCCGGCTCGCTTTAGCTTTGCCATCCCTGGTTCTTGGACCTGAGCTCTTTTGTCCATTAGTCCGATTAGCTTCGATCTGTCTCTGGGACGTCATTGCTTTCGATGCCTACGCCGGGTCAGCGGACTCGCGCGATACGACTTCCCCATTAATAATCTTGCTCAAGTTCTCCTGGAGCCTTCTGCTGAAGCCAGCAACATGTCGTTCGAGGGCGCGTAGTGCCTCCCTGAAACGCTTTTCTGCGATCTCCTGCAGCTGTTCCACCTTTTGAAAATCATGCATCCAGTAATCCAACTCGTCACCGAGGTCGCGGTCTGTGGCGGGACGTAGCTTCCAGCGTTGTACGCTCTCCACCCGGCGTCTTTCGGTTTCAGCAAGATCGGCCTTAAGCTTGGCATCGATTTCTGCTTCGCGTTTTTCCACCTGGCTTTTCAAGCGGACACGTTCAGGCTCGGTAAGTTCGGCCTGAGGTTTGTCCCTGGTTCCAGCTTCACGTCGTTCCAATCGAATTTGCTGGGCGAGCGTATGCGGAACGATTTGCTTTGCCAAAACCGCATTCTTGCCAAGGACCTCTGTTTTTGATGCCGCGTCCAAATTTACCTTTTCGATGATTGTTGCGATGCGTTTCTCATAGGCCCTCTGCATAATACCGGCCTTGAACCGGCGAAAGCGCGCGATTTCAAGCCGATGATCGGTGAGGTCCTTGATCCAGATCCACGCGATGATGTCGCTGGGTGCAACATCGCGAGCGAAGCACGACAACATCGCATAGTATGTTGCCGAATCCTCTGTGGTCAGAATTGGCGGCGGGCCAAGAATTTCAGCAATATTCGCGGGAATTGGCTCTGCAAGCTTGGCGGGCATTTGCTTTGCCATGACGATATCTCCGATGTTTCGGGGAGTACCTGCCTGCTGCTGCTGCGATCCTTCTTAATCAAATTTGGTACGTCTCAGACTGCGATCCCGTTGCGCGGCCGCGGGGAAGACCCGCTTCCGGAAATGCCGCACGGAAACGCTTGAGCCAAGCGCGCGTGTCTAGGGCTGCTGCTGCTGGAGAAACCTGATTCGGTAACTTTCGCAGCTTGTACGCTGCTTATCTTGCAGTAGGGCTACCGAATCGCGCCAAGTGTTCAGAATGCGACATTCTCGAAGCAGAGGCAATCCGCCTACGCAGCAGCAAATCAAAATTCTTCCGCGATTGGACCAATAGCTGCCGCGTCTTGTGGCGCTGGCGCCTTCACCAATCTGACCACCCCTGACGGCTGCATTAAACCGAAGGCACTTTCGGCATTGTGCGGGTCGTACCGTGCGGCGGTGCGTCAAGTTTTATCTGGGACAGACGGCGCTCCAGTCGGTGTGAGCGCACGCGATGCCCGACTTCCGCACGCCGGGATTTGGGTTCGTTCCGCCAAACCTAATCAATGATTGAAACTTTTTCTTTATGCAGTATCAACGTGATTAGTTCTTGCACCGCGAATGTACCGGAATGCTTCCAACGCGCGCATACGTCGTGAGAACGCTCTCGTGTCGCACCGCTCCATCAGCTCCGGCAATGCGAATCGAAGGGTGCCGCGTCATTTCAGCGCCGCCGCTTCCTTGCTGGCAATGGGAGTCTCGCTGCTACTGCTGCAGCGCTGCTCACCCTTGTCAGTCGCATCGCGGGCCAGTCAGCCAAGGTGCGCCCACGCCAATTTCGCGCTCGCGGACCATACGTGAGCCCCACATCAAACTGCGTAAACGTTGACCACACTTGCTAGCGAGAATAATGGCTCTAGTTCAGCGGTTAACGATTTCGTGGAAAGTCACGTTCCATGACCTAGAGAGTCAGTGAGGAAGAGGCTTTCTCGTCTTGGCTCACCTGCACTGCTGTTGTGGTATTCGCGCAGAACTTCTGTGAAAGTTCGAGTGAGACAGCAACCTGGGGGTACATCTCAAGCGCGCTCCTCGACACCTGCCGCAAAGCCCGCCCTTATTCTGCACGTTACACCCGGAGCACTTGAATAGGATCTTGATGCTGCTCGGCGCGGCAATCCCATCGTTTGGACGATGACCTTTCACGTATGCGCTACGCAATGAGCAAATTGTGCGGATGCAATGTCTACTTTAGCTTCTTAGCACCTTGCGACTTTCGCAAACGTACGCCGGCACCTCCTCCATTCTCGTCAATGAATTCGACTCCGGCCGATTCCAAACAACGTCTAATGACATTAAGCGTCGCTCGTCGCGGTTCGTGCGCGGCGGCCTCTAGTTGACGCACTGTCACGATCCCAACCTGAGCCCTTTTTGCGAGCTCCTGTTGACTCCAATCCAGGAGGCCGCGAGCGGCTCTACATTGGCTGGCAGTTATCATGTCGCAGTCCATTGCACACAATGACCGATTCCATCAACTCTGTCGAAAAACGATTGACTTTTGATTCTGTCTAATATAGACATAAGTATCGTAATTAGATAAACGGAAAAGGAGCCATGCAAACGTATCCAAAATCGACCAATCGCAACCGTCGCAACTTCATCGGCGGCTCGGACGCCCGGATCATCATGGGCGACGACGAAGGCGCCCTTCTCCGGCTCTGGCGCGAGAAGCGCGGCGAGGTCGAGCCGGAGGACCTGTCCGGCAACCTGATCGTCCAGCTCGGCACCGCGACCGAGGACCTCAACCGGCGCTGGTACGAGCGCAACTACCGGCCAAGTGATCACGGACGTGCAGCGGCATGTGCGGCATCCGGTCAATCGCTGGATGGCGGCCACGCTGGACGGGATGGTCGAGGGCACCGGGGCGGTGTTCGAGGCCAAGTTCATGCTGCCGTGGTCGTTCTCGGAAGAAGCGGCGGCCGAAAAGCACATGGCGCAGCTGCAGCACAACATGTGGGTCGTGAACGCCAAGGAAGCGGTGCTCTCGATCATCACCGGCGGCGGCAAGTGGGTCGAGATCACCATTCCGGCGGATTCGCTCTACCAGCACCTCCTGATCACGGCGGAGCGGAAGTTCTGGCGCTGCGTCGAGACCGGCGAGCCCCCTCGCCTGTTCGGGGTCGAGCCGCCGCGGCCGCGGATCGAGGCGGTGCGGATCGTCGATATGAGCGCATCGAACTCCTGGGCGGAGTTTGCCGGGTGTTTTCCGCTCAACGCGGGCGGCCTTCCTGGAGCATGAGCGCGCGAAGGCCGAGCTCAAGGGCCTGATGCCGGAAGACGCCAAGGAGGCCTTCGGTCATGGCATCCGGGCCAAGCGCTCGAAATCCGGCGCGGTCAGCTTTGATGTCGCTGCGACCGCGGAGGCATCGCCATGCAGCGCTCCAGCGAGACGATCGGGGCGATCGCGCGCCGCCCTCGCCAAGGCGCAGGCCGAACTCACCAACCCGGAAAAGTCGCTGACGGCGACCATCCGCTCGCCCTTTCCGCGCGAGGAGGACCGGACCTTTCGCTATGCCTCGCTATCGAGTGGCCTCGACATCGTGCGCAAGTCGCTCGGCCAGCATGAGATCGCGACCGTGCAGACGACCGCGATCGATACCGAGGCCGGCCTGATCCGGCTGACCACCATGCTGGCGCACGCCTCGGGCGAATGGATCTCGTCGGACTGGCCGGTCTGTCCGGTGGCCGAGACGGCGGCGCCGCATCGGATGGGAGCGGCTCTGACCTATGCGCGGCGCTATGCGCTGTTCACCCTGGTCGGGATCGCGGGCGAAGACGACCTCGATGCACCCGATCTCGATACCCCTACCAAGAGCGACGGCAGACCCGCACTTGAGGCAAGTACGAATCGGCCAGCCCCTAACGGACGGTCATCCAACGGACATGCAGCGCCCGCAGTACCGTCCGCTCTCGTCCAACGCAGACCATCTCGACCAGCACCCCAACCGACTCTGGCGCCCGATCAGTCTGCGGCACTGCGCGATCGTCTGGTCGCCGAACTTGATCCCCTTCAAACCGCTAGCGAGGCCGCCGATTGGGCCCATCGCAGCCTGCCAAGGAAAAATACACTAACGACCTCTGACGCCCAAGCAGTCGAAGAGAGCTTCGCTGCGAAGGTTGCTTCATTCGGGGATGTCGATCCGCACCTTGAATCGGCAGCCGAAGATCAGATCGCGAACGACGCACGGCCTGTCAGCGGGGGCGACGGTTCAGCGACAGGCACGGTCAAGGAACAGCCAGTACGCGGCCGTAAGCGGCTGTCGGCAAAAACCATCCGCTTGCGCGACAAGGAGCACCGCAAGTTCGTCTCGCGGCAGCCGTGTCTTGTATGCGGCCGCGCGCCCTGTGACCCTCATCATCTTCGCTTTGCGCAACCACGCGCGCTCGGGCGCAAGGTGAGCGATGAGTTTACTGTGCCGCTTTGTCGTATCCATCATAGTGAGCTCCATCGCGTCGGGGACGAGCGCGGTTGGTGGACGAAAGCTGCTATCGAACCGTTGCCTGCGGCCCACGCGTTGTGGCGGCAAACACGTCAGCTTGCGACAAAAGGTGAGCACAAGGGTCTGGAGCCCGCGGCGGATCTGGCGTCACTTGGGGATTCGCGGCCCGCTGCTATGGCGCGAGAAGGTGCGAAGCCCAAAACGAACCCAGTGCCGGGCGCGCCGCTGAGCAGTGCGGCTGAGACATGAAAAATGGTTCAGTTGACCTCAGTGGATGAATCCGCACCCTTGTCCGGAATTCCAAGCGCTCAGCGTCCGTATTTGCGGTCGATCGCCTTGATCTCGTTGCGGATTTGCCGGTTCTCGCGCTCGTAGCGCTGCATCGTGTTCTGATGCTCCACACGCGAGCGGTTGGCATCCGCCGCGCCGGAATTGGTCGAGCCGCTGTAACCGCCGCCGCCGCCGGAAGAGCCGCCCGCCGCTTCCTGGGACTGCTGCTGTTGCACGCGCTGGCGGTCCTGCTCCTGCTTGAGCTTCGCCGCATAAACGCGATCGTTGGCGATCTTGGTCGCGTGATTGTGGGCGTATGTCTCAAGACCCCCGCAGACCCGACCCCAATGCGCATTCGGGATCGTGCCGGTGCGCTGGCGGTACTCATCCCACAGCGCGGCGACCCGCGGTGCGAGCCGCGCGCGCTCCTGCGCGACCGGGGTTGCCGCTTCGGCGAGGCTGCTCGCGCGGGCGTCGCCGCGATTGCCCATCATGATGTAGGCGGCGCGTGACGCATAACCATCCTGCTGCTGCTTGGTGCTGTCGCCCGTGCGCGCCTGGATCAGCGCCATGCGGGCGGAGCATTCGGCCATCGCCGACCATAGCGCGCGTCCGGAAAATTCCGTCCGCGCGTCCACGTTCGCGAGGTCGCCACCGACGCGGTAGTCGCGAGAGTTGTCCCCGCCCACCGGCGTGCCGGCCGGCGGCACGATCACCTTCGCGGTCGGGATCGGCGGCTGTGTGGGCGCCGCGGTGCGCGCCGTCGGCTGCACCACCGACGGCTTGATCGCCGGAGGCATCATCGCGGCCGGCGGCTTGGGCGCCTCGGCGGCGATCTGGCGCATCGCCTCGCCGTGCACGGCGGTCAGCTTCTTCTGGTCGGCGGGCGATGCGGCTTGCCGCTGTCCGTTCTGCACGTCGTACCAGTCGCGCGTGAGCTGGCAGAACGCGAGCCGCTCGCCGTGCCGCTTCTTCATGGTCTCGACGCCGAGCTTGGTCGTGTCGGCGGGCAGAAACTGCATCGCGCCGGAGCGAACTTTCGCGATCTCCCCATCGACATCGAGCGCGGACGCCTTCGCGTCGGCCTTTTGGCGGTAGGCAATGACATCGGCTGCACGCGCGCGGTAGTCCGCAATCAGTCTGTCGAGATCGGCTTTCGGGACGGGAAGCGCACGGCCTTCGTCGCGTGCGGCCGTCAGCTGTCCGGCGCAAATCAGAAAGCGCGCCCAGAACGGCACCTTCTCGCTGGCCAGATCGTAGTGCGGCTCGACCGCCGCGGTCGTGGCGCTGCGCGCTTTCGGCAGAAAAGCCGGGTCCGGGTCGAGCCTCTTGTCGGCGAGTGCGGGGGAGGCAAGCGCCATCGCCGCAAGACAAACCAGAACGAAACGTGCGTGCATCAGCTCAACCCCAATTCAACCCGAATTACTTTTGCGGACCCATGCGTTCGCGGTCAAGCAGACCGCCGCGCGACGGGCGTTGATGTCGCGGCCTTTCGTGTAAATTGGTGCGAGCGGCAGCGCATGGGAGGCGGCGACGCATCAGGTTCCAAACTCGGCCGGCCGCGAACCGCCGAAGCTCAAGGCGCCGGCCGGCGCCTGCGACTGCCACATGCACATCTATGACGGCGAGCGGTTCCCGCCCGCGCGGCCGGGTCCGCAGTCGCGCATGCAGAGCGACGCTGCGGTGGCCGAATATCGCCTGCTGCAACGGCGCATCGGCACGACGCGCACCGTCATCGTGACGCCTGCCGCCTACGTGACCGACAATCGCGTCACGCTCGACGGCATCACGCAGCTCGGGGCGGCGAACACGCGCGGCGTCGCGGTGCTGCATCCGGACGTGACCGATACCGAACTGAAGATGCTCGATGCGGGCGGCATTCGCGGCATCCGCTTCACGGTATTCGATCCGCGCTCCGCCGCGGTGTCGATCGACATGATCGAGCCGCTGGGTAAGCGCGTCGCCGATCTCGGCTGGCATGTGCAGATCCACATGCGCGCCGACCAGATCGTCGAGAACGCCGCGCTGCTCGAAGGCCTGCCGGCCCCCGTGGTATTCGATCATCTCGGACGCCTGCCGCAGCCGGCCCCGCTGGAGCACGCCGCCTTCGGTATCATCCGCCGCATGATGGACAAGGGCAAAACCTGGATGAAGCTGTCGGGCGCCTACATGGACACGAATGCCGGCGCGCCGTCTTATTCGGATAAGCTCAGCGTCGCGCAGGCCTATATTGCCGCAGCGCCCGAGCGCGTGGTGTGGGGCTCGGACTGGCCGCACCCGACCGAGAAGGACAAGCCGAACGACGCGACGCTGTTCGACCTGCTCGCCGACTGGACGAGCGATGCCGCGCAACGCCAGCGTATTCTGGTGACCAATC
The DNA here is from genome assembly GCA_963800695.1 of uncultured Alphaproteobacteria bacterium. Lineage (GTDB taxonomy): Bacteria > Pseudomonadota > Alphaproteobacteria > Rhizobiales > Xanthobacteraceae > PALSA-894. Next base: position 16,021 of record CAWDCA010000023.1, on the reverse strand, counting down.
CGGAAGCGCTGTATGGATTTGCGAAGACAAGCGCATGATCATGCGCAAACAAAGAAGCGGGAGAAGACAATGCTGAGGATCGCAATCGCCACATGCGCGGCCGTCATGTTCACTGGCACCGCACTGGCGCAGCCCGCCGCGCAGACGCCTGCTCCGCCGCCGCTGATTGATTGGACCAAGATCGAGATCAAGGCGACCGAACTCGGAAACAACACCTGGATGCTGGCTGGGCAGGGCGGGAACATCACCGTTGCGGTCGGTACCGACGGCATCATCATGGTGGACGGCCAGTTCGCGCCGCTCTCCGACAAGATCAAGGCGGCGATCAAGGCGATCTCGCCGCTGCCGATCAAGTATCTGGTCAACACGCATTTCCACGGCGACCACACCGGCGGCAACGAGAACTTCGCCAAGGACGGCGCAACCATCGTGGCCCACGACAACATCCGCGTGCGGCTCGCGGCCGGCACCGTCTCGGGCCTGACCGGCGCAAAGGTCCCGCCGCGCCCGGCCGAGGCGCTGCCGACGCAGACTTATGTGGGCGGGTCGTTCGCGCTGGAAGCCGGCGGCCGCAAGGCGCAGCTCACGCACATCGCGAACGCGCACACCGACGGGGACACGTGGGTCTATTTCGCCGACGCCAATGTGCTGTGCACCGGCGACACAGCGAACAACCTGCGGCGCTACCAGAACATCGACTATATGAACGGCGGCGACGTGCGCGGCATGATCCGCGCGCTCGACACCTACATCAAGGCGTCGAACGACCAGACCAAGATCGTTGTCGGCCACGGCGCGCTCGCGACGCGTGCCGACCTGATGGTCTTCCGCGACATGCTGGTGACCTCGCACGACCGCATCAAGAAGCTTGTCGACGAAGGCAAGAGCGAGGACGAGGTGGTTGCCGCAAAGCCCCTCGCCGATCTCGACGCCACCTGGGCCAACAATCCGGGCCACGCGGCAGGACACACCAGGAACGTCTACAACTCGTTCAAGCGATTCTGAGATGAAAGATGACGCCAAGGCGCCGCCCGGCGAGACGATCAAGGCCATCATCACCGGCGCGACCGGCATGGTCGGCGAAGGCGTTCTGCTCGAATGCCTCGCGCATCCCGATGTCGAACAGGTGCTGGTGATCAATCGCAAAGCCGGCGGCGTGTCGCATCCCAAGCTGCGCGAGATCATTCACGCGGATTTCTTCGATCTCGCACCGATCGAGCCACAACTGGCCGGATACAACGCCTGCTTCTTTTGTCTCGGTGTCTCGTCGGTCGGAATGGACGCGGACGACTACAGGCGCATGACCTACGACCTCACGCTGAACGTCGCGCAGACACTTGCACGCTCCAATCCCGACATGACGTTCTGCTATCTCACCGGCAAGGGAACCGACAGCAGCGAGCAGGGGCGCCTTGCGTGGGCGCGCGTGAAAGGCGCGACCGAGAATGCGCTGATGCGGCTGTTCAAGAACGCCTACATGTTCCGGCCCGGAATGATGAAGGCGTCTCCCGGACAGAAGAACCTGAAGCTGCCTTACCGGCTGCTCGCCTGGATTTATCCGATCGGCCGCGCGCTCGCGCCCGCACACTTTTGCACCTTGCAGGAGGTGGGGCGGGCGATGATCAATGCGGCCCGCAAGGGCGCGCCCAAGAAAATCCTCGACGTGCCGGATATCGTCCGGCTGGCCGCCGCCTGATACAACACCGGACACACTGACAAGGACTGCCGATGACTGACAATTTGCGCGGTGCCGACATCGTTGCGCAATCGCTCGCGCGGCTCGGTGCGAGGAGCGTGTTCACGCTCTCGGGCAATCACATCATGTCGATCTTCGATGCCGCGATCGAGGCGAAGCTCGATCTCGTGCATGTGCGCCACGAGGCGGCCGCCGTGCACATGGCGGACGCGTGGGGACGCCTTACCGGCCAAGCCGGCATCGCGATGGTCACCGGCGGGCCGGGTCACGCCAATGCGGTCGGCGCGCTTTACACGGCGCTCGGCGCAGAGTCCCCGATGGTGCTGCTGTCGGGGCACGCCGCCACCTGGGAGCTTGGCCGCGGCGGTTTCCAGGAAATCCGCCAGGCCGATATGGCGGCGCCGGTGTCCAAGGCGTCATTCACCGCGACCTCCGCGGCGACGCTCGGGCGCGATGTCGGCGAGGCGATCCGCATCGCCACCTCCGGCCGGCCGGGGCCGGTGCACCTGAGTCTGCCGTCGGATTTGTTGGAGGAGCGCGTCGAAAGCAACGCGATCGTGTGGCCCGATGCGCGTGCGTCAGCCGCGCCCGCGCTCAGCGCGGCCGTCGCGGACGCCACGCTTGCCGCAATCGCTGCTGCGGCGCGCCCGATCATCTTCGCGGGGCCGCAGCTTTCCAATGTGAGCGGGCGTGCATTGCTCGGCCGGCTTGAAGCCGCAACGAAGGCTCCGGCCGTCATCCTGGAAAGTCCGCGCGGCATCGCGGATGCGACGCTCGGCGCATTCTCCGATCTCGTGCGCCGCGCCGACCTCATCGTGCTCGTCGGCAAGGCGCTTGATTTCACGACGCGGTGGCCGGCGGCGCGTCGTTCGATCCCGCGGTGCGCCTGATCGCGATCGATCCCGAGGCCGCGCTGGTCGAGCGCGCCGTCAAGGAAATGGACGGGCGGCTGGTGCTCGGCAGCATCGCGGACGTGCGCGCCGCCGCCGAAACGCTGATCGCGCGTGCAGGCGCGATGAAGCCGCGCGATGGCGGCTGGCTCGCCGAGGCACGCGCCGCGCTCGACAACCGGCCCGCCGCGTGGGCGAGCATCGTGTCGCAAACGCCCGGCCGCCTGCATCCCGCGCAGGTGTTCCGCGCGCTGCGCCCTTATGTTGAACGCGATCCCGATACGGTTCTCGTCTGCGACGGCGGTGAGTTCGCCCAGTGGGGCCAGAGCATGCTCCCGGTGCGCCGCCGCATGATCAACGGCGTCGCGGGCTCGATCGGCGGCGGGCTGTCGTTCGCGATTGCGGCGCGGCTCGCGGAGCCCAAGGCGCCGGTGTTCGCGGTGCTCGGCGACGGCACGATCGGCTTCCATCTCGCCGAATTCGAAACCGCCGCGCGGCGCAAGCTCCCGTTCGTCGCCGTGCTCGGCAACGACGCGCTATGGAACGCCGAGAGCCAGATCCAGCTGCGCGAGTATGGGGCTGCGCGCATGCACGGCTGCGATCTGACCCCCGCGCGCTACGATCTCGCGGTCGCGGCGCTCGGCGGCCACGGCGAATTCGTCGAGCGCGCGGACGAATTGCCGGGCGCGATCGAGCGCGCGCTGTCGAGCGGCAAACCCGCCTGCATCAACGTGATGGTCGAGAACATCGCGGCGCCGGTGATCAGGCTTCGTAGCCCGCATGAGCGCAGCGACATGCGGGGCCGTGACGACCGCGGTTCTCATCCCGGATATCGCCATAGCGCGTCGCAGACGCGCGTAAACGCGCTTGAGGCCCATCCGGGCTACGGTTTCGGCGCAAGCCCCCGCCGCCACTTCGTCCAGTCGAGCGCCGCGACCTCTTCCTTCACCCACGCGCGGAACGCCCGCACCACCGGCCGGTCGCGATCCTGCTTCGGGCAGACGAAGAGCGCGGACGGAGGAGAGACACTCACACGCCGCCAACACCGCAAGGAGGCTGCCATGGCCTACGCGACCGACCACCTGGAATTCACCCGCTATTACGACCCGGCCACACGCGCAGCCGGCGGTCCCGGCCTTCTCCAACGCGTTTACGAAGCGTTCCAGGCCGCGCGCCAGCGCAAGGCGGACCGCGACGTGGCGGCGTACATCCAGCGTTCGGGCGGCCGTCTCACCGACAGCGTCGAGCGCGAACTGATGGAGCGCATCTCGCGCTCGGCGCTCGGCGAGATGCGCCGCTACTAGGCGGCGGCGGACCCACGATCTCGCTATTGTTTCGCGTAGCTGAGCTGCGGGTCGAAGTCGCCGCGCCCTTCGGGCGTCAGATCGAGGATGTTCCAGAGCGGATTGAACGCATCGTTGTGGCGATACTCCTGGCCCGGCTCGGGCGGCACGTAGAGCAGTTCCGAGCCGTAGAAATGCCGGATCGCGGCGCCGTCGCGGCGGAACACGTTCAATATCGGCATGTCCCATTCCTCACCCGGCTTGAACTCCTGCTGCTCGCGGACGGCGGCGGACAAACCGGACGAGTTGCCGAAGTAATCGCGGTCGTAGCTGTTGCCGGCGGTGGAGAGAAGCCGCAGGCGGCGCCAGCCGCGCTGTTGCGCGAGGTTCAGCAGGCGTGCGATTGGCGATTTTGCCACCACGACGAAGCCGAGACGCTGACTGATATGCTCAACGGCGCCATCGAGCTGGTCGAGAACAAGCGTGCAGCCCGAGCATGGCTCCTTCCGTTCGGGCCCGAACATGAAACTGTAGATCGCGAGCGTGTCCTTGGTGCCGAACAGTTGCGAGAGCCGGACGGGCCCACCTTCGCCTTCGAACTGGTAGTCCTCGGGTATCACGCCTCCCGCCGGCAAAGCGCGGCGTTGCGCTGCTACGCGCTCGATCTCCCGGCGCAACGCAATCTCGTCCTTGAGCAGCGCATTACGCGCTGCGCGATATTGGGGACTCTCGCCGGGAAAATGCACATGATGGAGTGAGGGCGCGAGCTGGACGACGGACGATTTCGGGGTGGCCATTTTTTCCTCTCCAAGGCCCCCGCGCGTGCCCCAAGGAAATGCGCGGCCTTGCCGCGCGGCTATCTGTGTCAACGGTGGAACCGCAGCTTCGTTCCTGCAGGTTAGCAATCAGGTCCGGTGCTTCGCGGCGGCGCAGCGACCTCCTCGGGCGGCTTGATGTGCCGGAACGAATAGAGCAGCGCCAGGTCGTAGGCGATCTTCAGCACGCCGCAGACGATCAACGGCGCAGCCGCGAACGAGCCCGCCAGCAGCACGCCGGCAAACGCCGGGCTGATCGATGAGGCCAGCGTGCGTGGCACTGCCGTGAAACTCGCGGCCGCGGCCTGTTCCTCGGGCGTCACCACCGACATCACGTAGGAGGTGCGCGTCGGCACGTCCATTTGCGACAGCGCCGCGCGCACCAGCAGCAACACGAGAGCCGTCAGCAGGTTCGGCGCGAACGCGGCGGCGATCAGACAGAGGCTCGAGGGAATGTGCGTGAACACCATCGTGTTGATCAGCCCGACGCGACGCGAGAGCCAGGCGGCGACCGGATAGGAGAACGCCGCGAGCAAATTCGACCAGAAGAAAAACACGCTCGCCTGCGCGAGCGACAAGTCGAAGCGCTCGAACAGCCAGAGCGCCAGCAATGACTGCACGACGAACCCGCCCGCGAAGGCATCGATGGAAAACAGCGCGGCGAGCTTGATCACGATGCCGCGCGATGGGCCGAGCACGGCGGGCCTTGCAGTCGAGGCGGTTGCGGGGCGGAGCGGGATAAAGCGATAGAGAACGGCCGCGATCAGGCCGAGTCCCGCATACGCATAAAACATCAGCTTGATCGCGCCGATCTGGTCCATGCCCTGCGCGGCAAGCAGTTGCGGCGCGGCGGCGGCGAGCGAGCCGGCGGCGGTCGCCATCGCGCCGATCAGGCTGTAGCGCGCGAAGGTCTGCGTGCGCTTGTCGGCCGCGACGCCCTGCGCCAGCGAGGCATGCTCCAGCGGAATGAGCAGGCCGACATCGCCGCCCGATGGATTGATGGTGCCGAGGAAGGCCACCAACGCAATGATGGCAAGCGGCTCGAAGGCGGGCAGCGCCACGCCCGTTGCGGCCATCAGGATCGCGCCGAGGAGGAGCAGATTGCGCAGCGGATAGCGCCGCGCCAGCACGCCGACGCCAAGCGTCGTCGCCGCCGAGCCGAGCAGCGCCGCCGTTGCCACGATGCCGACTTCCGCCGGCCCGTAGCCGAGCGCCGACAGATAGACCGGCAACAGGATGATCGCGAAACCGTCGCCGAAGCCGCGCAACGCGCGCGCCGCATAGAGCAGCCAGATGGTGGACGATGTGATCATATGGCGCTGCCGCAAGACATGTCTCACCTCCGGGGCGGAGCGAGACAACACTTGGCTGCGCGCAGCTGACCGGGCGGTTGTCGTCAGGCCCGGAACGGAAGCGAGGTAGCACCGGGGCAGGCGGATGACAAGGAGACAAACGCGCCGATAACGATCACCAACTCACCGCGCCGCATCTGCATCGAACGCGGAGACCGCCTCGATCCATTGCAGCGCGTCGCGCTCGCGCGCCGGGTCGAGGCCCGCGACCTCTCTCGCCACGCCGCACCGCGCGCGAGCGGGCGTCGGCAACGACCAGACGCACCTCGCACAAGCCGCGTGCTCGCCGCCGCTGGCGCATCATCTTCATCCTCTCGCCTGGCGGTGACATCCGACCCTCCATTCGCGATGCTTAGAGCCGTAGCTCGGATCCCGGATTTCGCTTCGCTCCATCCGGGCTACGAAGAATTGAACTGCAATTCGGCGCCGTTCGCGCCATCGCATCCTCGCCCGCAGCACAACGCAGCGCCTTGCCCTGATCATGCGCCCGAACAAAAAAGCTCGGCGTCGTTCGACGCCGAGCTTCGCTACTTCTACGAGGAAGCCGCTACCAGATTTAGTGCATCGCCAGTTCGGGCTGGGTCGGCGGCGATTCCATCGCCGCCACGCGGTTCGTCACCGCCTTCTGCACCTTCTCGAATGCGCGCACCTCGATCTGGCGCACGCGCTCGCGCGAGACGCCGAATTCCTCGGCGAGTTCTTCCAGCGTGATCGGATCTTCGGCGAATCGCCGCGCCTCGAAGATGCGCCGTTCGCGCTCGTTCAACACCGTGAGCGCGTCGCCCAGCGCCTTGCGGCGGTTGTCGGCCTGCTCGTCGGCGATGATGCGGGTTTCCTGGCTGACGGTATTGTTGTCGACCAGCCAGTCCTGCCATTCGCCGGCATCGCCGTCCTCGCGGATCGGCGCGTTGAGCGAGGCGTCGCCGCCGAGGCGGCGGTTCATGTCGATCACGTCCTGCTCGGGCACGCCGAGGCGCTTGGCGATCAGCTCGACCTGATCGGGCCGCATGTCGCCCTCCTCGAGCGCGGAGATCTTGCTCTTCGCCTTGCGCAGGTTGAAGAACAGCTTCTTCTGGTTCGCGGTCGTGCCCATTTTCACGAGCGACCACGAGCGCAGGATGTATTCCTGGATCGACGCCTTGATCCACCACATCGCATAGGTGGCGAGGCGGAAGCCCTTCTCGGGCTCGAAGCGTTTCACCGCCTGCATCAGGCCGACGTTGCCTTCCGAGATCGACCTCGGAGATCGGCAGGCCGTAGCCGCGGTAGCCCATCGCGATCTTGGCGACGAGCCGCAGATGGCTGGTGACGAGCCGGTGCGCCGCATCCCGGTCGCCATGCTCGCGCCAGCTCTTGGCGAGCATGTATTCTTCCTGCGGTTCCAGCATCGGGAACCGCCGGATTTCCTCAAGATAGCGGGATAGGCCGGATTCGGCAGATATAATCGGCAAGGCCGTGGCACGGGCCATGGTAGCGCCCTTTCACAATTCGCCCCCTTTCGGCGGGCCGTTCGGTCACCCCTCCCCCGGAGCCGGCAGACCGGAACGCAGATGTGCAACTGCGAAGCTCGATCGCAGTTGCAGCAATCATACACGGATTTGGGGTCGGCAGGAAGTTACGGTTCGGTCACATCGCCTTGAGGCGCTGTGATTTCAGCGGCGAATACGGCGCACCGCCGCTGTATTCGCTCAGGTTTTGGTCCTACCCTGGACGGGCTGGCGACGCTCGGTCGCACCACCCATGAGAAATTGCCGCAGCCGGGCGAGATCGGCCGGCAGGCGGGATCTGAAGCTGACATGGTCGTCGGTTTCGGGGTGCTCGAAGCCCAGTATATGGGCATGCAGGGCCTGTCTGCCAAGGGCCTCAAGGGCTTGGCGCGGCTTCCGGCGCCAGCAGCACGGCCTTGGTCTTGAAGCCCGGTCCGTAGGTGTCGTCGCCGAGCAGCGGATGGCCGATATGGGCGAGATGCACCCGGATCTGGTGCGTTCGCCCGGTTTCCAGCCGGCAGGAGAGGAGGCTCGCGACCGGCTTTCCGTCGGTCGCCGGTGTAGGTCTCCAGCAGCTCCCAGTGGGTTATCGCCTCGCGGCCGCCCGCCGCGCACCGCCTGCTTGTCGCGCGCCTTGGGGTGGCGGTCGAGCGGGGCATCGATCGTGCCCTTCGGCCGCTCCGGCACGCCCCACACGAACGCCAGATAGGCGCGCTCCAGCGGGCCCGGTGCGGCCATGGTCGGCGAATTGCGCCGAAAGCTTGCGGTGCGCCCGGTCGGTCTTCGCCACCACCATCAGGCCGGTGGTGTCCTTGTCGAGCCGGTGCACGATTCCGGGGCGTTTCACCCCGCCGATGCCCGACAGGCTCGCGCCGCAATGGGCGATCAGCGCGTTGACCAGTGTGCCGGCACGGTTTCCCGGGGCCGGATGCACCACCAGTCCCTTCGGCTTGTCGATCACGATCAGCGCGTCGTCCTCGTGCACGATGGTGAGCGGGATATCCTCGGGCTGCGGGTTCCGCGGGCTCGTCGGGCGGGATCGCGACCACGATCTTGCCGCCAGCATTGACGCGGTGGCCGGGATCGCGGATCGTGTTCCCGTCGATCGCGACCGCGCCGGCCAGGATCAAGGCCTTGAGGCGCGAGCGCGAGAGCGCGTCCGGGCGGCTGCGCCAGGACGCGGTCGAGCCGCTCGCCTTTCTCGGCGGCGGTCACATGCAATATCTGGTGCCGGACCCGGTCGGTCATGAATTCTGCCAACTGACAAATTGGCTCTTCTTTGGATCGGACGCTCGGCGCGGGCAAGCCGGTCGACCCGGCGACGCGGCTGTCCGAGCTGCTGGCCCAATCGCTCGAGGAGCTGACGCGGCCGTTCGATCCGCCGCGGCCGGGCGGCCCACAGCGCCTGGCGGACGACGCCGCGCGCATAGCCGCAGCCAACTCGCGCAGGAGCCCACGCGCGGAGCAGAGCCCTGAGGAATCCCGGCTCGACGCCGACAAGGCGCTGGCCGAACTCGAAGCCGAATTGTTCGCGGCCGCCAAGCAGGTCGAACGCGATCCGCCCGCGGAGGCGTCAGCCGAGCCGGCGGCCGATCACGCCGAGACGCCGCCTGCCGGCGAGCCCGTCGCGGCTCACGAAGCTGACGTCATCCGAAAAAGCCGACGACGCGCCGAACGAGTTCGACATCGCTCCTCCGCCGCTCGTACCGCAGACGCCGGAACCCAAACCCGACGCCGATGCGGCGAGCGTCATCGCCAAGGTGCGCAGGCTGATGCTGGTCTCGATGGCGGTCACCGTGATCGCGGTCGGCTCGGTGTTCGGCTTCATCGGCTACCGCATGTTCAAGGGCGAGGGGACGACCGCGAAGACCGCCGACAAGCTGCCGGAGGCCTCCGCCATCCCGGCCGACATGACTCTGGCGCTGCCGCGCGGCGCGCGCGTGATCCAGAGCGCGGTCGCGGACGACCGCCTCGTGATCACGCTGGAAATCGACGGCAAGATCGAGGTGCGCACGTTCGACGTGAAGACCTTGCAGCCGGCCGGCCGGCTGAATTTCTCCGGCACGCCGTAAGCGTGACGGCTGCGCCCGCGCGCTTGCGCGTCCTCCCGATCAGGGCTATTTCAGGCGCCACGCTCCCTTCGTCTAGCGGTTAGGACGCGGCCCTCTCAAGGCTGAAACAGGGGTTCGATTCCCCTAGGGAGCGCCATTTTTTAGCATTTGCCGGTTTTTGGGTAAGCAGGGGGTAAGCGGGCGCAGTCGCTCTACATCACGGCACCAAGGATTAGGATGGGTGCTCTCTCACTCAGTTAAAGCTGGCTACATCAGGCGACCCTTCGTGCTGAAGCAAAACAGACCGACGAGTAGCCCCGCCGCTGAGATCACCGACGATCCCTAGCGGCTTGCCGCCTTGCCCGACTCACCGCAGCATTGCATGATGGTCGCCTAATTTCGCCCAGATGTGCGGGTCGATGAGCGACGTCAACGACTACGACTTCTACCGCAGCACCACGGATGCGAGTTTGCGCATGGCCGTGCCGCGCCTGGCAGGCCTTCCCCCGCATGTTGACCCAAAGGACTGGATCATCATGTACGCCACGACCATGAGGAGGCTATGCTGGTCGAAGTCGTGGCGGACATAGGCAAACGGGGATTTAGTTTTTACAGGCTGGTGTGACCGCCCCGACTTAACGCAGCCTCGGTGAATGCCCGGCTACAATTTCCACTCCGTCTACATGGCAATCGAGGTCCTGCTGGTCGAATGCAAGCAGTGCAATCGGCGTGCGGCGCTCACCAAGGCGGATGGTCTACCGATCCGGCAGGGCAACATGACCGCGGTGAGAGCGGCGCGGCTCAAATGCCGCTGCGGCTGCCGTGATGTTCGCTGTTACATTCCGGCGACGCAGGATCAGGCTGATTTCTTCCTGGCCGGCGACCCGGCAGGGACCTTGCGACAGGCGAACTAAGCCGCCAGTTCGTACCGTTTACGGAGTTCCTCCACCGCCCGCTGCATCTTGACGTGAATGTCCGGCTCGTTCTCTGGGCTGTTCATTGCATAGGCGTTCCAGCCATAAACGACGTCAGGCAGCACGATCAGGAATAGACCCCCAATCCCGACGTGTTCTTTAACAAGGTCTGCCAGTTCGGACTTAGATCGTTTTTCTTTGGTCATGACTGTCGGGGCTGAAGAGGAAAAGCAGGCCGCCAACTAGGGCGCCCTATTTTTGTTCCGTCAAGGAACGGCGTTCCGCTGTGCTCGTTTGGCGTCAGGTCTAGGGCCTTAGATAGGGTGCCCCAGGCTTGCCCCGGCGCGCACGATGCCCCCACCCCGCGCGTCGGGGCACCCCTAGAAGATTGCAGCGCAAGGGAGCCTTGTGAAGGAGGAAGAGGGCGAGCTAGGCCGCCGGCCGCGCTGCTAGGCGCTGCTGCTGGTGCAGATCGTGAATGGCGTACTCGCGGATGGCGCGCTTGATCGCAGCATCGGCGTTCGGAGCCGGCAGTGTGCAGATTTCGCGCGCGGCATTCCCGACAATTCGGATCACGCGCCAGCGGGGAGGTCTTCTGGGGTCTACGCTTCATGATGGCGATTTAGACCGGAACGGCGATAGTTTTGAGTCGCCGGTAGTTGTAGGTTACCGTTTCAATCGAGGCCGTCGCTGGCTTCAGACGCCCAGTTGCCGGATTTAGAGGCACCATGAGATCGATTTCCGCAGTCCTCTTAGCGTGTGCGATCATGTCCGCGTCCAGCGCAGTCGCTCAGGACTCTGCGATGCCGGTCCGCTGTCGATCAGTATAACACCGCTATCGAAGAGGTATCATCGCGCTTACGACGATACGCAACGTGTGTTTCTGGAAGCCGCGCGGAGGATGATTGCTCAACCGAGTTTCGCCGTTTGCGGTCAGCGCATAGCGATTTTGAGAGCGCCGTTTCCACCCATCAATCGGACTGCCGCAGGTAAGTGCGGGAGCCGGCACCGCCGGCCCCGCATCCGCCTGTTCAGGCAGCTTCTTGATAGCCGGCTTCTGGCTCATCGCTTTCAGGTAGATGTCGAGAAGCGTTTCCAACTCGTCCCGCTCCTTCTGGTCCTGCTCGCGTACACGGATCACTTCGCGAATGACCTTTACGTCGAAGCCATTGCTCTTGGCTTCGGCGAAGATTTCCTTCTTCGCCTCGGTCAGTTCTTTGATCTCTTCGTCGACGTGTCGATGCGCTCGAAGATGGTTCGCATCGGTCACCCGATCTCGGTCGGCTCGCTCATGGTTTCCCCTCCTCAATCCCGCCGCTCAAAACTTAGCGTACGAGGCTGCCCAGCAAGCGAACCGGGGAAACAGGGTAAGCAATGAGTTAAAGTACCAAGCCGCTCTGACCGGCGGGCGCGGTGCCCCTTCGCGCGACGCTCACGCGACGCTGCGAAGAATATCCTGACGGGGCGAAGCAAGCGATTTGCGCAATCGCAGCGCGAGATAGCGTGGCGGCGGAGCGAAGCGTTCGGGGAAATCGTGGCGGGACCAACATTTCCAGGGCGGGGCGGGTCAGTGCGCCGGCAACGGCCGGGCGCCCCGCATTTTGTCATGAGGGATGATCCTGCCCGGGGAACCGGTGGCATCCGAATGCCCGCTATCCGACACACTGACCGACCCAACGCTGCGCCGGCGCCCGCCTGGAATTGGAGATTTTTGCAATGACCATCGTCAGCAGCGGTGAGGGCTACAGCGTGCTCCCTGGAGCCACCGAAGCGGGGATCGTGGTTCTCTCAGGTGGAACTTTGACTGTTTTGAGCGGGGGGACGATCGTCAATACTGTCAACGGTGGCAGCCTGAGTGTTCATACGGGCGCCATTGCGAGCAACACGATAACCTCGCTTGGCGCGGACGGTGTGACCGGATCCGCCGTCGGAAGCATCCTGAGGGGTGCCGCTGGGCGGCAAACGTTCCAACACGTCGGAGGTGGCGGCGCGGCTACCGGCACAATCGTCTACAACAACGCAGAGCAATGGTTGAACGAAGGAGGAACCGGGATCGGGACGATCGTGAGCTCCGGCGGTGGTCTCAACGTGTTGAGCAACGGCACTGCCATCGGGGCGATCATCTCCAATGGAGGTTTGGGCCAAGTTTTCGGCACCGACAGGGGCGCGAAGATCGAGGGCGGCGGCAGGCAAGTCGTTCATTCGACCGGCGTGACGAGCGGGGCGGATATCTCCAACAGCGGTATACAGACCATTCACTCCGGTGGCACGGCCAGTGGCACCACGGTGCACAGCGGTGGTCTGGTGCGGCTTGAAGGCGGCGGCATCACCACCGGCCTGACGATCGAGAGCCGCGGGATTCTCGAGGTGCTCTCGGGCACCCAGAGTAACTACGTTATCGACGACGGCGCCATCCTGCTGGTCGACCTCCCACGGCATAGTCAGCAACACCACCGTCTCGAGCGGCGGCATCGCGGCCGTCCTCTCCACCGGTAAGGCCGTCGGTTCAGTAATCGAAGCTAACGGCGAACAGCAGGTGAGTTCCGGCGGCATTGCCAGCGGAACGATAATCTTCAGCGGCGGCGAGAACTTCGTATCGTTCGGCGGCATCGCCAATGCAACACAGGTCCGCGATGGCGGAATTAATTACATCGGTCAGGCGGCCAGGCCAGCAACACCGTTGTCTCCGCGGGTGGGATAGAGGCTGTGTTTAGCGGAGGGCAGACCGCGTTCGCGTCGATCCGAGGCTTTGAGATTGTGTCCTCCGGCGGCGAAGCGATCTTGAACACGGTCCTCTCCGGCGGTCGCCAGCAGGTCCACGCAGGGGGCGCCACAGCCGGAACGGTCGTTCGCAGCGGCGGTGAGGAGACCCTGTATGGCGGTCGATCTCTCGACACGAATTTCGAAGGCGGCGTGCAAGGTGCGGTGTCCGGCGGAATCGCGAGCCGAACGATCGTCGACAGCGGCGGCCGTCTATTTGTAAGCGGCGCGGGCTCCGCCGATAGCACGATCGTCAACAACGGCATTCTCGATATCAGGTCCGAAGGTTCGGCCACGAACGTCACTTTGAACTCAAGCGGCGTGCTCCTGCTCGTAGGCGGCGCGACGGTGAGTGGCATCACAACCACTCCGGTAGCTGAAATCTTTGTTTATGGTGGCTACACCATCAGCGATTTAGCCGTCAGCAGCGGAGTTACTTTGTTCGTCGAGTCTGGCGGCGGCGCTGTCAGTGCAAACGTTGGTTTCCGGCGGGCTCCTGTCGGTCAATTCCGGAGGCACCGCAAGCGGTACCGTTGTTGGTAATTCTGGCTTAGCCGTTCAGTCACCGGCGCGCAACTTGGCGCCGTCGTCCGTACGGCGTTCAGGAGGTATATTTCGGCGGCATTGCGAATGGCTCGATAGTGAGGTCCGGTGGGTGTGAAGCACGTTGACGACAGCGGCACCGCGACCGGAACCACGGTCAGCAGGGGCGGATCAGAGGTTCATTCTAGTGGCACGGCCATCGGCACGATTGTGTCTGACGGCGGCCTCCAGATCGTGTTTGCCAATGCCAGCGGCACGAGGGTGCAAAGCGGTGGCATTTTGGCTTTGGGCGGCAACGCGTCTGTCAGCGATTTCATCGTCAGTTCCGGCGGCGCGCTGGCAATCACGATGGATACACTCTGAATTCCTATACCGTCAGCGATGGCGTCAAACTCGGCGTGTTTTTCGGCGGCATTGTGAATTATACCACCGCCACGATGAGCGGATTGGTGCATTATCTCCGACGGGACCGCGAACGGAACAACGCTCAACGGCGTCAGCATACAGGCCATTTTACGACGGCACCGCCAGCGGCACGGTGGTCAACGTGGACGCAACTGAAATCGTCAGTAGCGGCCTTGCCATCGGCACTACGGTCAATAGCGGCGGCCTCAGCTCCTCGGCTCCGGCGGACGTTCGGTCAATACGATCGTCAATCTCGGCGGCGATCAGATTGTCCTGTACTGCGGGACGGCCAGCGGCACCGTCGTGAATGGCCACAGCCCGATTTTGGGCCACGAGGCGGGTCAAGCCGTCTCCGGTACTGGCGTCGCCATCGGAACGATCGTCAACAGCGATGGTTTCATTGGTTCGATTGCCGGCGGCACAATCAGTGGCGCTATCGTCAATAATGGTCGCTTGGCGGTCAATTCCGGCGGGGCGGCGGTCGAAACTATTCTCTTCAACGGCGGCCGCGAGCAGATTGAAATTGATGCCACTGCCAGCAGCACGATCATTCACGCGGAGGCAGGCAGTCGTCTTCGGCACTGCCGTCAGCCCGGTGATCGACGGCGGCAAATTGCTCATCTTCACCGGCGGTTCAGTCACCGGCGCAATCAACTTTGCGGGCGCAGGCGGTCACTTGGGGATTCAGAACGCCAGCGAATTCGCGAACGTGATCAGCGGCTTTGATCCTGGAGACACGATCGATCTCGTCGGCTTGGATTTTGTCGGAAGCGCAGCGCGCAGCTTCTATCCGGCAATGTGCTGCGGATTGTCGAAGGTGCGGACACGGCGGAGCTGCATTTCGACCCGTCGCAGGATTTTTCCGGGCAAGGCCTCCACCTTGCGCCGGATTCAGTGGCGGGACCACATTCGCTCTTGGCCAGGTCACTACGGTTTCGGCAGGCCAGACCGTTTCCGGCGCGACGGTGTCAGGCGAGGTGTTCCAGGACGTCCATGGCGCTGCCGAAAATACGACGGTCGCCAATGGCGGCGAACAGTTCCTCTTCAGCGGCGGCACAGCCAGCGGCACCGTCATCAGCAGCGGCGGCGCGCAGAGCGTCACCAGCGGCGGCTCCGCGAGCGGCACGGTGCTGAACACCAGCGGGACGCAGAACGTCCAGTCCGGCGCGGCCGTGACGAGTACGATTTTCAGCGGCGGGACGCAGAACGTTCTTTCCGGCGCCGTGGTGAGCGGGACGTTTATTGGCAGCGGCGGTGGCACGCAGACCTTGCTGGAGGGGGGAATCGCCAGCGGCACCATCCTCAATGGCGGAGCCGATCAGAACGTCTCCTCCGGCGGCGTCGCGTTCGACACCGTCGTCAGCGGCGGCAACCGCATGACCGTATTCGACGGCGGCACGGCAAACGGCGCGGTGCTCTCAAGCGGAGGATCGCAGTTCACGAGTGCCGGCGGCACCACGACCGGCACCACGGTATCGAGTGGCGGCTTCGAGGTGATCCTGCCTGGCGGCGTGAACTCGGGCTCGACGCTGACCAGCGGCGGCTACGAGTACGTCTACGCAGGCGGCACCGCGAGCAGCGCCAACGTGGCGAGCGGTGCGGATCAAAACGTCGTCGGCAGTGCGCTGAACACCTCGCTCGCTGGCTTCCAGACATCTACTGGGCGGCGGCGCGAGCGGAACTGAGTGACCAGCACGGGCTACCAGTACATCCAGTCGGGTGGCCTCGCGAGCGGGACGCAAACGACGAACGGCGGCACCCAGAATGGGTTGGCTCCGCCAGCGGCACCAATCTGGACGGTTTCCAGATCATCTTCTGGGACGGC
>CAWDCA010000022.1:0-81993 GCA_963800695.1 uncultured Alphaproteobacteria bacterium | reverse complement strand
TGTCCTTTCCGTTGTTAAACACACAGGAGGACAGCGATGAACGACAACATCAAGGAACATATGGACGTGATTGGCTCCGACGGCGCCAAGGTGGAATCGTCACGTCCAGGGAAGCGAGATCAAGCTGACCAAGGGCGACGACAAATCCGGCCAGCATCATTTCATCCCGCTCGACTGGGTAGATCACGTGGACGCGCATGTGCACCTCAAGAAGGCCTCGAAGGACGCCAAGGCGCAGTGGCGCGCGGCCGCGTAACTCCAACATGCGAAACAGTGTGGAAGCCCGGCTCGTTCGCCGGGCTTCTTGCTGTTTGACGTGCCGAGTTCCATGTCTTGGTTCGAGTTGAAGCGAGGGAAGGGCACGTCATGGCGAACTATCGCACCGCTCTCATCGTCGGCGCCGGCAGCGGGCTCAGCGCCTCGCTCGCGCGCCTGTTCGGCAAGAACGGCATGAAGGTCGCGCTGGCCGCGCGCTCACTCGAGAAGCTCAGCGCGCTCGCGGCCGAGACGGGCGCGGCGATCTTCGCATGTGACGCGGCCAAACGCGCGGACGTGGAAAAATTTTTCGCCGAGGTGGAAGGTAAGCTCGGCGCGCCGGATGTCGTCGTCTACAACGCGAGTTTCCGCACGCGTGGGCCGTTCGTCGATCTCGACCCGGCCGACGTGGAGAAAGCAATTCGCGGTGTCGGCATTCGGCGGATTTCTGGTGGCGCAGCAGGCGGCGCGCCGCATGCTGCCAAACGGGCAGGGCGCGATCCTGTTCACCGGCGCTTCGGCGAGCGTGAAGGGCTATGCGCAGTCGGTGCCGTTCGCGATGGGCAAGTTTGCGCTGCGCGGCCTCGCGCAGGCGCTCGCGCGTGAACTGTCGCCGCGCGGAATCCATGTGGCGCATTTCGTGATCGACGGTGGTATCCGCAGCGACCGCCGTCCGCCTGCACCCGACAAGCCGGATGCGCTGCTCGATCCGGACGCGATCGCGGAATCCTATCTGCACGTGTTGCAGCAGCCGCGCAGCGCCTGGACCTCGGAAATCGAACTGCGTCCATGGGTGGAGAATTTCTAGCGCATGATCCCGAAAAAGCCTGCCCCGCACTTGATGCGGGTGGATACCGGTTTTCGGACAAGATCATGCGCAAGCAAATCAACCGGTCAGCTTGGCCCAGCCCTGCTTGATCATGGTCACGACCGAGTCGGTGTTCTTGGCGACCACCTCCCAATTGACCATGCGGCCGTCCGGGCCCGACTTGGCGGTGTCGGCAACATAGGCCCCGCCGATCGTTACCGCCGCGCCGAGAATCATCCCAAAGATCAGCCGCATCGAACGCTCCTTGAACCCGCAGGCACTCTCGAGGAACAATGGAGCAACAACGGGACCTCCCGCAAGTGTGGAACCGGATGAATTAGGGCAGGATTGCCGCAATCTCGTCACCGTGATGCCATTTCGGCGAGTACCCATGCGCGGACCGAAGCCGAACCGCAGGGGAACGCGATGAGCGTGCGGATCACGGCCGCAGGAGCGGTGGCAATCGCTTTACTTGCCTTCCACACCGCGCCTGTCAGTGCCTGCGACGAGCGTTACATCAAGAAGTGCGAAAAGGCGTCCGCTGCCGCGGCTGCTGCTGGCGAGCCATCGGCTGCCGCGCCTGCCGCCAAGCGCAAATCCACCGGCCGCGTGCAAATCGTCGTGTCGCGGCGTTCCAAGCACACGCGTTTTGCCAAGCGGCTGCGCGCACCGGGATTTGCAGTCAAGCGCGAACGCGGCATGGTACTCGCCTCGGCTGAAGCACGCGCCACGACCCTGATGCCCGAATCGGCGCTCGCGCGGCGTTTCCGCGGATTCATCAATCCACTCCCGATCGCGCAGAACGCATTCGAGGCGTTGCGCAAGCCGCACATCGTTGCGGTAAATCTCGAGCCGCCGATGTCCACGCCGGTTGAAGCGGCGGCGCCGATGGTTGCCGAAGCGCCGGTTGCGGCTCCAGCCTCCGCTCCGGCTCTGGTCACAACCACGAAACAAGACCGGATCGCCCCGAAGCCCGCGCCGGTCATGGAGCTTGCGTCCGCCGAATTGAAACCCGTGACGCTGGCCGCGCCAGCCGCCCCGGCCAAGCCGACGATCTTCGCGGCCGCCAATGCGGCGCCCGCGCCGATGGCGCCACAGGCATTCGTGAGCGAGACACCGCCGCTTGCCCCCGAGGCGCCGCAGAGCCGCTTCTCGATCCACCAGCTCGTGCTTGCGCTGTGCGGAGCCCTTGGCGCCGCCTCGGCGCTGCGCTTTATCGTCGGAGCATGAGTCCGGGCGCTCGGCGCACAATTGCGATTGCGGCTATCCTGTCGATCGCGCTGTCGTCGCTCGCCGCCGCGCAATCGCAAA
This sequence comes from uncultured Alphaproteobacteria bacterium, assembly GCA_963800695.1. Lineage (GTDB taxonomy): Bacteria > Pseudomonadota > Alphaproteobacteria > Rhizobiales > Xanthobacteraceae > PALSA-894. The sequence goes on along the minus strand of CAWDCA010000022.1, from coordinate 79,619 downwards.
CCAAACGGCGTTCCGGCAAACAGGAAGCGCCGCCGCCCACGACGCCCGCCGACAAGCGCGACCGCGTGGTGAACGCGCCTGGCACAGCCTTCAACGGCAAAGCCTGGTGGCAGGCTGCCGCGACGTGCGGCGGCGTTTATTTCAAGCTCGGCACGGTTTATTCCGACGCGGCGATCCGGGCCAAGGTCGTTAAGCCGGATCCGGCCGCCTACGCGTCGCTCACCAAGGATGCCGACGGCGCCAGCAAGACCGCGACCGCGTTCTTCGATGCCGCGGAGCGCTTTCTCATCGCCGACAGAAAACTCGCGCGCGACGAGGCGGTGATGACCTATGACGCGGTGGCGAGCGCGAATGGCGACCGGGTAAAAACGATCGATGCGGCCGTCCTGGCGGTGAAGCCGTGTCCGGAGCTCTACAAGACTTGTCGCGGTTCATTTCCGCAGCTGTGCAACGACACGGCCGCGCTGACCAACTGATCACATCCGCCGCTTCGCATCCCAGATCGGTCCGTCCAGACTCATCTCGACCACGCGATTGCGGCCTTCGCGTTTGGCGACCTTGAGCCCGTTGGCGGCACGGCGGAGCAGAAATTCCGGCGTATCGCCCTTGATGGCGTCGGCAATGCCGATCGACACCGTGACGCGGCCGGCACCGTTCGGATGCTCGGCGAACGTTTGCGCCGCCAGCGTTTGACGGAAACGGTCCGCGTAAGCGACCGCGTCGCTGGCGCGCAACTGCGGAAGGACAATCGCGAATTCGTCGCCGCCATGGCGCGCGACCGTGTCGCCGGGGCGCATATGCGCCTTCGCGAGCATGGCGGTGGCACGCAGCACCTGGTCGCCCTTGTGATTGCCGAAGCACTCATTGAACGTCGAGAAGTAGTCGAGGTTGCCGAGCGCGACCGATACCGGCTGGCGCGTTTCGGCGGCATCTTCGAGCGCCTTTGCAAGCATCGCGTTGAAGGTCGCGCGTGTCGGCAACGCGGTGGTCGGATCGGCCTGGCACTCCGCTCGCACGGTGGACAGTTGCTGCTGTATTTCGCCGATCTCGCGCGTGGCGGCGTCCATGCGGCTTTCAAGCTGCGCCAAGCGGGTGTGACTCTCCTTGGTGGCGAGGCTCAGCCGGTAGATCGCCCTGAGGGCGTACTCGATCGTGCTCGCATCGCCGAGTTGGGTGGCTTCGGTGGAGAGCATTTCGCTTTGCGCCTGCGTGGCGCCGATCGCGCCTTCGAGCGTGATCGCGATGTCGCGCAGTTTCTCGTTCAGGCGCGCCGTGACGGAATCCGGTTGTCCGGCCATACGCCAAGGCGACAGGTAGGTTTCATGCAGCCGGTCGATATCCGGCCCCGTTAGTGCGCCGGTTTTCAACCGGATCTCATTGGCCGCCGAAGTGAGCGCGGGATTGAGGCCATTCTTGCAGGCGAACCAGAACTCGAATTGGCGGGGGCCGAGCGGAAGGCGTGCGGCGCGCAACTCATCGACGACGATCCCGCCCGGATCGGTTTTGCGGTGCGCAGACGACATTCTGTCGGCTCAATGGTCGCGTTGCCGTCATCTGCGGCGCGCGGGGACTGGACCGCCAATCATCGGTCTCCGGCGGTCAATTTCAAGTTAAGGCCGCTACCGCCAAATTCCCGCATATGCCCACGAATCCAGAACAAATGGCGCCGCGCCACGCGCGCTGCTACAAACGGGCGCGTTGAAGCGCCGGGGGCGGCGGACTATCACCGTAGAAACAACGGGGAGGGCCTTATGGCCGGGATGCTGCGTGCCGCCACCTTTGCGCTGCTTGCGCTTTCCTTCAGTCAGCCTGCGTCCGCACAGGACTATCCGGCTCGGCAAGTGCGGATCATCGTACCGTTCGGTGCGGGCGGTCCGGCGGACATCTATGCGCGCGTGCTCGCGCAGCATCTCTCGGAGCAGCTCAAGCAGACCTTCATTGTCGAGAACCGGCCGGGTGCCGGTTCGATCATCGGCACCGACGCCGTCGCGAAGTCCGCGCCCGACGGCTACACGCTGCTGCTGATGTCCAACACGCACACAACGAACGAGTCGCTGGTCGACAACAAGCCGTTTGCGTTGATGCGGGATTTCGTCCCCGTCGCGCCGATCAACTATTCGGATCTCGTGATGGTCGTGCACCCGTCGGTACCGGCGAAGGACTTGAAGGAATTCATCGCGCTGGCGAAGTCGAAGCCAGGCGCGCTCAACTACGCGTCCTCCGGACCCGGAACGCCGTATCACATGGCCGGCGAGCTGTTCAAAGCGATGAGCGGCACCAACATCGTGCATGTGCCGCACAAGGCTTCGGGCGAGGCGCGCAACAGCGTGATCGGCGGCCATGTGCAGATGATGTTCGACGCGATCACTACCATGACGCAGAACGTGCAGGCCGGGCAGGTGAGGGCGCTCGCCACGACCGGCCTGAGGCGCTCAGCCTTGACGCCCGATGTGCCGACCGTGGCCGAAAGCGGCGTCGCCGGTTATGAGGCCACGATCTGGCTGGGCGTGATGGCGCCAGCCGGTACCCCGAAAGAGGTCGTCGAGAAGCTGAACAGCGAGATCAACAAGGTGATCGCGCGGCCTGACGTGAAGGAAGCATGGGCAAAGCAGGGTGCGGTGCCGATGGCGATGGGCCCCGCCGAATTCGACAAGTACCTGCGCGCCGACATCGAGAAATGGTCCAACGTCGTCAAGGTGTCGGGTGCGAAGGTGAACTGATCGAGGAGGCTGGACCGTTGACGTTGCCCCTTCCCGAACCGTTTCGCGCCGCATTTGCCGGGCTAGAGGAGCACCACCCCGCCGGCCAGTCGGACAACCGCTTTCACCAGTGTTTCGGCTGTGGTCCGGGACATCCCACCGGACTGCACGTGCGGTGCTTTAAAACCGTTGATGGCGTGGTCTCGCCGATCATCATTCCCCGCCAATATGAGGGACCGCCGGATGCCGCTCACGGCGGAATCGTCGCTGCCTACCTCGACGAGGTGTTGGCGGCTGCCGTCGTCCGAACGTCGGCGCGGATCGCGGTCACCGGCGAGCTGACCGTCCGTTATGTGAAACCCGTGCCGACCGAAACGCCCATCATCGGGCGAGGTTCATTGGTGGCCGACCACGGCCGCTACGTGGATGTCGAGGGGCGGCTGGAGGAGCTAGGCACAGGCGTCGTGCTGGCAACCGCGCGGGGCCGGTTCTTTCCCGTGCCGCCCTGAAACAGCCGGTTCGGCGGGAGGTCGCGAAATGTGCAAATGGCCTGAAGGCCAACGTCGGCCGTTCGCTGCACCGCAATAACCCCTTGGCGGTTCGCGATTTTAGCTAGCGGGCGCCTTTCGCCTGCGTCATACTGGCGCCGGATTGATGGGGCGGATTGACGCGTATGAGTCTTGACTGGGTGCCGGGCCTCGATCTGACGACCGGAACTTTCACGCTTCCCCTCTGGGCGGTCGGAGTCGCTGCCGCGCTGCTTGTGGCGCTTGTCGTCATCGCAGTCGTCCGGTCCGGCATGACGGAATTCGGCTCGCTCGTGTTCCGCGCCGCCGTCATCGTCATCGCAGTTGTATTCGGCTGGACCTACATCGTCCGCACGGGTGAGCGCGATCGGGCCGACGAGCGTCGCGCGCTCGATCAGCGTGCCGCCGATCTGGTCGGCCGGGCGATTGCGCCGGGATCCGCCATCGCCTGCCTCGAGGCGACCAATACCGAAACTGTCGAGGGCGCCTGCGAACGCGCCGTGTTCGCGAGCCCTGAAACTGTCGCGGCGGCCAGCGCCTATGTGGCGGCGCGGCTCACGTTGCTCGCCGACGCGCACGAACACACCTCGCGGCGCGATCAGGCTTACGAATCCTCGATTGCCGGCCTGCGCCGTACCATCGCGGCGGATCGCTATGGGCTCGCCTCGCAGGTTCTCGCGACCCGCGACGGTTGCACGGCGGATACCTGCGATGCGTTCGGGCTGGTCTATGACGACAAGCGGCTGAAGGCGAACCTGCGGGATCGGCTGTTCGACGTGACGGTCGCACGCTATGCGGTGAACTGGCCGAGCCGTACGCGGCCGCTCGCTTCAAGCGGCAACACGCCGTCCGGCTCGAATGCGAGCTTCCCGTCGGCCGCCTCGGTTCCGCCGGTCAGCATCATTGAGCCACCGGGCCCATCGCCGCTGGGGCAAGCTGCGGCACCACCGCCGCCCGCAGCCGCCCAGCCGACCAATTCGGCACCGGCATCCGCCGCACGGCGTCCGCCGCCCGCGCAAGCAGCCGTCCGGCGGGGCCGCACCGCTGTCGCTCAATCCGAACGCCAAGCAATAAGCTCTGCCTGAGGACAACCGGGTCCGGCACCGTGCTTTTCGGTGCGGCCTTGGGGTAAGACTTGAGGTCATGTTCTCCTCAGTCCTCATCGCCAATCGCGGCGAGATCGCTGTCCGCATCGCACGCACCGCGAAGCGGCTCGGGATGCGCGTCGTCGCGGTCTATTCGGAAGCGGATGCCGGCGCGCTGCATGTGCGCGTGGCCGATGAGGCGCACCTGATCGGGCCGCCGCCCGCGCGCGAGAGCTATCTGGTGATCGAGAAACTGATCGAGACCGCGCGGCGCACCGGCGCGCAATGCATCCATCCGGGCTACGGTTTTCTCTCGGAGAACGCAGCATTCGCCGAAGCCTGTGCGGCCGCCGGCATTGCGTTCGTCGGCCCGCCGCCGTCGGCGATCCGCGCCATGGGCCTGAAGGATCGCGCGAAGGCCTTGATGGAGAAGGCCGGCGTGCCGGTCGTCCCCGGCTATCACGGCGAGTTGCAGGAGGCGAAATTCCTCAAGGAGAAGGGCTACCAGATCGGTTACCCGGTCCTGATCAAGGCGGTGGCGGGCGGCGGCGGCAAGGGCATGCGCCGCGTCGACAAGCATGCCGAGTTCGATGCCGCGCTTGAAGGCGCGATGCGCGAAGCGCAATCCGCGTTCGGCGATGCGCGCGTGCTGATCGAGAAATACGTCACGGCGCCGCGCCATATCGAGATGCAGGTGTTCGCCGACAGCCACGGCAACGTCATCCACCTCAACGAGCGCGACTGTTCGTTGCAGCGCCGGCATCAGAAGGTGATCGAGGAGGCCCCGGCGCCGGGCATGACGGCGGAGATACGTGAAGCGATGGGACGTGCCGCGACCGAAGCGGCGCGCGCGGTCGGCTATCAGGGCGCCGGCACCGTCGAGTTTATCGCCGATGGCGCGCGAGGGCTTCGGCCCGACGGCTTCTGGTTCATGGAAATGAACACGCGGCTGCAGGTCGAGCATCCGGTCACCGAGGCGATCACCGGGCTCGATCTGGTCGAGATGCAATTTCGTGTCGCGGCGGGCGAGAAGTTGCCGCTCGCGCAGAGCGATGTGCGGATCGACGGGCATGCCGCCGAGGCGCGGCTCTATGCCGAGGACCCGGAGCGCGGCTTCCTGCCATCGACCGGCAAGCTCGCGGCGCTGGAATTGCCGGCCGGTGAGGGCATCCGGGTCGATACCGGCGTCGACGCCGGTTCGGCGATCTCACCCTACTACGACCCGATGATCGCCAAGGTGATCGCGCACGGCAGCGATCGTGCGCAGGCGCTCGCGCGGCTTGGCACGGCGCTCGGCGAAACGGTCGTCGTGGGGCCACATGCCAACGCGGCATTCCTCAAGGCGCTGGTGAGCCATCCGGAGTTTCGCGCCGGGCAGTTCGACACCGGCTTCATCGACCGGCATCTGGCCGATCTGACCCGGGTCGACCCGCAGGCCGAGGCCGCGGCGATTGGCGCTGGCGTCGCGGCGCTGCTCGCTCCGGCGAAACGCCAATCTGAGGAAACGCCATGGCGCGACCCGTGGAGCACGTCGGATGGATTTTCGCTCGGTCCACGGCGGCAGCTTGAGCTCGACATCATGGTCGATGGACATCCGCGCAAAGCCAGCATCGCGTGGCACAACGGCGCTCATGTCACCGTCGATGGCGTAGGCGCCGCGCCTGACGGTGTTCGCCTCGTGCCGGTCGGCGGCGGACTGGTCGTAGTGGGGCAGGGCGTGCAGCGCCATGTCGCGCTGAAAAGCTATGACAACGTCGACGTCGATCACCTCGACGGCGACGGCGCCGTCAAGGCGCCGATGCACGGCAAGGTGCTGGCGATCCTTGTCGGGGCGGGCGCGCAGGTCACCAAGGGCGAGCGCGTCGCCGTGGTCGAGGCGATGAAGATGGAGCACGCATTGCTCGCGCCGCTCGACGGAACGGTGAGCGAAATCGCCGCGGAGGTCGGCGCCCAGGTCGCCGAGGGGGCCAAAATCCTTACCATCGAACCAAGAGGCGAATAATGCCCCTGCACCTGCTCAAGCTCTGCGTCGGTTGCGATTCCGTTCAGGACCTTAAGGACTGGATCAAGGAGCAGCGCGCCAAAAAGAAGAAGGCCGGCGAGCCGGGTGAGCGCTTCCATCGCACCCGCATGGTGCCGAAGCGTGTCGACGAACTCCTCGACGGTGGCTCGTTGTTCTGGGTCATCAAGGGCGAACTCCTCTGCCGCGAGCGCATCCTCGGCATCGTGCCATTCACCGACAAAGACGGGATCGGACGCTGCCGGATCGTCCTCGATGGCAAGGTCAAGCTGGTGCAGCCGCGGCCGTTCCGTGCCTTCCAGGGCTGGCGCTATCTTGCCGTCAAGGACGCGCCACCTGATCTCGACCGCGCGGCGCCGGGCGCGCGCAACATGCCCGAGCAGATGCGGCGCGAACTGCGCGAACTTGGTCTCCTATAGTATTGGGCTATTGTGGCGTCCGGCGGTTAAGCTCTAGATTCAAGCCAGACGGCCAACGGCCTGAATAACAATGAAATCGGGGAGGCAGACATGCTGCGCAGGGACGTGCTGAAGGGAATGGCGGCGGCGACCGCCCTCACGGCGGTTGGAACGCGTGACGCAGCCGCGCAGGACGTCATCAAGATCGGCGCCTGCCTGTCGCTCACCGGCGGCTTCCAGACCGTCGGGCGCCAGGCGCTGGCCGGTGCGAAGCTCTACATGCAGGTCAACGGCGACAAGGTCGCCGGCAAGAAGATCGAGCTGATCGTACGCGAGGACTCAGGCGTGCCGGATGTGGCGCGCCGCGTCGTGCAGGAAATGATCGTCAACGAGAAGGTCAACATCGTGCTCGGCGGCATCACGCCGACCGCGCTCGCGATCGGTCAGCTCGTCACGCAGGCGAAGATCCCGACGGTGGTCATCATCTCGGGCGCGTCGGTCACCATCGACCGCTCGCCCTTCATGACGCGTACCAGCTTCACGCTCGGCCAGTCGTCGATGATCATGGGCGATTGGGCCGCCAAGAACGGCAGCAAGAAGGTCGTAACGCTGGTCAACGACTGGGCGCCGGGCGCGGAAGCCGAGACCGCCTTCGTGAATGCGTTCACGGGCGGCGGTGGCCAGGTCATGGAAAAGTTGAAAGTCCCGCTGGCGAATCCGGACTTCGCGCCGTTCCTGCAACGCATCCGCGACATCGGGCCGGATACGGCATTCGTCTATTTCCCCGGCCAGCAGGGCGGCACGTTCGCGCGCCAGTTCGTCGAGCGCGGGCTCGACAAGGCCAACATCAAGCTCATCGGCCCGGGCGATCTGACCGACGACGATGAGCTTCCCGGTCAGGGCGACGTGATGCTCGGCGTCATCACGGCGCACAACTATTCGGCCGCGCATCCCTCGGCGGCGAACAAGAAGTACGTCGAAGATTTCAAGAAGGCGAACAACTTCCGGCCCAACTTCATATCAACCGGCGGCTGGGACGGCATGCACCTGATCTACGAGGCACTGAAAAAGACCAACGGCGATCCCGATGGCGAAAAGCTGATCGGCGCCATGAAGGGCATGAAGTGGGAGAGCCCGCGCGGGCCGATCTCGATCGATCCGGAAACGCGCGACATCGTGCAGAACATCTACATGCGCAAGGTCGAGAAGGTGAACGGCGAGCTGTTCAACGTGGAGTTCGCGACCTTCGAGGCGGTGAAAGACCCGATGAAGAAGAAATCCTAAATGATCATCGAGCGACAGGAAGACGTCACACCGGCTGTCCTGAGGGAACTGGAGCGCGCGCCCAACGCGCGCTTCAAGGAAATCATGGGCGCGTTCATCCGCCACATGCACGACTTCGTGCGCGACTCGAAACTGACCGAGGAGGAATTCCGTACCGCGATGAACTACGTCGTGGCGCTCGGCAAGGCGAGCAACGAGTCGCACAACGAGGCTGTGCTGATTTCTGGCTCGCTCGGCATTTCCTCGCTCGTCTGCCTGCTCAACAACTCTGACGGCCAGACCGACACCGACGCGAGCCTGCTCGGACCGTTCTGGCGCGAGCAGTCGCCAGTCACGCCGAATGGTGGCTCCATCGTCCGCTCGCCCACGCCGGGTCCGGCGTTGTTCGTGAAGGCCTGGTTCCGCGACCGCGCCGGCAAGCCGATCAAAGGCGCCGAGGTCGACATCTGGCAGTCCTCAACCGAGGGCTTCTACGAAAATCAGGACCCCGGGCAGGCGGACATGAACCTGCGCGGCAAGTTCTTCACCGACGAGAACGGCCATATCGCGTTCCAGAGCATCAAGCCGGCCGGCTATCCGATCCCGGTCAGCGGCCCGACGGGCGAGCTGTTGCGCGCCCAGGGCCGCCACAACATGCGCCCCGCGCATCTTCACTTTCTGGCTTCAAAAGACGGGTTCAAGACTCTGATCTCTCAAATCTATGTCGCGGACGACAAGAACATCGACAGCGATGTGCAATTCGGCGTCACGCGCCACCTGATCGGCAATTTCGTGAAGCACGACGGTCCGGCGCCTTCCGCGAGCGTGACCGGCACCTGGTATTCGCTCGACCATAACTTCGTGATGGATTCGGGACCGTCGAAACTCCCGCGCGCGCCGATCACCGGCAAGGCGCAGGGTGAACGTCCGACGCTGCCGGTCCTGCAGCGGGTGGGGTAGCTATACCCCCGCGCCACGGCCGCGGTTAACCAGGAAAGTTAAGTCCGCGTGCAATTCGTCTTGACCTTGACACAAATCGATTCGGATTATGGTGGTGTCGAGGGGTTGAGTAATGTTGCTCCAGGCAACAGGCGGCGTACCGCGTACCGCGCATGTGATCGTGCTCGGAAACGAAAAGGGCGGCTCGGGCAAGTCAACGACCGCGATGCATATCGCGGTCTCGCTGCTCAAGGCCGGGCAGCGCGTCGCGACCATCGATCTCGACAGCCGGCAGAAGACCTTCACCCACTACGTCGAGAACCGCCGCAATTGCGCCAGGCGTACTGGCGTCGCGCTGGAAGTGCCGGACCATTTCTGCGTCGCGCGCTCGGACGGCGCTCGCGTCGATGAGAACGAGGCTGCCGAGTTCGCGGGCTTTGCGGCCGCGATCAATGAGGTCGAGCACAGCCACGATTTCGTGGTGATCGATACGCCCGGCAACGACACCTACCTGATGCGGCTCGCCCATTCGATGGCCGATACGCTGGTGACGCCGCTCAACGACAGCTTTCTCGACTTCGACGTGCTCGGCCAGGTCGACGTCGGGACCTTCGAGGTCACGGGTGTCAGCCATTACGCCCAGATGGTGCGCTATGCGCGGCGCCAGCGGCGTATCGTCGATGGCGGGCTGACCGACTGGATCGTGGTGCGAAACCGCCTCGCGCTGCTCAACTCGCGCAACAAGAAGCTGGTCGGCGAATGCCTTGACCGGCTCGGCCTGCGCCTCGGCTTCCGTGCGACCGAAGGATTCTCCGAGCGCGTCGTATTCCGCGAGTTCTTTCCGCATGGCCTCACCGCGCTCGACAATCTCGACGAGGAGACGCTCGGCACGCGCCCGAACCTGTCGCACCTCACCGCCCGGCAGGAGGTGCGACGGCTGATCGAGGGGCTGAAACTTCCGATCGACGAGCGCGGAAGGCGCCGTGCCGCCGCGCGGGCCGAGTGGGTGGCCGCTCAGGACCGGCCGCTCGATACCGACGACTTGATTGGCGAGGAGCCTGCCCGCGACACGAGGGCCATTGCGCCCGGCGCGCAAGATGCCACCTTATAGGCCGGGACCGGGGTGAATCCCCGGCCAAGGGCCTGAAATGGCGAGCGAACGCGACAAGACGGCTGACAAGACCACGCCCGCTCCGGCGGGTGCGCGCAGCGAACCGGCCGCGGCATCGCCGCGCGCCGAGATCGACGCATTCATCAAACGCGCCCGCACGCTGGCACCGCCGACGGAAGCAGGCAAACGCGGCCGGCTGATCTTCGCGCTCGACGCCACGATGAGCCGCCAGCCGACCTGGGACACCGCCTGCAAACTGCAGGGCGAGATGTTTCGCGAGGCCGCGGCGATTGGCGGGCTCGATGTGCAGCTTGTGTACTTCCGCGGGCTGAACGAATGCCGCGCCTCGCGCTGGGTCTCCGACGGCGCGGGGCTCGGCGATCTGATGGCGCGCATCGATTGCCGCGGCGGCCACACGCAGATCGGCAAGGTGTTGAGCCACGCGCGCGCCGAATCCGACAGGGGCAAGGTGGCGGCATTGGTCTATGTCGGCGACGCAATGGAAGAGGCGATCGACGATCTTGCCGCCGCTGCCGGCGAGCTTGGCCTGCGCGGCATGCCGGCCTTCGTGTTCCAGGAGGGCCACGACCCGGTCGCCGAGCAGGCGTTCCGCGAAATCGCGCGGCTGACGCGCGGCGCTTATTGCCGCTTCGATCTCAGCGCCGCGCACGAGCTCTCCGAGCTGTTGCGCGCGGCGGCGGTCTATGCGGCGGGCGGCGTCAAGGCACTCGCCGATCTCTCGGCGCGGCGCGGCGCGGGAGCGCGCAAGCTGCTCGCGCAGATGAGATAGCAATGACACTGCTGTTCGGGCTCGCCGCGCTCGCCGTCCTGCTCTGGATGGCGCAGAAATATCTCAAGGCCGATCCGCGCAAACTGGCCGCCGTGCTCAAGCTATCGGGCGGGATCGCGGCGCTGGTGTTCGCGGCTTTTTTCGCGGTGCGCGGCCAGCTCGCGATTGCGGTCCCGCTCGGCATGACCGGTCTCGGCTTGCTCGGCTGGATGCCGTTCGGGCCGGCCGGCTTTGGGGCGCGTACGCAAAAGAGCGCGGGCCAAGTCTCGCGCGTGCGCTCGGCGTTTCTGGAAATGGAGCTCGATCATGATACCGGCGCGATGCGCGGCGTGATCCTCACGGGCCCGCGCGAAGGCACGCGGCTCGAAGCGCTCGATATCGAAACGCTGGTCGGCCTGATGGCGGAAATCGACGACGAAAGCCGCGCGTTACTGGCAGCGTATCTTGACCGCCGGGATGCCGGCTGGCGTGAGCACGCGCAGGCCGATGCGGCAACGGGGCGGGGCAGCGCGCCGCGCGGGCCAATGTCGCAGGAGGAGGCCTACCAGATCCTTGGCCTTGAGCCCGGAGCCAAATCCGAGGACATCACCCGCGCCCATCGGACGCTGATGAAGAAATTCCATCCCGACCAGGGGGGCACGAACTACCTTGCGGCTCGCATCAACGAAGCCAAGGACACGCTGCTCCGACAACATCGCTGAGATACTCCGAACGCTACAAATCCACTCAGCGGCACCTGTTTCTGAACTGACGCGATCCCGTAGGCTTCTTGTTGACCGCATTGTAGCCAAAACGGATTGCGGCTTTGCTAACGCGGAACTGGCCGTCACGCTCCCGCATGCCCCGAAACGAAGCAAAACGCCTCCGGACGAGGTCCGGAGGCGTCTGCGGCCCAGGATGGCAGCGAATTGGCTAGTTCTTGATCGCCATGCAGGCGATGTCGTTGCGCTTGAGGTATTTGCAGGCTGCCTCGGCGGCGTTCTGGTCGAAGCCGGCGAAGCGGGCCCGGTAAAGCTCCTGGCTGCCCTTGGTGACCCGCTCGGTGAACGGCTCGGCCTTGGCGACCAGGTTCTTCGCAAGCGACTTGGCCTCGCGCAGCCGCTCCTGTGCTTCGGTTTCCTTCGGGAAGGCGCCGACCTGGATGACCCAGGGGCCGCGCGGGTGCGCCGAACGCGAGGACAACGATGCGGTCGTGACCGGGTTGGACGCCCGCGACGCGACTTCATACGTGGCGGGCTGCTGGGCGGAAGGCGCCTGCCGCGCTTCGGCGGGCAGCACACCCAGCACGCCAGGACGCGCGCCCGGAGGAGGCGTGGCCGGCTCCATCACGATGGCGCTCTTGGCAAAATGAGGCGGCGCAACGGTCGCCTGCAGGGCCGGCCCGGTCAGCGGCATCAGCATCGCGGTCTGCACGTTGCCGGCCTTCACCGTGATGGTTTTCACTTTGACCGGGGTAATCGGCTCGGCCGTGCCCGGCTTGGGTTGACGCGAGAGGGTGGGGGCGGCTTGCGGGGCGAATGCCTGGCTGACAGCCGCGGCAGGGGTCTCGGCTTCGCTGGCGGGCGCGATGGCGACAGGTCCCATCGCGTCGGCGCGCGCGAAGCGCGCCTGCGAAACCGGCTGCGGCAAGGGCTTCGGTTGGAGTTGCGCTTGAACCTGCGGCTCCGGTGTTTTCCCCGCAACGGCCGCAACGTCCTTTGCTTCCTCGATCTTGGCGACGGTGCGCTGCGTGGAAGCGCTCGCGATCTGCTGCTCGATCAGCATGCGCATGCGCGCATCGCGCGCACCGCCCGATGAGCCCCCGATCACGACGGCCACGATGTGGCGGTGGCCGCGGCGTACCGAGGTCACGAGATTGAACCCCGACGCGCGGGTATAGCCAGTCTTGATGCCGTCGACGCCCTCGACGCGGCCGAGCAGCTTGTTGTGGTTGCGCATCGCGCGGCCGTGGAAGACGAACGCGGGCGTCGCAAAATAGCGATACTGGCGCGGGAAACGATCCTGAATGGCGCGGCCGAGCGTCGCCTGATCGCGCGCGGTGGTGAGCTGATCTTCGTCCGGCAGGCCGGAGGCGTTGGCGTAGACCGTGCGGCTCATGCCGAGCGCGCGCGCCTTGCGCGTCATCATGCGGGCGAAGGTTTCCTCGTCACCGCCGAGCGCCTCGGCGACCACGACCGCCGCGTCATTGGCGGACTTGGTGACCAGCGCGCGGATCGCGTCCTCGGCCGAGATCGTCTGCCCGGGCCGTAGGCCGAGCTTGGAGGGTGCCTGTTGCGAGGCGTGCTCGGAGACTTCCAGCCGTGAATCGAGCCGCAGCTTGCCCGCCTCGAGCTGCTCGAACAGCAGATAGAGTGTCATGATCTTGGTGAGCGAGGCGGGGTGGCGCAGGGCGTCGGCGCCGGTGTTGTGCAGCACACTGCCCGAATTGGCATCCACCACGATCGCCGCGTAGGGCGGGCTGTAGGCCACACGCGCGTGGTGGGCATGATGCCGCTTTCTGCGGCCACGAGCGTCGGCCGGGTCTGTTGCCACAGCAACAAGTGCAACAACAGCAGCAAGGGTGCAGATTCCGAAACGCAGGCCGTCCGCCGGCCGAATTCCGCGGAGCATGAACTTCCCCGTCCTGTACGAAGGGTCAGGCGACCCGACGTTCCCTGTTGTTCGCCCCGCCGAAATCGCCAGCGGGGCCCGCCACATGCGTCTCCCAACGGTAGGGGAAACGTCATTGCCAAAGCGTTAAGGGACTGCTCCGGACTTATGCTTAGGTTGCTCGATTCGGATCATATATTGCACTGCGAAAACCACCTTGACGTTTATGTTGCACTGCACTATGTAGTTTTGCGAGCCGGCAGGGACCACTGCCGGTTCCTCGAAACCCAACGATCAACCGCCTGATGCGCACGCCGCGGGCCGCAAGAGGTATCTGATGCTCAAGAATTTCGAAGACTTTCAAAAGCTCGGCAAAGACAACGTCGATGTTGCGATGAAGCAGCTCGGCACCGTCTCGAAGGGCTGGCAGATGATCGCGACCGAATTCGCCGATTACTCGAAGAAGAGCTTCGAGGACGGCAGCGCGGCGCTCGAGAAGATGCTCGGCGCGAAGTCGCTGGAGAAGGCGATCGAAGTGCAGAGCGATTACGTGAAGAGCGCCTACGAGGGCTTCGTCGCGCAGACCACCAAGCTCGGCGAGCTCTACACCGATTTCGCCAAGGAGACCTACAAGCCGCTCGAAGGGATCCTCGCGAAGGTCGTCCCCGCGAAGTAATTTCGCCAGCCATCGCAGCTAAACGAAAGCCCGGCCGATTGGCCGGGCTTTTTGTTTGGGGAACTCCGGGGGAACGGGCCGCTTGTGAAAGCGTTCTCTTACGAGGGCAAAAAACGGAGAGTTGCGATGAAAAAATGGCTCATTGGGTTCGCCGGTCTTGCGGCCGCGACCACGTTCGCGCCTGCGGCCTCGTTTGCGCAGGGCATCGGCATCGATCTGCCCGGCGTCGGCGTACGCGTCGGCGAGCCGTATCGTCATCATTACGACAACGATTGGGATTCACCGCGCGTCTATCACCGACCGGCGTGGCGCGAGCGCGAGGTGTATCTCGGCTCGAACTGCCGGACCGTAACGATCCAGCGCGATGACGGCAGCATGAAGCGAATTCGGCGTTGCGACTAACGTCGTCGCTAAAAGCCAGACAAAAGGGCAGCTCAAACGAGCTGCCCTTTTTCTGTGTAGCGCATCCTCTCGCGAAAAAGCCCGGCCGATTGGCCGGGCTTTTTGTTTACTGGGCAGGGCGCGTGTTACTTCGCGATGCGCAGTTGCGACAGGTTGTTGCCGATCGTCGTGAATACCGTGCTGATCTGACCGGACGACGCGACCGTGAAGAACTTGGCCGCGTCGGTCGCGCAGTTTTTCAGCACCTGCGAGGTCGGGTCGCCGTCGGTGTTCACGTGTATCGTGTAGATGGTGAGGCCGGCGGCCTTGGCGTTGGTGCACGCCAGCGCCATTCGGGCGTCGACTTGAGGCGACTGCTGCGATCCGTTGCCGTCCCAGCGGTTCTCCGTGTTCAGGCCGTCGCTCATCAGGATGATGATGCGCTGGTACTGAAAGTTCGGGTCCATCGCCGGAATCGTGAATGGGCCGCCGCCGGTAAGCGACATCCACGCCCAGACAAGTCCGATGGTCTGGTTGGTGGTGCCGGCCGCGGACATCTGGTTGACCAGACTGTTCATGCCGTTCCAGTCGTAGCTCAGGCCGCGCATCGCAACCGGACAGCTGTCATACTGTTCGGCAGGGAACTTGGTCGCGGCGGTGCCGCTGACCGGTGCAGTTCCCTGCACGTCGTAGCTCTGGTCGCGATCGGTGATGCAGCCGTTCCAGGTGTTGTGATTGTCCGGAATCCAGTTCGTCGAGGTCGTGCACTTCTTCTTCGTTTTGCCGCTCTTGCCGGTCTTCTGCGTGGTGCAGGTCTGCGTCGACTGGTCGTGGCCGTTGTCGTCTTCCCAATCTTCCCAGTCGACCCACGAGGCGCCGGTATAGGTCGACGTGCCGACGTTCACGTTCTTGTTGAACGGAATGATCGACACATAGACGTCGCCGTTGGTGGTGGCGGCATTCTTGAGCTGGGTCAGTAGACTGTTGGTCGCCGTCTTGAGCGCGCCGATCTTGCCGTCGCTGCTCATCGATCCGGTGTTGTCGAGCGCGAGCGCGACGCGCAGCCGGTTCATCCCCCACTTCACCGTGGAGGTGCTGCCGATGTCGATGTTCTGAACGCCCAGCACGCGCATGAACGTCGTGTCCATCGAGCCGGATACCGCAATGGCAAGTTGCGAGCCGCCCGCCGTTGTGTAGCTCGGCGTGACCACGAGGTTTTTCGCTTCGGGATGATTGAACATCGCCTGGAAATACGCATTGGTCTTTGTCTGCAACTCGCTCGGCGTGAGGGTCGGCGCGAGCTTGGCCATCGCCAGCGCGGTCGCGTCGATCGCGGATTGCATGCCGACCCGAACCGAACTGGCCCGGCTGTAGTCAATGGCGGCGCCGGTGAGACCGATCACCGGGATGAGGGCGAGCGCGAACATCGGCGCCACACCGCCGCGGCGGTCAGCCATGAAACGGGCGAGCAGCATGTCACGCATCCTGATTATGAACATTGCGGCAGATTGCCACGAAGGCGTTTGCATCCTGTTGAGTCAATTCCCTACTTTTCGAGTGGTCTGATTCAGGACTCGGTAACGACGACGGAGCCTTGGAGGCACGGAAAAAAAGCCCGGCCGAGTGGCCGGGCTTCGTGTTGTGCGGTTTGTGAGACGTGCGCGTCAGTTCGCGATGCGCAGTTTCGACAGGTTGGTGCCGATCTGAGTGAACACCGTGTTGATCTGGCCCGACGACGTCACCGTGAAGAACTTGTCGGTTCCGCTCGCGCAGTTCTGCAGCACCGTGGAAGTCGGATCGCCGTCGGTGTTCACGTGGATTGTATAGAGCGTGATGCCGGCCGCCTTGACGTTGGCGCACATCGTCGCCTGCCGGGCATCGATGGTCGATTGGCTGGTGCTCCAGCGGTTCTGCGTGTTCAGGCCGTCGCTCATCAGAATGATGATATCGGAGTACTGGTAGTTCGGGTCCTTCGCCGGGATCGTGAAGGGCGCAGCGGTCAGCGATTGCCAGGCCCAGGCGAGGCCGATCCCCTGGTTGGTGTTGCCGTCCGCATACATTGCGTCGGCCTTCGCGTTCAGCGCCGTCCAGTCGTAGGTCAGGCCCATCATCGACACCGGGCAGGAGTCGTACTGCTGGGCGGGGAACAGCGTGGCAGGCGTGCCGGTCGAGGGCGCCGTGTTCGCGATGTCGTAGCTTTGGTCACGATCCATGATGCAGCCATTCCAGGTATTGTGGTTCTTCGGATTCCAGCTGCCGCCGGCATTCTGGCAGCTATACTGATCGTCGTACGAACTCCCGCCACCCCAGCCGCCCCAGCCACCCCAGCCACCCCCACCGGCGTTGCTGCAGTTGCCGTTATTCGCATCCCAGCTATCCTTGTTCGTTCCGGTATCCGTCCAGCGAATCCAGTTCGAGCTAGACGTGCCAATTCCGCTCGCGTTCACGTTGCGGCTGAACGGAATGATCGACACATAGACGTCGCCGTTGGTGGTCGCGGCGTTTTTCAACTGGGTCAGCAGGTTCTTGGTGGCGGTCCTGAGCGCGCCGATCTTGCCGGCATCGCTCATGGATCCGGTGTTGTCGAGCGCGAGCGCGACACGCATGCGGTTCATGCCCCACTTCACCGTGGAGGTGCTGCCGATGTTGAGGCTGGAGTAACCCATCACGTTCATGAACGTTGTGTCCATCGAACCCGACACCGCGATGGTGAGCTGCGAGCCGCCCGCCGTGGTGTAAGACGGCGTGATCACGACGTTCTTTGCCTCGGGATGATTGAACATCGCCTGGAAATACGCATTGGTCTGCGTCTGCAGCTGGGCTTGCGTCAGCGTCGGCGCGAGCTTCGCCATCGCCAGCGCGGTCGCGTCGATCGCCGACTGCATGCCGACCCGCACCGAGTTGGCGCGGCCGTAATCGATGGCGGCGCCGGTGAGCCCGACAATCGGGAGGATGGCAAGCGCGAACATCGGCGCGACGCCGCCGCGGCGGTCAGCCATGAAACGGGAGAGCAGCATGTCACGCATCCTGGTTATGAACATTTGCGGCAGATTGCCTTGAACGCTTTTAATTCCGTTGAGTCAGTTCCGTACTTTCCGAACCATCCCGGTAACGCACCGGTAACCATGCCTACTTCGCGAGGCGCACGCCGGAGAGGCTCGCGGCGATCGAGGTGAATACTGCCTTGAGTTCGCTTGCGACCTGCACGTCGAAGAACATGTTGGATGCCGTAGCGCAGTTTCGCAGCAAGTCGACGTTTCCTTCGATGACGCGTACCGTGAACACGCGGATTTTTGCCTTCTTGACGTTGTCGCAGACGGTTTCGGTTCGCTTGTCGATCTGCGATGGATTTGTCGTGAAGCGGTTCGCCGTGTTAAGGCCGTCGGTCAGCAGGATCAGCACTTTTTCGACGTCGCTTTTCACGGCCTGCGCCTGTGTCAAAGGTTCGCTTTGCGTCAGCGCGTGCCAGCCCCACATCATGCCGATGGTCACGTTGGTCATGCCCGATGGCGTCATGGTGTCGACCATGGCTTCGAGCGCGGTCCAGTCGCTGGTGAGCGGCAGCGTCTTGGCGAGGGTGCCGCAGTCGGCGACCGGGAACAGGGTGCCGCCGCCGCTCGGCGCGGTGTCTTTCACGTCGTTCGGCTGATCGCGATCGGCAACGCAGCCGGTCCAGTTCGCCTTGGTGATCTTGGCGTCGTAGGCGATCCACGGTGCGTCCGCGAACTGCGTTCCGACGTTGACCACGGTGCTGAACGGAATGACGGCGATCTTGGTGTCGTCCGGGACCTTGGAGTTTTTCTTGAGGATCGAGAACAGCAGCTTTACCGCCGCTTGCAACTCGACCATCTTGTTCTTGGAGGCCATCGAGCCGGTGTTGTCGAGCGCGAGCGCAAGCTCGAGCGACTTGAAGCCCCAGCGCACCTGACTGGTGACCCGCAGATCGATTGTTTTCTTGCCGAGCACCTGCGCGATGGTGGCATCGATGTAGCCGGCGGCTTCTGCGACGACCGTGAAGTCGCCAGGTCCATTGTTTTGCAAGACGAATGTGGGATTGACGCCCTTGATATCGGGGCGGTCGAACTGCGCCTTGAAAAAGGTCCTCGCCTTTTTCTGCACTTGCCCGCTTTTGATATCCAGCGCCTCGCGCGAGATCATCAGCGCGGTGACATCGAGCGCCGCCTGCAACTCGGTGCGCGCGTTGTTGGCGCGGCTGTAGTCGACTGCGATACCGACGCCGCCGAAGACCGGAATGAGCGCGACCGCGAAGATGATGGCGACGTTGCCGCCGCGGTCGGCGCGGAATGCTGACGCGTCGCGGCGGACTTGGCGGGCGGCGCTACGCGTCAACGCGACGCAGCGGCGGAAGGCGAGGGGAGCAAATGCGATCATTGGGCCGCAAGCCTCGTTTGCATGCGGCGGACGATGGCTGAAAAGACTTTACATCCCGGTTCCAGGTGCCCCGAAACAGCCCGGAATTCACTTTATGTCTGATGAATTATGAATCCGGCCGTAGACACGGCGCGCGCCGCGGGCCACGGTGAATGACATCGGCCTGAGGCTTGCACAGTTTCGCGGCGGGGCATATCTGCGTCTGCGCGGCTTGGCCGGGGTGCGAAATCTTCACCGTCCCTGGGCCTTTTCTCCGGTTTGCCGAAATCCATATAGTCTTTGTAAAGTATGAATTGGATGTCCGCGCCGGTGGGGCAAGGCCGTGCGGCAGGGCATTCGCCGGGTGTCAATTCGTCGTTTCGTCCGGGAGCGGTTTGCGGCATCATTTCAAGATCCCGGCCGCCTCGTTAGGAACCTGAAGGTGCGCTTGAGACCATGAATCCTTGGGCAAGAGGGGAACAGTCGGCCGGATCGCGTGACCTGCGTCCGCGCGCCGCCGATGAGGATCGCCGGCGCCGCGGCGGCAGCGGGGCGCCCGGCAGTGCGGTCATCACGCGCACCAAGCCGCAGACCAAGAAGCCGAGCCTCTACCGCGTGCTGATTCTCAATGACGACTACACGCCGATGGAATTCGTGGTGCACGTGCTGGAGCGGTTCTTCAACAAGGATCGCGAGGCCGCGACCCAGATCATGCTCCACGTGCACAATCATGGCATCGGCGAATGCGGCGTCTTTACCTACGAGGTGGCCGAGACAAAGGTGACGCAGGTGATGGACTTTGCCCGCAAACACCAGCATCCTCTCCAGTGTGTGATGGAAAAGAAGTAACTATATGGGGAAGAGACCGATCTGAGGGGCGAGCCTGAAACAGTAACGACAACAACGACGAGACCGTAATGCCAACTTTTTCGCGCAGCCTCGAACAGTCGCTTCACCGGGCGCTCGCCCTGGCGAACGAACGGCACCACGAATACGCCACGCTGGAGCACCTCCTGCTGGCGCTGCTCGAGGATCAGGACGCGGCCGCGGTGATGCGCGCCTGCAACGTCGATATGGACAAGCTCAAGCGCAGCCTCACCGCCTACATCGAGTCCGAGCTCGACAATCTGGTGACGGAAGGCAACGAGGACTCCAAGCCGACCGCCGGGTTCCAGCGCGTCATCCAGCGCGCCGTCATTCACGTGCAATCGTCCGGCCGCGAGGAAGTCACCGGCGCGAACGTGCTGGTCGCGATCTTCGCCGAGCGCGAGAGCCACGCCGCCTATTTCCTGCAAGAGCAGGACATGACCCGCTACGACGCGGTCAACTACATCAGCCACGGCATCGCCAAGCGGGCAGGGCTGTCCGAGAGCAAGCCGGTGCGCGGCGTCGACGAGGACACCGACACCAAGACCGGCGACGACAACAAGAAGAAGGGCGACGCGCTCGAAGCGTACTGCATCAACCTCAACAAGAAGGCGCGCGAAGGCAAGATCGATCCGCTGATCGGGCGCGAGACCGAGATCAGCCGCACCATCCAGGTGCTGTGCCGGCGCCAGAAGAACAACCCGCTGTTCGTCGGCGATGCCGGCGTCGGCAAGACGGCGATCGCCGAAGGCCTCGCGCGGCGCATCGTCAACGGCGAAGTGCCGGAAGTGCTGAACAACGCCACGGTGTTCGCGCTCGACATGGGTACGCTGCTCGCCGGTACGCGCTATCGCGGCGACTTCGAGGAACGCCTCAAGCAGGTGATCAAGGAGCTCGAAGCGACGCCCGGCGCGATCATGTTCATCGACGAGATCCACACCGTGATCGGCGCGGGCGCGACCTCGGGCGGCGCGATGGATGCGTCCAACCTGCTCAAGCCCGCGCTCGCCGGCGGCGTGCTGCGCTGCATCGGCTCGACCACCTACAAGGAATACCGCCAGTATTTCGAGAAGGACCGCGCGCTGGTGCGCCGGTTCCAGAAGATCGACGTCAACGAGCCGACGATTCCCGACGCCATCGAGATCCTCAAAGGTCTCAAGCCGTACTTTGAGGACTATCACCGCCTCAAGTACACCAACGAGGCGATCAAGGCGGCGGTGGAGCTCTCGGCGCGCTACATCCATGACCGCAAGCTGCCCGACAAGGCGATCGACGTGATCGACGAGTTCGGCGCCGCGCAGATGCTGCTGCCCGAGAACAAGCGCAAGAAGACGATCGGCATCAAGGAAGTCGAGACCACCATCGCGACGATGGCGCGCATTCCGCCAAAGAGCGTCTCGAAGGATGACGCCGAGGTGCTGTCGCATCTGGAAGACACGCTCAAGCGCGTGGTCTACGGGCAGGACAAGGCGATCAGCGCGCTGTCGTCCTCGATCAAGCTTGCGCGTGCGGGCTTGCGCGAACCGGAAAAGCCGATCGGCTGCTATCTGTTCTCGGGGCCCACCGGCGTCGGCAAGACCGAGGTCGCCAAGCAACTCGCGGCGCTGCTCGGCGTCGAACTGATCCGCTTCGACATGTCGGAGTACATGGAGCGCCACACCGTGTCGCGGCTGATCGGTGCGCCGCCCGGCTATGTGGGCTTCGACCAGGGCGGGCTGCTCACCGACGGCGTCGACCAGCATCCGCACTGCGTGCTCCTGCTCGACGAAATCGAGAAGGCGCACCCGGACCTGTTCAACGTGCTGCTGCAGATCATGGATCACGGCAAACTGACCGACCATAACGGCAAGCAGGTCAATTTCCGCAACGTGATCCTGATCATGACCACGAACGCGGGCGCGCAGGACCTCGCCAAGGCGGCGTATGGCTTCACCCGCACCAAGCGTGAGGGCGACGACCTGGAGGCGATCAACCGCATGTTCGCGCCCGAATTCCGCAACCGGCTCGACGCCACCATCACGTTCGCGCACCTCTCCGAGGAGGTTATCTCCAAGGTGGTCGACGAAGTTCGTGATGCAGCTCGAGGCGCAGCTCGCCGACCGCAACGTCACCATCGAGCTCACCGAAGACGCCGCGAAGTGGCTGATGACCAAGGGCTACGACGAGCAGATGGGCGCGCGGCCGATGGCGCGCGTGATCCAGGAGCACATCAAGAAGCCCCTCGCCGATGTTGTGCTGTTCGGCGTGCTCAAGAGCGGCGGTCATGTGCGCGTGGTGGTCGCCAAGGACGAGGACGGCAACGACAAGCTCTCCTTCGAGTATCCCGAAGGGCCGATCACGCCCAAGCAAGAGAAGCTGCCTGAGCCGCGCA
The DNA here is from genome assembly GCA_963800695.1 of uncultured Alphaproteobacteria bacterium. Lineage (GTDB taxonomy): Bacteria > Pseudomonadota > Alphaproteobacteria > Rhizobiales > Xanthobacteraceae > PALSA-894. The sequence continues at coordinate 57,532 of CAWDCA010000022.1, read as the reverse complement.
AGAACCGGGCGAAGCGCCGTGCGAGCCCGCGCAAACCGCGGCCTAGCGGACCGAAGAGCGGCGGCACGCCGCCGTCCGGCCGCGGGTCCGTGCCGAAGGTGCCGCTGGTCAAGGTGTAGTTCGCCGGGCGCGCGCGAGCCGGTCGACTGAAATTGAAGGCGGGCAATCTCACGGTTGCCCGCCTTTCTCGTGCTTGACCGGCACGCGAGGCGAGGGCAGGTTGCGCCCAACTCCGATAACGATGCGGCGCCGGTCCGGGGGGAACGTGGGTGGTTTTTTCGACCGTCGCATTTCTGTTCTATTTCCTGCCGATTTTTCTGACGGTCTACTTCCTCCTCCCGGGCGTCACGGCGAAGAACGTCTTTCTGCTGCTGGCCTCACTCGTGTTCTACGCGTGGGGCGAGCCCTGGTTCGTCTTCGTTCTGCTGGTCGTCATCGCGGTGAACTACGCAATCGCGATTGCGATCGATGGGGCGCAAGGCCGCGCGAGAACGGCTTGCACAGCGCTCGGCGTGGTCGCGAACCTCGCCGTGCTTGGGACGTTCAAGTATCTCGATTTCTTCATCATCAGCGTGAGGGGCTTTTCGGCGTCACCGTCCTTGGGCTGGAACCGATGGGCTTCCTGCCGCTGGGCGTCTCCTTCGTCTCCTTTCATGCCATCTCGTATCTCGTCGATGTCCACCGCCGTAAGGTCGAGGCAAATCGCGACCCGCTCCAAGTCGCCGTGTATCTCTCGATGTTTCCGCAATTGGTGGCGGGGCCGATCGTTCGCTACAACACGATTTACCGGCAGCTCAGCGCACGGCGTGAAACGTTCGGGCGGGCGTCGGCCGGCGTCCGCATCTTCATCATCGGGTTGGCGCAGAAAGTTCTTATCGCCGACGAGGTTGCGCGCATCGCCGAGGCGGTATTCGACAAAGCGGTGAAGCCGAGCTTCCTCGAAGCCTGGCTCGGCGTCAGCGCGTACACGCTGCAGATCTATTTCGATTTCATGGGTTACTCGAATATGGCGATCGGGCTCGCAATGGCCCTTGGTATCCGCTTTCCGCGCAACTTCCGTCTTCCCTACACGTCGCTGTCGATCACCGAATTCTGGCGCCGATGGCACATCAGCCTGTCTGCCTGGTTTCGCGACTACCTCTACATACCGCTCGGCGGCAATCGCGGCTCGGCTGCTCGCACATACGTCAATCTCGGCACCGTCTTCCTGCTGTGCGGGCTGTGGCACGGCGCGCATCGTACCTTCATCATCTGGGGCATCCATCACGGCTTCTTTCTCATCGTCGAGCGCGCCGGGCTGTCACGTCTACTCAAGGCGGCACCGTTTCCGGTCGCCTGGCTTTACACGCTGCTCGTCGTCATGACCGGCTGGGTGTGGTTTCGCGCCAAGGGATATTCGCGAGCGATCGAGATGTTCGAGGGGCTGGCCGGGCTCAACGGATTTTCCGGGCTGCATTTCGTGACCCACGTCGCGCTTTATCCGACCACCATCGCGGCGATGCTGATTGGGGCGGTGCTGTCCGTCGTCTCGTGGATAGCGGCTCCGAAGTTGGCGCCGGTCCCGTACTGTGCGACCGACACCGCCACTGTCGCAATCTTCTTCGCGTTGTCCGCGGTGACGATCGCGGCAGGTTCTTACAGCCCGTTTCTTTATTTCAGGTTTTAGACGATGGGTCTCTTGGCAAGATGCCGGCGGGTGTGGATCGCAATCTTTGTCGGCGTGCTCTGGGTACCGGTCCTCGTGCAGGCGTTCCTGCCACCCCGCTCGGTATCGGAGTCAGAAGCGCGCGTCTTGCAGCCGTTTCCGGCGCTGCCGGCATCGCGAAGCGAGTTGACGCTATTTCCGCGGCTGCTCGATGTGTTCCTTGCCGATCATTTCGGCCTCCGCGATCCGCTGATCCGCGCGAATGCCTTGCTTCGCTACAAGTTGTCCTCACCGACCAATCCGGAAGTGTTGTACGGCAAGGATGGGTTTTTCTTTTATTTGGAACACGGGACCCTGGAGCAATCGCTGGGCCTTGTTGTCCGCGAAAAGCCGCTCGAGCGACTCGCCGACTCCGTCGGGAGGCTGCATGAAGAGTTGTCTGGGCGAAATATCCAATTTCTGTTCACGTCGCCGCCAAACAATTCGACAATCAGTCGCAACCATTTGCCAGACTGGGCTCGGGCCTCACCCGCCGCGACGGAATACGACGTGCTGCTCAAGATGCTCGCGGCGCGCCGCGTGCCCGCGCTTGACCTGCGGCCCGCGTTGCGAACCGAGAATTCTGCACGGGCCACTTATTTCCAAACCGACACGCACTGGAACTTTCTCGGTGCGCTGGTTGCGCGCAACGAGATCGTGCGCGCGGTCGGCCACCCTGAATGGACGATGGACGTGGACCGGGTTTTTCGCGGGATGCGCCGGACCTACGGGGAGCGCGACCTGCCGCGTCTTCTCGGCGTGCTCAACGACGTTCCGGAAGACCAGCATGCGGTGATCGATGTCTCGTCCTATCCGGCTGCCGAAAGGCCGACCATTCTGGTGATCGGAAACTCATTCACCGGTAACTTCTTTCCGATGATCTGGCGGAATGGCGGGCGGCCGGTTTTCATCGATAACCCGGGCTGCAAGGTCGATCTTGCGGCGATCGCCGCGCATCGCCCGTCGATCGTGATCCTTTCGATTGCCGAGCGCTCTCTGGCGCTTTTGTGCTGATGTGATAATCCCGCGTTTGGGAGACGGGACCATGCGTCGCGAGCGCGACCGCGACCAGTTTCTCCGTGCCGTCGGTGCGGCACGTCACCTTCGCGTCGACCACCGTGAGCAGGCGCCCGGGCTTGACCACTTCGGCGCGGCAGGTGAGGCGGTCGCCCACCGAGGGCGAGACCAGATTGATCTTGTATTCGGCCGTGATGACGGTGCGCGTGGCGCGGTCGATCATGGTCCCGGCGGCGGCCGTGGTGGCGTTATCGATCAGGTAGGCGAGCACGCCGCCATGAAACAGCCCGTTCTGCTGCAGCAGTTCGGCGCGGCGGTCGACCGCCATCACGACGACGCCCTGCTCGACCGACACGACCTGCGCGCCGACAAGCTGCGTGAAACCCTGGTTTTCGAGCGTCTTGCGGATCGCGGCCGCGACGGCGGGGAAATTGGTATCAGTCATCGGTCAGCACCTCTTCGGCCGCATTTTGAACGGTGGCCGCACGATTGTCATGGCTGCCCGTTCCGCCACGCGGATTGCACCGCCGCGCCGGTCATGTGACAGAAAATCATGTCCGCGCCGGAGTCCGCGCCCGATCAACCGATGTCGACGCTCGCCGCGTTCCGCGCGGGCTTCATGGCGACGTGGACCTCGGTTTTCGCCTACGTCCTGCTCGGCAACTATGTCGGTATCGGTGCGCTCTCGCACGACTTCGGTTTCAGCATCACGTGGACGCTGGTTGCGACCGTACTGGTCTGGGCAGGCCCCGCGCAGGTGATCCTGGTCTCGACGCTCGGAACGGGAGCGAGCCTGTTCGAGGTGGCGGTCGCAGTCGGTCTCTCCGGCGTACGCCTGTTGCCGATGGTCGTCTCGATGCTGCCGATGCTCAAGCGCCCCGGCCTGCGCTCATGGAAGCTCGTGTTGCCGGCGCATTTCACGGCGGTGAGCATCTGGGTCGAGGCGGTGCGGCTGCTTCCTGCTGTCCCGCGCGAAAGCCGCATCTCGTTCCTCAACGGGCTCGGCACCGGCTACGGCGTCTGCGCTGTCGCGGCGACGCTGGCGGGCTACTACCTCGCCGCCAAGATGCCGACGCTGATCAGTGCGGCGCTCCTGTTTCTCACGCCGCTCGCGTTCCTGATGTCGACGCTGCGCAACGTTCGCATGCTGGTGGATCGGCTCGCGCTTGGGCTCGGCCTCGTGCTCGGCCCGCTGTTTGCCTACTGGCAGATCGGGCTTGACCTGATGTGGAGCGGCATCGTCGGCGGCACGGCCGCATACGCTGGTGCATCGCGTACGCGAGGCGCTGCGATGACGGCGCTGTCGGGCGAACTTGGCGCATATCTGGCGCTGATTCTTGTCGGCTTCCTGCCGAACGAGATCTGGCGCTGGCTTGGAGTCATATTCTCCCGCGGCCTCGACGAGGATGCCGAAATCCTGATCTGGGTGAGGGCGGTCGCGACCGCGATCCTCGCCGGCGTCATCGCCAAGCTCACCATCTTCGCGCCCGGCGTGCTCGCGACCGTACCGACGCCGGTGCGGCTCGGCGCGGTGATGATCGGCTTTCTCGCCTTCACGCTGATCCGCCGCTCGGTGTTTGCCGGCGTGCTGGCGGGGGAGGCGGCGCTGGTCGCTGGGCGCGCTGGTGTTTGCGAAGTAGCTGCTGCCGGTGCCGCCAGGGAACTTTCCGAACCCTCGGCGATTTATTGCTTGAGCACGAGTGCCGACGTGTCTGTTTCCCGGCGTCCGCCGGGAGCCCAACTCAAATGCCGAGTCGTATGGAGGAAGAGCCGCGGATTTTGCGGCGGGAAGCCTGCGCGCTGTCATATCGAAGGGAGCAAGCCCATGAAGCTCAAGATCCCAGCGTTCCGGATCGCCGCGTTTGTCGTTCCCCTGGCATTTTGCACACCAACCTCCGCAGGAACGCCGACAAGCTGCGAGAGCCTCAACAATTTCAAGCATGCCGATACGACGATCACGTCGGCGCAGTCGCAGGCCGGCGGCGCTTACGTGGCGGGGGATGCCTGGCATCTCATTTTCACGAACCTTCCGCCCTATTGCGAGGTGCAGGCGACCATCGCGCCGACGCCGGACTCCAGCATCAAGGTGCGCGTGTGGATGCCGACGCAGCGCTACAACGGCCGCTTCCTCGGCACCGGCAACGGCGGCTATGCGGGCGGCTTCTTCTTCAGCGAACTTGCCGACGGCATCAACCGCGGCTTTGCCACCGCCAACACCGACATGGGCGCGACCGGAGCCGCCGGCACGAATGGCGATCTGCTCGTCGGCCACCCGGAGAAATGGAAGGACTTCGGCTGGCGCGCGACCCACCTGATGACGGTGTTTTCCAAGGCGCTGATCAACACGTTCTACGGCGACCCGGCGCACCGCTCCTACTTCGCGGGTTGCTCCACCGGCGGGCAACAGGGGCTGATGGAAGCGCAGCGCTTTCCCGAACGACTATGACGGTATCCTCGCGGGTGCGCCCGCGTTCAACCGCACGCATATTCACACCGTCCCGGTCGCGCAATATCGCGCCACGCATGCGACGCTGGCGAGCTATCATCCCGGCGACCAAATTCGACGTGATCAACAAGGCGGTGCTGGCGCAGTGCCGTCGGCAAGGACGGCGGCGCGGCGACCGACGCGTTCCTCACCGATCCGCGCATCTGCAAGTTCGATCCGGCGACGCTCGCGTGTCCGGCCGGGCTGGACGGGCTGAACTGCCTCAATCCGGATCAGGTCGCCGCGATGAAGGTGTACTACGCGGGCTCGGTCAATCCGGCGTCCGGCGCGCTGATCCATCCCGGCAACGCGCGCGGCTCGGAGACCAGCAACCCGGCGGCGCTCGGGCTCGCGTTGAACGAAAACCTTAATGAGCCGTCCTTCAGCAGCCTGTTCAAGTGGGTGTTCGGGCTGACGTGGCAATGGCAGACGTTCGATTTCAATCGCCACGTCGACATGGTCGACGAGGTGCTGGCGAAAGACCTCAATGCCACCAGCACCGACCTGCGGACGTTCGCCAACCGTGGCGGCAAGCTCGTCATGTACGCCGGCTGGGCCGATCCGCTGATCCCGTCGCAGAGCTCGATCAACTACTACAACGCGCTCACCGCGAGCTATGGCGGAAACGGCGGCGGGCGCGCTGAAGAAGACGCAGAACTTCGCGCGTCTCTTCATGGCGCCCGGCATGTGGCACTGCAAGGAAGGGCCGGGGCCGAGTTCGTTCGGCGGCGTGATCGCACAGCAGTCGCCGAGCTACGATGCGCAGTACGATCTGTTGACCGCGCTGACCCAATGGGTCGAGCAGGGTGTTGCGCCGAGCTCCGTGATCGCGACGAAATACAACAACGATGTGCGTGAGCTTGGCATCGCGATGCAGCGGCCGATCTGCTCGTATCCGCAGATCCCGGTCTACAAGGGCGGCGATCCGAATGCGGCCGCGAGCTTCAAGTGCGCGGCGAGTGAAACCACCGCCGCGGACAATCCAAAGCCGGCGCCGAAATACGGGCCGTAACGCAGATAAGGCGTACGGCGAACGGGTCGCCGCGCCCGAAAAATTACTGCTTGGCGAGGCCGAGATCGCTGAGAACGTCGCGGGTGGATATCGCGAAGGCGAGCGCGAACTCGCGCGCCTTCTCCGGGCCGGACCACATTGGATTGAATCCGCGCTGCTTCAGCGGGTCCTGCACCTCTGGCTTCGCGTGTGCCTTGGCGCCGGCTTCGACGAGCCGGGCGCGGACCTCCGCCGGCAGGCCCTTCGGCGCCACGAGCGCGAACCAGTTGGTGAAGCTCCAGTTGACGCCCGACTCCTTCAGGGTCGGGACATCCGGGAAAGCGGGCGAGCGCTCGTCAGCCATCAGCGCGAGGATGCGCACGCGGCCGGAGTCGGCGAGCGATTTCGCCTCGCCCGGAGAGCCGGAGAACATGGTGATTCCGCCGGCAACGACATCCTGCAGCGCCGGCGCGCCGCCTTGGCTTGGCACCCAGCGCACATGATCGGCACCCACGCCCGCGGCCTTGCCGAGACCCGCGATCGCGATGTGCCATGAGCCGCCGGTGCCTGCGCCCGAGGCCGTGAACGTGTTTTTCGGATTGCCCTTCAAGGCCGACAGGAAGTCGCCCGCGGTCTTGTGCGGCGAATCCGCTTTAACCGTGATGCCGGCAGGAAAGTTCAGAATGGTCGAGATGATGTCGTAGGTGTCGGGCGTGATGTCGGAGAGGCCGGTGGTCTTGAAATAGGCGATTTCCGAGGTCGCCATGCCGATCGTGTAGCCGTCAGGTGGCGCGGAGGCGATTGCGTAATGTCCGACAACGCCGTTGCCGCCGGTGCGGTTGATGATGTTGACTGGAACGCCAAGCTCCCGTTCGAGCGCTGAGCCGAACAGGCGCGAAGCCAGATCGGCTCCGCCGCCGGCGGCCCAGGGAACGACAAACGTGATCGGCCGGTCGGGGTATTTTTGCGCAGCGGCCGGAACGGTCAGCAGCGAACTTGCGAGGGCGGCAGCAATCAGCACACGGCGCGTCAACATTCGTCTCTCTCCCTGAGGCTTATTTGTCTTGCCGCCGACACTAACAGCCGCGTTTTGCGTCCGCAAATGAAGCGCGGCGGGAGCGCTCGTGGTGAGTGAGTGTCGCTGAAACCAGAACTAGTGCTGATTTGCTCAACAACCTTGACATGCCGATGTCGACATATACGGTTTGCTCGTCACTTGGCGGGTTTCTTAAATGACGGCAGCTCCTCTGGCGGAAATCCTCGCCGTGTCGAACGATGCCGGGTTGTCCGAGGTTGGTGGAGGACATAACCAGAAGGGCGTCGAGTTTCAACGGAACTGGGCGCTAATCCGAATGTTCGAGCTGGAGGAGGCAGGGGTACCTGATTTCCTTCTACTCTTCGAGATTATTCAAGACGTAGCCGTCCTCAACTCCGCGACTGCTCCTACCGCGATCAGCATCTATCAAGTCAAAAAAAGAGACCGGAAAGAGTGGACGTGGGGAAGCCTCACCAATCTGCACACGCCGCAGTTGCCGGGAGGAAAGAAAGTCAAGGCCAAGCCGCTTACAGGTATCGTCAGTAGCCCCCTGGGGAAACTATATGCGACGGTGCGGGCATTCAGCGTCCTGAACAGTCACGGCCGCTTTATTTCGAATGCTGGATGCGATCTCTCGCTAGCTGACGGCACGAATGCGGCAACTTCGATGCCGACGGCGCTCTCTGAGTTGTCGCCGCATTTGCGCGACTTGCTGAGCGAGAGTATGAAAATTCTGCACAAAGGCCATGCATCCGAACCCGACCTCGCAAAGATATATGTGGAGCGGGTGGGATTGCCTGTCGACGATCCGTCCACCTTCACGCTTGGCATTGCTCACAAGTTTCTCTTGGGCCGAAGCGCGCGCCACGCCGGTCAGGCGCGCTCGCTCGTTGATACACTTCTGGCAAAAGTGGGACCGCTAGGGGCGAAGACCGACACCTGCAAAAGCTTCACGGACATGAAGGCGCGCCACGGCTATTCGCGCGACGAATTTGTGTCAGCGCTGGGCGATCTCGAAGGAGTGCTCGATATCCAGCACCACCTGGAAATATGGCTTGCGCAACTCGGTCAGGAAGGCATGGGATTCATGGAGATCGCGGCTATTCGGAGTGCTGCGACCGCCATATATCGTCGGCAGGTGATGGGGAGCCCTGCAATCGCGCTCGGTGATGGTGTTATCGACGCCTGCGATGCCTGGCTTGCTGACAAACCGGATCCGGTGACGCTTCTACCCTTCTTCAACGACGCCCTGGCGCATCTTTTGGCCTCCTTCCCTACGGCAAAGAAGGCAGAGCTGCAGGCTCACCTTGCCCTAAGAGCAATTATGAAATGCGTGGACCCGACCTAAGACGGCTAATCAGAAGCCTTCGGACCAAATCGTATGAAAAGCTTGCGATTCGAAAACATCTGGCTTCTCTCGCATCAAGAGCAGAGAGCACGGGCGGTGAGGTTCCACCCATCGAAAAACCTCATCGTGGGGATGAACCACACCGGCAAGTCGAGTTCTGATTAAGTCGATTTTTTTTGCGCTGGGCGCTCGCCCGCAAGGCGACCTCGCGGATTGGGATAAGAACACCATTTCTCTGGTCGAGTTCAGTGTTGGCGGCACAAAGTATCGGGCGCTGCAACAGAACGCCTATCGCGCGCTCTTTTCCGCATCCGGAGAATTAGTACAGGCAACAGGAAACCATAAGGACTGGACGGCGGCTTTCGCCCGCGTGACCGGCTTCAACCTGTTACTTACCGACAAGGACAGGGAAACGGTCGTAGCCGACGCCCGCTGCTTTTTCCTCCCGTTCTACATTAATCAGGATGGGAGTTGGCTCTCGGCGTGGAACACGTTTGCCGGCCTGCAGCAGTATCAAACGCCTGTACTCGCGATCTTGGAATACTTTGCCGGCGTGAAGCCGCCCGAGTACTATGAGATAAATTCGCGGAAGGCGCAGGCTCAACGAGCGCTTGATGATCTGCGAGTTGAACAGAGAATGACCTCTCAGGTTCGCGAGCGATTCGGGCAGTCGGTGAGCCTCACTGGCCCGAAGATAGTGCCGGAAAACTTCGAGCAGGATGTCGGGCGGCTGACTGAAGAAGTTACTGCGCTTAATGCGCAGCAGGAAAGATACCGTGACATAGCAGTCCGGGAACGAGAGGTGCTGGACAGCATTCGGCTGCAGATCAATTTGGCGACCGCACCGCTAGCCGTCTATGACAGCGATTCATCATTCCTCCGCGTCGAAGCGCACACGACATTGGCCTGCCCGACTTGCGGAGCTGAACATCAAAAGCCGTTTTTGGAAATGCTGACGTACGCCGAAGACGCTCGTGTTCTCCGGGAACTTGTGGCGCGACTCCAAGCTGACGCGGGCAAGGCCACCGATCAATACAACAAAACGAAGCAACGGCTGAGCGAACTCGAAAACCAGTACCAGCGGGTGTCGGAGGTGCTCAATACCAGGCGCGGCGAATTACAATTCGGCGAGGTGGTACGAGGGATCGGAGCCGAAGCTGCGTTTGAAGCATTCGAAATAGAACTACAAAGCCTGAAGGCACAAATAGACAAGTGCCTGAGCGAGATCGATGAGTTCACGGCTCGACTGCAAGAACTCACGAACGCGCAGCGCTCGAAGGAGATACTTAAGCTGTTTCGCGATTCCTACGCATCGGCGATGCTTTCGCTCAATATGCCAGCGGTCAACATGAAGGGGACGCGGCTCACGAGCCGTCCTGATTTATCAGGCAGTGGAGGACCGCGTTCAGTCTTGGCGTACTACGCAGCCCTTTGGCGAGTGTCCCTCGGCACGCACGGCTCTTTCTCTGTACCCTTGGTCATCGACGCACCGCAACAGCAAGGGCAGGATGAGAATAATCTACCGAAGATCATCCAGTTCATCGCGAACGAGTTACCAAAGGAAGCGCAGATTATCTTGGGAATCGAAACAAAAACGGAGGAGCACTTTGACAAAGTGATCGAATTGAACGATCCGTACCACTTGCTCCAGCCCGAGGAATACACCTCGGTGCAGCAGGTTATCGATCCTTTGTTGAAGTCGATGCAGGTTGCCCTCTTCACCGAAAACCAGAACAGCACGGACTAGCGAAGCGTGGTCCGCCAGCGCGGTCTCGTCGAACCGCACTGATCAACCGCGGAAGATCGTCCATGGCCATCATGCCGGCCGAGGCACGTCGAGCAAGCGCAAGGTAGCGCCACGGCGACTGCGGCCAAGCGAAAGAGTTGACCCCTACTCCCTTAGCGCCGCCGCGAGCCTTAGCGCCTGATCCGACAGCATGGCTGGCTCTGCCTTGATGCTCGCGGGCGGCTTCATCGGTTCGCCCGCCTTGCGCGGGATGACGTGCACGTGGAGGTGAAACACCACCTGTCCGCCGGCGCTCTCGTTGAACTGCTGGATCGTGATGCCGTCGGCGCCGAATACCTTCACGGCGGCGCGCGCAATTTTCTGCGCGACCTGCATCACATGGGCGAGATCGGCCGGCGCGACGTCGAGCAGGTTGCGCGCCGGCGCCTTCGGCAGCACCAGCGTGTGACCGGGCGCGCGCGGCATGATGTCGAGGAAGGCGAGCGTGTGATCGTCCTCGTAAACCTTGTGACAGGGCAGTTCGCCGCGGAGGATTTTCGCGAATATGTTGTTCGAATCGTAGCTCGGCATCGAGGTTCGGTCCTTCTACGAGGTTTGTTCGAATACCAGATCCTTGCGGAACGGTCCCATCGCGGCAAGCTCGGATCCGGCCGCCGCCACATAGGCGCGTTCGCGTTTGAGATAGTCGGCGATCGCGCGGCGCAGCGCCGGATCGGCGATGTAGTGCGCCGAATAGGTCGTCACCGGCATGTAGCCGCGCGCCAGCTTGTGCTCGCCCTGGGCGCCCGCCTCGACCCGCGCGAGCTTGTTTTGGATCGCGAAATCAATGGCTTGGTAGTAGCAGATTTCGAAGTGCAGGAACGGATGGTGCTCGACCGCGCCCCAGTGACGGCCGTAGAGCGTGTGCGAGCCGATGAAGTTGATCGCGCCCGCGATGGTGCGGCTGGCGCGCTTCGCCATCACCAGCAGAACCTTGTCGCGCATGGTTTCGCCGATCAGCGAGTAGAATTGGCGCGTCAGATACGGCCGGCCCCATTTGCGCGAGCCGGTGTCCATGTAGAACGCGAAGAACGTGTCCCAAACGCTTTCGGTCAGATCAGAACCGGTGAGCCACTGCACCTCGATGCCGTGCTCCAGCGCCTCGCGCCGCTCACGCCTGATCGCCTTGCGCTTGCGCGCCGCGAGCGCATTGAGGAAATCGTCGAAGGTCGCGTAGTTCGCATTCTCCCAGTGGAATTGCTGGTCGTTGCGCTGGAGGTAATCAAGCTCGCCGAGCAGGCGCCATTCTGCTTCCGGCGCAAAGGTGACGTGTACGGACGATGCTTCGCGCAGCTTGGCGAGTTCGATCAGGCCGCTCGCCAATCCCTGACGGATGCTGTCCGCGTTTACGCCCGGCGGCACCAGCAGCCGCCGCCCGGTGGCAGGCGTGAACGGCACCGACACCTGTACCTTGGGGTAATAGTTGCCGCCGGCGCGCTCGTAAGCTTCCGCCCAGCCGGCATCGAACACGTACTCGCCGCGCGAATGCGATTTGAGATACGCCGGCACCACGCCGAGCACCGCACCGTCCTCCGTTTCGGCGACAAGATGCTGCGGCTGCCACCCGGTGCGCCCCGTGGCTGACGCGGAGGCCTCCAGCGCAGACAGAAAAGCATGGCTGATGAAAGGGTTATGGGCCTGATCTTGAGATTTTGAATCCGCCGGGTTGGCGCAGGCGTCCCACGCGGCGGCCGGAATGTCGGCGATCGCGGAGACGACGCGGATGCGCAAATCGGTGCTCATAGAATGGCCAGTCTACGGCCTGAACCCCTCGAAAATCATCTGGTTCGCCCAAGTGTTCGCAGTTCGACGATCTTCCTCGCTGCGCACCGTCCAGGTGAGCAACGGAAGCCCGAACAGCCAGCGTGCAATCAGCGGGCCAGGGGAGGGCAGGTCCTTCACATGGTAGGCGACGAAATGCGGCCGCGTAAGTGGAGCGTGCAGCAAGAAAGCGAACGAGCGCCTTTGCGCCGCCGTCAGTGCGCGCCATTCGTCATCCTCGTAGTGGCGCTCCGCCACGATGCCGCGCGGCAGGCCGGAGGCGGTCTCGCGCAGAGCCTGCACGAGTCCCGGATCGAACGACATCACGGCGACCGGCCCCGCATAGGATTGAAGCACTTGCGCCACGCGGGCGACCAGCCGTCGGTCGTCGTCGAACCGGCTTTTCAGTTCGATCACGAGCGGCGTACGGCCGGCGACCAGGCCGCACAGTTCGCCGAGCGTCATCATGCGATCGGCAGTGTTCTTGAACGGCACCTCTCTCAATCCCGCCGCCGTCATTGCGGCGAGCAGCCGCGAGCCGAGTGTGAGGCGGCCGAGCGCGAAGTCATGGTGCACCATGGCTTCGCCGTCGGCGGAAATCTGCACGTCCGTTTCGATCGCAAAGCCGCCGTCGATGGCCGCCCGGAATGCCGAGGCGGTGTTCTCGATCACGCCGGCCGCGGCATCGTGCAGGCCGCGATGCGCGACGGGGCGCGCCGTGAGCCAGTCAAGACCGGGCATAGGCGACTGGCGATATCGGACTCACGACACCTCGAATATGCCCTCGACCTCGACCGCGGCATCGAGCGGCAGTACCGAGACGCCGATGGTGGTGCGGGCGTGGCGGCCCTTGTCGCCGAACGCCGTGACCATCAGGTCGGAGGCGCCGTTCATCACCTTTGGGGTTTCGAGGAAATCGGGCGTCGCGTTGATGAACCCGCCGAGACGCACCACGCGCAGCACCTTGTCGAGGTCGCCGAGCGCCACCTTGATCTGCGCCAGCAGGTTCACCGCGCAGGCCCGTGCGGCCTTCTGCCCGTCCTCGATCGATACCGATCCGCCGAGCTTGCCGGCAGCGACCAGCTTGCCCTCCGCGTCGAAACAGAGCTGGCCGGATACCACCAGCAGGTTGCCGCTACGCACGAATCCCACGTAGTTAGCGACCGGCGCGGCCGGCGTTCCTAGCGTGATCCCAAGGTCCGAAAGCTTTTTTTCAACTGTTCCCGCCATAATCGCCTCCACCACAGTTGGCGAAAGTCATGGCCGATCAGGCGCGCAGGCGCAAGCGGATCGGGGGAGGATACGGAGTTGCGGCGCACGCAACGCACCTTTATGTTCCGCGCGGATTGCAGGAGCTACCGAATGATTTCAGCTACCCCAGCTCGCCTTGGTTTTGTCGCAATGTTGGCCACAGCCGGGACGTTCGGCGCGCATCAAGCGGCGATTGCTCAAGGACCGGGTGGGCCCGTCAAGCTCGCCCCGCATGTGGCAATCTATGACCTGACCCTGACCAGCTCGCGCGGAAAGCGCTCGCTGGAGGGGGTGCGTGGCCGCATCGTCTACGATTTTTCCGGCAGCACCTGCGAGGGCTATGCGCTCAACTTCCGCCAGGTGACCGAACTCGACAGCGGCGAGGGCAAGGTCGCGCTCAGCGACCTGCGCACCGCCACCTGGGAAGAGGGCGAGGGCAAGAGCTTCCGCTTCAAGTCGCAGAACTACATGGACAGCAAGCAGATCGGCGACGTCGACGGGCGCGCCGATCGCGGCAACAGCAACGTCGCTGTCAGTCTGAACAAGCCCGAGGACAAGAAATTCGACGCCGGCAAGGTAGTGTTCCCGACCGAGCATATGCGCCTCCTGATCGAGGCCGCGCAGGCTGGTAAGACGCTGTACGAAATCGCGGTATTCGACGGCTCGGAATTGGGCGAGAAGATTTATCAGTCGCTCTCGGTGATCGGGCGCCGCATCGAACCGGACAAGAAGCCGGACAACGACGCCGCGGCGGGCAAGGACTTGCTCGACGGACTGGCGCGCTGGCCGGTCACCATCAGCTATTTCGACAAGACCGAGAAAAAGGCGGACGACCAGCCCGGCGAGCAGACGCCGATCTACGCCATCACGTTCGAGATGTACGAGAATGGCATCTCGCGCGCGCTCAAGCTCGACTACGGCGATTTCGTCATCGACGGCAAAATGAGCTCGCTGGAAGTCAAGAAGGCGAGCGCCTGCAAGTAGGCGCGTCGAACGCAATTCTCTTAGATTGTGAAGAGCCCGGGCGTGCGGTTGTCCGCGCGCCCGCGATAGCGCACGATCCCGGCATGACTGACCGCGCGCCCCGCAACGTCCTCTGGATCATGTGCGACCAGCTTCGCCATGACTATCTGGGCTGCACCGGACATCCCACTTTGAAAACCCCGAACATCGACGCGATGGCGGCGCGCGGCGTGCGGTTTTCCAACGCCTATGTGCAGTCGCCGATCTGCGGCCCCTCGCGCATGAGCTTCTACACCGGGCGTTACATGCGCTCGCACGGCTCGCATTGGAACGGCTGGCCGCTGCGCGTCGGCGAGCCGACGCTCGGCGATCACCTGAAGAAGATCGGCGTGCGCAATGTGCTGGTCGGCAAGACTCACATGGCACCCGACCTCGAAGGCATGAAGACGCTCGGCATCGCGCCGGATTCGATCATCGGCGTGCATGTGGCGGAATGCGGCTTCGAGCCGTACGAACGTGACGACGGCTTGCATCCCGATGCGCGGCCGCGCCCGCGCTACGACGCGTATCTGCGCGAGCAGGGATATGACGCACCGAATCCGTGGGAGCAGTGGGCCAACTCAGGCACGGCGCCGGACGGCTCATTGCAAAACGGCTGGCTGCTCGCGCATGCCGACAAGTCCGCGCGCGTGCCGGAAGAGCATTCCGAGACGCCCTACATGACGCGGCGCGCCATGGAGTTCATCGCCGAGGCCGGCCAGGACGGGCGGCCGTGGTGCCTGCATCTCTCCTACATCAAGCCGCACTGGCCCTACATCGCACCCGAGCCTTACGCGAGCATGTATGCGGCCGCCGACATGCTGCCGGCGGTCCGCTCGCAGAAGGAGCGGCAGGAGGCACATCCCGTGTTCGCCGCCTACATGGACATGCGCTACTCGCGCAACATGGCGCGCGACGAGGCGCGGGAAAAAGTCATTCCCGCCTACATGGGATTGATCAAGCAGATCGACGACCAGATGGGCGTGCTGATGCGCTTTCTGGAGGACCGCAGCCTGCTCGATACCACGATGATCGTCTTCACATCGGACCATGGCGATTATCTCGGCGATCACTGGATGGGCGAGAAGGACCTGTTCCATGAGCAGTCCGCCAAGATCCCGCTAATTGTGATCGATCCCTCGGAGACGGCTAAGAGTACGCGCGGCACGGTCAGCGATGCCTTGGTCGAGGGGATCGATCTTGCGCCGACCTTCATCGAGTATTTCGGGGCTAAGGTGCCAGGCCACATTCTGGAAGGGCGCTCGCTGATGCCGCTGTTGCGTGGCGAGACCCCGACCGGCTGGCGCAAGGCCGTGTTCTCGGAACTCGACTATGCGATGCAGGACGTGCGGCTGAAACTGAGCCAGCCGATCGAGCAGTGCCGGTTGTTCATGGTGTTCGACGGGCGCTGGAAATACATCCACGCATCCGGCTTCCGGCCGATGCTCTACGACCTGCAGAGCGACCGCGAAGAGTTCGTCGACCGCGGTGAGGACCCCTCATGCGCGGATGTCGTCGCGCGACTGCAGGCCGCGCTGTTTAATTGGGCGCTGCATCCCAAGAGCCACATCACCACCAGCAACGAGAAAATCGCCGCCTACGCCGACAACCAGCTTCAAATCAAAGGCGGCGTCCTGATCGGTATCTGGGACGAGGCGGAACTGGCGGCGATCCGGCAGAAAATCGGAGTGGCTTGATCAACCCGGCTGTCATCCCGGCCGAGCGCAGCGAGGGCCGGGATTCCCCCTGTCTGCAGACGCGCGGCGTGAGATGGGTCCCGGATAGCCGCCTGCGGCGGCTTCCGGGATGACAAACTGTGTCAGTTGGTAATCTTGTATCCCGTTGCCTTAACGATCGGCTGCCACAGCGCGGTGTTGGCGGCGAGTTCCTGCGTCAAGCCTTCGGGACTTGTGCCGACCGGAATGAGGCCGATGGCGAGAAGTTTCTCCCGCACATCTGACTTTGCGAGGACCGCGGCGACGGCCGCACTGAGCCTCTTCGCAAGGTCCGTCGAGCTGCCTGCCGGCAGCCACATGCCGTACCAGGCGTCGGCGACAAGATCGATGCCGCTCTCCTTCAGCGTCGGCACGCCGGGCAGGAAAGGAGAGCGCTCCGCGCTGCTCACCGCCAGAACACGAACCGCGCCCGCCTGGTGCTGTGCCAGCGCGTCGGCAAGCGTGATGACAGCAAACGGAAGATGCCCACCGATGAGGTCCTTCACGATCGGTGCACCGCCGCGATAGGGCACCCGCGTCATCGGAATGCCGAGAATCTGCTCGAGGCGCGATCCGGTGAAATGCGGGATGGTGCCGTTGCTCGGCACGCCGAACGAGGATTTCGCAGGATTTGCCTTGAGCCAGGCGACAAGCTGGTGGAAGTCCTTCGCATCCGTGCCGGCGCCGGTGGCGATGCAGAACTCGAAATCTTCCGAGCAGCGAGACAGGCACGAAATCGCGCGTGTGATCGAAGCTCGGTTTGGTCTCGACCATCGGGAGCAAATACATGGTCGGACCGGTCGTGATCAGAATTGTCGATCCGTCGGGAGCCGCGCTCATCACCGCCTTGATCCCGATAAGTCCATCCGCGCCGGTCCGGTTCTCGACGATGACGGTGCGGTCCAGAGGCTGCCGCAAGTGCTCGGCGATCAGGCGGCAGATCGTGTCGCCGGCTCCGCCCGCCGCGAATGGAAAGACGATCCTTGTCAGCGGCCCGGATTGCGCCAGCGCTTCGCGCGTGAACGGCAGCGCGGCGCATCCAGCGAGAAGCGTTCTGCGATCGATCATTCACTCGTCCTCGTCATCAGTCTCTACCCGCGTGCCGTCGAACACCAGTCCCTTGACCACGGCTGCGTTGCCGAATTTCTCGCGCACCTTGTCGACCGCGTGCTCGGCCTTGGCGGCGCGCTCGCCCTTGTGGTCGACGAGGTCGGCGGCGTCCGCCTTCTCGCCTTCGACCAGATTTGAGGCGCCGATGCCGAGCAGCCGGAATTTCGTGCCGTCGATCTCGCGGGTGAGCAGGTCGCGGCCGGCCTCGAAGATGCGCGCCGCAAGCTGTGTCGGCTCGCCGAGCGAGCGGGCGCGCGTCTTGATGCGGAAGTCCGCGGTCTTGAGCTTGAGCGTCACGGTCGAGCCCGCGATGCCGCTGGCCTTGAGGCGCCGCGATACGCGCTCGCACAGCGACCAGAGGGTTTTCTCCAATGGCTTGAACGACGCAATGTCCTCGCCGAACGTTGTCTCGGCGGAAACGCTCTTGGTCTCGCGTTCCGGATTGACGCTGCGATCATCGATGCCGCGCGACAGCCGCCACAGGCGGCGTCCCTCGACGCCATACTCGGCGCATCAGATCGGTCTCGTCCGCGCGCTGCAGGTCCGCGATGGTGTTGTAGCCGTCGCGCTGGAGCCGGGCCTGCGCGACCTTGCCGACGCCCCAGATGAAGCCGACCGGCCGGGGGGAGAGGAAGCTCACCGCCTCATCGCGGCCAAGCACCGCGAAACCGCGCGGCTTGTCGAGGTCCGAGGCGATCTTTGCCAGAAATTTGTTTGCCGACAGCCCGATCGACACCGTGATGCCGATATCCGCCTCGACGCGCCGGGAAAAGCGCGCGAGCGAGCGCGCCGGGCTCATGCCGTGCAGCCGCTCCGTGCCGGTCAAATCCATGAAAGCTTCGTCGATCGAGAGCGGCTCGACCTGCGGGGTGAGCTCGAACATCAGCTTGCGCACCTCGCGGCCGACGCGAACATACTTCTGCATGTCGGGCGAAATGATTGTCGCGTGCGGGCACAGCTTGCGCGCCTTGAACATCGGCATCGCCGAATGGATGCCGTACGTGCGCGCGATGTAGCACGCGGTCGAGACCACGCCGCGCTTGCCGCCGCCGATGATCAGCGGCTTGTCGGCGAGCGTCGGGTTGTCCCGTTTTTCGATCGTGGCGTAGAACGCGTCGCAATCGACGTGCGCGATCGACAGCGCGTTGAGCTGCGCATGCCGGATCAGCCGCGGCGAGCCGCAGGCGGGGCAGCGCGGCGCCGCCTCGGCATCGGCGAAACAGTCGCGGCAAAAGCCCGCCATCGGATCAGGGTACCTCGCGCTGCCATGGCCGTCCGTTCAGCACCGCCTGGGCGTGCTCCACGTCCTGCGGCGTCACACCGGCATGCTCCGCGACGGCGAGCAAGAGCGCCTCGTCGCCCGCCACATGGTCCAGCACTCCGGCCAGAAAGGCGGGATCGGCCGCAGCCTTGCGAATCATCTCCGGCCCGATACCTGTGGCGGCGAGAAACGCGCCGAGGCGCTCGGGCTCCCCGGCCATGAAACCAAGTGCCTGAATCGCGAGGTTTTCGGCGATTTTGCGGGTGATACGGGCGCCTTTCGCCATCGCTGTTTGCCTTTCCGTAACGTATCGCCGCTAGGGTTTTACTAAGATTCTGCCCATTCGCGCGCCGGGGGCGAGGCGGGTCTTTGGCCATCGGCCAGAGAATCGCCAGATGGGGTAGCCGGAGGGCCGAAATGGCCAAGACCGTCCTGATCGTGGAGGACAACGAGCTCAACATGAAGCTCTTCCACGACCTGTTGGAGGCCCATGGCTACCACACCGTCGGAACCCGCAACGGGATCGAGGCGCTCGATCTCGCGCGCAAGCATCGCCCAGATCTGATCATCATGGATATCCAGTTACCCGAAGTCTCCGGCCTCGAAGTCACCAAGTGGCTGAAGGACGATCCCGAGCTGAAAGTCATCCCCGTGGTGGCGGTGACCGCATTCGCCATGAAGGGCGATGAGGAACGCATCCGCGAGGGCGGCTGCGAGGCCTATCTGTCGAAGCCGATCTCGGTTGGAAAATTCATCGAGACGGTGCGGCATTTCCTCGGAACGGAGGAGCGCCGATGACTGCGCGCATCCTCGTCGTCGACGACATTCCGGCGAATGTGAAGCTGCTCGAAGCGCGGCTCACGGCCGAATATTTCGACGTCTCGACTGCCAACTCCGGCGCCGAGGCGCTCGCGCTCTGCGAGCGTGCGCAGTGCGACATCGTGCTGCTCGACGTGATGATGCCGGAGATGGACGGGTTCGAAGTGTGCCGCCGGCTCAAGGCGAACCCGCTCACGCATCACATTCCGGTGGTGATGGTTACGGCGCTCGACCAGCCGTCGGACCGCGTGCGCGGCCTTGAGGCCGGCGCCGACGACTTCCTCACCAAGCCCGTGTCGGACATCGCGCTGCTCGCGCGCGTGCGCTCGCTGGTGCGGCTGAAGATGGCGGCCGACGAGTTGCGCATGCGCGCCCTGACCTCGCGCGAGATCGGCATCAACGATCCCGAAATGGCGGCGCTGACCGAGACCGGGCGCGGCGGACGCATCCTCCTGGTCGATGACCGGAAGTCCTCCTACGAGCGGGTCGCCGCGATCCTCACCACCGAGCATACGGTCGATGTCGAGCCGAACCCGCAGGAAGCGTTGTTCCATGCGGCGGAAACGGGCTACGAGTGCCTGATTGTCTCGCTGGGCCTGCAAAACTTCGACGGGCTGCGGCTGTGCAGCCAGGTGCGCTCGCTCGACCGCACGCGCGGCGTGCCGATCCTGATGATCGCCGAAGCCGAGGATAACGCGCGGCTGTTGCGCGGGCTCGAGATCGGCGTGAACGATTATCTCGTGCGGCCGATCGACAAGAACGAATTGCTGGCGCGCGTGCGCACGCAGATCCGCCGGCGGCGCTACACGGCGCGGCTGCGCGACAACGTGCAGCAATCGATGGAAATGGCGATCACCGACGGCCTCACGGGCCTGTACAATCGCCGCTACATGGAAAGCCATCTGGCGACGCTGGTCGAGCAGGCGGCGGGGCGCGGCAAACCGCTGACCCTGCTGGTGCTCGACATCGACTATTTCAAGTCGATCAACGACACGCTACGGCCACGATGCCGGCGATGACGTGCTGCGCGAGTTCGCGGTGCGGGTGAAGAAGTCGATCCGCGGCATCGACCTCGCGTGCCGCTACGGCGGCGAGGAATTCGTCATCGTGATGCCGGAGACCGACATGGCGGTCGCCGCACTGGTGGCGGAACGCATCCGCCGCCGCATCGCGGGCGAGCCGTTCGCGATCGAGCAGGGCACGAAGGCGATCGACGTCACGCTCTCGATCGGCCTTTCGGCGCTGGCCGGCACCGGCGACACCGGCGCCACCATCCTCAAGCGCGCCGATCAGGCGCTCTATCGCGCCAAGCGCGACGGCCGCAACCGGGTCGTGGCGGACGCAGCGTAAGCTGGTTCCCGGTAAACCCTAACGCTTTACACTGTCAGCGAATCTCTCCACGTTCCGGGCCCCGGAGCGTTGCTTTCCGCTCTGGTTCAATTAGCTTCGAGGCAGGGGACAAACGCGCCGGAGCGGGGCCGAGCGTCACAAGGCCTGCGTGAGAATCGCTCCATATCACTTTGAATGCCCTACGGAATGCTCAGGTCCGCCGCATCTCCTGACACCCGTGGGGTTCGGCCGGTCCGGGACGGTGTGAGTGGCCTCCTCAATGACACCGCTCCCGGCCGGCCACCTTCTTCTTCCAGCCTTTTCAAGGCCGGACGATGGTCCAGCCCTTTTCGCCCAGCTCGATCAGGGTCACGACGCCCGCGGTGACGTGTTCGGCATTCTCCGACGATCGGGATCGCCTTGCCCTCGCGCTTGGCCATTGCATCGATCGTGTTCTGGCAGGCCTTGAAGCTGACATTCGGCATGCCCTTGGCGAACGAGGCGATGCGCGGCTGCACCGGCGAGGTGTCGGTGCGCAGCATGTGCAGGCCGGCATTGAACGCCACGACCTGGATTTCGACCTCTTCGCCCTTGTCGGAGTAGTACTTCGACACGTTGGCGGCGACGTTGAGCACCGCATTCATCTTGTCGGCGTCGTTGTCGCTGATCTGCAGCGCGAGCCGGTGCGGCCCATCCGCGAACGCCGGCAGCGCGAAGAACAGCACGAGCAGCGGGAGCAGGCGAAGCAGGCGCATGGCGGATTCTCCGGATGGCCCATATTCAAGGCCGAACAGGCCCAGAACGCAAAGGGCGCCCTCGCGGACGCCCTCATAAAAGCCCGTGACGGATCGGTCTACTTGATTTTCGCTTCGCGGAACTCGACGTGCTTCTTGGCGACCGGATCGTATTTCTTCATCACCAGCTTATCGGTCATGGTGCGCGAGTTCTTGCGGGTCACGTAATAGAAACCGGTGTCGGCGCTCGACACGAGCTTCACCTTGATCGTGGTGGCTCTTGGCCATTTGAACTTCTCCTCGGAATTTGGCCGGACCCTAGCGGCGGAGCCCGGAAAGTCAAGAAAAACGGCGTTTGCGGCCGGATTTACAGCTCCGCCCGCACGAATTTCTTGTGCAGCATCCGGTAGAACGGCGAGGGCAGGTCGTGGCCGAAACCCTTGGCGACGCGGGCCTGCAACTCGTCCAGCGCCACCTGCGTGATGGTCGGCAGGTCCTGGCTCTTGGCCTCCGAGATCGGCAGCCAGACCAGTTCGACCAGCTCGCTGTCCGGGCCGACCTTGCCCTCCACGCGGTGCGCGATGGCGCTGGCATCGACCGCAAAGAAGCGCGCGTCGAAGCGGCGCGGGCGGCGCGGCGGCGTGATCGCGCGGCACGATGAAATGCAGCGCGGCGAGATCGGGCAGCACCTTTGCTTCCGCGAACGCCTTCCACGGGCCCTCCGGCACCGGCGGCACGGCGTCGACGCGCTTGCCGAGCAGCAGGCCGGTTTCCTCGTAGGTCTCGCGGATCGCCGCGAGCGCCAGCGCGCGCGCCTTGTCCAGGCTCGGGCGCTGAACGCCGCGCATCAGCCGCGCGATCCGGCACTCGCATCGAGATCGCTTGCGACCGGCATCTTGCGGTCGCCCGGCTCCATGCGGCCGCCCGGAAACACGAATTTCCCCGCCATGAACTTCAGGCCCGCATGGCGCCTGCCGAGCAGGACCTTCGGCGCCGGACCCGAGCGGTCGACCACGATCAGGGTCGCGGCATCGCGCGGCTTGAGGTTCGGATGGCTCTGGTCGCGCTCGACCTTGGTCAGGCGCTCGGCAATGTCGGTCATGCGTGCTCTTCTTGATCTTCTGCGGCGTCCGGCGCGTTTTGGCGGTCTCGACTTTCGGACGCTCGAACCGCTTGCGAGCCGGCGGGCGCTTCGCCGTACCCTCATAGCGCCCTTCGGACAAAAGCTCGAATCGCAGCGCGCCGGCAACCGGCGCGGCCTCGACCAGCTTCACCGTGACCGTGTCGCCGAGCCGATAGGCCTCGCCGGTGTGGTCGCCGATCAGCGCGTGGCGCGCCTCGTTGTAGCGGAAATAATCGTCGCCGATCGTGCGCGCCGGAACGAAGCCGTCGGCGCCGGTTTCGGCGAGCTTGACGAACAGGCCCGCGCGCGTGACGCCGCTGATGCGGCCCTCGAATGTCGCGCCGATGCGGTCGGACGAGGAAATTCGCGATCAGCCGGTCGTTCGTCTCGCGCTCGGCCTTCATGGCGCGCCGCTCGGCGGCCGAGATGCGCGCGGAAATCTCATTGAGGGCGGTGACGTCCATGCCGTTCGGCAGGCCGTCGGGGCCGAAGTTCTGCGCGCGGATCAGCGCGCGATGCACCACGAGATCGGCATAGCGGCGGATCGGCGAGGTGAAGTGCGCGTAGCGCTTCAGATTGAGGCCGAAGTGGCCGTAATTCTCGGCCGAATATTCCGCCTGCGCCTGACTGCGCAGCGTCACCTCGTTGACCAGCGTTTCGTGCTCGGTGCCTTTCACGCGCGCCAGTATCTTGTTGAAGTCGCCCGGCCGCATCACCTGGCCCTTCGCCAGATTGATATCGAGCGTGGCAAGAAACTCGCGCAGCGCCTCGATCTTCTCCGGGCTCGGCTCGTCGTGCACGCGATAGATCAGCGGCGTGCGCGCCCGCTCCAATGTCTCGGCGGCCGCCACATTGGCGAGGATCATGAATTCCTCGATCAGCCGGTGCGCATCGAGACGCGGCGGAACGATCACGCGATCGACGGTGCCGTCGGCTTTCAGCAAGATCTTGCGCTCGGGCAGGTCGAGATCGAGCGGCTGGCGTTCCCGCGCGCTCGTGCAGCCTCGCGCGATAGGCGGCATAGAGCGGCTCGATCACCGGAGCGAGCAGGGGGCCTGTCGTCTCGTCCGGGCGGCCGTCGGCTGCGTCCTGCGCCTGCGCGTAATGCAGCTTCGCGGCCGAGCGCATCAGCACGCGATGGAAGGTGTGGCTGCGCTTGCGGCCGTCCGCATCGATCACCATGCGCACGGCGAGCGCGGCGCGATCCTCGTTCGGACGCAGCGAGCACAGATCGTTCGAGATGCGCTCGGGCAGCATCGGCACGACCCGGTCCGGGAAATAGACCGAGTTGCCGCGCACCAGCGCCTCGCGGTCGAGCGCGGAGCCCGGCGTCACGTAATGCGCGACGTCGGCGATCGCGACGGTGACGATGAATCCGCCGGGGTTTTTCGGATCGGCATCCGGCTCGGCATAGACTGCGTCGTCATGATCCTTGGCGTCGGCCGGATCGATGGTGACGAGCGGAAGCTTGCGCCAGTCCTCGCGGCCCGCAAGCCCGGCGGGTCGCGCCTCCTCGGCTTCGGCCAGTGCCTCGCGGCGAAACACGTGCGGGATTTCGTGCGCGTGGATCGCGATGAAGCTGATCGCCCGCTCGGTCTTGAGCGAGCCGAGCCGCTCCTTCACCTGCGCGGTTTGCAGGCCGAAGCGGCCCTGGCGCGTGAGTTCGACCGACACCAGATCGCCGTCCTTGGCGTCGGCGGTCGCGCCCGGCGGGATGGCGAGTTCGCGGCCGAGCTGCTTCTTGTCGACCGGCTCGACCCGCGCGCCGCCGTCCGGCAGCGCGCGGAAGATGCCGAGCTGGCGCTGCCTCGCGCGGTCCAGCACCTTGATGACACGGCCGGTGTGGCGGATCGCTTCGCCTTCCTCGCCGCTCTCCTCGGTGCGCAGCAGCGCGCGGTCGCCGACGCCGGGGATTTCCATGGGGCGCGCCTTGCGCGGAATGCGGATGCGGATGTGCGGCGCGTCGCCGTGCGCCTCGGTGTCCCACTCGGTCGGCACGGCGATCAGTTCGCCGTCGCTGTCGCGGTGCGTGATGTCGGCGAGCACGACCGCGGGCAGCGTGCCGGCGTGATGCAGCTTCTTGCGCCGCGTCTCGACCGTTCCCTCGTTTTCGAGGCCGCGCAGCATCTGGCGGAGCGCCGCGCGGTCGGCGTTCTTCAGGCCGAAGGCGCGTGCGATCTCGCGCACGCCGGCCTTGCCTTTATGCGTGCCGATGAAGGCAACGACATCGTCGCGGGAGGGAAGGCCGGCGGACTTGGTTCGGGGCTTTTTCAAGATGACTGAAAGGTATGGCGGAGCGGGCTGGATCGCCAGCCCGAACCCTCATTCGGCCGCCGTGATGGTCTTGCGCGGCTTGGCGGCCGCCTTCTTCTTCGGCTTCGCTGGCTTCTTGGCTTGGCATCGGCCGCGGGCTTTGCCACGCGCGCGTCCTTGCGCGGACCCTTGCGCCGCGGCGCGGGCTTGGCGCCGGTCTTCTCGGCGCGCGCCTCGATCAGACCGACCGCCTGGTCGAGCGTGATCTCGTCCGGGGACGATGTTGTCCGGGATGGTGGCGTTGATGCCGCTGTTGGTCACGTACGGGCCGTAGCGGCCCTTCTTGACCAGGATCGCCCCGCCGCGCTGCGGATGATCGCCGAGCGAACGGCCCGGGTCGCCGCCGAAGCGCCGGCCCTTGCTGGGGTTGGCGCGCTTCTCGGCGATCAGCGTGATCGCGCGATTGAGCCCGATGGCGAACACGTCCTCGCTGGCATCGAGGTTTGCGTAGGTCTTGCCGTGCTGCACGTAGGGGCCGAAGCGCCCGATGCCGGCCAGGATCGGCTCGCCGTCCTCCGTGCTCTTGCCGATCTCGCGCGGCAGCGAGAGCAATTTGAGCGCGCTCTCGAGCGTGATGTCGTCGAGCGACCAGCCCTTCGGGATGCCGGCGCGTTTCGGCTTTTCCTCCTTGTCCTTGGAGGTCTCGCCAAGTTGCAGATAGGTGCCGAAGCGGCCGGTCTTGATCGCGACGTCGAGGCCGGTCTCCGGATCCTTGCCGAGCACCTTGTCGGCGCTCCCCGCGCCATTGGCGGCAAGCTGGCGGGTG
This sequence comes from uncultured Alphaproteobacteria bacterium, assembly GCA_963800695.1. Lineage (GTDB taxonomy): Bacteria > Pseudomonadota > Alphaproteobacteria > Rhizobiales > Xanthobacteraceae > PALSA-894. The sequence continues at coordinate 32,001 of CAWDCA010000022.1, read as the reverse complement.
AACTTGCACTCCGGATAGTTCGAGCAGCCGATGAAGGCGCCGAACCGGCCGAGCTTCAGCCCGAGGCGGCCGGTCCCGCAGGACTGGCAAACGCGCGGATCGGTGCCGTCCTTGCTGGGCGGGAAAAGATGCGGCGCAAGGATCGCGTCGAGCACGTCGAGCACTTCGCGAACGCCCACGTCCTTGATGCTGTCGACCGCGCCGATGAAGTCGCGCCAGAAATCGCGCAGCACCTCGCGCCAATCGATCTCCGTTGTTGGCGATGCGGTCGAGGTCTTCCTCCAGCCCCGCGGTGTAATCGTATTCGACGTAGCGGGCGAAGAAGTTCTCCAGGAACGCCACGACCACGCGGCCCTTGTCCTCGGCGTGCAGGCGCTTCTTCTCCAGCCGCACGTAGTTGCGATCCTTCAGCACCTGCAGGATCGACGCGTAGGTCGAGGGCCGGCCGATGCCGAGCTCTTCCATCCGCTTGACCAGCGAGGCTTCCGAGAAGCGCGGCGGCGGCTCGGTGAAATGCTGCGTCGCGGCGATCGCGCGCTTGGCGAGCGCTTCGCCCTGGCTCATCGCGGGCAGGCGCTTGCTCTCGTCGTCCTCCTGCGCGTCGTCCTCGCCCTCCTGATAGAGCGTGAGGAAGCCGTCGAACTTGATCACCGTGCCGGTCGCGCGCAGATCGAGCATGCGCGCCCCGACCTTCGCGGCGATATCGACGGTGGTGCGCTCGAGTTCGGCCGACTCCATCTGGCTCGCCATCGCGCGCAGCCAGATCAGCTCGTAGAGCCTGGCCTGATCGGAATCGAGGAACTTGCGGACGTCCTGCGGGCGGCGCGATACGTCGGTCGGGCGCACGGCTTCGTGCGCTTCCTGCGCGGTCTTCTGCTTGTTCTGATAATTGCGCGGCGCGTCCGGCACATACTGCTTGCCGTAATTCGACGCGATGTCGGCGCGGATCGCCGTGATCGCCTCCGGCGCCATGAACACGCCGTCGGTACGCATATAGGTAATGAGGCCGACCGTCTCGCCGCCGAGTTCGATGCCCTCATAGAGCCGCTGCGCGACGCGCATGGTGTGCGCGGGCGCGAAGCCGAGCTTGCGGCTCGCCTCCTGCTGCATGGTCGAGGTGGTGAACGGGGGCGGCGGATTGCGCTTGCCGGGCTTCGCCTCGACCGAAGTGACGCTGAACTGCGCGGTTTCGAGATCGCGCTTGAAGGCGTGCGCCTCGTCGCCCGATCCCGATGTCGAGGCGCTGGATCTTCTTGCCGTCGGCGCCGACGAGGCGCGCCTCGAAGGTTTCGTTGCGCGGCGTCGCGAGCGTCGCGACCAGCGACCAGTATTCGCGCGCGACGAATTTCTCGATTTCCAGTTCGCGATCGGCCACCAGCCGCAGTGCGACCGACTGCACGCGGCCGGCCGAGCGCGCGCCCGGCAGCTTGCGCCAGAGCACCGGCGAGAGCGTGAAACCGACGAGATAATCGAGCGCGCGGCGCGCCAGATACGCATCGACCAGCGCGCCGTCGATCGCGCGCGGGTTCTTCATCGCGTCCAGCGACCGCCTGCTTGGTGATGGCGTTGAAGACGACGCGCTCGATCTTCTGGTCCTTCAGCGCGTGCTTTTCCTTCAGCACTTCCAGCACGTGCCAGGAGATCGCCTCGCCCTCGCGGTCCGGGTCGGTGGCGAGGATCAGCTTGTCGGCGCCCTTTACGGCCTTGGCGATGTCGGCGAGGCGCTTTTGCTGCCTTGGCGTCGACCTCCCAGATCATGTGGAAATCGTCGTCCGGATCGACCGATCCGTTCTTGGCCGGCAGGTCGCGCACATGGCCGAACGAGGCCAGCACCTCGTAGCCGGGCCCCAGATATTTATTGATCGTCTTGGCCTTTGCGGGTGACTCGACAACAACGATGTTCATGAAATTCCTAGCAAATTTCTACTTTTGCACGGGCTGGCCAGGATACCGGCGGGGCGCCCGAGTCGGCCGGAACATGGGTAATGAGGCCGCCCCTGTCAAATCAATGCGCTGCCCGAAGGTAAATCGCGGCGCCGTCTCCAAGCGTAATCTTGCGTACGATTGCAACCTATGAGGGCGTAATTTGGCTCAATCTCGCACTTATACATGCGACCTGCCGTCGGACCTACCTATAACGACCGATTGAGAGTACAGCGGGGCATTTTTGATCCGGGATTGCAGCGTGGCGCGCCCTAGACCGAGCACGGTTGGTAATCTGGCGATTTCGCAGGTCCCATTGGGCGATCCCGAGACGGCCGCGACCTATGTGGCGCGGCATTACGGCGGAGCTCTGGCCAGTCTGGCGCGGCGGCACAGGCTGGATACGCTTGGCTATCTCCTCGACATGGTCCGGCTGGAAGCCGAAGAAACCCTCCAGCGCGCCGAACGGGCTCGCGGGCGGACCGCAGATCAACTGAGCGATATGACGCTTCTAGGCGAGCGCCACCAGCCCGCCGCCCTGACGCTCGATCCGCCCCGCGAGTTCCAGCTCCAGCAGCACCGTCCGCACGACCGCGGGCGTCGAACTCGACAGCCGCACCAGATCGTCGAGGCCGACCGGCGCCGGTCCGAGCAGCGCCACGATGCGGGCGCGCGCGTCGCGTCGTCGGGCTCCGGCGTAGCGGCGATGCGATCGTGGCCATCCGGTTCGCGCGCCGACATCCGGCCGCGTTGACCGAGGATCGGCTCCACGACCGAGAGCACATCGGCCGCTTCGGTGACCAGCGTCGCGCCCTGCTTGAGCAATCCGTTCGTGCCTTCCGCGCGCGGATCGATCGGAGAGCCCGGCACCGCGAACACCTCGCGGCCCTGTTCGAGCGCGAAGCGCGCGGTGATGAGCGAGCCGGAACGCTTCGCCGCCTCGACGATGACGACGCCGAGCGACAGGCCGGAGATCAGGCGATTGCGGCGCGGAAAATCCTGCGCGCGCGGCTCCCAGCCGAACGGCATTTCGGAAATCGCCGCGCCTTCGGGAAGCAGCGCTTCGAGCAAGTCCGCTGTGCTGCTCCGGATAGATCCGGTCATGACCGCCGGCCAGCACCGCGACGGTCCCGGTTGCAAGGCTTGCGCGATGGGCCGCCGCGTCGATGCCGCGCGCCAGGCCCGACGCGATCACGAAGCCGGCCTCGCCGAGTTCGCGCGCGAGCCGTTCGGCGAATTTCAATCCCGCCGCGGATGCATTGCGCGAGCCGACCATCGCGATCATCGGCCGCGACGAGCGCCGCGCAGATTGCCGCGCACCGCAAGCAGCGGCGGCGCATCGTCGATCGCGGCGAGGCGGTGCGGATAGGCGGCCTCGGTCGAGCGCGACAAACTCCGCGCCCATCCGTTGCGCCGTTTCGATTTCGCGTTCGGCATTGGCGCGCGGACAGATGCGGATCGCGCGTGCCGCGCCGCCGCGCCGCGCCAGCTCGGGCAGCGCGTCGAGCGCCGCGCGCGCATCGCCATAGTGACGCAGCAAGCGAGCGGAACGTGCGCGGGCCGACATTGTCGCTTCGGATCAGCCGCAGCCAGTCGAGCCGCTGCGTCGTCAGTGAGCCGCTCCGCTCACGATGCGCGCGGGGCGTCGGCTTTCTGGCCGATCTTGCCCTCGGTGCCGTTGCCGCAGCCGCGCGATGTTGCCGCGATGCATGATGAAGCGTCAGCACGCGAGCAGCGACGAACAACAGCGCCTCGGGTGGTGTGCCGATGAACCAGAGAATGACCGGCGCCGCGCGCGCCGCGATGAGCGAGGCGAGCGAGGAATAGCGGGAGGCCGCCGCAACCGCGAGCCAGATCACCGCGAAGCGACCAGCGGCGGCCTTCCACGACACCGCCAGCAGCATGCCGAGGCCCGTCGCGACGCCCTTGCCGCCCTTGAACCTGAGCCACACCGGAAACAGGTGGCCGATGAACGCGCCGACGCCCGCGAGCAAGTCCGCAGTCGCGGCCGCACCAGCAACGCATCGACAAGCACCGCCGACGGTGCCCTTCAGCATGTCGGCGATCAGTGTGGCGGCGGCGAGCCCCTTGCGGCCGGTGCGCAGCACGTTGGTCGCGCCGATGCTGCCCGAGCCGATCGCGCGGATGTCCTGCGTGCCGGCGAGCCGCGTGAAGATGAGGCCGAACGGGATCGAGCCGAGCAGATAGCCGAATGACGAGTGCCGCAGCGCGATAAGGCAGGGCGTCACGTCATCACCTCGAAGCGTATTCAAACACCGTGCGGCCGGCAACGATGGTGCGCAGCACGCGGCCCTGCAGCCGCGCCTCGTCGAACGGCGTGTTCTTGCACTTCGATTTGAGCTCGGCCGGATCGAGCACCCAGGGCGCGTCGATGTCGGCCACGATCACGTCGGCCGGGCTGCCGGGCTTGAGCGTGCCGGCCTGGCAGGCCGAGCAGTTCGGCCGGGCGCGTCGACATCGCCTTGAGCAGCGTGATCAGCTTCATTTCGCCGTTGTGGACGAGGCGAAGGCCCGCCGCCAGCATGGTTTCAAGCCCGATCGCGCCGGGCGCGGCCTCGGCGAAGGGCAGCCGCTTGGTCTCGACGTCCTGCGGATTGTGGTCCGACATCACGACGTCGAGCAGGCCCTCGCCCAGCGCCTGCGACCAGCGCGACGCGATCGTCCTCGGCGCGCAGCGGCGGCGACACCTTGAAGAAGGTGCGATAGGCGCCGATGTCGATCTCGTTCAGCGTCAGATGATTGACCGAGGCCGCCGCCGTCACCGCGCAGCCCGGCCTCCTTGGCGCGCCGCAGCACGCTCGAGCGACTCCGCGCAGGTGATCGAGGCCGCGTGGTAGCGCGCGCCGGTCAGCGCGACGAGGCGCATGTCGCGCTCCAGCATGATCGTTTCGGCGGCCTTCGGGATACCGAACAGGCCGAGGCGCGCGGCGAACTCGCCCTCGTTCATCACGCCGTCGCCGATCAGGTTCGGGTCTTCGGTGTGATGCACGACGAGCGCGTCGAAGTCGCCCGCGTAGGTCAGCGCGCGGCGCATCACCTGCGCGTTCAGCACGCTTTTCGCGCCGTCGGTGAAGGCGACCGCGCCGGCGGCCTTGAGCAGGCCGATCTCGGCCAGCTCATTGCCCTCCAGGCCCTTGGTCAGCGCCGCCATCGGCTGCACGTGCACGATCGCGGTGTCGCGCGCGCGGCGCAGCACGAAGTCGACGATCGCCGGATCGTCGATCACCGGATTGGTGTCGGGCTGGCAAACGATGGTGGTGACGCCGCCGGCAGCGGCGGCCTGGCTCGCCGAGGCGAGCGTCTCGCGATATTCGGCGCCGGGCTCGCCGATGAAGGCGCGCATGTCGACCAGGCCGGGCGCGACGAGCCGGCCGTCGCAATCGATGACCTCGGTGCCTTCCGGCACGCCGGCCGCGTGGATGCCGCGCTTGGCGTCGCGGATCACGCCTTCGGCGATCAGCAGGTCGCCGGCGAAATCGAGATCGCGCGACGGATCGACGATCCGGGCGATTGGCGAGCAGGATCGGGGCGGCGCGCATCGCGAGCAGCATCTGAGCGTGTCACGCATTCGGCAGGTTGCGCGAGAGCGCTTCGAGCACCGCCATGCGCACCGCGACGCCCATCTCGACCTGTTCGCGGATCAGCGATTGCGCGCCGTCGGCGACCGCCGAGTCGATCTCGACGCCGCGGTTCATCGGGCCCGGATGCATCACCAGCGCGTCGGGCTTGGCGTAGCCGAGCTTCTTCTGGTCGAGGCCGTAGTAGTGGAAGTACTCCTGCGTCGACGGCACGAACGAGCCGTTCATGCGCTCGCGCTGCAGGCGCAGCATCATCACGATGTCGGCGCCCTTGAGCCCTTCGCGCATGTCGCGCGACACCTCGACGCCGAAGCGCTCGATGCCCGGCGGCAGCAGCGTCGAGGGCGCGACCACGCGCACGCGCGCGCCGAGCGTGTTGAGCAGGATGATGTTGGAGCGCGCGACGCGCGAATGCAGGATGTCGCCGCAGATCGTCGACCGTCAGGCCGCTCGATGCGGCCCTTGTTGCGGCGGATCGTGAGCGCATCGAGCAGCGCCTGCGTCGGGTGCTCGTGCGCGCCGTCGCCGGCATTGATCACCGAGCCGTCGACCTTCTGCGCCAGCAGTTCGACCGCGCCGGATGCGTGATGGCGCACCACCAGGATGTCCGGGTGCATGGCGTTGAGCGTCATCGCGGTGTCGACCAGCGTCTCGCCCTTCTTCACCGACGAGTTGCCGACCGACATGTTCATCACGTCGGCGCCGAGCCGCTTGCCGGCGAGCTCGAACGAGGACTGGGTGCGGGTCGAGGCCTCGAAGAACAGGTTGATCAGCGTGCGCCCGCGCAGCGTGGTGCGCTTCTTCTCGATCTGGCGGTTGAGGTCGACGATATTCGTCGGCGAGATCGAGCAGGCCGTTGATCTCGTCCGGCGAAAGCCCTTCGATCCCCAGCAGATGACGGCGGCTGAGGACGAACGAGGACTTCGTGGCGATGTTCATTAAAGCGACCCCTATAGGCGGAGTCGGACGGGCGGGGCAAGGCCGTGGCGCGGCGCAGGGGTCCACAGGCCTTGCGGCGGCATGGTAAAATACGTGCGCCGGGAGATCAGCCATGACGGTCCAGCCGCGCTTCGAAAGCCACGATATCCTCAACCAATCGCCGCCCTACGAGGATGTCGATCTGTTCGCGAGCGACCGGGCCTTGCGCGACGCGGTGCGGCAAACGGCGCAGGAGCGAGGCCGCGGCGCTGTCGGAATTCGGCCGCCACTGGGGCACGGCCGCGATGTTCGATGCGGCGCGCCTCGCCAACGAGAATACGCCGAAGCTGAAGATCTTCGACACCAAGGGCTTCCGCCGCGACACGATCGAGTTCCACCCGGCCTATCACGCGTTCATGGCCGAGAGCATGAAGGCCGGCCTGCATGCCTCGACCTGGACCCCGGACGGGAAGCGCGCGCGGCGCGCCATCCGAGGTCGCGCGCGCCGCGCGGTACTTCATGGTGGCGCAGGTCGAGAACGGCCACATGTGCCCGATCACCATGACGCGCGCCTGCGTCGGCGCGCTCGCAGTCGAGCCTCCGTCTTGCAGAAGCTGGCGGCCAAGATCACCGCGCGCACCTATGACCCGCGCTTCATCCCGTGGTGGGAGAAGGACTCCATCACGCTCGGCATGGGCATGACCGAGAAGCAGGGCGGCACCGACGTGCGCGCCAATACCACGACCGCGATTGCCTCCGCGGAGGGCTACACCATCACCGGGCACAAATGGTTCATGTCGGCGCCGATGTGCGACGCGTTCCTGGTGCTGGCGCAGGCGCCGGGCGGGCTGACCTGTTTCCTGATGCCGCGCTTCCGCCCTGACGGCTCGGTCAACGGCCTGCATTTCCAGCGGCTGAAGGACAAGCTCGGCAACCGCTCGAATGCGTCGTCGGAGGTCGAGTTCGCACAGGCCTTCGCGTGGCGCGTCGGCGAGGAGGGCCGCGGCGTGCGCACCATCATCGAGATGGTGCAGTTGACCCGCGCTCGACTGCATCATCTCGTCGGCCGGCATGATGCGCATGGCGCTGGCGCAGGCGTTGCACCATGCGCGCCATCGCACCGTGTTCCAGAAGAAGCTCGCCGATCAGCCGATGATGCGCACGCTCATCGCCGACATGGCGCTCGAGGTCGAAGGCGCGACCGCGTTGACGATGCGGCTGTGCCGGTCGTTCGATCTTGCGGCCACGGATGCCAAGGAGGCGGCGCGCGCCCGCCTGCTCACGCCGGCGGTGAAATACTGGATCTGCAAGACCGCGCCCGGCTTCATCTATGAGGCGATGGAGTGCCTTGGCGGCAATGGCTACGTCGAGGAGACGCCGCTCGCGCGGCTTTACCGCGAGGCGCCGGTGAACGCGATCTGGGAAGGCTCGGGCAATGTGATGTGCCTCGACGTCCTGCGCGCGCTCTCGCGCGAAGGCGAGGCGGCGCGCGCGGTGCTGGCCGATCTGGTGCGCGCCTACGGCGATCTGCCGGGCGCAAAGGACGCCGCCGGCTTCATCGCGAAAACGCTCGCCGCACCCGACGGCGAGGCGAAGGCGCGCGCGGCGGTCGAGAAACTCGCCATGCTGGCTGCTGCTGCTGCGTTAACCGAAAGCGCACCTGCCGTGGCGGAGGCATTCGCCCGGACCCGGCTTGCCACGCCTCGCGGTGGAACTTTCGGAACCTCGGATTTGGCCGAGTTGGAGGCCGGGGAACTGCTCGACAGGGCGTTATCGTAATAAAAACAGGAACGGCGCCCGTTTCGGCGCGTTGTGCCTCCATGGAAGGCCGCGCGAATGGCCGCAACCCCATGGAGCAGAAATGACCAAGTTTCGGACAGCAGGATTGGCCCTCGCGGGCATTCTCGCAATCACAGCCGCCAGTGCAACGGATGCGTCCGCACAGTGGCGTGGGCATCGCGGCCACCATGGCTGGGGCCCGGCCGTCGGTATTGGCGCGGGCATCGCGGCGGGTGCCTTGATCGGCTCAGCGGTGGCTGCGCGTCCGTACGGTTACGGCGGCTACGGTTACTACGACGAGCCGGTCTACGCAGCGCCCTACGCGTACGATAGCGGCCCGACCTACTACACCGCACCCGTGGCCGGACCGTACTACGGTAATTACGGCTACAATAGCTACGGCTACAGCAGCAACCGCTGCCAGGAAGGCTACCGGCGCGTGGCGTGTACGCAGGGTGGCGGCTTCTAACGCAGGCGACAACGTGTCGGGAAGGGCGGGCCGCAAGGCCCGCTCTTTTTTTGCGTCCGCATAGGCACCAACACTACGGTGCTGCGGGCGGAGAAAGCCGCGCCAGCCGGTCGAGCGCGCCCTGGAGAATGAAGGCGGCGGCGTGCTGGTCGATGACTTCGGCCCGCCGCGCGCGGCTCATGTCGGCTTCGATTAGCCCGCGCTCGACCGCGGCCGTCGAGAGCCGCTCGTCCCACAGCCCGATCGGCAAATTCGTCAGTTTGGAGAAATTGCGCGCGAAGGCGCGGGTCGCTTGCGCGCGCGGCCCTTCGGAGCCGTCCATGTTGATCGGCAGGCCGAGAACAAAACCCGCCGCACGGCGCTCAGCCGCAAGTGCGAGCACCACGGCGGCATCGGCCTTGAACGCCTTGCGCGTAACGGTGGTGACGCCGGTCGCCAGCCGCCGGTCCGGATCGCTCGCCGCCACCCCGATGGTCTTGGTGCCGAGGTCGAGGCCAATCAGCGCGCCGCGCGCGCCGAGCAGCGGAGCGATCTCGATCAGCGGCAGCACCGGCATACTGAATGGCTAGCACATTGATCCGCGCGATGCCGCGATTAAGGTTTACAAAGGATAAACGTCGCGCGGCGTGACGGCTTCCCATAACCATAGGCTGCTCTTCATCAGAGGCAATGTCATGGGGCGCGACCGGGACGATGCCGGACAGCTGGAATGGGTGAACGCCTGGGCGCAGTCCATGACAGCGAACACGGCTGTCGAGGCGGCTGCGCCGGTCAGCGCCGCACCCGTGAAAGCCCCGCTCTCCGACAGTCAGCTCATGCGTGACATCGCCGAAATCGAGCGGGCGCGCGATGCGCCGCCCATGATGGCGCCTGTTGCACACACAGTGCCAGAGAGCCAGCTGATGCGTGATATCGCCGAGATCGAGCGGGCGCGCGATGCGCTTGCGGTGGTACCGGTCGGGGGATTCTTCGCGCGGCAGCGCACGCGCGCGTTGATGCTGGTCCCATCGCGCACGGCCGATTCCGTTCCGATTGTTGTCGGCGGCGTGATGGCGCTGGTGATGCTCACCGTGTTCGGTGCCGCCGCCGCGATGACGAAGCTCGCGCGGTAGTCAGGCCGCCTGCGGCAACGCGGCGTCACGCACGGTCCATTCGTGGACCTTGCCGCAAGACGGACACTCGGCGCGGACTTTATCGGACTTGATCCGCAGCAGAGTTCCGATTTCGGTCTCGACACCGATATCCACCGTGCGCCGCGTGGCCGGGCAGACGAAAAACAGCCGTTCCATCGAACGCCTCCCTTTTGAGGGCGTGCCCATAGCCTCCATATAGGGTGCTAGGTCGAGAACCGCACCCGGGTCCCAAACGGATCGCGCGCTTCCGCACCGTGCGCCGAATCGGCCAATGGCACGTTCGCGGCCTTCAGGCGCGCCAGTGCGGCGTCGCGTTCCGCGGTATCGGCCGCTTCAATCGTGAACCATGAAAGCCCCGCGCGATCGTCGTCGCGCTTTCCGGCACCGGCCGAATGCCAGACATTGCTGCCGACGTGATGATGGTAGCGCCCGGACGACATGAACAGCGCGCCGCCGCGGCCCGCGGTCGGATTGAGGCCGACGATGTCGGAGTAGAATTGCTGCGTGGGCGCGAGGTCGCCGACGCGCAAGTGAATGTGGCCGACGCGCAGGCCGGCGGGCGCGGTGGCGTATGCGGTGTTGCCGGCATCGGCCGCAAGGGTGTCGAGATTGAGCCGGTCGGTCGCCATCTGGATGCGGTCGCCGCTCCAGCGCCACTCTTCGGGGAGGCGGTCGCGATAGACCTCGATGCCGTTGCCTTCCGGATCGTCGAGATAGATCGCTTCGCTGACGAGATGATCGGAGGCGCCGGTGAGTTGCACGCGGTTCTGCGCCGCATGCACCAGCCAGCGCGCGAGATCGCCGCGCGTCGGCTGCAGGAACGCCGTGTGATAGAGGCCGGCGGTGCGCGGATCGTCGGGCGTGGCGCTCGGCGCGGCTTCGAGTTCGAGCAGCGTCACGCCGCCCGCGCCGAGCCGCGCGGTCTTGCTATCGCGGTCGAGCACGTCGAGGCCGATCGCCTGCGTGTAGTAATCGGTGAGGCGCGAGAGGTCGCGCGCCTTGAGGCCGACCGCGCCGATGCGCAGCGGCGTGCGGTTCGCGAATGTCACGGTGGAGGAGGGGTTGGGGGCGTCCATGGCGGGGCCTTTCGGTGTTCGTTCCTTATATTGGGGTGCTGGGGCCGCCCACAACCATGCGGGGCGCAAGGATCATCGTGCGGCGGTGCAAGCAGGCGGCTTGCGGCGCGCTTTGCGGCTCTGCTAATCCCTTGTGGGAGCGAGGTTTTGCATGTCCGTTGATACTGCCACCGTCCGCCGCATCGCGCATCTGGCGCGGATTGCGGTCAAGGATGACGAGGTCGAGCACCTGAAGGGCGAGCTCAACGCCATGCTGGCGTTCGTCCAGCAATTGCAGGAGGTGAATGTCGAGGGCGTCGAGCCGATGACGTCGGTGACGCCGATGGCGATGAAGAAGCGCGAGGACATGGTAACCGACGGCGGCATCGCGGACGACATCGTGAAGAACGCGCCCGCGACGGAGGATCATTTTTTCCTCGTTCCCAAAGTGGTGGAATAGCGATGTGCTGGGCATGCCAGCAGGCCGATCAGGAGCGCATCTGGGCGCTGGTGGACATCATCTCCACCGGGCAGATGCCGGCCGGGCATACGGCGGATGACCTGCGCACGATGGGCCTGCCGCAGCCGGGCGAGCTTTATCGCGAGGAGCAGCCCGACGGCACGGTCCTGATCCGGCAGGTGGCGCCATCCGAACTCAAGAAGCCTGAACCCAAGAACAATTTCGTGTGCGACGCTCCCGAATGACCGACCTCACATCGCTCACGCTCGCGCAAGCGCGCGACCGTCTGCGCAAGAAAGACATCACCGCCACGGAGCTGACCGACGCGCATATCGGCGCGGTCGAGGCAGCGCGCGCGCTCAATGCATTCGTGAAGGAAACGCCGGAGCATGCGCGCGAGATGGCGCGCGCGTCCGACGCGCGACTGCAGAAAGGTGAGGGCGGGCCGCTCGAAGGCATTCCGCTCGGGATCAAGGATCTGTTCTGCACCAAGGGTACGCGCACGACCGCCGGCTCGCGCATCCTCGGCGAATTCACGCCGACCTACGAGTTGACCGTCACGGCGAACCTGTGGCGCGACGGCGCCGTAATGCTCGGCAAGCTCAACAATGACGAGTTCGCGATGGGCTCGTCGAACGAGACCTCGTGTTTCGGGCCGGTCGTGAATCCGTGGCGGCGACGGGGCTCGAATGTCGGCGCGGCATCGGGCGGCAAGATCGAAGGCGCGTTTCTGGTGCCGGGAGGCTCGTCCGGCGGCTCCGCTTCGGCGGTGGCTGCGCATCTGTGTTTGGGTGCGACTGCGACCGATACCGGCGGCTCGATCCGCCAGCCAGCCGCCTTTACCGGCACGGTTGGCTTGAAGCCGACATACGGCCGCTGCTCGCGCTGGGGCATCGTGGCGTTCGCGTCCTCGCTCGATCAGGCCGGTCCGATCGCCCGCACGGTGCGCGATACCGCGCTGCTGATGCGCTCGATGGCGGGGCACGATCCGAAGGACACGACGAGCGTTGACATGCCGGTGCCGGATTACGAGGCCGCACTTGCGCGTCCCGTGAAGGGCATGCGGATCGGCATTCCGAAGGAATACCGCCTCGACGGCATGCCGGGCGAGATCGAGACGCTGTGGCAGCAGGGCATCGCGTGGCTCAAGGACGCCGGCGCCGAGATGGTCGACGTCTCGCTGCCGCACACGAAATATGCGCTGCCCGCCTACTACATCGTGGCGCCCGCCGAGGCCTCGTCGAACCTCGCGCGCTATGACGGCGTGCGCTACGGGCTGCGCGTGCCGGGGCGCGACGTCATCGGCATGTACGAGGGCACGCGCGCGGAAGGGTTCGGCAAGGAGGTGCGCCGGCGCGTGATGATCGGCACCTACGTGCTCTCGGCCGGCTATTACGACGCGTACTACATCCGCGCGCAAAAGGTGCGCACGCTGATCAAGCGCGACTTCGAGGATTGCTTCAATGCCGGGATCGACGCGATGCTGACACCGGCGACGCCGTCAGCCGCGTTCGGCATAGGCGAGAAGGGCGGCGCCGATCCGGTCGAGATGTATTTGAACGATGTGTTCACCGTGACGGTGAACATGGCGGGACTGCCGGGCATCGCGGTGCCGGCGGGACTCGACCGCCAAGGCTTGCCGCTCGGGCTGCAACTGATCGGCAAGCCGTTCGACGAGGAGACGCTGTTCGCGCTCGGGCATAAGATCGAGGACGCGGCGGGACATTTCGCGCCGGAGAGGTGGTGGTGACTCTCGCCGAATTGACCGCATCGGCCGCCAACGCGACGCCGCCGCGCGATCTCGCGCCGCCCGTGGAAGCGCTGTGGTGGGCGGCGAAAGGCGAGTGGGAGAGGGCGCATACCATCGTGATGAAAGACGACTCGCGCGAGGCCGCATGGGTGCACGCCTACCTGCATCGCGTGGAAGGCGATCTGCCGAACGCGGGCTATTGGTACCGCGCCGCCGGCCAGCCGGTTGCGAGCGGCAAGCTGGACCAGGAATGGGCGACAATCGCCGGTGCGCTACTTGGTGGTTCCTGACGCGACGGGTGGAAGGTCCGCATCGCCATGAATCTTCTTTTCACCGCCGAGTTCGCCGCCGGTGAGGATGAAAAACGCCGCCGCGACGGCGAATACCCCACCGATAATGAGGCCGATCGCGCCTTTGGGCGGTGTGGCGTTGTTGTCAGTCATGGCGTGCTCCGCTAATTCATAGTGCAACGATTTGTGCGGTGCGGCGGTTCCCCGGTTCCGTGTGGCAGACCGCGTGAGATTTGACGGCGAATCTATGGAAACCGCGAAAACGAAGCTCATTGGCGGCTACGAAGTCGTGATCGGCCTGGAGGTGCATGCGCAGGTCACCTCCAAGGCGAAACTGTTCTCCGGCGCCTCGACCGGGTTCGGGGCCGAGCCGAACGATCACGTCTCGCTGGTCGATGCCGCGATGCCCGGCATGCTGCCGGTGATCAATGCCGAATGCGTGCGTCAGGCCGTGCGCACCGGGCTCGCTTTGAACTGCCAGATCAATCTGAAATCGGTGTTCGACCGGAAGAACTATTTCTATCCCGATCTGCCGCAGGGCTATCAGATCAGCCAATACAAGCAGCCCGTGGTCGGTGAGGGAGCACTACGCATACCCTCGGACGACAACACGTTCGTCACAATTGGCATAGAGCGCATCCACTTAGAACAAGATGCCGGCAAGTTGCTCCACGATCAGCATGCGACGATGTCGAAAGTGGACCTAAATCGCTCGGGCATTGCGCTCATGGAGATCGTGTCGAGGCCCGACATACGTTCAGATACAGACGCAATGAATTTCATCGCTGAACTTCGGCGAATTCTCCGGTACGTCGGCACTTGCGACGGGGACATGGAGAAGGGTTCGCTCCGCGCAGACGTGAACGTCTCAGTGCGCAAGCCGGGCGCGCCGCTCGGCACGCGCTGCGAGATCAAGAACATGAACTCGATCAGCTTTATCGGCGATGCCATCGAGCACGAGGCGCGGCGCCAGATCAACATCCTTGAGGACGGAGGGACAATTGATCAGGAGACGCGGTTATTTGATCCCGACAAGGGTGAAACGCGCCCAATGCGCTCGAAGGAAGAGGCGCATGACTATCGATACTTTCCCGATCCGGATCTGTTGCCACTGGAGCTGACGCAGATAGACGTCGATGCATTGAAGTTGAATTTGCCTGAGTTACCACGTCCCAAGATGGAACGTTTCATTCGGGACCATGCGTTGTCGTTGTATGACGCTCAGATGCTCACCAATGAACGGGCGACTGCGGACTTTTTCGAACAGGTCGCGAAGGACCGAGATGCCAAGCTTGCGGCAAACTGGGTACTCAATGACCTAGGCGCCCGGCTCAACAAAGAAGGCAAGGATATCGCGGACTTGCCTGTGTCCGCCGCGCAGCTCGGCGTGATTCTCGACCTGATCGGGGAGGGGGTGATCTCGGGCAAGATTGCCAAGGACCTGTTCGAAATTGTGTGGAGCGAGGGCGGTGACCCGCGCGCGATCGTCGAAGCGCGCGGCATGAAGCAGGTCACCGACACCGGCGCGATCGAGAAAGTGATCGACGAGATCATCGCGGCAAATCCCGACAAGGTCGCGCAGGCCAAGGCGAAGCCGCAGCTTGCCGGCTGGTTCGTCGGGCAGGTGATGAAGGCCTCGGGCGGCAAGGCCAACCCGCAGACCGTGAACGACCTGCTCAAGGCCAAGCTCGGGATCTGACCCGCCTGCGGCCCAGCGCGGGTTGACCGGCCGTTTCCGTTCGGGGACAAGCCTTTCATGCAGCAGCCCACCTACAATCCGCAAGTTTTCAACGTGAACGACATCGCGCAGGCGATGGCGATCATCATGACACCCGAGGGGGCGACCACGGCGGATCGCTGGGAGAAGGAGACGCCGTATCTCGCAGACTTGATCGCCGAGCAATTCGACATCACGGCGGACTTGCTTCTGCTCGATTATGGCTGCGGCATCGGACGGATGTCCCATGAGCTGATCAAGCGACACAATTGCCGCATTGTCGGTATCGACATCAGCCCGAGCATGCGCGCTTTGTCGGTGATCTACACCCGCACGGATCGATTCATGTCGTGCTCACACGAGATGCTCGAAGGTCTCATCGCGCGCGGCCTGACTTTCGACACGGTGCTCTCGATCTGGGTGCTGCAGCACTGCGCGGCGCCTGCACACGACATGGCGCTCATCCGCGCGGCGCTCAAGCCCGGCGGAAACCTGTTCGCCGTCAACGGCAATGTGCGCTCGATCCCGACAGTGGAGATGGGCTGGGTGAACGACGGCCTCGACATCAGGTCGATGCTTTCGGCCGAGTTCGAGCCTGTCAGGGACGGCCGGCTGGCGCGCGAAAGGACGACCGACATCATCGCCGACGGAACCTTCTGGGCGACATACCGCCGGGGCGACTGAAGGCCAAATGACTGACTGGTTCCCACGCTCCCCATCGCAACACGCCCCGGAGGAGCTCTTCGGTTCGGCGGTGAAGCTGCATCAACAGGGACGTCTTCCCGAGGCTGAAGCCGCTTACCGCAAGCTCCTGGCGGTCGATCCGCTCCACGCCGGCAGCCTTCACTATCTCGGTCTTCTGCTGCTGCAGCTAAGCCGCGCGGAGGCCGCGGCGGATCTCATCGGACGCTCGCTGGCGCAGCACGAGCGCAATCCCCAAGGGCATTATCATCTGGGCCTCGCCATGGCTCAGCTTGGACGATTTGCCGACGTCGTCTTGCACAACGAGCGCGCCATCGCATTGCAGTCAAATTTTGCCGAGGCTCACCTTAACTTGGGAAACGGCCTCAAGGCTCTTGGCCGGTTAGCGGACGCGCAAGCCGCTTATGAGCGGCTGATCGAACTGGCACCAAATCTGGCGGAGGCCCATTTCAATCTCGCCAATGTGCACCTCGCGCGCGGCCGTCCAGACCAAGCCATCATCCTCTACGAGCGGACGCTGTCCCTGCGTCCTGCCTATCCCGAGGCACTCAACAATCTCGCAGGAACGCTGCTCGCACGCGGCCGTATCGAACCTGCGCTGCAACGTTATCGTCAGGCTCTCGACCTGCGCCCGGATTTCAGTGAGGCGATTGTCGGTTCGGCGCTCGCCCTTCTCATGCGGGACGACGCATTCGCCGCGATGACGCTATTGTGCAAGGCGCTCACGCTCCGGCCGACGCGGGAAGCGAAAGACTTGTTCGTCTCCTGCGCACGCGGGCTGAACAAGTGCCCGAACGTTCCCCAATTGCGCGACGTGCTGGGTGCGGCCTTACGCGAGCCGTGGAGCCGTCCGAGCCTCTTTGCCCCCTTTGCGGCGGCGTTTCTGAAGGACAAGGGGCCCGTTGCTGATGCACTCGCGGCCGTGCCGCAGCGGGGTCGTGCGCTCGCACCGCAGGAATTGCGGGCGCTCGCGACTGACGCGTTGCTTGGGGCGCTGCTCGAAAATACGCCCGTGGCCGATGCGCAGCTTGAGGCGCTTCTCACTGCGGCCCGTCGAGGTATTCTGGCTCTTTGCCAGCAGGCTCCGTCCGATCCAGAGGCGGCTGCGTTGCTGCCCTTCGCATGCAGTCTGGCGCGCCAGTGCTTCATCAATGAATACGTGCTCGATCTGGATGCCGCCGAGGAGGCAGACGTACGCAAGCTGCGCCAACGGTTCGCGGACATTTCTGTTGCAGGCATCACGCCGCCCGCGTTACTTGTCGCAACGATCGCATGCTACGGCCCGCTCAATCTCCAGCCTGGGCATGACCGCCTGCTGGATCAGCAGTCGAGTACGGCGCTGGAGGCCGTCATTGCACAGCAAGTCCGCGAACCTGCGAGCGAGCGCGTCATGGCGGCCGCTGTACCGCAACTCACCTCGATCGATGACACGACATCGCTCGCGGTGCGGCAGCAATATGAGGAGAACCCGTTTCCGCGCTGGATCAAGACGACACCGGGTGGCCAGCCGATATCCTTCGACGCTTACCTGCGCTCGATGATGCCATCCGCCCGGCTCACTCCGATCGATCGAGCGCCACTGGAAGTGCTTATCGCGGGCTGCGGCACGGGGCAGCAACCGGTGGAGTTTGCCGCGCGGGTGCCATCAGCGCGCATCCTTGCCGTCGATCTTAGCCGCGCAAGTCTTGGCTACGCCGCGCGAAAGACGGCCGAACTCGGGCTCCGCAACATCGACTACGGGCAGGCCGACATTCTGCGGCTCGGTGAACTTGACCGTCAGTTCGACGTGATCCAGGCGGGCGGTGTGCTGCACCATATGGCGGAACCGTTCGGCGCGTGGAGCCGGCTACTCGATCTGCTCCGTCCCGGCGGGCTCATGCTGCTCGGATTATACAGCGAACTTGCCCGCACCGAGGTAACGGCGTGCCGTGCGTTCATTGCAGAGCATGGCTTCACGTCCGATGCGGCGGGTATTCGCCGCGCCCGCGCCGCTATCGCAGCGCTGCCCGAAGACGCGCCGATTCGAATCAACCTGACGTTTCCTGACTTTTTCAGCATGAGCGAGTGCCGCGATCTCCTGTTTCACGTGTCGGAGCAATGTCTCACCATTCCAAAGATCGCTCGGTTCATCCGCGAGACCGGACTCGAATTCCTGGGATTCCAGTTTTCCGGTGCCACCGCCGGGCAATATGCGGCGGCCAACCCCGATGACCTGACGATGACGGACCTCGACCGTTGGCATGCGTTCGAGCAGGCACGCCCGCATACGTTTCTTGGCATGTATCAATTCTGGATCAAGAAAGGAGGGGCGGGCACGCAGCCTGCTCCCTGACCGCGTTGGGCGAAATCTTTCCTTGTGCTAACGCGCACCTTTCAACTGTCGTTGGTCCGGCAGCCCACGCCGGGCCTGGTTGGCTGTGGCGAAGGTGAGGACGCGCTCCGGCTTGTCGCGAATTGGTCGCGCCACCTCGCATCATGAAAAAACCCCCGGCCGTGAGGCCGGGGGCTGTAGCTGATCCAGCAATGATCAATCGATCATGGCCAGAAGTTACGCTGGAAGCGCAGGATCGACGCCCAGACGTTCTCGCTCGACGGTTGGTAGACGCCGACAGCACGGCCGCCGGAACCCGCGAAGTTGAACACCATCTGGTTCGGATCGTGCTTCGTCTCGACGCGCGAGTACATCACTTCCAGGCCGATATCGAACTGCGGCGCCGGGTTCCAGATGGTACGCGTGCCGACTGACCAGACGTTGAAGTCCGGATCGCAGCCCGCCACAACCGTCGCGCCGGTGAGCGGCACGTTCGGAGCAGCAATGCGGCGGACCGGGCTCTGCGGTGAGGAGCAGAACAGCGTGGTGGCCGTTGCGTTGTAATCCGCGGCCGTGTAGTTGCCGAAGATCGACGTACGCAGGGCCGGGGTCCAATAGTGCTCGAGAGCACCGTTGATCGACCAGAACCGCGTCAGCTGCTGGCCACTCGCGCCACCAGTCGACACAAGCGTGCCGAAGATGGAGTTGATCGCCCAAGCCGCCGCTACGTTCGCGCCGTTGAAGCGATTGTACTTGTTGGTCGTGCCGACGCTGTCGGACCAGCCAACATAGCTGGCGTTACCTTCAGACACGGTGCCTTCGATGTAGAACTTGTCGCCCTTGGCCCACGGCAGGTTGATCACGATACCCGCCGCCGCCGCCCAGCCCCAGACATCGCCCGGAGCAAGGAACGCCGAGTTCACGCCCAGCACGTTTGCGCCAGCGCCGGTCGTGTTGTTGCCGTAGTAGCCGGCGCGAACCTGGTGCAGAGCACCCGCGATCTGTGCGGAGCCCCAAGCCTGGTCGACACGGAGCGAACCGACGATGTCGGGAACGCCCTGTGCGCCGTAGTCGCCGGCGTTAACCGTGCCGGCCGTGGTGGTGTACGAGTCTGACAAGCGAGTTCGGACCGGGCATCGCACCGATCACGAGCGCGTTGGTCGCGTCGTTGCTGGCATCCCACACCGCGCCACGACGGCTGGTCTGGTCTTCGATCGACAGGGTGGCGGTGAAGCCATTGCCGAACGTCGCCGTGTAAGCGGCGAGCAGGACGCCGGCAGCGCCGGTGGCCGAGGCAGCACCGTTGTAGGAGATGCCGTAGCTGAACGCGCCGCCGAAGAAGTCGAAGTAGGACTGCGACTTGCCGAGGGTGAACCCAGCGAACTGGATGAAACCACGCTCGGTGTAGATACGGCCCTGAGTCGTCTCACCCGTCGTGGTCTGGAAGCCGGCGCGGGTATAGGCGCGCAGGGTGCCATACTCAGTCTGGGTGCGAACGTCGAGCGAGGTCACCCAGCGCGCACGCATGTTGATCTCGTTCGAATTGATGCGGTTGTTCAGGCCGCCGCCGCCCATGTGATAAGGGACTTCGGAGTTGCCGGTCTGGAAACCGTATTCGGCGCGAATCCATCCGCCGATCTTGATGCAGGAATCGGTTCCGGGAATGTAGAAGAACCCGGCGCCGTAGATGCTACAAACCTTCACGTATTCGACCGGTTTGGCCTTAACGGGAAGATCGGCAGCCTGTGCTCCAACGACCGCAACGAGACCCGCCGCGGAACCGAGGAGAAGGCTTTTCACCATCTTCATCGTGACCTCCAAGTTTGTTTAGTGTGGGAGGGTTCCGCTCGTCCGGTGCCGAAACACCCTGGAAGGACCCCAATCGTTCCCCGCGAAACCACCCGGCTTTTCCGTTTCTCACCTTGCGGCTCGATCCAGTTGACCCGGACGGGGCGACTTGGGGATGCCCCCCTCCGTCGCGTGTTCAACCTGAGCCACGACAGTTGCACACACAACGAAAAAACCGCCGAATCACAGGCCTCGAAGCGCGTTTTCAGGCAGGTGTTGCACAAATGGCACTCGCCGAACGGGGTCACGAAAGGGACCAGAACGTGCAGCCGAGAAAACACGAAACTGTCTTTGAAATCAACATATTATCAGAGCTCGATAAAGCCCCCGGAAGCATGGCCGAGCGTCCACTTGTCAACCGCGCCGCGCGGGCACGCGCCCTTTCGGTGGGCAATCGGTGTGCGCATCGGAACCTACTCTTGCGCCCTGTTCGCGTGCACCGATTCGATTCCCTCGAAAACGATCGGCGAGCCAGACAAAAGCAGGCGTGCGTAGCCGGAACGGATGATCGGGAACTGGCGGAGAGGAAGGGATTCGAACCCTTGATACGGGTTTCCCCGTATAACGGTTTAGCAAACCGCCGCCTTCAGCCACTCGGCCACCTCTCCGGCGCGGCCGGTATGCCCGAGCACCACATCCTTGACAAGGCGCGCGGCGACGCGGCGGAACGCATTGCTACACAGCCACGTAAGGCCCGGGCTGCGGAGCTTGAGGGCCGGCGAGCAAGAACGAAAAGAAATGGCGCGGCGGCTCGTAATGCTCCTCCGCGGTCGCGGGCTCGATGAAATGATCTGCACACAGATCCTCGCGCACGAAGAAAGCATTCGAACCCGAAATATTGCACCCGACCACGCGATAGCCCTTGGTGCGTCCGAGCCGAACCAGCGCTTCGAGACTCGCGCCGAAGAAGTTCGTGCCGCCACCGGCGTGATTCGGCTGATAGGGAACGGTCAGCGACATCGGCGGGCGCAATCCGGCATTGTATTCGATCACCACGACACGAGGGCTGACGGCCTCGATCGCCTTCCACACCCAATAGTCGTTGAAGTCGATGTCGATGCCGAGCAGGTCGATCTCGCCTTTCAGTCCGCCATTTTCCACGAGCGTGTTGATGTTTTCTGCCGTCACCAGGCTCTGCTGCAAGACAAGCCGGCGGTCTTTCAGGAACGGGTCGAACCTTGACGCGATCGTCTTGCAGGCTTGCGCGTTCCCCTCGATCCACAGCCCGGTCCATCCCTCGATCAGCAGCTTCACGGTGTTGCACTCAACGCCGGTCTCCACGCCGAATTCGACGAAGGTACGCGGGCCGGTACCGATGCGGCGGAAAATCTCCTGGAGGATGCCGTCCTCGTCGTGTTGCGAATAGACCTTGAAGCCATGGCGCAATAGCCGCTTCGGATCGGCATAACGGGGCTGCGCGAGCGTCTCGGTCCAGAACCGCTGCAGGTTCATCTGCACCGTCGCGGCCGAGAAATTGGCAATGTGGTTCAGCGCAAAACCGATCTGGCTGTTTGCGTCCATCGAATGTCCCTCCGGCGTTCCGGGTTGAACCGATTAGCGACGCGCAAGCGCATCGCGCTGCCCGGCGAAGTCGTCCGGGCTGAGAATTTCCGGCAACTGGATTGCCGGCGGATTGGCGCGCGGAAAACCGATCATGTTGAATGACACCGCGTTGTTGAAGATGTCCTGCGAGTGGCCGAAGAAATTCTTCGGATTAAACAGTGGCGTGATGTGCCACCACAGTCGATAGCCGATATCGAACAGCAGCGAAATCAGGCGTTGCGAGCGATCGGCGCGGTCGTTTTCGATGTAGAGCGCAGGTTGCAGGCGGCCGATGGTCGCCCGTGCTCCGGTGACGACCTCGAACTCCATGCCCTCGACATCCACCTTGAGGAGACGCAGTTGCGAAAGTGCGAGACTATCGAGCGTGACGACGCTCACCTCCTGGCCCCGGGAGCCGCCAAGCGCAACGCCGCCGAAATTCTCCGTCTCCCGATAGTCGAGGGGAGGGACGCGGATTGCGCCGGCCTTGTTTCCGACCGCGCGGCAGTATGCGGTGACATTCGCGAGGCTGTTGAGGCGAAGATTATTGCAGAGAATGTCGAAGATCGCGCGCTGCGGCTCGAACGCCACGATCGTCCCGCCGGGGGAAACGAGCCGGGCCATGCCGACCGTCAGGGCGCCGATATTCGCGCCGACGTCGATCGCCACATCCCCGGGTCGCAATAGCTGGCGAAAGAGGTCGATCTCGCCCTCGGAATATTCGCCGTAGACGTCGAGAGACCTTCCGATATAGGCATCGTTGAGCAGGTACATCAGCCTGCCATGGCGGCAATCCTTGGTTCTGCCTTGCATCCCGCTCACGTGTTCGGACATTGAATTCGAGCCATGAAAGCTCCCCCTTCATTCCTGATGCAAGAGGCAACGTCCCTGCATCGGCAGGGACAGCTCTCCGAGGCATCGGCGCGCTACGAGCAGGTGCTGGCGCAGGACAAGAAGAATGTCGATGCGCTCTTTTTGCTGGCGACGATTCAGTGCCAGCAAGGCCGCCTGACCGAGGGCATCGAACTCGGCCGCAAGGCGATCAAGCTCGATCCGAAATACGCCCCGGCCTACAATCTCATCGGCATGGCGCAGCAGCGGCTCGGCCGCACCGAACTCGCGCTCAACAGTTTCGAGCGCGCGGTCGCTACCAGCCCGAATTTTGCCGAGGCCTGGCTCAATCGCGCGCTTGCCCTGCTGAGCCTCGGGCGCCGGCCCCAGGCGATCGAGAGCTTCGACCGGTCGATCGCGTTGCATCCGGACCACGCCACGGCGCGTCACGCGCGCGGCACGACGCTGATGCTGGAAGACCGCAACGACGCGGCGCTGGCCGATTTCACCGCCGCCGTTGCGCTCGATCCGGGACTGGCACATGCGCATGCCAATCGCGGCTATGTGCACAATCGGCTCGGACGGTTCGACGAAGCGTTCGCCGATCTGGCGCGCGCGCTCGAACTTGCGCCGGATGACGATGATGTGCGCTATCACGCCGCGCTGGTCGAGCTTTTGCACGGGCGCTGGCAGGACGGCTGGCCGCATTACGGTGCGCGGCTGACAGCGCGAAGCCTCGACACAACGCGTACATTCGTCCCGCCCGCGTTCCCGCGCTGGCAGGGCGAACCGCTCAACGGCGATCTGCTCGTCCTGTTCACCGAACAGGGACGCGGCGACGTCATCCAGTTCGCGCGCTTTGCGAGCGAGCTCGCCAAAGCCGGACACCGCGTCGCCATCGCGACGCAGCCGGCTTACGCGTCAATGTTTGCCGGCGTCGCCGGCATCGAGCGCGTCGTCACCGACACCAACGATCTCGCCACCATGGGCCCGTTGCGCTGGCAGATGCTGGTGGGCGTGCCGGGCGTTCTCGGCGTCATGCCAGAGACAATCCCGGCGGCCACTCCCTATCTTGCGGCGGACCCGCAGCGCGTCTCCACATGGCGCGCGAAGCTCGGCGCGGGCTTCAAGATCGGCATCTCGTGGCAGGGGAGCCCGGGGTTCGTGCATGACCGTGGCCGCTCGATCCCGCTCGAGGCATTTGCCCCGCTCGCCGATCTGCCGGATATGCGCTTGATTTCGCTCCAGAAGCGTCCCGGCCTGGAGCAGATCGCGAAGGTGCCGTTCCGCGGGCGCATCGAGCAGGTGCTGGATGCGTCCGACACCGGGGATGAAGCCTTCCTCGACACCACCGCGCTGGTCGCCAGCCTCGACCTGATCGTGGCGTCGGATTCGATGAACGCGCACCTTGCCGGCGCGCTTGGGCGGCCGGCCTTCGTGGCGTTGCGGAAAATCCCGGACTGGCGCTGGCTGCTCGGGCGCGACGATTGCCCGTGGTACCCGACCGCGCGCCTGTTCCGTCAGACGAGCGAAGGCGATTGGCAGGACGTGTTCAGGCGCATCGCGGTCGCCGCGAGCGCGCAGGCCGGTTGGTCAGCCAAGTAGCTCAGGCGGCCGCGCGGAATTGCGGAGCCGCGGGTGCGGCTTCGGCATGGCTCTTGAGCCAATCGCGTGCCGCGCGCTGAGCCTGGCCGATTTCCGCATCCGTCATCTCGGCTGCGATCTCGCGGCGCATGCGCGCCGCATCGGTGTGGCCCTTCATGGCGGCGATGTTGAACCACTTGTGCGCGGACACGAGATCGGCCGGAGCCGAACGTCCGGACGCGTGCGTCATCGCCAGCTCATAAAGCGCATCGGTGCTCGTGTCGCCGTTGGCAAGTTCGAAATGGACCATGTTTGGCCTCCCCTTATCCCCTTCGCGCCTCATCCCCTGAGGCGTTTACGTCCCACGCCCGCAACGTCCTGAGCGCTGCGAACAACGTGACTATCGGGCAGCAGCTTTGAACGGGGACTTAAATGTTGCGATGAATCGAAGATGAATGGCGTGCTGGCCGGTCATGCGCCGCCAGCGCGGAAACGCCTGAATGCCAGGGCCTTCCGGGATCTGATCACACACCGCTAACCGTGCTGGTTCGCGGGCCGGTAACCACGCCCGCACTGCGCACCGCCGCCGTGTTCTGCTCCATGCGGGGCTGTCGGGAAGGCCGCCGGCAGTTTCAACAACTAGTGTCCCGATTCCGAAGTTCGCCATAACGTGCGGCAGGCTCCATGCGAACTTCGGAATCGAAAGGACACTAGCAACCAATTGATCTAGTGTGGCTTTGGTTCAGAAGTCCGCATTGCGGACTTGCTGCGGGAATGATGCGGACTTCTGAACCCCCACACTAGCCTTGACGGCCTTCTCTCCGCCCCAGTTCATATGCGAGAACGTCGGCGGTGGAAGCCAAAGCACGGAGCGAGACCTATGAAGATGACACGGTACTTTGCGGTGGCGGCATTGCTGGCGCTGGCAGGCTCTGAGGGAGCGCTCGCCGCCGACCCGAACGGGACATGGCTGACCCAGACCGGTGGATCGCGCATTCGCGTCGCCGATTGCGGCGGCGCGCTGTGCGGCACCATCGTGTGGCTGAAGGAGCCGACCGATCCGGACACCGGCAAGCCGAAGACCGACAAGAACAACTCCGATGCGGCCCGGCGCAGCCGTCCGCTGCTCGGCGTGCAGATCGTGCTCGGCATGAAGCCGGCCGGTACCGACAAGTGGAACGGGCAGGTCTATAACGCCGAGGACGGCAAGACCTATTCGGGCAATCTCACCTATTCGGGCGGCAATTCGTTGCAGCTTCAGGGCTGCGCGCTCGGCGGTCTCGTTTGCAAGAGCCAGACCTGGACCAAGGCGAACTGAGGCCCGCGCGGGAGCCCGCGCCGGCAGGCCCCGGCGAGGCCGATTTTTTGCGCTCGCTTTGCCTCGGTTCGCGGTTTTGGATACTGTCGGTTGTCCGGCTACGGACGCGCACCTATTCGGGAGCACCATCAATGTTGACACGTACGCTTAGCCTCGCGTTTTCGGCCGCCTTCCTGGCCGCAACGGCCATCACCGTCGTCCTGCCGGTCGAACGCGCCGCCGCCGAAATGGCCACCAAGGAAAAGTCGAAGGCCAAGTCGGGCATGTCCGGCAAGGAACGGCGGACGAAATGCAGCGCCGAATGGAAAGAGATGAAGGCCGCGGGCAAGACCAGCGCGCTGAAGTGGCCGAAGTTCTATAGCGACTGCAACAAGCGCCTCAAGGCGGGCTGAACGGCGGCGCTTCTTTTCGCGTTGGCTCAAAAAAAGCAAATCCCGCGCCTTAGGGCACGGGATCATCATCGACTTTAGAGATTTGTTTCTTAGAGGTCGACCGAGGGCGTCGGCGAGAAACTGAGATCGTCCGGTGCTTGCAGCTCCGATGAGAGCCTGTGACCGACCCGTGAAAGCCGGACCAAAAACCAGAATCCGTGAAGGATGAACCTCAGTTTCGCCGACGCCCTCAGTCGTCGACTAGGGCCGGCGTGGCCACTTGCAGAAGCATTTGCGCTTACTGGCCATCAGCCTCGCCAGCCTTGCGACGCTGCGTCGACATCGCTGTCGATCGCGTCGTTAGAGAAGAAACTACTTCTTCTTCTTCTTCGCCTTTTTCGCCTTCTTAGCCTTCTTCGCTTTCTTCGCCATGTTGCCCTCCAAGCAATGAGTAAGTGGCGGTATCGCTGTGAACACATCCGAAGTGATGTGCATCACGCTGCAATTTGTACAGCAGCAAACAGAAAACTCCGAATCCCGTTAAGAAAAAATGAGCAGTGCGAGTACGTGCGCAAGACATCGCTCGATCGACGATGTTGCAAAACGATGTGCGAGTGCGCTGAGCATGCGAATACTTCGCCCTAGCTTTGCGGTTTTTCTGCAATCGCAGAAACCCGCATGAATCAAGGGTCTTTTGATTGTCACGTTTCCCGATTGCGATCGCGTTGGAAGGTGCATGCACGATCGTTTCTTGTTGACAGGTGTGCGCGCGAAGTGCCGCAAAGGCACTTCTTCACAAGCAAAAAAAAATTTCACCGTGAGGGATCGAAAGTGCGTGCAAAGACGCGTTCGCGATCAAAATCGAGCGAATCGGTGCAAAGTGATTTGCGTTCGCGATCGCCTCACGACACCCGACGAGCGGGTCTTGAAGATATCGGTGCGCGATTTTTGCGACGCGACATGACGCTGCGCGTGCAGCCAGCTGTTTCAAAATCCAAGCGCCGATACGTCGCATAGCGTGACGAACGCCGCGATGCGCGCGATCACTTCGGGTTCGGCAAGGAGCGGCGCGTGACCCTGGTTTGGCACCTCGAGCACGTCGATATCGAGCCGGCGGGCGCGCATCGCGTCGATGGTGGCGGCGGTCAGGATGTCGGAGTTGCCGCCATGCACGATCATCAGCGGCACGCGCGCAAGGGAATCGAACTGCGGCCACAACGCGGGCAGGGGGCGTTCGACGTCGACACTTTCGAGCGTCTTTGACAGTTTTGGATCGTAGCTCAGCACCAGCGCGCCGCTTTCCTGCCGCCAAGTCTGCTTCGCCTGGCGCAGCCAGCTTTCCGGCGGGAGTCCGGGAAACTGCGCATCGCCCAGCCGGCGCAGGATCTCGCCCCCCTCGGTGAAACTACGGGGTGCCGGAAGCTTGCCGGCATAACCCTTGATCCGCACCAGCCCCTTCGTTTCGATCACCGGACCGATATCGTTGAGGATGACGCCCGCGATCGCCGCCGGACGCGCGGCGCCGAGCAGCATCGTGAGAATCCCGCCCCGCGAGGTGCCAAGGAAGATGGCGGGGCCGATCTCGAGCGCCGTGATGACCGCGAGCACGTCGGCGAGCTCGACCGGAAACGAATAGTTCTCAGGATTGCGATCGTGATCGGAGCGTCCGCGGCCGCGGGAGTTGATCGTGATGACCAGTCGCGGCTGCGTGGCATCCGCCGTCAGCGCGGTCGCGAGCTCATGAAAGTCGGACCCGTTGCGGGTGAGCCCGGGCAGGCACACGATCGGCAGTCCGCGCCCGCGTTCGCCATAGCGGCGCACATGCAGGCGCAGGCCGTCGGGCGCGGTTATGAAGCGGCTAACGAAGCCGGCATCGGATTCGTTGACGAGACCATCGGCCATTTTTGCTTCCTAGAGGGGAAGCATAGGCGAGGGGCGTGGCTTTGCAATCAGTTGGCGGTCGAGCCGCGGCGCAGGTCCGCCTCGATCATCAGGCGCGAGCCCTGCCCGAGCTGGGCGCGGTAGACCTGCATGTTCTCCAGCACGCGCTGGACGTAGTTGCGCGTCTCGGAGAATGGGATGCGCTCGACCCAGTCGATCGGATCGACATTGGGATCGCGCGGATCGCCGAAACGCTCGATCCACTGCTTCACGCGGCCGCGCCCCGCGTTGTAGGCGACGAAGGAGAGGATGTAGGAGCCGCGATAGCTTTCCAGCACGTCGCCGAGTTCGGCTGCGCCCATCTGGGCGTTGTAGGACGCGTCGGAGAGCATCTTGTTGCGGTCGAACGCAAAGCCGAATTTCTTCGCGATCTGCTTGCCGGTACCGGGCAGCACCTGCATCAGGCCGAGTGCGTTCGCGCTGGACACGGCGCGGGGATTGAAGGCGCTTTCCTGCCGCGCGATGGCGAACACGACACTCTTGTCCACATTGGGTCCCACCATGCGGAATTCCGGGATGCCGTTGGTGGGAAACGCGTAGGACTCGAGTGCGAAGCCGCGGCGCAGCGCACCCTTGCCGATCAGCAGCATCGCGCGGGCATCGTCGTACCGCCGCGCGATTTCCGCCACGACGACGAGCGCGCCGATGTCGAGAGCGTTCTCGGCAAGATCGCTCACGAACGAGATGACGAGGTCACGTGCCTCGACTTCATAAAGGATGCGTACCGCCCGGACGACTTCAAGGTTCATCAGAGCCGCACGATGGCCCATGTCCGGCGCACGGCGCAGGGCAAGTTCGCCGATCCCAAGGCGCGCGCGCGCGATCTGCCCGTAATAGGCGGTCGAGTGCTGGGCGGCCGCCTGATAGTGCGTGCGCGCCTCGCCGTTGCGTCCCAAAGCTTCGGCGGCGCGGCCTTGCCAGTATTCGCCGCGCGCGAGCGTGATCGGGTTCGAGGTGCCGGCGCCGACGCGCGCGAAGTGCTGATAGGCGGCGGAAGGATTGTTGACGAAGCGCAGCGCGATCCAGCCGGCGGTGAATTCGTGCTCCGCGCGCGGATTGTCCTTCGTGGGCGGCAGTGCGTCGCGCGCCACCACATAGGCCGCCTGATGTTCACCCTCGTCGAGCAGCTTGCGCGCGACCAGGCGGCGCTCGGTCCACCAGTCTTCGAGATTGTGGAGTTGAGATGCGCTGCGCGGTGCGGATTGCAGCAGACGCGCGGCCTCGATCGGCTTGTCGTCGCGGCGCAACCATTGCGCCTTGTGGAAAATGTAGCCGGCATCGCCGCGCGCCGACTCCGGGACCGCATCGAGCAGCGCGCGCGTGTTGGAGGCCTTGTCCACCACCGCCTTGCGCGCCTTGCCGATAAGCAGATCGGTACCGCCGAGAAGCTGCGCCATGCGCATGCCGGCGTCCGAATCGTCGTCGTAGAAGCGGCGGTCCATCCGCGCCTTGTGGTCGGCGCGCGTGAGCATCGCGCCGAACAATTCCATCACGGCCTTCTCGACCGCGGCCGAGCAGGTGTCCTCGCGCCACGCCTGGCGCGCGAGCTGCGCCGCGCCCGACGCATCCCCTTGCGCGAGCAATGTGCGCGCGAGCACAAATTTGCCCTTCGCTGTTGAGGGCTTCGTGCCGTCGAAGAATGCCCGCACGGTCGCATTGTCGCGCTTCTCGTCCCACAGCGCGCTTTCGGCGCGACGCCGCATCATGGTGGCGTTCGGCCAACTCGGGTTGTCGGAGCTGAACGCCGCGAAGCGGTTGAAGCCGGCGTCGCTCTCGTCGCGCGCAGGATGGTCCATTCGACCAGCTTGCGCGCGAGCGGATCGCCGATGGTCTTTTGCAGGGCGGTCGCCTCGCTGGTCTTGCCCTTGCGGGCGAGATCGAGCGCCTGCTTGACCAAGGCGATGTCGGCGGCAGGGGTAGAGGCACTTTCGGCCGCCGCCAGCGGCGCCGCCGGAAGGGCGGCTACTGGCGTCGGCACGGAGGCCGGCGCATGAACGGCCGGCGCCGTGGTAGCCGGCGCAATCGGCAAGAAGCCGGTCGTCGGCAGAATCAGCGTTGGGGCAAGGGAGGCCCTCGCAGGCGCCATCGGCACCGCGGATGCAACAACGATCGGACGCGCGCGCGGCAGCGGCGCATTGGTCTTGATCGGTTTGGCTGTGATTTTCGCTGAGGACTGTGCGGACTTGTTCTTCGCGCTCTTGGCCGCCGCAGGCTTGGTCGCCTTTGGCTTTGTGCTCGTCTTGGCAGCGCCAGCCTTCTTGTCCGGTTTGACCGCCGCGGGCTTCGCCTTGTCGGACGGCGCGGCCGGCGCGGGCGCACCCATGCTGACAGCCAATGCCAGGACCGCACATCCCCAGAGCAGGCGCCGACTGCGCAAAATCATCCCGTCCCGCGTCCCTTCGCGGCCCGTGCCGGGCCACACCCAAAATCTCATGCCGCCGGGCAACAACCTAGCCGCCCGACCGGCGCCGGTCACTGTTGTCCGCCGATCCCGTTGACGAATTGCTAACCCACCCGCCTGAGGCCGACTTTGCGGGCGAACCGCGGCGAAAGGTGGGCGATTTTGTGCTGAACTCCATGCGGATAAACACGGAGGATGACCGCGGATTGCTGCGCCGTTCGGGCTTCCGCCGGGCGCGCCGAACCGATAGTTTCCGGAAGGGCCGCCCCGCAACGCGGCCGATAGCTCAAGGAGCGTCGCCATGGCCGCCAAGACGAACTTCCGGGGATCGTTCACCGCGCTGGTCACGCCCTTCAAGAACGGCTCGGTCGACGAGCAGATGTTCCGCGATCTGGTGGAATGGCAGATCGGCGAGGGCACCAACGGCCTTGTGCCGGTCGGCACCATGGGCGAGAGCCCGACGCTCTCGCATGACGAGCACAAGCAGGTCGTCGAGTGGTGCGTCGACCAGGCCAAGGGCCGGGTTCCGGTGGTGGCGGCGCCGGCTCGAACTCCACCAAGGAGGCAGTCGAGCTATCCCGGCACGCCGAAAAGGCGGGTGCCGACGCCGTGCTGGTGGTCACTCCTTATTACAACAAGCCCACGCAGGAGGGGCTCTACCAGCACTACAAGGCGATCAACGACGCCATCGGCATTCCGATCATCATCTACAATATCCCGCCGCGCTCGGTGATCGACATGTCGGTCGACACCATGAAGCGGTTGTTCGAACTTAAGAACATCGCCGGCGTGAAAGACGCGACCGCCAACATGGCGCGCTCGCAGCAGTGTGCCGCCTGCGGGCCGGACTTCAACCAATTGTCGGGCGAGGACATCACGGCGCTCGGCTTCAACGCCCACGGCGGGCACGGCTGCATCTCGGTGACGTCGAACGTCGCGCCGCGGCTGTGCTCGGAGTTCCAGGCGGCGTGCGGGCGCGGCGACTACGCGGCGGCGCTGAAGATCCAGGACAAGCTCGCGCCCCTGCACATCAATCTGTTCGTCGAGACGAGCCCCGCGCCGGTCAAATACGCCATGTCGCTGATCGGCAAATGCTCGATCACGTGCGCCTGCCGATGGTTCCGGCGTCCGGAAAGGCGCAGGCCGCGGTGCGCGAGGCCATGGTGCATGCCGGTTTGATCAACTGAACGGCGGCTGACGGCCCAAATTTTCGATCCGGCGGGCCAAAAAGAGCGGCGTTCAGCCGTCTTGCCCGATTTTGGGCATGATCACTAAACAGCAGTCGCAACGCGCTTTGCGCTGGCCGAAGCATGCCCGCTGCTTGGAAGGTTGAAAATGGCTCGAAAGACAGGATTGGTCCGGTTCGCTTTTGGTTCTGCCGCGCTGTGTCTTGGCTCCGCCGCACTCGCGCAGGACATCCCCGCCGGCTGGTCGGTCGACGTGAAGCCGAAGCGGGCGATCCTCAGCTACGCGCCGGAGGCGCGGGCGGGCCGCGCCACCTCATCGTCGCGTGCCTGCGCGACTCCGAGGAGATCGGCATCTACCTACCGGCATCGGCGCCGCCGAGCAGCAAGCCTGTCACCGTGATGGGGCTGACCAACGCGGGACGGAAATATTCGGTGCGCGGCGACATGGGCATGGACAACCTCACCAATGAGCCGGCGTTCCGCTACGAGACCAACATCGACTTGCGCGCGCTGGGAATTTTCCGTGCCGAGTTCATGCCGATGCTGAACTCCAAGGGGCCGTCTCACGGTCACGATCGGCGACAAGACACAACAGGTTCCGCTCATCGGGTCCGCCGCGCACTCAAGAAGTTCTCCGCGACCTGTTTCGGGAAATCGTGAGCGGATGGCCGCCAAGGCTGAGCCACGTTTCAAGATCGTCGCCGAAAACCGCAAGGCGCGCTTCAACTACGAGATCGGAGAGAAGTTCGAGGCCGGCATCGCGCTCACCGGCAGCGAGGTGAAGTCGCTGCGCAGCGGCAAGGCGGCGATTGCGGAGTCCTATGCCGATGCGCTCGCGCGGCGAGATCTGGCTGATCAATTCCAACATCACC
>CAWDCA010000021.1:0-51761 GCA_963800695.1 uncultured Alphaproteobacteria bacterium | reverse complement strand
GCGCCTGCTCCGCGAAGTGAAGTGCCGCATAAGTAACGCTTGAATACGCAGCGTCGCAGGAACTTCGCTGCCTCGGTCGCGAAAAGTTTTTGTTCGTAGTTCGACGCACGCGCGATTAACGCGATCTCAAGGTTAATGCCGCAGAAGGGTTAATCATCGGCGGTCTGCCGATGAGTCGATCTTAAGCAAGTCGGCGTCATCATCGATCCCCAGTGAGTGTGCGTAGCGTTGCGTGAGTAGTGTATGGTCCCGTTGCGTAACGGACCGAAGGGGGCGGAAGTTGCCTCCTTCGGTCTCGCCATCCTCGTTTATGTTCTGACGCCGACGCAGATCGGCCATCAGGACCTCGCCGCGCCCGCGGCGCAGCGGCCGGCAACGGCCGCGCGCTGGCGCGAGCCCCTCATCGCTTCTCCGTTCGGCACGATCCATGCGGCTACCTTCAGCCTGCCGCGTCCGATCGGGACCGCGATCCCCGAGACGCCGCTGGTGCGTCTGGCAAGTCTCGCGGTGACGAGCGACGTGGTTGGATCGATTGGCATCAACCCGTATGCGTCTCGGCGCGACGAACAGATCGTGTTCCCGACGATCAATCGCGCCGGCAAGGGCGACCGGCTGGTGCCCGGCACGCCGGAGCCGTCAGTTCACGAACAACCCGCACATTCGGTCGAGGAGCGGCCCGGGCAGACAATCATGCCGGCTCGCGCCAGGACCGGCGAGCTTGAGTCCAACGATCATACCGAGAACGAATTGCCCGACGCGCAGACAGTGGTGCTCGCCGACATCGCGCGCGACACGCAGCGGCGCAATGCGCCAGGCGCGAAGCCTGACGAGATCGCGGCCGCGATGCATTCCGAGCCGTTTCCCGAACACGACATTTCGCTGTCGCTCGAACTCAATCCGAAAATCTCGATGGAGGATCCAGTCGACCTCGCCGATCTTGATCCGACCGAATTCACCCCGAATGCGCCGCCCAGCCTCGAAGGCCTCAATGCCGAGGTGAAGGAGACGCGGCTCTACTTCGGCAACGACCTGTTCGGCTCGTCGCTGGGCGACATGAAGCCGTGGGCGACCGGCGAGGAACCGGTGCTGATGACCCCGCGGGCGCCCGCCGATCCCGACATGAAGCAGACCGCGCCGGTTCCGGCGACGGCTATGTCCGGCGTGACGGTCGCGGGCAAGGGCGAAGTGACGGGCGAAGACCGTCGCCCGAAGACGCCGGCCGAGCGGCTGGGCCTTGCCGGCCCGAAGCGCGTCAAGGCGGAAAAGTGCCTCGCCAACGCGGTCTACTTCGAAGCGCGCAGCGAACCGGTGCGCGGCCAGATCGCGGTCGCGCAGGTCGTGATGAACCGGGCCTTCTCGGACTTCTACCCGAACGATGTTTGCGGCGTCGTTTATCAGAACGCGCACCGCCATCTCGCCTGCCAGTTCACCTTCGCGTGCGATGGCATTCCCGACGTGGTGTCCGATCAGGAGTCATGGGAGCGCGCCAAGCGCATCTCGCGCGAGACGCTCGACGGCAAGCTGTGGCTGCCCGAAGTTCCCAAGGCGACGCACTACCACGCGTCCTACGTGAACCCCTACTGGGTGCGCGCGATGAAGAAGAACGCCAAGATCGGGCTGCACCACTTCTACCGCCCGCGCAAATGGGGCGATGGCGGCGAGGCTCCGTCATGGGGCAGCGCGACCTATACGGCCGACGCCGCAGCGAAGATGTAATCCTACATCTCGATATCGAGCGCGACGTCGAGATTCGGTGCCGAATGCGTGATGGCGCCGGACGAGAGATAGTCCACGCCGGTTTCGGCAACCGCCGCGGCCGTTTCGTGCGTGATGCCGCCGGAGGCTTCCAGCACCAGCCGGCCGGCGGCCAATTCGACCGCCTTGCGCATGTCGGCCGGGCTCATGTTGTCGAGCAGCGCCACATCGGCGCCGCCCACCGCGAGCACCTCGCGCAACTGGTCGAGTGTATCGACCTCGATCTCGATCTTCACCAGATGCCCGGCGACCGCCTTGGCACGCCTGAGCACCGCCGAAATGCCACCCGCGATGGCGATGTGGTTGTCCTTGATCAGGATCGCATCGTCGAGCCCGAAGCGGTGATTGAAGCCGCCGCCGCAGCGCACCGCGTATTTTTGCAAGGACCGCAGCCCAGGCGTCGTTTTTCGCGTGCAGCAGACGCGCGCCGCGTATGCGCGATGAGCTTGACGAACGACGCAGTGGCGGTCGCGATGCCAGAGAGATGACCGAGGAAATTCAGCGCGGCGCGTTCCGCCCCGAGAAGGCTACGCGCGTCGCCTTCGATCGTGAGCAGCGTGGTCTTGGCCGCAACCGCGTCGCCGTCGCGCTTGTGCGCCGTGATGGAGATCGCCGGATCGAGCTTGCGCATCGCCGCCTCGACCAGCGGCAAGCCCGAAATCGTTCCGGCCTGGCGCGCAACCACGATGGCACGCCCGCGTGTTCCCTCCGGCACGGTCGCCGTCGAGGTCACATCGCCGGCGCGGCCGAGATCCTCGGCGAGCGCGCGCAGCACGGCCGCGTCGATTTCGAGCGGCGAGAGAAACGCGTCGGGGCAGAGAAGGGAGGTCATGCGACCGCCCGCCGGGCAGGCGTGACGGACGCAGCAATCGCGTACGCATCGTCAAGCGTCAGGAACGTTCGCTTCTGCTGCGCAGGATCGGCGTTCGGGGAGTCCGAGCGACAGTGGCCGCCACGGCTTTCCTCGCGCCGCAATGCAGCGGCGGTGACAAGCAGCGCGGCGGTCGCCATGTTGCGCAATTGCGGTACGCGCGCGCATTCGCGCTCCATGCGGGCGATTTCGCTCAACGCATGGCTGAGCCCTTCGTGGTCGCGGATCACGCCGACATGGGACGACATGAGCCGCCGCAGGACTTGTTCGCGAGCGGGGTCGCTTGTTACGACCGGGGCCGACCCAAGCGGCGCTTCGACGAAGCGCACAGACTTCTGCAACGGCAATTTACCGATGTCCTCGGCGATGCGGGCCGCGTAGACCACGGCTTCGAGCAGCGAATTGGACGCAAGGCGGTTGGCGCCATGCGCGCCCGTGGAGGCGACTTCGCCGGCCGCCCACAATCCATCGAGTGAGGTGCGGCCGGTCGCGTCTGTCGCAACCCCGCCCATGTGATAGTGCGCGGCCGGTGCGACCGGGATGAGGTCGCGCGCCGGATCGATGCCGGCGCTGCGGCAGCTTGCGGTGACGCCCGGGAAGCGCTGCGCGAAGTTCGGGATCGCCGTGCGGGCATCGAGGAAGGCGCTGCGTCCGGCCTGCAGTTCGGCGAACACGCCGCGCGCCACGATATCGCGCGGGCCGAGTTCGGCGTCGGGATGGATTTTCAGCATGAAGCGCTCGCCCGCTCGGTTCACGAGCGTTGCGCCTTCGCCGCGGATCGCCTCGGTCGCAAGCGGCGCCGGATCGCGGCCGATGTCGATCGCGGTCGGGTGGAACTGTACGAACTCGGGATCGGCGATCACCGCACCCGCGCGGGCCGCGATGGCAAGACCGTGGCCGCGCGCTTCGGTCGGGTTGGTGGTCACCGCGTAGAGATGCCCGAGTGCCGCCCGAGGCGAGCACCACGGCGCGGGCTGGAATATTGCGGAGGACGCCGTCGGCTCCGCGAACCTGCACACCGATCACTCGGCGGTCTTCGGTCAGCAGCTCTTCGGCCACATATGCTTCGAGCACGCGGATGCTGGGGCTGTCGCGCACGGCCGCGACCAGCGCCGCCATGATGGCGGCTCCGGCCTGATCGCCGCGTACATGCACGATACGGCGCGCCGAATGCGCGGCCTCGCGCCCGACGGTGAGGCGGCCCTCCAGATCCTTGTCGAACGGCACGCCATAGGCGAGCAGATCGCGGATGCGGTCCGGCGCCTCGCGCGCCATCGCAAGTGCAACCGTTTCATCGACGAGACCGGCGCCGGCCGCAATCGTATCGCGCGCGTGCGCTTCCGGCGTATCGCCTTCGGCGACGGCGGCCGCGATGCCGCCCTGCGCCCATGCTGTCGAGGCGCCTTCGCCGATCGGCGCGGCGGTGACGACGGTCACTGGCCGGGGTGCGAGCTTGAGCGCGCAGAACAGGCCCGCGAGCCCGCCGCCGACGATGACGATGTCATCGTTCGCGAAAGTTTGCGTTTGCATGTCGGTCAGCTCTTCAGGTGGATCATCCGCTCGACCGAACGCCGCGCCTTCGCGGCGATCATCGGATCGATCGTGACTTCCTCTTTCAGGTACACGAGGCTGTCGAGAATCTTCGGCAGCGTGATGCGCTTCATGTGCGGGCACAGATTGCACGGCTTGACGAACTCGACGTCGGGCAGCTCCGCCTTCACGTTGTCGGCCATCGAGCATTCGGTGACCATCACGACGCGCTTCGGCTTGTTCTTGCGCACCCAGTCGATCATGCCCTTGGTCGAGCCGGTATAGTCGGCGGCGTCCAGCACGTCCGGCGGGCATTCGGGATGCGCGATGATCTGCACCGAGGGATCGGCCGCGCGATACTTCTCAAGCTCATCCGCGGTGAAGCGCTCGTGCACTTCGCACGCGCCCTTCCAGGCAATGATCTTCACCTTGGTCTGCGAGGCGACGTAGCTCGCGAGATATTGATCCGGCAGGAAGATCACCGTGCCGGCGTTGAGGCTTTCGACCACCTGCACGGCGTTGGCCGAGGTGCAGCAGATGTCGACCTCCGCCTTCACGTCGGCCGACGTGTTCACATAGGCAACGATCGGCACGCCGGGAAATTTGTCGCGCAGCAGCCGCACGTCCTCGCCGGTGATCGACGACGCAAGCGAACAGCCCGCGCGCACGTCCGGGATCAACACGGTCTTGTCTGGATTGAGGATCTTCGAGGTCTCGGCCATGAAGTGCACGCCGGCCTGCACGATGATCGGCGCCTTGGTCTTGGTCGCCTCGATTGCGAGTTGCAGCGAGTCGCCGACGAAATCGGCGACGCAGTTGTAGATTTCCGGCGTCTGGTAATTGTGCGCCAGGATAACGGCGCCGCGCTTGCGCTTCAGTTCGTTGATCGCCTTGACGTAAGGCGCAAAGAACGGCCACTCGACGGGCGGAACGACGGCCTTGACCCGGTCGTACAGGTGCGCGGTCTCGCGCTCGACCTGAGCGTTCCATTCAAGCGAGCGGCATCGGCAGGACGCCATATCTGCGCGCCGCAGCCGACAGTTCACCAGCCGCAGACGGCGCGGGCATGAACGGATGGCTGCGCGACGGGCCGAACATCTCAAGCACTGGCATTGCTGCCTCCTACCGCTATATGCTCGATTTGAGCATATTAGGGGACGAAAACAACCGGCTCATGCCGGGATCACTCGTTAGCCTTATTCTCATTCAGAGCAAATGTGATATAGCACGCCTCCCGGGGAATTGCGAGTCCCCCAGCCGAGGGCTGCCATGCAAAAAAACTGATCGGTCCAATCACCAATATTCGTTAGGGCGGGCATACCTGCGCACCTACGTATGAGTTCTGTGGCTGGGGCAGCCACGACCCGGAATTTCCATGACCCAGATTTCCCAAGTCGCGCGTGCTGTCGGATGGCGCACGCCTGCGGTCATCATTGTCTGCGGCTGCCTGATCTCCCTGCTGGGCTTTGGCCCGCGCTCCGCCTTCGGCTTCTTCCTCACGCCGATGACGCAGGCGAATGGTTGGGGCCGCGACGTGTTTGCGCTCGCCTTCGCGCTGCAGAACCTGCTCTGGGGCATCGGACAGCCGTTCGCGGGCGCCGTCGCGGACCGCTTCGGCATGGTGCGGGTGATGAGCGTCGGCGCGCTCATGTATGCGGCTGGCCTGGCGCTGATGGCGTACACGACCTCGCCGCTGACGCTTCAAGTCACCGCAGGTGTGCTGGTCGGCTTCGGCCTCTCGGGCTGCTCGTTCAATCTCGTGATCGCGGCGTTCGGCAAGCTGCTCGATGAGCGATACCGCATGCTGGCGATCGGCGCCGGCACGGCGGCCGGCTCGTTTGGCCAATTCCTGTTCGCGCCATTCGGCGTTGCGCTGATCGACGGCGCCGGCTGGCAGAATGCGTTGCTGGTGTTCGGCGGGCTCCTTTTGCTGATCGTTCCCATGGCGCTCGCGCTTGCGACCCCGCCGAATACGGCGAGCAAAGCGGGCGCCGCACCGACCCAGTCACTTATGAGCGCGTTGAGTGAGGCGTTCGGACATCGCTCGTACGTGCTGCTTGTCTTCGGCTTCTTCACCTGCGGTTTCCAGCTTGCGTTCATCACGCTGCATCTGCCGGCCTATCTGATCGATCGCGGCTTGAGCGCTCAGGTCGGCGGTTGGGCGCTCGCGACCATCGGCTTGTTCAATATCATCGGGTCGATCTCGGTCGGCTGGCTGTCGACGATTTATCCGCGCCGCTATCTGCTCGCGATCAACTATTTCCTGCGCGCCGTTTTCATCGCGGCCTTCGTGCTGCTGCCGGCAAGTCCGGTCACGACGCTGCTGTTCGCTGCCGGAATGGGCCTGATGTGGCTTTCCACCGTCCCGCCAACGTCGGGGCTCGTTTCGCTGATGTTCGGGACCCAGTGGCTCGCGACCCTCTATGGCTTTGCATTCTTCAGCCATCAGGTCGGCGGCTTCCTCGGCGCGTGGATGGGCGGCCTGCTCTACGAGCGTACCGGCTCCTACGATATTGTGTGGTGGCTCGCGGTTGCCTTCGGCATATTGTCCGCCGTCATCAATCTGCCGATCGAGGAGAAGCCCGTGTTGCGGGCAGCCCCTGCCTGATCGGCGGATTGCCGCAAGCGGAGCATGTCTTGGAAAGCGAAGAGAACGCCGTCTATCTGGCGCCTGCCGAATACGTCGATAGCGATCATCCGGCGATTGCGGCGTTCGCTGCCCGGACGGTGACGGCGGCTATGCCGGCCGCCGAGAAGGTGCGGCGCTTCTATCTCGCGGCGCGCGAGATCCGTTACGAGCCCGATCTCGATTATTCCGATCCCGAAATCTACCGCGCATCGAGTGTGCTGAATGCGGGCGCCGGCTACTGCGTCGGCAAGGCCGCGCTGTTTGCCGCGCTTTGCCGCGCGTCCGCCGTTCCGGCGCGCGTCGCCTTCGCCGACGTGACCAATCATCTCTCCAGCGAAAAACTGCGCGAGAAGATGGGCACCAATTATTTCGCCTGGCACGGCTTCACCGAGGTGTTTCTCGACGGCCGCTGGGTCAAGGCGAGCCCGACGTTCAATTCGACCCTGTGCGCGCGCTTCGGCGTCGCGCCGCTCGACTTCGACGGCGGCTCGGACGCGCTGCTGCAAGCCTACGACGGCGCAGGCCGCACCTTCATGAAGTACGAAGTGCTGCACGGCGCCTTCCACGACGTGCCGGCCAAGTTCCTGATTGCCGAAATGGCGCGGCTGTATCCAAGCCTGAAGGGGCGTGCCCGCTCCGCGGGCGGCATGGAGAACGAGGTTCCGCTCGCGCGTATGATCCCGAAAAGTGGGCACCGGTTTTTCGGATAAGATCATGCGCCATTGTGAAGTGCTTGATCTCACTTGCTTTGTCGTCCACTAATCCACGGCACTGGGCCGGGAGTTTTTCGCGTGGGGACATTCAGAGCGATACGCATCGACAAGACCGAAACCGGTCAGACCGCGAAGCTCGTTGATTTCGACGAAAGCGAACTGATGGACGGCGACGTGACCGTCCGCGTCGAGTGGTCCACGGTCAATTACAAGGACGGGCTTGCGGTCAGCGGCAAAGCGCCGGTGGTGCGCCGGTTCCCGATGATCCCAGGCATCGATTTCGTCGGCATGGTCGAGATCTCGACCCATCCCGAATGGAAGCCGGGCGACCGCGTTATTCTCAACGGCTGGGGCGTCGGTGAAACGCATCTCGGCGCCTATGGCGAAAAAGCGCGCGTGAGCGGCGATTGGCTCGTCCCGGTGCCGCCCGGCATGACCGGGCGCGAGGCGATGGCGATCGGCACCGCCGGCTACACCGCGATGCTCGCCGTGATGGCGCTGGATCGCCACGGCGTCACGCCCGACCGCGGCCCGGTCGTCGTTACGGGCGCTGCCGGTGGCGTCGGTTCGGTGGCGATCGCGCTTCTGTCCAAACGCGGCTTCAAGGTGATCGCCGCCACCGGCCGTCTGCAGGAGGAGCCGTACCTGCGCGGGCTTGGCGCGTCCGAAATCCTCGACCGCAAGGAACTCTCCGCGCCGGGCAAGCCGTTGGCCAAGGAACGCTGGGCCGGCGGCATCGACTCGGTCGGCTCGAGCACGCTTGCCAATGTGCTCGCCGGAACGCGCTACGGCGGCGCGGTCGCAGCCTGCGGTCTTGCGGGCGGCATGGACCTGCCGACCACCGTCGCGCCGTTCATTTTGCGGGCGGTGTCGCTTTTGGGCATCGACTCGGTCATGTGCCCGCAATCGGTGCGGCGGGAAGCCTGGAATCGCCTCGCAACCGACCTCGACCGCGGCAAGTTGCAGACGATGACCAACGAAATTCAGCTTCCCGGTGTGCTGGTAGCGGCGCCGGCGATCCTCGACGGCCGCATTAGGGGCCGAATCGTGGTCAAAATCTCGTAAACGCGTTCAGGATTTGGCGACATTCGTCGGGCAATATGCCTCCGGCCCGGATGGTTAACAGGGAGTGACTCATGTTCGTGCGTGCTGCTGTCGTGCTGGGGAGCCTGTTGGCTGTCACGCCGGTCCTCGCCGAAACCTTGAATGCCGATGCGGCGCGCCGCTTCGTCGCCGGCAAGCTGTTCTCGTTCACCTGTTTCGAGGGTTCGACCGGTTCGGGCCGCATCTTCAACGACGGTTCGGTCGCGGGCGTCGTGCGCATGCGCGGCACCGGCAATACCCGTTTCATGCATCTGCCGCCCGGCACGCTCTACCCGAAGGGCGAGGCGATCTGCTCGAACGTGAAGGGCGCGTTCTTCAATCCGTGTTTCGATCTCGCAAAGACCGGCGGCAACAGCTTCCGTGGCGCGATCTCGGGCTTCGGTTTTGCCTATTGCGAATTCGTGCGGCGCGGCGGCGGCCGCGGCGAAACCGTGCAGGCTTCGATTGCGCCTGCCTCGAACGCGGCGCCTGCGGTCACGCGCGTATCGATCCGGCGCGGTCACAAGCCGCAGCACGAAAAGCCCGCCGCAGCGCCGGTCCAGCCGGTGTCGTCGGCGCCACTGCCGTCGGTCGAGCAGGCCGGCATGCGTTCATCGATCGCGCCCTGATTGGTCATTCCGGCCGAGCGGAGCGAGGGCCGGAATCCATAACCACACGCCGCGCGATTTAGAACCAGTCGTGGTTATGGATTCCGGGCTCGCCGCTGCGCGGCGCCCCGGAATGACAGCAACTATTTCTTCGCCGGGAAAATCAGGCACGTCGTGGTGCCGTGCGCGAGCAGGTTGCCGGCGGCGTCGCGCACGTCGCCTTCCGACGTACCGGTCGTGCGGCCGCGATGGATCAGCCGGCCGGTCGCGCGGATCAGCCCCGTGTCCTTGGTGATCGCGCGCACGAGATTCACCTTCACCTCGAGCGTCGTATAGATCTCGCCCTTGGCCAGCGTGGTCTGGATCGCGCACGCCATGCACGAGTCCATCAGTGTCATGGTGAAGCCGCCATGCACCACCCCGATTGGATTGTAGTGCTTGAAGGCAGGCAGCCCCTCGAACACCGCCTTGCCCTTCTCGACATGCACGAGGTCGAAGCCGAGTGTCTCGGCAATCGGCGGGGCGGGCAGCTTTCCGTCCACCAGCGCCTGCAGGAAGCCCAACCCGTCGTAGGTCAGAATCTGCTCGGTCGGCGTGACGCCGTAGGTTCGTTCGTTCACGTCACGCTCCCGTTCGCTGGATGACGGCTGCCGGCCAAAAAAGCACGATCGTTCGTTTTTATCAAGGACCCTCACAACGCCTCACGCCGTCCCCTCCAGCGCCTTCCGCCGCTTGGCGATGTCGTTGCCGGCGAAATCCATGAAGGCGCGCACGCGCGCGGTCGTCCGCAGGTCCGCATGCGTGAGCAGCCACAGCGCGTCCGCTATCTCGTCGAGCGGCGCGGTGAGGCGGGTGAGCCCCGGCATCGAGGCGCCGATGAAGCACGGGAGAATGCCATAGCCGATGCCGGCGGCGGTGGCCTCGGCGAGGCCCAGCACGGTATTGATGCGGTACACGATCCGTCCGGGCGCGGCGTGCTCCTTCAGCCATTTCGCGGCCTTGAGGTTGGCGAGGTTGTCGCCGAAGCCGATCCAGTCGACCGCGCGCCCGTCGCTGCCGGGATCGAAATTTTCCGGCGCCTTCTCGGATGCCGCGAACACCGCCCACGCGAGGCCCGCCACGCGCCGTCCGATCAGCGTTTCGGGTGGACGATCGGTTGCGCGGATCGCCACGTCGGCGTCGCGCTTGGAGAGATTCAGCGCCTGGTTCGCCACCACGACATCGAGCGAGATTTCCGGATACGCGCGGCGGAAATCCGCGAACACGTCGGTCATCAGGTGGACCAGCGCGGTGTCGTTGGTGGTGACGCGCAACTCGCCCGACGGCCGCAGGTCGTGCCCGGTCACCTGGCGCTCGAACGTGACGATGTCTTCGCCCATGCGCTCGGCGAGGCGCACCATTTCCTCGCCGCACGGGGTGAGCGCGTAGCCGCCGCGGCTGCGCTCGAACAGGCGCGAGCCGAGCTGCTTCTCGACCTGCGCAAGGCGGCGAAACACGGTCGAGTGGTTGACCGCCAGCTCCAGCGCGGCGCCGCCGAGCGAGCGGGTGTCGGCGATGGCCTTCACGTAGCGAAAATCGTCCCAGGAGAGCATGTTTGCGTCCATGCAAGGTTTGAAAGCGTGAATGTAGCGGCTCTTTGCAGAAAGCAAAGGAGGGAGCGCGCGGCGGGCTCGGTGCGTTCCCCTACCCCCGCGTAGCGGCGGGGAGGGGTTAGGGGTGGGGGGCGGACTCGCTCAAGGTAGTGACAAAATCCCCCCACCCCCGACCCCTCCCCACCGTTCGCTGCGCTCACGGGCGGGAGGGGGGCACACCGCGCTCGTTCCTCGCACATTCTTCATCCTCCAAAATTTTAGACAGCCGCCATCGTTCTCGCGGCGCGTTTTTGCGCCCGAGGCTTGAGCCGTGCGCCGCCAAAAAGTGAGGGCGGCGCGGGACGCCGGGGTCCTGGCGGACCCACGGGCCTCAGCCTCTCGCGAAGCTGAAGCGGAGCGATGCTTTTCGAAAAGCGCCGCTCGGTTTGTCGAACCGCAAGTCCGCCATTTCTCCGGCGTCCCGCGCGCGATGTTTGAAGCCTGCTCCGCACGACCCCCGGTGGACTTACCTTTCAGGTTTCTCCGCTCAGGCGGAGAACCTATCCACCGCTTGGGTATTCACCTACCGGGCGTGCACTGCCGCACCGCAACATGCCTAAAGTTGTAGCAGAGGCGCAACTCATCTATCCTGCGCCTCTGGGCGATCGGTCAAATCCGCGTCCGTCAAAGACATCCGGCACGGAGTTCGCGATCCGCCCTTTGGGGGAGGGAAGCCATGTTCCGTCTGCTTATCACGGTCATCTTCGGCCTTCTGTGGTGGTGGGTCTTCACGCGCGTCGGCGCGGGTCTCGCGTGGCTCATGATTCTCGGCTCGGTGCTCGGCGTGTGCGCCTGCTGCTGC
Organism: uncultured Alphaproteobacteria bacterium; assembly: GCA_963800695.1. Lineage (GTDB taxonomy): Bacteria > Pseudomonadota > Alphaproteobacteria > Rhizobiales > Xanthobacteraceae > PALSA-894. The sequence goes on along the minus strand of CAWDCA010000021.1, from coordinate 40,139 downwards.
AAGGGCGGCGCGACGGACGGCGGGTGGACGCCCAACGACTTCAACACCAAGGCCTGGATCGCCTGCATCAGGCGATGCTGGCCCAACACGGTCACCGTCATGGTGGCGATGTTCATCGTCGGCATCCTTGCGGCCTGGATCGCCAGCGGCGGCACGTTCCCGTCGGGCGCGGACCTGGTGAACATCGCGCTCGCGGCGATCTTCGCGCCGGGGCTCGTGCGCATCATCTGCTGCGCGTACGACTAGGCGAAATCTCGGTCTCGTCTTTGCCCTCTCCCGCTGGCGGGAGAGGGTTGCGGCTGGCGCGCGCCGCGATGCGATTTCGTGCGAAGCTTCCCCCGTTCGTGAGGGAAGCAAAGCATGCAAATCGAAGCGGTCGATTTTTTCTATCTCGCTATGCCTGACGTCACCGACGAGGCGGACGGGAGCCAGGACGCGCTGCTGGTGCGGGTCGCGGCGGGTGGGCACACCGGATGGGGCGAGTGCGAGGCGGCGCCGCTGCCCTCGATCGCGGCGTTCTGTTGCCCGAAGTCGCACGGCGTGTGTCGCCCGGTCGCCGACTCGGTGCTGGGCAAGCCGTTGCGCGATTCTGCCGACATTGCGCGCATCTCGTCGGATGTCGCCTACAACTCGATGGACTTGCTGCAGGCGCCGCATACGTACTCAGGGATTGAGATGGCACTGTGGGACCTGCTCGGCCAGGCGCGCGGTGAGCCGGTATGGCGGCTGCTCGGCTATCGGCGGAGTTTTCCCAAAACTCCTTACGCCTCGGTTCTGTTCGGCGACACGCCACAGGCGACGCTTGCACGTGCGAAAGAGATGCGCGCGCGGAATTTCATTGCGGCGAAGTTCGGCTGGGGTCCGATCGGGCGCGGCGATGCCAGGCAGGACGCGGAGCATCTTGTCGCCGCCCGCGAAGGGCTCGGCGACGACGGGATGCTGCTGGTCGATACCGGGCAGATTTTCATCGACGATGTCGAGCGCGCGGCGGAACGCCTGCCGGCGCTCGAAGCCGCACGCGCGATATGGTTCGAGGAGCCGTTCGCGGCGAGTGCGCTCGAAGCGTACGGCGCGCTGGCGAAGCGAAGCGCGACAGTGAAGCTCGCGGGAGGCGAGGGCGCCCACAACGTCAATATGGCGAAGCATCTGATCGACTACGGCGGCGTGGGCTTCATCCAGATCGACTGCGGCCGCATCGGCGGGATCGGGCCATCGAAGGAGATCGCCGATTATGCGGTTGCCAAGGGCGTGACCTTCGTCAACCACACCTTCACGTCGCACCTCGCGCTCTCCGCATCGATGCAGCCGTTCGCGGGTCTCGAAGGCCACACGATCTGCGAATACCCAGCGATGCCAAAACCGCTGGCACTGGAGATGACGGAAAATCACCTCACGCCGGACGCCAACGGCGAGATCGCGGCACCCGACGCGCCGGGGCTCGGCATCGCGGTCTCGCCGTCCGGCGCGCGGAAATATCTGCAAGACGTAGACATCCGCGTGAACGGGCGGCGGCTGTTCGCGACGGCGGAGTTATGATGCGGGCGGCGGCTTCTTCACGAACAGCAGCCGCTGATACAGATACCCGATCCCGACCAGCACCAGGCCAAGGCCGATGAATGAGAGCGCGCGCCATACCCCGGTGAGCCCGGCGAGGTCGAGCAGGAACACCTTGGCGACGGTGATGAGCACCACGGCGGCCGAGCACAGCCGCACCGGCTGTGAGCGGAGATAAATGCCGACAACCAGCAGCACCACGCCGAAGGCCAGCCACACCGCCGAATAGGTGTAACCCTCGGCGCCGGTCACGGCCCCGGCGCTCAGGTGCGGTCCTTGATAGATGCGCGCGACCTGGAACGACAGGTAAGTGAGCGCGAGCACCACCGCGGTAACCGCCGCGACGGTGCGATAGCTCTGCGGGCGAGTTTCGCGCGTCATCAGGCCGAGCGCCGCCGCCAGCATCGCAGGGATAGCGTAGCCGAGCAGGTTGAGATTGAAGAACACGCCGCCGACATTGGTGTTGTTGAGCCACGGATTCTCGAACAGCAAGAGCCCGAGCACGATCGCGACCAGCGTCAGCGCGGCGACGATGCGCGCCGCGACATCATGCACGACCGAGTTGGTGCGGCCGCGCAGCCGCTCCAGCCCGATCGCCATCGCGAGCCCGCCGCAGACCTGCAGCGCGACTTCGTTGAGGCCGGACGAGGCGTAATAGATATCGCCCGCGTAGATGTAGTGCCGGATTTCCAGGAAGCCGGTCAGCACCGTGAACAGGATCGCGCCGGCATCGACCATGCGCGAGGGCACATCGTCGGCGCGCTTGCGCAAGAGCCAGCCCGCGACCCAGAACGCGATCGCCGGAATTCCGTAGCCGTAAAGGATCCAGTTGAAGATCGGCGTGGTGCCGATCTCGCTGCCCATGATGCGCGGCTCGTAGCCGATGCGCAGCATGACCAGCGTAACCAGGATGCCGCACAGCCAGCGCAGCCACGGCAGCGGGCGCTGCTCGGCGATCCACGCGGTGCCCGGCACCATCAGGGCAAGTGCGACCGTGAGCCAGCCTTTCTCCAGCGCGAATGTCATGGCAAGCGCGAGCGCGGCAATCGATCCGGTGGCGAAGATTGCCGCCGCCGAAGCGCTGCCGGGGCGCGGCTCGCGCCGTGTCAGCATTTCGGTTGCGACCGCGAACAGTGCGGCGAGCAGCAGCGCCAGAGCCGCGAACGGGAGCGAACGCTCGAAGCCGTAGACGCGGTAGTAGAGCGCGATGAGGATCGCGAGCGGCACGATGACGGCGGTCGCCGCCCAGATGATGGGCGGCTGAGGCCGGGTCGAGCGGCCCTGCGCGAGGAAGCCCGCGGCGGCGAACAGTACGGCGAAGAAGCCGCCGAGCGCGAGGTGACCGCCGTAAAGGACGCGCGAGGGATCGGGCGCGACCGCCGGACCGCCGCCGACCACCAGCGAGGACCACTGGAACTGGAGCGCCCAGTCGGTGACCACGAGCACCGCGAGTGCGCCCGCGAATGGCACCGCCGCAACGGCGGCATCGGTGCGCGACGCGATCACGACCGTGGCAACGGCGAGGAGAGTGAACGCCGTGAGTGCGACCGAGTCGTGATCGGTGGCGAGCACGAGCAATCCAGCGCAGAACACGAAAGCCGCAAGCGCGATCGACGAGACAGGTTCGATACGGCCACTTTCGGCCTCGGGCCCGTAGAGCAAGCCGGAGACGATCAGCGCCGCACACAACGCGAAGCTCACGACGGCGTGGAACGCAGGCGCGCCGATCGCGCTCTCGTTGTTGACGCCCGGGAACATCCATAGCGTCGCGAACGCGACCGCCGTGATGACGAGCCAGCGCCACAGTCGCGCGCGTGCGAGCGCAAACGAGGCCGCGGTGACGAACGCGAGGTAAATGTAGAGCGCCCAGAAGTTCGGTGTCTCGCTTGCGACCAGCGCCGGGACGACGAACGCGCCGACCTGCCCGAGCGCGGCGAGCGCCGGCCCATGCAAGAGCGCTGCGGCGAGCGTCGCCAGCGCCACGATGCCGAGCAGCACGAAAGCCGTGCCGGGCACGAGGAAGCCGTAGAGCGCGTAGGCGGCGTAGATCGTGGCGAACGCCACGGTCGTGCCGGCGGCGGTGAGGATACTCGGGATGTGCGCGTTCGCGGCATAGATCGGGTTGCCGCCGATCTCGCGGCGGCGCATCCATTCGCCGGCGGCGACCAGTGCGGCCGCGAGCAGGCCGCCGAGGAAGATGCGCACGCCCGGCCCGATCAGCCCGGCCTCGATAGAAAACTGCACCAGGAAGATGCCGCCGAGCGCGAGCGCCAGGCCGCCGATCCACACCACCCAGCTTGCGCCGAAGCGTTCCTCGAAGCTCTTGCTCAATTCGCCAGGTTCTTCAGCGGGCGGTGGAGGCGGAATGGGCTGCGAGGCCTCCTTGATGACGGGGTCGATCGCGGGCTCGTCCATCCGTTCGAAAGGCGGTGTCGCGGCGGGCGGTGCGGCCGGCGCCCAGGGCTGCGCGGCGACAGGCGGCGGCTGTGGCGCGCTCTGCGGGGTTGCGGGCGAAGTGGCGGCGAAATGCGCGATGCGCAGTTCGAGATCGGTCACGCGCTTGCGCATCTTCAGCACGAAGACGAGCGCGACGATCGCTACGACCGCGGCAATGAAATCCATGACAACCCCCGATATGGGCCAACCGCGGCGTCAGGCGCGCGATCGCGCCGGCGGTCGGCGCATGTCTTTGTCGCCGGAACCATGAACATAGTTCAAATTTGAACGACGTTCAAGTCCTGCCTCCCAGCCGCAGTCCCGGCGCCGGGCGTTCGGACAGCACCTCGCGGCGGAAGCAAAACAGCGCGGCCGGTCGCCCGCCGGTCTCGGTCGACGTCTCGCCGGTCGGCTCGACCAGCGCGGTGCCTTCGACGAGGCGGCGGAAATTCTGCTTGTGCAGAAGCCGGCCGGAGATCGCCTCGACGGTGTGCTGCAGTTCGGTGAGCGTGAATTCGGCCGGCATCAGCTCGAACACGACCGGGCGGTATTTCAGTTTCGCACGCAGCCGGGCGATCGCAGTCGCCAGAATGCGGCGGTGGTCGAAACGCATCGGCTCGCCGAGCACCGGCAAGGCTCCGCGCGCAAGCGCGGACTGGCGACCGTCGCGTCTGGCTTCCTCGATCAGGCCCGCCTCGTAGAGCATTTCGTAGCGGTCGAGCACCTTCTCCTCGTCCCACGGCGAGCCGCCGACGCCGAAGCACAGGCGCAGCCGCGCGCGCCAGCCGAGCGCGCGCCCGAGTTCGCCATGCGAGGCGCCGCTCCACTCGCTCAGGTGTGGGATGATGTCGTCGAGGATCGCGGGGCGCTTCTCGCGCCAGTCCTCCCACGGGAAAAATCGGTACCACGGCTCGAAGCCGGCGCCGCCGGTCTTCAGCGCGGCGGCGCTCTCCGGCATGCGGGTGAGCGCGAGGTAGCCGACCGACACCATGTGCGGGCCGACGTCGGCGGGTCCGGCGTGGCGGCCGCGATCGCCGAACGTGTAGAGCTGCTCGACATAACCGACGCGCAAGCCGGTCTGCGCCTCGACCCATTCGCGCAGCCCGATCTCGAAGGTGCGGTGCGCCAGCGGATCGAACGGGCCGAACGGCAGGCCGGCGCGAGGTTCGGTTTTTCCGCCATCGCCCGCGATGAGAATTGCCGGCTCGCCATCCTCCACCGCCACGATCGCTGCGGTGAGCCCGATTTCGATCGGCGTGAGGACGGTTTCGGCCATGACTTTGTTTACTCCCTCCCCCGCTTGCCGGGGAGGGTCGGGGAGGGGGCTATTCCAGATCAAGCCGGAACGGTTCGCTCGCGTAAGCCGCCATGCCGGGACCGATCGAGCGGACCGCCGCGACCATGCGTCCGTCGCGCCCGAGCATGCGGTCGGCAAGTGTCACGATGCGGAGGTTCGGCGCCGCGGTGTGCGAGGCCGCGCGCAGCGCACGCGCGATGGCCGCCTCGTCGCGCTGCGGATTAAGCGCGCAGGCGGTGACGAACGCACCGGCGGTGGAGCGGCTGATGCCCGCATAGCAATGCACCACCAGCGGGCTCGCGCGGTCCCATAAGCGCACGAAACGCAAGAGATCGCCGACATGCTCCTCGCCCGGTGCCACGTAGCCCTCGATGTGGTCGTTGATGTCGTCCATGTCGAGCAGCAGGTGGTTCTCGGCCGTAATCGTCGCCGGGCGGCGCACCAGCGAGATGTCCTTGATCAAGGTCACCACATGGCGCGCACCGGTTTCGCGCACCGTGTCGTGCAGGCGGGCAAGGGAGCAGACGTGGATCATCAAAGCCCTTTCAGCGCATCGAATCGTTTCAGGTAGCGCGCTTCCGCATCCCTAGCGGACCATGGCGTTAGATAGTCCTTTTCAAGCGCCGCCGGAACCTCGGGCGGCGTTCCGAAGAAACGCCGCGCTTCGCTGTCGCTAAAGCCCGCAAGCCGCGTCGCCTCCAGATACGCCGCCGCGCGGTCGGCCGCCTTGATCAGGCGCGCGAGTTCGGCCGGCAGCGCGGGCGGCAGTCCGAATCGCAGGTGGATCGCGGCGAGCAGGCGGCTTTCCACCGCCTTGTAGGATTCGCCGATCACGGATTTGAACGGCGTGATCATGTCGCCGATCACGTATTCGGGGGCGTCGTGCAGCAGGATCGCGAGCCGCGCGCGCGTGTCGAGGCTGGTGCGGCGGCGCGCGATCGCCTCGACCAGCAGCGTGTGCTGCGCGACGGAGAAGATGTGCGCGCCGGAGGTTTGCCCATTCCAGCGCGCGACGCGCGCCAGCCCATGCGCGATATCGGCGATCTCGACATCGAGCGGCGAGGGGTCGAGCAGATCGAGCCTGCGCCCGGACAGCATGCGCTGCCACGCGCGTGCGCCCGCACGCGCTTTATTGCCGTGCCTGGGGTTGGGCGGGGAGGGAGCCTTGGTCATCGGCGCGCAAGTTAGAGGATAACCTCCCGCCGGGCGACTGGGCAGTACCCAAGTGCGCTTTGAAAAAACTGGCGTTTGCCGCGACAGCGCAGATTAGTGCCGGTAGATTCCACAATGGATATTCGCCAGTAGCGCGCTGGGACAATGCTGGGTTGCTTTGCACGCGAGCGTTAAAGGGATATGACCGGAATCAAGCGGGGCGACCAATACCCGTTAGTTTATTGTTTCAGAGACGGCCACTATGGTCGCGGCTCCCGCCGCATGTTGCAGCCCCCGACCGAAGGCGCCATCGCACATTCGGTAAATTTATGAAGGTCAATCATGGCAAAGAAAGCCAAGCGAAGAGGCCGGCCCCCCGGCGCAAAATCTCCCGATAAAATGGATATTGGCCAGCTTCGCCAGTATATCGACCGGATGGAAAGCCTGCTGAAGCAGAAAGTGGGCGAACAACGCTCCTATTTCGAGGAAAAGTTGTCCGAATTATCCGGGTATGCTTCGGCGAAAGCTTCGCGCGTCATGCGCGCCATCGCCGGTCCGAAGAAAAAGGGCACGCGCAAAAAGGCCACGCCAAAGTATCGCTCGCGCAAGAATCCGAAAATCCTCTGGTCGGGCCGCGGCGTCACGCCGGTCTGGATGCGTGAGGAAATGAAGGGCACCAAGCTCAAGAAGGACGATTTCCTGATCGTGAAGGCCTAATCCCCGGCTATTTTCCGGGCGCTGCGGTCAAATGTTCGTGACGGTAGCAGTCGACCAGATGGTCGTTGACCATTCCGGTCGCCTGCATGAAGGCGTAAACGATCGTCGGCCCGACGAATTTGAATCCGCGCGCCGATAATTCCTTCGACATCGCTTTCGAGATCGGCGTTTCGGCCGGCACCTGCTTGACCGACTTGAAGCGGTTCACCTTCGGCGCGCCGCCAACAAATTCCCACAGCAGCGGCGAAAATCCCGCGCCCTTTTCCATGACGTCGAGAAAGGCGCGCGCGGATGCGACCGCGCCCTCGATCTTCATGCGGTTGCGCACGATGCCGGCATCCTGCATCAGCCGCTCGATTTTCTTCGGAGTGTAGCGCGCAATCTTGGCGGGCTCGAAACCGTCGAAGGCGCGGCGGAAATTCTCGCGCTTGCGCAAAATGGTGATCCACGACAGTCCGGCCTGGAAACCATCGAGCACGAGCTTCTCATAAAGCGCCCGGTCGTCGTACTCCGGCACGCCCCACTCGTCGTCGTGATAGGCGACATAGAACGGATCCTGCCCCGGCCACGGGCAGCGATGTTTGCCGTCGGGATGAGAGAGGGCGGGCATGGTGTCCGTTACCGGTGTGGAAGTGTTGTACTTTGGCTGCTAGATTACTCACATGGCACACGGCGATGAAAGATCGGTCTTTCAAGCTTACAGCCGCGCGGAAATCAGCCGCGCCGAGGTCGCGCGCCGCATCGGGAGGGAGATAAGCTTCGGCGAACTGCTGCTCGAATTGCACAGCCAGAAACTGCCGCTTCCCCGCTATCCGAGTGACCCGGACTCGCCTGGCGTCCGATTGATTCGTGACTTGGCGTCGCGAGGGCAACGTGCCGGATGAAGGTGTCACCGCGAAGCTTATCGTCAGTGATACCGGTCCGCTGATCACCCTCGCTGCCGCGAATTCCCTCGACTATCTTCTTTATCCGGGCATCCCAATCTACCTGCCGGATGCGGTGCTGTATGAGGCAACCGTCAACAGCGCTGCACTTGGGGCCGTCAGTATCGCATCGTGGGTTCAGGCCAATTCGAAACAGGTCCATCCGATCGCCACCGAGGCGTATGCCAACTTTCAAACCCTTCGCGAACGAAATCCTTCGCACCGCCAGCGCGACCTAGGAGAGCGGGCTGCACTCGAGGCCATCCGTTATGGTGTCGTTCTGACGTCGAGCGAACGTGCGATACTGATCACTGAGGATGATCGCGTTGTCCGCGGGTCATTCCTGATCTTGGCTGAAGATCGGGAACGGGTGATCCCGATAACGACCATGGATTTCCTCGTCGGCCTCGAAACCGCCGGGCGGATCAATTCGGCCGACGAAGTTTATAGGTTGGCAGAAGACGCTGGCCGTACAGCCTCACGTTCCACCGCTTTGGATGCTCAGCACGAAGAGGCGCGCAAGATAGTCGAGTTGCTTCTTCAGGCCGTTAGGAGCGCGGGTTAAGCAACTCGTCAAGCAAGCTCTACTCCGCCGCCTTCGCTTCGCCCGGCCAATCGAAGCGCGCCCAGGCGGGCTTCAACCGGGTGGATCGCGATGCCGCCCGAAATAATCGGCTGCCCGGCCGCAAGTGCGTCGCCGATGCGGCCGAGATGAAGCATGGCCAGCCCGCGCCCTCTCGCGGATGAACCCATGGTGCCGACCTCGATGTCGCCGACCTTGACCGGAACGCCGGCTTCGGCGGCGAAATCCTGAAAGGTCACGGGGATGACGCGCTTGCGCGCCGTGCCGCGATGCTCGACGCGCGAGACGACTTCCTGCCCGACATAGCAGCCCTTTTCGAAGTCGATGCCGTTGAGCTGGTCCATGTCGGCTTCGTGCGGGAAGGCGTCGTTGTATTGGAAGTCGAGGCCGCCGCGCGGGGCGCCGAGCGCGATACGATGCGCCTCGTACTCCTTGTCCTCCACCAGCGGCGCGCCGAGATCGGCCGCCGCTTCGGCGGCGAGATGCGGCGGCAGGATGGCGCGGATGCCGAGGGCCGGGAGGCGCGGATCGGCGTAGCACAGGCCGTATTCGGTGCTGCCCGGGCCATCCCAGATCCCCATGACGCCCAGCGCCGCGGAGAGGTCTTCGATAACCAGCTTGGCGCGCAGCTTGTAGAAATTGAGCCGGTCGACCAGCGTTTGAGCGAGTGCGCGCGGGCAATCGAGAAAGAATCCGCCACCGTCTTCCGCCGGTGCCTCGGCCACGATCATGTCGACCATGATCTTGCCCTGCGGGGTAAGCAGTGCGGCGAATGCTGGCCGCTCAGGTGTCACGCCGCCGATGTCGGTGGTCAGCAGGCCGTTGAGAAACTTGCGCGCGTCCTCGCCCGCAACCTTCACGACGCCGCGCTCGGGCAGCAAAGCCGCTTTCATGCAAAGTCCTTCCGAGGCGCATGATCCCGCAAAGCCTACCCGGACGTGATCCGGGTGAGAACCGGGTCTCGGAAACGATCATGCGCCAGCAAGAACCCGCAACGTAGGGCTCCGGTGGGACCGGCTCAAGGGCAGTCGACTGGAACGCGTATAAGGGGAGGCGATTACTGCCGCGAAATCTGCACGGAGAATTCGCCGTTGCGGATGCGCGCCGGGAGCCCTTCGGCAAATTTGGCGGTCGCGTCCTCGCCATAGGTCGTGACGAGTTCGCTCAGCGCGCTGAACAGCGAGGCCTGCGCCAGGCAGTCGCCGTCGACGCCGTCGAGTTTCGCCTCGCTCCACGCCTCGAACAGATAGCTCAGCGCGATCTGCTTTTGCTCGGTGTCGGAAGCCGGCCCTCGGGCCAGATCGGTGCGTGCCGCAATGCTCATCTCTCAAACCCATGTCGCAGCGCCAAATGGCGCCGTCCCAGCGGCGCGAAGTTAGCATGCGGGTTTGCGGCGAACAGACGAGACTTTAGGAAAGGTTAACGGCCGCATAGCAATGCCGGTTACCGGGAACCGGACAATCTTAATTCGCGTAGCGCGCCGTGATGTCGCGCGCGATCTTCGAGCCTTCCTCGAGGTAGCGGCGGATCGCGTAGTCGGCCGCGGGCGTGCAGGTACGGTAAGTCTGCTGGAAGCCGCGATAGCCGCGGTTGAAGCTGGCGATCAGCCGCTCGCGCCGCTCTCCGCTCGGCGCCTCGGCGTCGACCAGCGCCTGCATCTCGTTGCGCCAGATCATGCCTTCGCGCGCGCCGCAGATGTCGCGCAAATAATGCAGCGCGCCGAGGATTTCCGAGAGCCGCTGCAGGTCGCCTTCATAGGGCGCGCGCCCGCCTTGCGTCGCCTGGCCATGGGCGACGGTCGCGGAAAGGATGAGCAACAGGATCGCGAAAAGGCGCGGCATGGACGGGATATGCCCGCCGCCTGCGGCGAGGGCAAGGCATCTCGCGTGGCGTGGTTTAGCCGGCTTCCTCCATCCGCTCGAACGCCGCCGCGACGATGTCCGCGAGGCCTTCGGTGGTTTTCAGCGCGGACAGCTCCGCCGGCCGCAGCCAGCGCAACTCGGACAGCTCTTCCACCTGCGGCGTACCTTCGCCCGCGAGCCAGCGCGCCGCAAAGCACAGGATGACGAAATGACGCGACACGCGGCCGGCGTCGTCACGCGTGATGAATTCGCGCTGTCCTGCAAGCGCGACCGGCTCGATCGCGATGCCGGTCTCCTCGGCGATCTCGCGCACCACCGCCTGATGCAAGGTTTCGCCGGCCTCGACCACGCCGCCCGGCAGCGTGTAGAGGCCGGTGCTCGCGCCCTTGGCGCGCCGCGCCATCAGCACGTGCCCGTCGCGGATGATCGCGGCGCTCACGGCCAGATACGGCCGGTCGGGATACATGCGGGGGTCGGTCATCTCTATTTCTCGAACAGCGCGTCGACGGTTGCCTGCTGCTCGCCCGTCGTCATGTCTTCCGAATGCGCGATATCGTAGCCGTTGATCACCGCGCCGGCGCGCGCGACCAGCGGCTTGAGGCGCGCCGCGGTCTCGGCCGCGAGCGCGTTGGCGGCGTCGAGCGAGGAGCGCCGCTGGAACGTCTCGCAGGTCGCGACCAGGAGCGCATTCATGGTGTCGGCGAGTTCGTCGAGCCGACCGCGCGCAATCGGCTCGGCCGCCGCGTAGGCGGCAATCGCCAGCTCCTTGTCCTTGAAATGCGAGGCCGCGAAATGCTCCTCGTAGGAGAGCGGCTCCCAGCCGATCAGCTCGACGATGCACTCCGGCGTGTGCGGCAGCAGGTCGAGCAGCATGATGGCTTCGTTGAAGTGGTTGAGATAGTCGGTCGCGAGCCCGGTCTGCGGGTTGATGTTGGCGGCCGCCAGCCGCGCCGGATCGAGGCGCGACAGCTCGTCGTCGGAGAGCAGGGGAAGGGGAGCTGTCATCAGGTTGTGCGGCGCGGCCTGTTCGGGTCTAGGCAGTCTTGTCGGGCATGGTTAAATCCGCATTAAGAACTCAAGGCCGAAGGCAACGCCCCTTATGTGCGGACGGTACGCGATCACCACGGCCCCGGAGGCGATCCGGCAGCTTTTCGCCTATCTGGAGCAGCCGAACTTCCCGCCGCGCTACAATGTGGCGCCGACTCAAGCCGTGCCGATCGTGCGCATGGCCGAGGGCAGACGGCAGCTTGCGCTGGTGCGCTGGGGGCTGATCCCGGCCTGGGTGAAGGACCCGCGTGCGTTCTCGCTGCTGATCAACGCGCGCGGCGAGTCGGTGCTGGACAAGCCCGCCTTCCGCAACGCCATGAAGCGGCGGCGCTGCCTGTTTCCGGCCGACGGCTTCTACGAATGGAAGCGCGAGGGGGAGAAGAAGCAACCCTATTTCGTGCGCCTGAAGTCGGGCCAGCCGATGGCGTTCGCGGGGCTGTGGGAAAGCTGGATGGGGCCGAACGGCGAGGAGATGGAAACCGCCGCGATCGTCACCACCGCGGCGAGCCGCTCGATTTCGCACATCCATGACCGCATGCCGGTGATCGTGCCGCCCGAGGCGTTCGACTTCTGGCTCGATCCGAATGTGGATGGCGAGATGGCGGCGAGCGTGATCGCGCCGGCGCGCGATGCGCTGATCGAGGCCTACGCGGTTTCGAGCGCGGTCAATCGCACGGCGAACGATTCAGCCATGCTGATCGAGCCGCTGCGTGAGCCGGAGCCGGTGGAGCCGCCCGAAGCCGAAGCCGGCGAAGAAAGAAAAGGCAAAGATCGACGACGGGCAGGCGAGTTTGTTTTGACTACGGCGTCATCGGCCGGCCATCGAGCCACTTCGCGTAGATCACGCGCTCCTGCGTCGCGTAGCCGAGCCGGTCGTAGAACGCGCGCACGTTGGTGTTGTCCGGCCGCACCATCAGCATGCACCTTCTCGACGCCTTGGCGCGCGCAGCCAGTCTTCCGCCGCCGCCATGATGGCGCGGCCGAAATCCTGTTTCTGATGTTCGCGGATCGACCGCCACGTAATAGACCCAGCCGCGATGGCCATCGTGGCCCACCAGCGCGGTCGCGGCGATTTCGCCGTCGTGCCGTCCGATCAGGATCGTCGAATTCGGCCCGCGCCGCGCGAACGCGATGTCGCCTGCCGGATCGTTCCACGGCCGCGTCAGCCCGCAGCGCTGCCACAGCGCGATGACGGCGGGTACCTCGGCGTCGGTGATCGGAGCGCAGACGCGCGAGGTCGCGTCACAGATACCTTTCGCCGCGGATTCAAAATCCCGTTCGGATCGAGCGTGCGCTTGAGCGCGCGCATCAGCTCCATCGCGACCGGGTCCTTGATGGTCGGCAACAGGTCGCGCTTCATGATGCCGATGCCGTGCTCGGCCGAGATCGAGCCGCCGTATTTCAGCACGACATCGAACACGACCTTGTTCACGTCATGCCAGCGTTCGAGGAACGCGGCCTTGTCGGCATCGACCGGCTGCGCGATGTTGTAATGGATGTTGCCGTCGCCGAGATGGCCGAACGGCAGCGGCCGCGCGCCCGGAATGAGCTTGATCACCGCGGCGTCCGCCTCGCGGATGAACGCCGGCACATGCGCGACCGGCACCGAGATGTCGTGCTTGATCGAGCCGCCGACCTGGCGCTGCACCTCGCCGAACATCTCGCGGATGCGCCAGAAGGCTTTCGTCTGATCCAGATTCTCGGCGATCGCCGCATCGGAAACGAGCCCGCGCTCGACGCCCTCGGCGAGGATCGCTTCCATCGTGTCGCGCAGGCCTTCGCGCTGCTGCGAGGACAGTTCGATCAGCACGTACCACGGATGGCTGTCATTCAGCGGATCGCGCGCGCCGCCGTCATGCTTCAGCACCGCATCGATGCCGAGCCGCACCATCAGCTCGAACGACGTGACGCCGGGCGTGCGCTCGCTCGCGATGCCGAGCAGTTCCAGCGCGGCCTCGGGCGAGGCGACGCCGACGAACGCGGTCTCGACCGAGCGCGGGCGCGCGATCATGCGCAACGTCGCGGCCGTGATGACGCCGAGCGTTCCCTCCGCGCCGATGAACAGGTTCTTCAGGTCGTAGCCGGTGTTGTCCTTCTTGAGCTTGTTCAGGTTGTTCAGCACGCGGCCGTCGGCGAGCACGACTTCGAGCCCGAGCGCCTGCGCCCGCGCAACGCCCCACGAGACGGCCGTGGTGCCGCCCGCGTTGGTGGAGAGATTGCCGCCGACCGTGCAGGTGCCCTCGGACGGCAGCAGCAGCGGATAGAGCCGGTCGACATCCGCAGCCGCTTGCGCGCACGCGGCCGAGCGACACGCCGGCCTCCGCCGTGATGGTGTTGGAGGTCGCGTCCACCTCGCGGATCTTGTCGAGGCGATTGAGCGAGAGAACGATCTCGCCGTGATGCGGGATCTGCCCGCCGACGAGTCCGGTGTTGCCGCCCTGCGGCACGATCGCGGTCCTGGTCTCGTTCGCGAGCTTGAGGATCGCCGAGACTTCCGCGACCGAGCCCGGCCGCAGCACCATCGGGGTGTGGCCCTGATAGAGGTCGCGCATCTCGCGCAGATACGGCTCCTGCATCGCCGGATCGGTGATGGCGTAGCGCTCGCCGACGATCGCGGCGAAGCGGGGGAGGAGATCGGGTGAAACGGGTGGTTTGACGCGCGGGTTCATGGGTGCAGTTTATCGCGGCGCGGCCGCCCGCGCGAGGCGGTCGTTGATGGCCTCGCCGAGGTCTTCGTTCGGGATCGGCATCACGGCGATGGCCGCGCGCGCCAGAGGCATCGAGCGCGCGCAGATGCGAGAACAGGTTCGCGGCGGCTTCGACGAGATCGCCGGTGGACGACAGGTTGAGCACGCGCGCGGCATTCGGAATATTTGCGCCGAAGGCCAGCAGGGCTTCCCCATCCCTCACATCGCGACGCATTCAGCCGCAGCGGCGTCTTCGGCGCGTAGTGCGACGCCAGCATGCCGGGCGCGAGCGGCGCTTCGTCCGGCATGCCGGCTCGGCGATCGGCGAGCGCATGGCCGAGCACGCGCTCGATCGCCTCGCGCGGCAGACCGCCGGGGCGCAGCAGCGTCGGCGCGCCGATGCACGACACGATGGTGGACTCGATGCCGACGCTGGTCGCGCCGCCGTCGAGAATGAGATCGATGCGGCCGTCGAGATCGGCGCGCACATGCTCGGCGAGCGTTGGCGACACATGGCCGGAGCGGTTCGCCGACGGCGCGACCACCGGCTTGCCGAACGCCTTGAAGCAGATCGCGCGCGACCGGATGATCCGGCACGCGCACCGCGATGCTGTCGAGCCCGGCGGTGGCAAGCTCCGACACCGGACAGCCACCGGCTTTCGGCAGCACCAGGGTCAGCGGCCCCGGCCAGAACGGCGTCCGCGAGCCGCTTCGCGTCGCCGGAAAATCGCGCCAGCGAAAGCGCCGCATCAAGCTCCGCCACATGCGCGATCAGCGGGTTGAAGCGCGGGCGTCCCTTGGCGGCATAAAGCCGCGCGACCGCCGCGCCGTTGGTGGCATCGGCGCCGAGGCCGTAGACCGTCTCGGTCGGAAACGCGACCAGCCCGCCCTCGCCGAGCACGCGCGCCGCCGCCACGATCGCGGCGCGATCGGCGGTCAGCAGGCGCGTGGCCAACTCGACGGGCATGAATAGCTTTCAGGATCGGTTTCGCGCCGCTACATTGGGGAGAGGTCATTCCCCGTCAAGAGACAAATCAATGACTTACCGCGCGCCGGTCGAAGATATCGCCTTTACGCTGAAGCATTCCGCCGGGCTGAAAAGCGCGCTCGACGAGGGGCTTTACGGCGATCTCACCGAGGCCGACATCGACGCGGTGCTGGAGGAGGCCGGCAAGTTCGCCTCCACGGTGATCGCGCCGCTCAACACGGTCGGCGACAAGCTCGGGACCCCGCTGAAGGACGGCGCGATCACGATGCCGCCGGGCTGGAAGGATGCCTATACGGCATGGGCGCAAGGCGGCTGGAACGGGCTCGCGGCGTCGGCCGACTGGGGCGGGCAGGGGCTGCCGCACGCGCTCAATGCCGCCTGCATCGAGATGTGGAATTCGGCCTCGATGGCGTTCGGCATCGGCCCGGTGCTGACCATGGGAGCGATCGAGGCGCTCGACCGCCATGGCGCGGACGCGCTGAAGCAGAAATATCTCGAAAAGCTCACCACCGGCGAATGGATGGGCACGATGCAATTGACCGAGCCGCAGGCGGGCTCGGATGTCGGCGCGCTGCGCACGCGCGCGGTGCCCGCCGGCGACGGCACCTATCGCATCATCGGCTCGAAGATCTTCATCACCTATGGCGAGCACGACCTGACCGACAACATCATCCATTTCGTGCTCGCGCGTCTGCCCGACGCGCCGCCGGGCACGAAGGGCATCTCGCTGTTCCTGGTGCCGAAGTTTTTCGTCAACGACGACGGCTCGCTCGGCGAGCGCAACGACGCGCGCTGCCATTCGATCGAGCACAAGCTCGGCATTCACGGCTCGCCGACCTGCACGATGGTCTATGGCGACAATGGCGGCGCTGTCGGCTGGCTGGTCGGCGAGGAGAACCGCGGGCTCAATTGCATGTTCACGATGATGAACAATGCGCGGCTCGCGGTCGGCCTGCAGGGCGTCGGTATCGCGGAGCGCGCGACGCAAGCCGCGATGGCCTACGCGCAGGATCGCAAGCAGGGGCGCGCGGGCGCGAATGCGTCGAGCCCGATCATCGCGCACCCGGACGTGCAAGCGCATGCTGCTCACCATGCGGGCGCTGACGCGCGCCGCGCGCGCGATCTGCTACGCGACGGGCGCGGCGATCGACCGCGCGCATCGCGGCAAAGACGACGCGGCGCGCAAGGCCGGCGACCAGCGCGCCTCGCTGCTCACGCCGGTCGCGAAGGCGTTCTCGACCGACATCGGCACCGAGGTCGCCTCGCTCGGCGTGCAGGTGCATGGCGGCATGGGCTTCATCGAGGAGACCGGCGCCGCGCAGCACTATCGCGACGCGCGCATCGCGCAGATTTACGAGGGCACCAACGGCATTCAGGCGATCGACCTCGTGGCGCGCAAGCTGCCGATGATGGGCGGCGCCGTGGTGCGCGGCTATCTCGACGAGTTGCGCCGCACCGTCGCGGCGGTGAAGCAGACCAACGATCCGGCGTTCGGCGCGACCGGCGCGCGGCTCTCCGATGCGGTCGACAGCCTCGATCGCGCCACCGCGTGGCTGCTTTCGGCAAGCTCGACACATCGCCCGACGCGGCGCTCGCGGGCGCGACGCCCTATCTGCGGCTGTTCGCGTCCGCGGCGGGCGGCTGCATGCTGGCCGAGGACGCGCTCGCGGATGTCCGCAGCGGCGGCGTCAACGGGGGCGGCCGTGTCGCGCTCGCGCGCTTCTTTGCCGAGAACATCGCCGTGCAGGCGGGCGGATTGGAAACAACCATCACCGAAGGCGCGGATTCCGTTGCCGACATCGCGCTCCACGGCGCTGCCGCTTAAGGAAATCACATGACCGATCAAGTCATCGTCACCGACGACGGCCCCGTGCGCACCATCCGCATGAACCGGCCGGAGAAGAAGAATGCGCTCACCTCGGTGATGTACGACGCGATGGCGGAGGCGATCGAGACCGCGAGCGGATCGTCGCCGATCCGCTGCGTGCTGATCGCGGGCGCGCCCGGCGCGTTCTCGGCCGGCAACGACTTGCAGGATTTCATGAAGGCCGCGATGGGCGGCGAGGGGCTCGGCGGCGCGGTGCTGCGCTTTCTCTACTCGCTCGCGCGCGCCGAGCGGCCGCTGGTCGCCGCCGTGCAGGGCGTCGCGGTCGGCATCGGCACCACGATGATGCTCCATTGCGACTATGCGGTTGCGGCGAGCGACGCGCGGTTCTCGACGCCGTTCGTCGCGCTCGGGCTGGTGCCGGAGGCGGCCTCGAGCCTCATCGCGCCGCGGGTCATGGGTCATCGGCGCGCGTTCGAGCTGCTGGTGATGGGCAAGCCGCTCTCCGGCGAGGAGGCGAAGGCGTGTGGCCTGATCAATCAGGTTGCGCCGGCCGGAGAGGTCGAGGCCGAGGCGATGAAGGCCGCGCAAGCGATTGCCGCGCTGCCGCCGGAGGGCGTGGCGATCTCGCGCCGGCTGATGAAGGGCGCGCCGGACGAGATCGTGCGGCGCATGGACGACGAGGCTCAGGCGTTCGGGCAGCGGCTGCAATCGCCCGAGGCGCGCGCGGCGTTCACGGCGTTCTTGAGCAGGAAGAAGTAGTTCTCGCTTTTCCCTCGCCCCGCGAAGCGGGGAGAGGGTGCCGAGGAGCCGAAGGTCCGAGGCGGGAGAGGGGCCCCTCTCCCGCAAGCGGGAGAGGGGAAGACAAAGATCACAGCGCCTTCAGCCCCTTCTCGATCTCCTTGCGCGCGTCCCTCCAGGAACGGCGGCAGCACCAGCTTTTCGCCAAGCTTGTCCATCGGCTCGTCCACGCCGAAGCCTGGGCCGTCGGAGGCGATCTCGAACAGAATGCCGTTCGGCTCGCGGAAATACAGGCTGCGGAACCAGAAGCGGTCCACCTTGCCGCTGTTCGGCACGCGCAGCTTGTTGAGCCGCTCGGCCCAGCCGTCGTATTCGGCGTCCGGCGTGCGGAACGCCACGTGATGCACGCCGCCTGCGCCCTGGCTCGCCGGACGCAAGTCCGGCTGCACCGCGACGTGCAGCTCCGCGCCCGCGCCGCCTTCGCCCATCTCGTAGACATGCACGGTGTGCCGGGCGTTGTCCGGATGCGGATAGCTGCGCACCTCGCGCATGCCCATCAGCGTGGTCAGCACCGCGTCGGTCGGCTTTCAAGCTCCGGCACGCTGAGCGTGATCGGCCCAAGCCCGCGCACCTGATGCGCCGCCGGCACCGGGCTCTTCTCCCACGGGTAGGCTTCGCCCGCGCCGCCGTCATCGATCAGGCTGAGGCGCTGGCCTTCCGGATCCTCGAAATCGAGCGTCAGGCGCCCGTCGCGCTCGGCGATTTCGCCGGACTTCACGCCGGCCTCGTTCGAGATGCTCCTTCCACCACTGGAAGCTCTCCGGCCCCGCGATGCGCAGGCCCGTGCGCGCGATCGAGTGCGTGCCGCGCTGCTCGGGCGGCGCCGGCCAGTCGAAGAAGGTGAGGTCGGTGCCGGGCCGCGCCAGCGCGTCGGCGTAGAACAGGTGATAGGCGCTGGTGTCGTCCTGGTTGACGGTCTTCTTCACCATGCGCATGCCCATCGTGCCGGTGTAGAAGCGCTTGTTGCCCGGCGCGTCGGCCGAGATCGCGGTCAGGTGATGGATGCCGGTGAGCTGCATGGCGTGCCTCGTTGAATTGGCTTGATTGATTTGTCGCGCCTGATGTAGGCAGATTGGACGCAGTTTGCGAGCCGCGCGCCGCAAGCGCCGTTTGCACGAATGCCAGGGAGGATCGCATGTCGCTCAAGGGCAAGACGCTGTTCATCACCGGGGCCTCGCGCGGCATCGGGCTTGCGATCGCGCTGCATGCCGCGCGCGACGGCGCCAACATCGCGGTCGCCGCCAAGACCGAGACGCCGCATCCCAAGCTGCCCGGGCACCATCCATTCGGCCGCCGAGGAGATCGAGAAGGCCGGCGGCAAGGCGCTGCCGCTGGTGGTCGACGTGCGCGAGGAGGAGAACGTCAAGCAGGCGCTCGACAAGACCGCGCAGCACTTCGGCGGCATCGACATCGTGGTCAACAATGCGAGCGCGATCCAGCTCACGAACGTGCAGCAGACCGACATGAAGCGCTTCGACCTGATGCACCAGATCAATACGCGCGGCACCTTCATGGTGTCGCAAGCACGCGATCCCGCATCTGCTGAAGGCCGAGAACCCGCATATCCTGATGCTCTCGCCGCCGCTCGACATGAAGGAGAAATGGTTCGCGGCGCACACCGGCTACACCATGGCGAAGTTCGGCATGAGCCTCGTGGTGCTGGGCCTCGCCGGCGAACTGCGCGGCAAGGTCGCGGTGAATGCGCTGTGGCCGCGCACCGTGATCGCGACCTCGGCGGTGAAGAACCTGCTCGGCGGCGACGCGCTGATGCGCATGTCGCGCACGCACGGACATTCTCGCGGACGCCGCCTACGCGATCTTCCACAAGCCGAAGAGCTTCACCGGAAATTTCCTGATCGACGACACGTTCCTCGCCGGCGAGGGCGTCACCGATTTCGACCAGTATCGCGCCGACCCGACGCAGCGGCTGCAGATCGATTTCTTCGTGCCCGACGACATGCCGCCGCCGAAGGGCGTGAGCCTCGACAAGCTTGGTTGAAACGGCCGCGATGAATTTCTACGCGGCGGAATTTCCCTCTGCCACCACGCTCGCACGCGAAGGAAAGCGCGCGACGAAACTGCTCAAGGATTTGCGCGCGGGCGATGCGGGCGCGGCGGCGCGCTTCCGCTACAATCATCCGCGCTTCGCCGGATGACGGATGAGGCGATCCGCGAGGATGCGCGGATGACCGACGCGCGGTTCGTGGTCGGCGCGCGAATACGGCTTCAGCAGTTGGGCGCGGCTGCGCGACGCATCTGGAGGCGCTCGGCGGAAAGCGCGAGGTGCGCCATCCGTTCGAGACCGACCTGCAATATTATCGCGACCGCGCCGCCGGCATGCTGAGCGTGTTCGGCACCGGCGAGCGCAACGCGATCCGCCTGGTGCGGCTGTTCCATCCCGATTACGCGGCGGCGCCGAAGTCCGAAATCCGCGCCGCGAGGCTCACGCAGGCCGACGCCGAACTGATCGTTGCGCGCGAGCACGGCTTCGAGACCTTCGACGCCTTCGGCACGTACATCGAAGCGCTGCGCGAGCAACGCGTGTCGCGAGCCGTTCGCGCTCGCGTTCGCGGCGATCAAGGCGGACGACCGCGCGCGCCTGAACGAGCTGCTGGCGCGTCACCCGCGCCTGCCCAACGCGGCGGGCACCAACGGCAACCGGCTGCTGCTGCTCGCGATGTCCTTCGGCCGCACCGCGATGGTGCGCGGACCTGCTCGCCGCCGGTGCCGATCCCGACCTGCCGAACAACAAGGGCTGGACCGCGCTGCATCAGGCCGCCTACGCGGACCCGGCCGGCGATCCGGCCGCGGCGCTCGCCATGCTGGACACTCTGCTCAAGGCCGGGGCCTCGCCTTTCGCCGAAGCCTATGGCGACGGCGGCACGCCGCTCGCCGTGGCGCTGTTCTGGGGCCATTGCGTGCTCGCCGAACGGCTTGGCGACGCCGGTGGTCGCGCCGTCCAACCTGCGTGTCGCGGCGGGGCTCGGGCGGGTCGATCTGATGGAGCAGTTCTTCGACGGGCAAACAACTGCGGCCGGAGGCCGGCTGGCATCGCGAATTCCACCGGCCGCACTCAGGCTTTCCGCCCTGGCGGCCGAGCGACGATGCGGGGCGAAATTCTCGCCGAGGCGCTGACCTATGCGGCGCGCAGCGGCCGCAT
The DNA here is from genome assembly GCA_963800695.1 of uncultured Alphaproteobacteria bacterium. GTDB lineage: Bacteria > Pseudomonadota > Alphaproteobacteria > Rhizobiales > Xanthobacteraceae > PALSA-894. The sequence goes on along the minus strand of CAWDCA010000021.1, from coordinate 19,107 downwards.
CGAGGCGATGGCGTTTCTGCTCGAGCGCGGCGCCGACATCGATGCCGAGCCCTACAACGGCACGGCGCTGCACTGGGCGGTGGCGCGCAAGCAGGCCGAGGCCGCCGCGTGGCTCATCGATCACGGCGCCGATATCAACCGCCGCGCCGGCTTCGGCGGCACGCGCGGCGTCACGCCGCTGCATGTCGCGGCCGCATGGGACGGCAGCCCGGATTGCGCGCGGCTGCTGCTCGAGCGCGGCGCCGACACGACCATCAAGGACGCCGAGCAGGACAGCACGCCGGCCGGTTGGGCCGGCTATTTCAAGAACGAGGCGATCGCGCGCGATGATCGATCCGGGGCCTAGGTACGGCCGTCCGCGATCGCCTATATGTTTCCGAACAAAATGCGGACCGCATGACCACACTGCTGCTCAGCCATCCTGCCTGCCTCGATCATCTGACGCCGATGGGGCATCCCGAGCGGCCCGACCGGCTGCGCGCGATCGAGAGCGCGCTCGAGCACGAGAAATTCCAGACGCTGGCGCGCGAGCAGGCGCCGATGGCCTCGCTCGAAACGATCGCGCTGGCGCATCCGATGGAATACGTCGAGCAGGTGCGCGAGGCCTCGCCGCAGCGAAGGCATGGTGCGGCTCGACGCCGACACCACGATGTCGCCGGGCACGTTCGAGGCCGTGATGCGCGCGGCCGGCGGCGCCGTGCAGGCGGTCGACGAGGTGTTGGCCGGCAAGGTCAGCGAACGCATTCGTCGCGACGCGCCCGCCCGGCCATCACGCCGAGACCGCGACGCCGATGGGCTTCTGCCTGTTCAACAATGCCGCGATCGCGGCGCGCCACGCGCAGAAAGCAGCACGGCGCCGAGCGTGTCGCGATCGTCGATTTCGACGTGCATCACGGCAACGGCAGCCAGGACATTTTCTGGAACGACGCGACGCGTGATGTATTGCTCGACGCACCAGATGCCGCTCTATCCCGGCACCGGCGCGGTGTCCGAACGCGGCGCGCGCAACACCATCGTCAACGCGCCGCTGCGCCCGGGCGACGGCGGCGACCAGTTCCGCGAGGCGATGGAAACCGCGATCCTGCCGCGGCTGGAGGGTTTCGGCCCGGACCTCATCATCATCTCGGCCGGCTTCGACGCGCACATGCGCGATCCGCTCGCCAACCTGAATTTTCTCGAGCCGGACTACACCTGGGTCACGCAGAAGCTGATGGAGCTGGCGGACCGCCGCGCGAACGGCCGCGTCGTCTCGGTGCTCGAAGGCGGCTACGACCTGGAAGGGCTCGCCAAATCGGTCGCCGCGCATGTCACGGCGCTGATGCGGGGGTGATGACTAGCGCGCCCGAGTCGCGATAGTCAGGACGTCATGGCCGACACCGCCAATACCGACGTCGCGAAGCTCTCCTTCGAGAAGGCGCTCGCCGAGCTTGAGCAGATCGTGCAGAAGCTCGAGGGCGGAGCCGTGGCGCTGGAAGAGTCCGTCACGATCTACGAGCGCGGCGAGGCGCTCAAGCGCCGCTGCGAGGAACTGCTGCGCGCAGGCCGAAGCGCGCGTCGAGAAGATCACGCTCGATGCCGCCGGCAAGCCGGCACGGGCACCGAACCGCTGGATGTGAAGTAGCTAACCGGTCTTCCGGCACACCAACAGCGTCTTGAACATTCCGACGCGCTCCAGCTTCTTCTCGCCTTCCAGCACTTTCGCCAGCGCGTCGGCTTTATCGAACGCGAACGAGCCGGTGTAGAACAGGAAATACCCGCCGGGCCGCATGCGGCCGTGCAGGATGCGGGCGACACCCAGATCGTCGACGCCGCCGTATTCCGGGCTGGTCGTGTTGGCGCCGATGTATTCGCCGGCATGGAACATCGTCGCGATGTCGAGCTCGGGCAGCAGGCGCCCATTGGTGAGATAGATATCGCCGAAATACGCGAGATAGCTTTTTGAAAGCTGCGGCCGCTCGTTCGCCAGCTTGATGTAGGCCTCGTACTCGACGATCGACGCCGTGATGCCGAACACCACATTGTCCGAGCCGTTCGCCGCCTGCGTCAGCCCGACGATGTGATGCGTGCCGGTGCCGAAGTGATAGATCGTCTTGCCGGTGATCTTGTTGGCATCGATCCACTGATTGAAATGGATATCGCAGGGACACTGGGCCTCGTCGAGGTCCCATTTGGCGTCCCACAAATTCATCTTCAGCATTGTTGTCTCCGGGAGGCTTCGCGACGTTTGGAGGAGGGTGCCGGATGGATCAAGGAAAAACTCCACACCCCACTGCGGCAAAGCGCCCGTTTGCCACGCTCAGGCCGGGACCGTGACCGGCCGCGCGCCGCGCGACGAGGCCGGCGCGCCCTGGAGCACGATGGTACGGTGGTGCTGCGCCGAGAGCAGCGCGGGGCGGCCGATCGAGATGATGATGGTCTCGCGGCAGGCGCTCGGCCACCATGCGGTAAAGCTCGGCGCCGTCCGCGTCCTCGAGCGTGGTCACGGCCTCGTCGAGCAGCAGCACGGCGGGCCGTGCGATCAGCGCGCGGGCGAATGCCACGCGCTGCTGCTCGCCGCCGGAGAGCACGGCGCTCCATTCGGCTTCTTCGTCGAGCCGCGCGCTCAGGTGCCCGAGCCCGGCCGCCGCCATCGCCTCGCGCAACGCCGTGTCGTCGACCGCCTCGGCGAGCGTCGGATAGGTCAGCGCCTGGCGCAGCGTGCCGAGCGGAAAATACGGCCGCTGCGGCAGCGCCAGGACGCGCGCCGCCGCTCGGCAATCGGATCGCGCCGTCGCCGAGCGGCCACAGGCCGGCCAGCGCGCGGAACAGGCTCGACTTGCCGGAGCCGGACGGCCCGCTCACCAGCAGGCCCTCGCCGGGCGGAAGCGTGATGTTGGGCACCGAGGCGATCGGCTCGCCGGAGGCAAGCCGCACCACCAGATTGTCGATGGTGAGGTTGTGTTCGGGTGCCGCAACGAATGCGATATTTGCAAGGGGATCGCGATAAGCAGTCGACCACCCCCATCGCGGCCTCGAATTGCGCCAGCCGGTCGACGATCGCCTTCCACTCGGCGATCTTCGGATAGGCGCCGATGCAGAACGCGAACGCGCCCTCGACGCGCTGGAACGCAAGATGCGCCTGGATCAGCGCGCCGAGCGTGATCGCGCCGGTGAGATAGGCGGGGCTGACCACGAGAATCGGAAACACCGTCGAGATATGGCCGTAGCCCGCGGTGAAGGCGATCAGGCGGGTCTGGCGCTGCACCAGCGCGGTCCAATTGCGCACCAGCCGCCAGAAGCGCGTGCGCAGCTCCTCGCGCTCGACTGCTTCGCCGCCCATCAGCGCGACCGGCTCGGCATTGTCGGTGACACGCGCGATGGCGAAGCGGAAATCGGACTCGAAGCGCTGCTGGTTGAATTGGAGCGGGATCAAACGCCAGCCGATGAGATGCGCCACCAGGGTGCCGATGCCCGCATAGGCGAGCGCGGTCCAGATCAGATAGCCCGGAAACTGCAGGTTCACGCCGAAGATCGGCAGCGGGGTCGTGGCGGACAGTCCCCACAGGATGATCGCGAAAGAGAACAGCGCGACCACGCTGTTGAGCAGGCCGGTGCCGAGTTCATGCGTGCGCTGAAGGAACAGCAGCACGTCGTTGGCGATGCGCAGATGGATGTTGTCGACCGTGTTATCGACGAAGCGCAGCCGATAGTGGCGGCCCTCCGCCATCCAGACCGCGACATAGCGTTCGGTGAGCCAGCGCCGCCAGCGGATGATGAGGGTCTGGCCGAAGTAATACTGGCACGCGGTCGGAGACGATCGCGCCGAGCGTGATGAAGCCGAAGATGAACAGCTCGCGCTTGAAGCCGTCCCAGTCGCGCGCTTCCAGCGCGTTGAAAAAGCGCGCATTCCACTGGATCACCGACACCGCCACATAGACGAGGCCGAGCTCGGCGCCGATCACGCCCGCGAGCAGCGCGCGCGCGCGCCAGCGGTCCTCGGAGCGGAAATAAGGGAGCGCGAGTGTGAGAAAGGTGCGCAGCGCGACGATGATACGGTCCATGGATGGGCTCGTTGATGACGAGCCGCACTCATAGCATGAAGTGCGCGGTGTCCCGCACGAGGTGCGACTATGCGTCTTCCCACCGCCGCAGGCGGCCGTAGACCTGGCTGGCGATGAAGCCGCGCGGCAGGAAGCGCGGCAGCCACGGCACCAGCTTGTTGTGCATGCCGGGCACCACGACGGCGCGTCCGCGCATCAGCCCCGTGTAACCCTGCTGCGCCACGTCTTCCGCCGTGCGGTCGAAGCCGCGCGGATAATGCACGTCCATGATTCCGGCGCGCGCCTGGAATTCGGTCGCCACCGGCCCGGGGCAGAGCGCGGTGACGCGGATGCCCTTGGGCTGCAACTCGCGCCGCAGCCCGACGCTGAACGAGATCACGTAAGCCTTCGAGGCGTTGTAGACCGACATGCCGGGGCCCGGAATGAAGCCCGAGATCGACGCGACATTGAGGATGCCGCCGCGGTGGCGCGCGAGACTGTTGATGAAGCGCAGCGACAGGTCGGTGAGCGAGCGGCAGTTGAGATCGATCATCGCGAGCTGCTCGGCGCGGTCGAGCTTGGCGGCTTGCCCGAGCAGGCCGTAGCCCGCGTTGTTGACCAGGAACGCCGGTTCGAGATTGCGTGCCGCAAGCTCCTGCGCAACCGTTTCGGCGCTGTCGGCGCGCCGTGAGGTCGACCGGGCAGGATATGCGGGGCGCGATGCCCGGCCGCGCGGATGCTCGCCGCGATCTCGGCAAGCTGCGGCACGCGCCGCGCCGCGAGCACGACCTCGTGGCCGTTGCGGGCGAAAATATGCGCGAGTGCGGCGCCGATGCCGGACGATGCGCCGGTGATCAGCGCCACGGGCCTCGTCTCGGTCACGGCAATCTGCCCAGCGCTCGCAGGCCTATCCATGTCCATCGGTCAACGCACCCATCGTCCTGAACCCGCAATTATCACGCGGCTCCCGTCCCGGCCGTTCACGTTCGCGCCAGAAGCGCCCGCTTTCCCGCATTGCCGGTCTGCAAACGCGGCTTGCCGGATGGAACACAGGCGGTGTTTGACTTTCCTCAGCACGTCTCCCGACATACAAGAAACGCACCAACTCTTCCGCTAACCCCAATCAAGAGGAGAAAATCCGTGAGCTTTTTTCCCGGCAAGGACCCCGCGGCCGGCGATCGCTACGCCTGCGATGCGCTGGATGTCGTCGTTGTTCCGCGCAGCGTCGATCTCGGGGAGGGCTTCTCGGTCCGCCGTGCGCTGCCGCATACGCTGCGCCGCACCGTCGGGCCGTTCGTGTTCTTCGACCATTTCGGCCCGGCGGAGTTCAAAAGCGGGCACGGCCTCGATGTGCGCCCGCATCCCCATATTGGTCTGAGCACACTCACCTACCTCTATGACGGCGAAATCGATTCATCGCGACAATACGGGTGTGAAGGCCGCGATCCATCCGGGCGCGGTGAACTGGATGACGGCCGGACGCGGCATCGTGCATTCCGAGCGCACCGCGCCGGAACGGCGCAACGACGGCGAACCGCTGCATGGGCTGCAGTTCTGGGTCGGGATGCCGAGCGAGAAAGAGGAGATCGATCCGAGCTTTGCCCATTTGGACGGCAACGACCTGCCGATCGTCAGCGGCGAGGGCAAGACCGCGCGCATCGTCGCAGGCTCCCTGTTCGGCGTGCGCTCGCCGCTCGCCACCACGTCGGAGACTCTGTTCGCCGATGTTTCGCTCGAAGCCGGCGCCGCGATGCCGCTCGATGCCGACTGCGAGGAGCGCGGGGTCTATATCGTGTCGGGCGAAATCGATGTTGTCGGGCGACAAGTTCGGCGCCGGCCAACTGCTCGTGTTCCGCCCGACCGACAAGATCACGCTGACGGCGACGCAGCCGTCGCGCTTCGCGGTGATCGGCGGCGCGACGCTCGACGGCCCGCGCCATGTCTGGTGGAATTTCGTTTCGTCGCGCAAGGAGCGCATCGAGCAGGCCAAGAACGAGTGGCGCGAAGGCAAGTTCGCCGGCGTGCCGGGCGACGAGATCGAGTTCATCCCTTTGCCCGAGAACCGGCCCTATACGGCGGGCGGGTAGCGGGACGCGTCGTTCAGCTCACTTTTTCAACGCCGCGAGGCTCGGCAGCTTCTGCTTCACCTTGCCGATGCCGGCCCAGGGATCCGTCTTCAGGCTCGCGAGCCGCTTGCCGATGTTGAGCACGGTGAACTTGTCCGGCGTGAGCTTGGGACCAAGCTCGTCCCAATCGACCGGCACCGAGACCGTGGCGCCAGCGCGGGCGCGCGTCGAATACGCGACGATCGCGGTCGCGCCGCGGCCGTTGCGCAGATAGTCGAGGAAGATCTTTCCGCCACGGATGCTCTTGGTCATCTTCGAGACGTACCTGTCCGGCGCGTCCGCCTCCATCGCCAGCACCATGGCGTGCGCGAAATCCTTCGTGTCGTCCCACGGCGTGCCGCTGGTCGGCACCACGACGTGCAGGCCCTTGCCGCCGGTGGTCTTCACGAAACTCGTGAGCTTGAGATCGGCAAGCCGCTCGCGCAGTTCGCGCGCCGCCTTGTTGACCGCGGCCCACGGCACGTCGTCGCCCGGATCGAGATCGAACACGAGGCGGTTGGCGTGCTCGACATCGTCGATGGTCGAGCCCCACACGTGGATTTCCAGCACGCCCGCCTGCACCAGCGTGAGCAGGCCGTCGAGATCGTCGATCGTAGAGCAGCTCCTCGCCTTCGGCATCCTTGTGCCGCTGGATGCGATCGCTGATCAGTCCCGCGGCCGCGTGCTTCTGGAAGAAGCATTGCCCCTTGATGCCGTCCGGGCAGCGCACCAGCGCGAGCGGGCGATTCACCACATGCGGCGCGATGTGGTCCCATACGCGAGCGTGTAGTATTCCGGCGAGCTGCTGCTTGGTGACCTCGGCGTCCGGCCAATAGATGCGCTCGGGATGGGTGAATTTCACCGGCCCGGCGTCGGCGGATTTCGCCTTGGCGGCCTTGCGGCGCGCTGCCGATTTTTTCGGCGCTGATTTTCTTGCCTTCGCTTTCGCTTTCGCCGTCATCGGCGTCTCCTGCACGACTTCCTTCGCGGGCTTGTCCTCGCGCAGGCCCTTGAACGCGGCGTGGCGCACGTGTCCTTGCGCTGTGAAGCCGGTGAACTCGATTTCCGCGACCAGCTTCGGGTCGACCCAGATGCCTTTGCGGCCGCGTTCTTCCTCGGGGACTTTCCCGAAGGCCGGCTCCTTGCGGCGGAGCGGCTGCAGCTTCTTCCAAAGGTCGCGCGCCATTTGCGTCGAATAGCCGGTACCCGAGCGCCCCGCGTAACGCAGCTTGCCGTTCTCGTTATAGCCGAGCACGAGCGCGCCGATCGCGCCTTTCAGGTGCGACGGCATCCTTGTAGCCGACGACGACGAATTCCTGGTTCGCGTGGCACTTCGACTTGATCCAGTCGTCGCTGCGGCCTGAGCGATAGGGCGCATCGCGCCGCTTCGAGATCACGCCTTCGAGGTTCAGCTTGCAGGCATGGTCGAGCATCTGCGAGCCGGTCGATCTCGAAATGCTCGCTGTAGCGGACGATGCCGTTGCGGTCGGTGTTCTTGAGCGAGCTCTTCCAGCGCGGCCTTGCGTTCGGTGAGCGGCTTGCCCGGTCAGGTCCACGCCGTCGAGATGCAGCAGGTCGAACACGTAGTAGATGAAGTTCGATCTTGTCGGTCTTGAGCGCATCCTGCAGCGACGAGAAATTGCTGACGCCGCTCTTGTTCGACCACGATCTCGCCGTCGATCAGCGCGGTGTCGGCATCGAGCTGCGCCGACCGCGTCCGCGACCGGCTTGAACTTGTGCGTCCAGTCGAGCGCCGTGCGGGTGAGCAGCTTGACCTTGCCGTCCACCAGCCGCGCCTGCATGCGGTAGCCGTCGAACTTCACCTCGTGGACAAAGTTCGCCCCGTCCGGCGGCTTGTCGCTCAGCGAAGCAAGCTGCGGCGGGATGAAGGCGGGAAGGGCGCTGCCTTTGCGGCGTGCCGGTTTCTGGCGCAGGACCTCCTCCGCGGCGAGCGCGGCGCGTGATTTCGGCTTTGCCTTGGCTTTTGCTTTTTTGGCCAGCGCGGGTTTCGCATTCTTCGCGTTGCCGGTCTTCTTCGCCTTGGCCGATCGTCTCGACATTCTCGCCGGCCGAGCGGTTCGAGTGCCACACCGCGTCGCTCGCCTTCGCGATGCCCTCGATGGTGCGGCGGCTCACGACGGAGTGCGGCTTCTCTTCCAGGATGTCGGGATCCTTCGGGCCGCGCGCAGCCTCGTCGTCCGACTTGATCAGCAGCCACGGCTCCTGCCGCTCGCCCGGCCGCTTGCGCATGCGCACCAGATGCCAGCGGCCTTTGAGCTTCTGGCCTTCGAGCGTGAAATCGAGGTGGCCCTTGGCGAGGCCGCGCTGCGGATCGCCTTCCGGGCTCCAGCGGCCGCGATCCCAGATCATCACGGTCCCGCCGCCGTACTGGCCTTTGGGAATCGTGCCCTCGAAATCGTTGTATTCGATGGGATGGTCTTCGACGTGCACGGCCAGCCGCTTCTCGCCCGGCACGAGACTCGGGCCGCGCGTCACCGCCCAGCTTTTCATCACGCCGTCGTGCTCGAGCCGCAGGTCGTAATGCAGGTGCGAGGCCGCATGCTTCTGCATCACGAAAGCATCGCCGCCGCGCTTGCCTTTGCGGCCGCGCGGCTCGGCGGTGACGTCGAATGAGCGCTTCTTGCGATACTTTTCCAGCGCCACGGATTTAGCTCGCGCGCTTCAGCCGCTTGTGTTTCGCGGTTTTTTTCTTTGTGGTCGCCGTCCGCCGGCCAGACGATTTCGCCCGCGTCGCGCTCGCGCCGCTCTTCTCGGCCTTATCGCCCTTCACGCTGCGCCGCAGCGCATCCATCAGGTTGATCACGTTGGATGGCTTCGGAGTGGGCGCGGCCGGCGGCTCCTTGCCGGTGCGCTTGGCTTTGATCAGCGCCTGCAGCGCGTCCTCGTAGCGATCCTCGAACTTGCCGGGATCGAAGTGGCCTTTCTTCTGCTCGAGGATGTGCTCGGCGAGCTTGACCATGTCGGCCGGCACCTTGACGTTGGCAATGTCGTCGAAATAGTCGGCCTCGTCGCGAACTTCGTTCTTGTAGCGCAACGCGGTCGCGAGGATGCCCTTGCCGCGTGACTGCAGCATCAACAGGCGCTCGCGCCGGTGAGTCACCACGCGCCCCAGGCCGACCCAACCCTTCTTCCTCATCGCCTCGCGGATGACCGCGAAGGCCTCGTAGGCGACCTCTTCGTTCGGCACGATGTAGAAGGACTTATCCAGATAAATCTCGTCAACCGCTTCGCGCGGCACGAACTGGTCGACATCGATCGTGTGCGTCGACTCAAGCGCAACGTCGTCGAGTTCGTCCTCTTCCAGCAGCACATATTTGCCGCGGTCTTCGTATCCCTTGACCTTGTCCTCGTTCTCGACCACGTCGCCGGTCTCCGAATCGATCGCCTGATTGCGGATGCGGTTGCCGGTCTCGCGATTGATGATGTTCAGGCGAGTGCGGCTCGATGTGCTCGTTGCGGTGTACATCGCGACCGAGCACGAGACGAGCGAGAGCTTGAGATAACCCTTCCAGACCGGGCGCGGTGCCATGATGAATACTCAGCGGGTTGATGCCATATCGGACCGAATGGAACGCGCTGCTCTCCCGCCGGGTTCCCGCGACCTTACCGCCGGATCAAGGGCTTAGCCAAATTGCCGGCCCCGGCACAGTTAAGCCTGATTTGCGCTTTGTCTTCCTTATGGTGTAAGGCACGGTAAATATTACGCCTTTCCAGCCCCTTGAAGGCTGGGACAATGCGTGGAGAAACGAGCGTGTCAGACTCGAAAACGCCGCTGCTCGACCAGGTACACACCCCGGAAGAGCTCCGCCGCCTTGACGAAGGTCAGCTGCGCCAGTTCGCCGACGAACTGCGTCAGGAAACGATCGACGCCGTCTCGATCACCGGCGGCCATCTCGGCGCCGGGCTCGGTGTGGTCGAGCTGACTGTCGCACTGCATTACCTGTTCGATACGCCGAACGATCGCATCATTTGGGACGTCGGCCATCAGGCCTATCCGCACAAGATCCTGACCGGACGGCGTGATCGCATCCGCACCTTGCGCATGGGCGGCGGGCTCTCCGGATTCACCAAGCGCGCCGAGAGCGAATACGACCCGTTCGGCGCCGCGCATTCCTCCACCTCGATCTCGGCCGGCCTCGGCATGGCGGTTGCGCGCGATCTCTCCGGCGGGGACAACAATGTCATCGCGGTGATCGGCGACGGCGCGATGACCGCCGGCATGGCCTACGAGGCGATGAACAACGCGGGCGCGATGGACTCGCGTCTGATCGTCATCCTCAACGACAACGACATGTCGATCGCGCCGCCGGTCGGCGCGCTGTCGGCCTATCTGGCGCGGCTCATCTCCGGCCGCACCTATATGTCGCTGCGCGACATCGGCGTGGCGCTTGCGCACAAGATGCCCAAGGGGCTGGAGAAGAAGGCGCTGCGCGTCGAGGAATATGCGCGCGGCTTCCTCACCGGCGGCACGATGTTCGAGGAGCTCGGCTTCTATTACGTCGGGCCGATCGACGGGCACAATCTCGACCACCTGCTGCCCGTGCTGAAGAATGTGCGCGACGCCAAGCAGGGCCCGATCCTGGTCCACGTCGTCACGCAGAAGGGCAAGGGCTACGAGCCGGCCGAGAAATCCGCCGACAAGTATCACGGCGTGGTCAAGTTCGACGTCGTCACCGGCGTGCAGGCCAAGGCGAAATCGAACGCCCCGCAGTACACCAAGGTGTTCGCCGACAGCCTCATCAAGGAGGCGCGCAAGGACCCCAAGATCGTCGCCATCACGGCGGCGATGCCGAGCGGAACCGGGCTCGATCACTTCGGCAAGGAATTCCCGGGTCGCACCTTCGATGTCGGCATCGCCGAGCAGCACGGCGTGACGTTCTGCGCCGGGCTCGCGACCGAGGGCTACAAGCCGTTCGCCGTGATCTATTCGACCTTCCTGCAACGCGCCTACGATCAGGTGGTGCACGATGTCGCGATCCAGCGCCTTCCGGTGCGCTTCTCGATGGACCGCGCCGGGCTGGTCGGCGCCGACGGCCCGACCCATGCGGGCTCGTTCGACATTGCCTATCTCGGCTGCCTGCCGGGCTTCGTCGTGATGGCGGCGGCCGATGAGGCCGAACTCGTGCACATGGTGGCGACGCAAGTGGCGATCGACGACCGTCCGTCCGCGCTGCGCTATCCGCGCGGCGAAGGCGTCGGCGTCGAGATGCCGGAGGTCGGCATCCCGCTCGAAATCGGCAAGGGCCGCATCGTGCGCGAGGGCCACAAGATCGCGCTGCTGTCGTTCGGCACGCGGCTCGCCGAATGCCTCAAGGCGGCCGACGAACTGGCGCAGCTCGGTCTTTCAACCACGGTCGCGGATGCGCGCTTCGCCAAGCCCCTCGACACCGATCTGGTGCTGCGCCTTGCGCGCGAGCACGAGGTGCTGGTGACGATCGAGGAGGGCTCGATCGGCGGCTTCGGCACCTACGTGCTGCAGACGCTCGCCGAAAACGGCGTGCTCGATCGCGGCCTGAAGGTTCGCATGATGGTGCTGCCGGATACCTTCATCGACCAGGACTCGCCGAACGCGATGTACGCCAAGGCCGGTCTCGACACCAAGGGCATCGTCGGGAAGGTGTTCGAGGCGCTCGGCCGCGAGAAGATCGGCGCGATCCGGCTGGCGTAACCTCTCGCCCGCTCATTCCCGCGAACGTCACTTCCTTCCCAAACACAACTTCTCGAATGCCGCGACATGCGGCGCTGCGCCGGCGAGCGGGATCGTCTCCTTCGCGCCCCGGCACCTCGATGGTGAGCGACGGCCCTGCCTTGAGCAGCGCGAACACGCGCGGGTTCGGCGGGCTGCTGACCTCGATGCTCACCGTAGCCATCGGTCTCGTTGGCGATGGCGTCGCCGGTGAGGTCGAGGCTGACGCTTCCCGCCGTCAGCTTGAATGTCACCGACGTTCCCGGATTGAGCTTCTTCGACGCGACGGATTCGACGATCGACATGCGCTTGGCGTCCGGCTCGCACGAGAAGGCGATCAGAATGTCGTCCGACTCCGGCACGCCGAATTCCAGCGCCGGCGCTTCCGGGTTGTCGTCGAAGACCCAGGTGCGCGGGTCCTGCGCCGATGCGGGCGCAGCGAGGAGCGCGGCAACACAACGATCCAGAGGCGGCGCATCGATTCTCCGTGCTCCTTAAGCCCCACTCTGGCCGAAGCGGTGGCGCATTGCTAAGTCAACTTTATGGCGCGGCGCAAGCGAGCCGATGTATTGCTGGTCGAGCGCGGCTTGTTTGAAAGCCGCACGCGCGCGCAGGCGGCCATTGCGGCGGGCTTGGTGACGGCTGACGGTGTGCCGCTGCGCAAGGCGTCGGATGAAGTTGGCGGCGGATGCGCGCTGTTGCAGGCCGCGCCGGATCATCCGTGGGTCTCGCGCGGCGGTTTGAAACTTGTCGCCGCGCTCGATCGTTTCGGTTTCGAGCCGGCGGGACGCATCTGCCTCGATGTCGGCGCGTCGACCGGCGGCTTTACCGATGTTCTGCTCGCGCGCGGCGCGACGCTGCGTCTATGCGGTCGACGTCGGGCGCGGGCAGCTTCATCGCGCGGCTGCGCGGACGACGCAGCTGTCGTGTCGCTGGAGGAGACGGATATCCGCGCGCTCGATCCGGCACGGTTCGCCGAGCCGCCGGATTTCGTCACGATCGATGTCAGCTTCATCTCGCTCAAGCTGGTGCTGCCCGCGCTTGACCGGCTGGTGCGCCGGCCCGTGCAGCTGATCGCGCTGATCAAGCCGCAATTCGAAGCCGGCCGAAAGCATTTGAAGAAAGGCATCGTGCGCGACGCTGCGGTGCGGTCAGCGGTGTGTGATGACATCGCGGCATTCGCCACGTCGCTCGGCTGGAGCGTTGCAGGCATCATCCCGTCGCCGATCGAAGGCGGGGAGGGGAATCGCGAATTCCTTCTGGGAGCGCATCGTCCCGCCTGATTCATCACCGCGGCGAATGGACCGGCCACGAAATCATCGCTTCCCTCGCGCGCGGGCCTGACTATGGTGCGCGCCATGACGATGCCGGGAGCGATACCAGCCGCGGGCGCTGCGCCTGCGGGCAATACGATTTGGCGCGCCGAGATGGCCGAGACGGTCAAGCTCGCGCTGCCGATCGCGCTCACGCAACTCGGCCAGATCGCCATGATGACGAGCGATCTCGCGCTGATCGGCCGGCTCGGCGATCGGGCGGTGGCCGCCGCCGCGCTCGCGCACACCGTGCTGTTCACGATGTTCGTGCTCGGCATGGGCATTGTCGCGGCGGTCGCGCCGCTCGCCTCGCAAGCCTATCGGGCGCGTCAGCCCCGCATGGTGCGCCGCGCGTTGCGCGTCGGATTGTGGGCCGCCGTCATCCTCGGCACGCCTCTGACGCTGGTGCAGCTCTGGGGCGGTGAGCTCCTTGTCGCGCTCGGTCAGTCGCCGGAAAACGCGCGACTCGCGCATCAGTACCTCGCCGGCATGGCGTGGTGCCTGATCCCGAGCTGGTGCTTCATGGCGCTGCGCAATTTCATGAGCGCGGTGAACCGGCCCGAGCCGGACTCTGGATCACGCTCGCGGCGATCCCGGCGAATGGCGTGCTCGCCTATGCGCTGATCTACGGCGCATTCGGCCTGCCGCGCCTCGAACTGCTTGGCGCCGGGCTTGCGACCACCATCGTCAGCATCGGCATGTGCGTCGCGGCGATCTGGGTCTGTTACACGCGCAGGCCGTTCCGCAAATACCGCGTGCTCGGCCGCTGGTGGCGCGCCGACTGGACATTGATGCGGCAGCTCATCGTGATCGGTGCGCCGATCTCCGGCTCGTTCCTGCTCGAATACGGCGTGTTCGCCGCGGCCGCGCTATTGATGGGGTGGATCGGCACCGTCGCGCTTGCCGCGCACCAGATCGCCCTGCAGGTCGCCGCCATCATGTTCATGGTGCCGTTCGGCATCGGCATGGCGGCAACCGTACGCGTCGGCCATGCGGTCGGGCGCGGCGATGCGGCGGCGGCGCGGCGCGCCGGCTTCGCGGCGATCATGCTCGGCGTCGTGTTCATGGCGGCGATGACGCTGCTCGTCGCACTGACCCGCCACATCATCCCGCTCGCGTTCCTCGGCGGTGCGCCCGATCCGCAGACGGTCGCGCTTGCCTCGTCGCTGCTGGTGCTCGGCGCGACCTTCTTCATCGCGGACGGTGTGCAGACCGTCGCGGCGGGCAGCCTGCGCGGGCTCAACGACACGCGCGTGCCGCTGGTGTTCGCCGCGATCAGCTTCTGGGCGATCGGCTTTTCCGGCTGCTGGTTGTTCGGCTTCACGCTCGGCCTCGGCGCCTATGGCATCTGGATCGGGCTCTCGCTCGGCATCGCATGCTACGCGCTGCTGCTGATCTGGCGCTTCCAGCGATTGACCGCGCGGCACTATATGCCCGAGGTCACGGCGCGCGCCGCATGACCGAACGCCTCACCATCTCGCGCGTCGGCCACCGCGGCGACGGCATCGCCGAAACGCGCCGCCGGACCCGTGTTCGTGCCTTACACGCTGGCGGGCGAGACGTGTGGAGGTCGAGCCGTTTCCCGGTCACCCGGACCGCCGCCATCTCTTGCGCGTCGAAACCGCGAGCCCGGAACGCGTGGCGCCGGTGTGCCCGCACTTCACCGTGTGCGGCGGCTGCCAGACGCAGCACTGGGATTTCGCGCGCTATCGGGAATGGAAGCACGGCACCGTGGTCGAGGCGCTGCGGCAGGCCGGCCTCGACGCGCCGGTCGGCGAACTGATCGACGCGCACGGCGAGGGGCGGCGGCGCGCGGTCCTGCATGCGCGGCGCAGCGCTGACGTGCTCGAACTCGGCTTCATGGGCTACCGCGCGCACCACATCGTGTCGATCGACCGTTGCCCGGTGTTGGCGCCAGCGCTTGGCGGCGCAATCCCCGCCGCATGGGCACTCGCCGAGGCGCTCGGCGCGGTCGCCAAGCCGCTCGACATCCAGATGACCGCGACCGATGGCGGGCTCGATGTCGATCTGCGCGGCTCAGGCCCGCTCGGCGCGCCGCAAACAGCGGCGCTGGCGCGGCTCGCCGAAACGCATCGGCTCGCGCGGCTCACCCGTCACGGCGAATTGATCGCGCAGCGCGCCGCGCCGAGCGTCCGCATGGGCAAGGCGTCGGTCGTGCTGCCGCCGGGCGCTTTCCTGCAGGCCACACAGGAAGGCGAGGCGGTGCTTGGCCGGCTCGTTACGGAGCATGCCGGCAATGCCAAAGCGGTGGCCGACCTGTTTTGCGGCGTCGGTCCATTTGCGCTGCGGCTGGCCGAGCGCGCGCGCGTCGTTGCGGCGGACACCGATGATGGCGCCATCGCCGCCCTGCGTCAGGCCGCCAAGACGCCGGGCCTCAAGCCGATCGAAGCCGAGGCGCGTGACCTGTTCCGCCGCCCGTTCACACCGCAGGAGCTGAAATCCGTCGGCGCGGTGGTGTTCGATCCGCCGCGCCAGGGCGCGGAGGCGCAGGCGCGCCAGCTTGCAGCCTCAAAGGTCCCGCTGGTGGTTGCGGTGTCGTGCAATGCCGCCACCTTCGCGCGCGACGCGCGCCTGCTGGTCGATGGCGGCTATCGGTTGACGGCCGTCACGCCGGTCGATCAGTTCCGCTATTCGGCGCATGTGGAGATCGTGGCGCGGTTTGAGCGCTGATCTTTCCGCTCGTCCCCGCGAACGCGGGGACCCAGAGCCAAGCAAAAGGAAGAGCTGGATTCCCGCTTACGCGGGAATGAGCGGGAGAGGGTCAGCGCCCATCGTACCCGCCGCCCCAGCGGCGCTGCCACATCTGCTCGCCGATGGTGCAGGAGATGCGCGGCGCTTGCGCGGATGCCGGGATCACACGTGCCTCGCCGCGATACTGCGCGATGTCGAGCACCAGCTTGGTGCGGATCGCGTCCTTGAACTTGTCGCGCTCGCGGATCGGGACCACGAACGCGCCCGGTCCGCCGATCACGCAATCCTCGTAGTAGATGTCGAGATCCTTGAGATCGACCGAGCCGGGCTGCGGCTCCTTCAGCATGATCGGCAGGCCATTGATGACGATGCCCTTGGCGATGACCTCGTCGCGCACCAGCGTGACCAGCGGGCCCTGATTGTTGGTGCCGTCGCCCGACACGTCGATCACGCGGCGGATGCCGCGAAATCCGTTCCCCTCGAACAGCGCAGCGGAAAACATCAGCGCGCCGGAGATCGACGTGCGGAAGGCGCGCCGCACCGGCATGCGCGCCAGTTCGTTCGACGCCGCCTGCGCGCTCGCCAGCCCGTCGATCAGCCGCCACGGCAGCACGATGCGCTGCTCGGCGATGCCGGCCCATTCCACGACCGTGACGGCGACCTTGCCGTTGGTGCCCTGCTTGAGCGCATTGAGGAATTCCTGCGAGGTGATCGCCTGTACGTAACCCTCGCGCTGCAGCGCCAGCTCGTCGAAATCCATCGAGTATGAGATGTCGATGGCAAGGACGAGCTCGACATCGACTTCGGTCGAGCCGGCGGACTTGCTGCCGGGCAGATCCGCAAGGCGCGGCGCTGCCAATGCGCCCCATGTCAGCGCAAGGGCAGTTGCGCCGATCGCTCCAAGCAGCCAGCTACGCCGCCGCATCGCGGTCTCCTGTACGCCTCACGCGGCGGATGGTGACACGCGCGCCGCTGCGGGAAAAGCCGTATCAGCCCCACAAGGCGCGGTCGGCGAGCGCGCGCATGAAGCCCGGCAGGCGCAGCCCGGTGCGCACCAGCGCGCGCCAGTCGTCACGCCGCACGGTGCCGCGGCAGCGCCACGCGCCGCACGCGCAACTGAAATTGTGATCGAACGAGAAACTGAAAGTCCCGTAGTCCATGCGGATCTCTTCGCCCGCCGAAATGCGCCGCAGCGCGACGATCTGGTCCTCGCCGTCGTAACCGGCGTTCGGCTCGCAGGAATGATTGATGAAATTGCTCGGATGCCGCACCGTTTCAGGGCGGAAGGTCCCGGTGATCTGCTCGGGGCTGGTGTTGTAGGCAAAGCGCAGGTAGGCCGTGCGCATCGGCGGCGTCAGGTTATCGAGCTGTGCCGCCGAGAGGATCGAGAAATCCCTGCGCTCGGTCTCGTCGGTCCAGTCATCCTCACCGAACAGCCGCGTGCCGGATGCGATCGCGCGGCAGGCGAACAGGCCCCGGCCCGCGGAAATCGCGCGAACCTCGAATGGCGCCTCCGTGTCGCTCACCGGGGACGTCGTCGCGAAAGCGGTCGCAGGAAGTGCGTCCATCCGATCTCCGATACTTGAGCGCGTCACGCCGCCGACGGCTTCTGCTCTCCGGCGAGTTCCGGTGTCCGGCTGCGGTTGTAGCGCGGCTCTTCGCGATCCGCCTTGAGTGCCCGCGCGATCCGGCTATGCAGGAAGCGCGGCATGTTCATTCCGTAGGTAGCGGCGAGCTTCTTCCAGTCCTGGCGGCGGATGCGGCCCCGGCAACTCGCCGCGCCGCAGAGCAGTCGAACGGCTCATCGAAATTCACGACGAAGCAGCCGTAGTCGATGAAGACTTCCTCGCCTTTGCGGATCGGCCGCGCGGCCACGACATTGCCGGCCGCGTCGTAGCGCAGGTTCGGATCGCACGAATGATTGATGAAGTTGTCCGGCGTGGTAACGTATCGGATGTCCACCGGGCCGATGATCTGGTCGAAGTCTTGATCGAGGCCATAGCGCAGGAACAGCTTCTTCTGATCTCGCGGGAGCTTGCGCACCTGACGCCGGTCCAGACGGATCCAGCCCTCCATTCCCTCGTAAAAGGCTTCATGCCAACTTGGGACGACGATTGTGCCTGCGTCCAGGTCTTCGGCAGCAAAGGCACCGGTATCATTTCCGCTGGGCCGTGGGACCAGCGGGGTCCGACTCCAGAGTGTCGAGTTCATCTTTCGCTGTGGGTTGATGGGTGAAACGTCACGCCAGGCGGAACGCGGCGTGAGACACAACAGCATCAGCAACGCACGCGACGCGAAACACCAAAGCAGCGCGAATCATTTCAACGCAACAATCATGAACAAACTCTGACTGTTCGCGAAGCGCATTCTTGATGCAGCCGCTGACTAATCGGCCGACACACCGCCGAACGTTAGAGCCCTTGCGGCGATTCGCAACACTTAGCCGCGTCTGTGGATAAAATTGCCGGCGCGCTCAGCCGACGCCGAGCGCGGCCTCGCTGCGGTCGAGGATGAGCGGGATGATCAGGTCTTCCTCGTCCGCCAGGTGCTGCGCCAGCAGGCGAAGCAGCGCGCCGTTTTGCGCCGCGTAGCGCTCGCCCGTCCCGCGCAGCGCATCGTCGTTGACGGCGGTGCGCAGGAAGAGATTGGCGGCCTCGACCGTGGCGTCGATCTGCTGGTGGATGACCCTATGATCGGTTTCCAACACATCGAACCCATGCGCGAGGCGTGCCTCGGCTGCCTGGAAGACAGGGAAGTAGTGAAGGTCCTCGATCTGATGATGCGCGTTGAGCTGCTGCAGGAAGAACTGCAGCCGGGACGGAAACCACGCGCGCAGATCCTGCGCGCTCGCCGTCCCGTCGCGGAAAGCCGCGGTCGCCTGCTCGAGCGCGGCGGCGATCTCGCGAAACATGTCGTGGCGCTGCAGCCAGAACTGCGCCATCGCGCCGAGATTGGCATGGCCGGTCCACACCTCGCGCGGATAGCGGTCGATCAGCAGCCGCAGGTCGGCCGGCCAGCCGGAACGGGTGTCGAGCGCAAACTCGGGCGAGAGGATTTTCGAAGGCGCGGTCATGCCCGCTAGATAGCGGACCTGCGGCGAGACTCAAGCCGCCCTCGCCGGGGCGCGGCGGGCCTCGCGAAGGCGCGCCAAGTCATGCAACCGATGGGATGTCCCTCAGCGCCGTGGCCGACTTGCCGTCGGTCTCAAGCTCGGTCGCCCGCGCCCGGCAGCGCTCCGCGATGATGCGGCA
>CAWDCA010000020.1:0-57747 GCA_963800695.1 uncultured Alphaproteobacteria bacterium | reverse complement strand
ATCGACGACAGCCGCCACATAGAGCCAGCCCTCGGCGGTCCAACCGTAGGTGAAGTCGGCAATCCATTTTGCCATTTGGTGCATGCGCTTCGAAGCTGCGATCGAGCACATTCGGAGCGACGGCGGAGACCTGCCGCTCACCCAGGTCGGGTGGCAGGCGACGCCGTCGCGGGCGTGCTTTGAGGGCCTGTAGCCGCATCAACTGAATCGATCCGGTGCAGGCCGCACGACAGACCCTCCGCCAGCAGGTCGCGCCACACCCGCCGAGCGCCGTAGGTCCATCGCTCGCAAGGAAGCTGGCGCGCGCCTTCGCACCAATCTCTTCATCGCTCCGGCTGCGCTGACTGCGCGGCCGTGTCAGCCAGGCATAGAACCCACCTCGCGAACCACCGAGCGCCCCGCACAACCAATCCGCCGGCCAGATCCCCCGGTGCTTCGCGATGAAGGAGAACTTCACGTCGATTTCCTCTCGAAGTAGGCCGCGGCTTTTTTTAGAATGTCCCGCTCGGCCTTCAGCTTGATCACCTCGCGCTTGATTTGCGCGATCTCCAGCTGCTCGGGCTTCATCCGGCCGTGGCCAGGAAAGGCGTGTTGCGGATCGTCGGCGAGCTTCTTACCCACTCGCGCAACTGCGACACATGTACGCCCAGGTCCTGCGACGCCTGAACATACGAGACGCTTCGATCCTTGATCAGGCGCACCGCCTCGAGCTTGAACTCTCGCGTAAACTTCCGTCTCTCGATGACCCACCTCTAGCTCCATCAAGACACCTCTCGGTGTCTTCGGAACCGGGTGCAGGCCAGATGGGAATTTCTGCGCCAGCATCAATCAGGACGGTGGACCGTTGGTCAGCAGTGTGAACTTGGTCTATGTCGCAGCCGAAATCGATATTTGCCAAGCCCGCGTCAAAACGATCGCAGCAACCCCGGAAAAGTTCTTTACTACTCTCACGAGACTGCGACAAAAGAGATCGTAAACAGCGCAGAGTACAACGCTGTGGGGCAGCGCGGCTTTCAATCTGAATCAGAAATGTTAGCTGTGCTGATAGAGTTCATTGTTGAAAAGATTATCGCGCGCAATGAGAGTGCGACGATAGGGGGGGCTCCTACAGTCCTCGTCCTTGAACGAGGCAAGTCGCCGCATTGGCATCGAAGGGCTAAAGGCTGCCTCGAGCTCTCCCCTCCTTTCCGGTGCGTTGCCGCGGCGGCGCGGTCGGCGTTGTCCACCGATGATCGACATCAAACGTCTGTTTGATCTTGTCCCGCGCATTCGGCCCTCGGAAAGATGAAGACAATCAGGTTTCCGTCATGGTTCGGCATCGGCAGGCCATCACCAGATCGCCCTCGTTCTCGCGATCGTCGTCGTCGGTGAACGACCATGATCTCACCGCGCCCGAAGGCTTCGACGGCCTCCCGCGGTGATGCGCTGCTAGGTGTCGGTCATTTCTTCTCGAACGGCCACGCTGGCGGCTCGCCGACCTGGCCGCGGTGGCGCAGATAATGATCCGCGATCACGCACGCCACCATGGCTTCGCCGATCGGCACCGCGCGGATGCCGACGCACGGATCGTGGCGGCCCTTGGTGACGATCTCGGTCTCGTTGCCGTAGCGGTCGACGGTAAGGCGCGGCGAGAGGATCGAGGAGGTCGGCTTCACGGCAAAGCGCACGACGACCGGCTGCCCGGTCGAGATGCCGCCGAGAATTCCGCCCGCGTGATTTGCGAGGAAGCGCGGGCGGCCGTCGTTGCCCATGCGCATCTCGTCGGCGTTCTCTTCGCCGCTCATCGCGGCGGTCGCAAAGCCATCGCCGATCTCGACGCCCTTCACGGCATTGATGCCCATCAGCGCGCCGGCCAAATCCGCATCGAGCTTGCCGTAGACCGGCGCACCGAGCCCCGCAGGGATATTTTCCGCCACGACTTCGATCACGGCGCCGACCGAGGAACCGCTCTTGCGCACGCCGTCGAGGAAGTCGGTGAACACTTGCTCGCTGCCCGCGTCGGGAGAGAAGAACGGCCCTTCTACGACGTGGCCCCAGTCCCAGCGCGCGCGGTCGATCTTGTGCGGCCCAAGCTGGATCAGCGCGCCGCGCACCGTCATGCCGGGAACGATTTTTCGCGCGATCGCGCCGGCAGCGACCCGCGCCGCGGTCTCGCGCGCCGATTGCCGCCCGCCGCCGCGATAGTCGCGCACGCCGTATTTTGCGTCGTAGGTGTAGTCGGCGTGGCTCGGGCGATATGTGCCCTTGATCTCCGAGTATTCCTTTGATCGCGCATCGACATTTTCGATCACCAGCGCGATCGGCGTGCCGGTGGTGACGGGTCGGCCGCTCTCGTCCGGGAAGGTGCCGGAGAGGATTTTCACCGTGTCCGGCTCGCGCCGCTGCGTGGTGAAGCGCGACTGGCCGGGGCGGCGCCTGTCGAGCCAGGGCTGGATGTCGGCTTCGGTGAGCGCAATGCCCGGCGGGCAGCCGTCGACCACGCAGCCGAGCGCGAGCCCGTGGCGCTCGCCGAACGTGGTGACGCGAAACAAGTGGCCGAAGGTGTTGTGCGACATTGCAAATCCCGTGCGCGCGCGTTGGTAGCCCGCGTCTCCACAGGGGTCAAATTGCCATCCGCGAATTGTGCCGTCGATTTTTTTCGCGGCGCGTGCCAGCACTGAATGTCGCGCCACGTTCATGAACAGACGCGGCATCGCGTTCATGTCGCTGAACGCGGATTAATGGAAACGTGAACAATGATTAACCTACGGATATTTCTCGTGTTTTTCTCATCTGTCGCATTGAAACTCAAACCAAAAGCTGTATCTGATCTCGCGGGGAAGGGGCAACGGCAGGGCGGCCATTCGGGCGGCTTGAACTTCCTTGCGCCGACAAGAAGAAGCACTCGCCCATGCATCAGCCTGGCGACATCCGTAACCTGAGCGTCGGCCGTTCTGACGCGCCGGTCGCGGCGCTGCGCTTGCCCGCGCAACTGCCGGACGGAGTGCCCGGCGTGAGCGAACCCGTCGCGTTGCGTTTCGGCCCGCCGAAGGTGGTGACCCGCGAGCACACCAACAACGCGGTGCGGTGGAAGCAGGGCGAACGGCTGAACCACCTTCTTGAAGAAGCCTGCCGCCGTTTCGCGGCAAACGATGCCGTCGTCACCGACGGCGCGGTGCTCAGCTATCGCGATTTCGATAGCCGCGCCAATCAGGTCGCACGCTATCTGATGGATCAGGGTATCAAGTCCGGCGACCGTGTCGGCCTGTTGTTCGACAAGTCGGCCGAAACCTATGTCGCGATGCTGGCGGTGATGAAGGTCAATGCCGCCTACGTGCCGCTCGACGCCTCGTTTCCGGCCGAGCGCATCCGCTACATCATCAGCGATGCCGAAATCGGCGCGATTGTCTCGATGGCGAGCTTTGACGAGCGGCTCGCGACGCTGGAAGTCCGAAAGGTTTTCCTCGACCAGGCCAGCCGCGCGATCGACGCGCAACCGGCCGGACCCGTGACAGGCGTTGCACCGACATACGATCCGCTTTGCTACATTATCTACACCTCCGGTACGACGGGGAACCCGAAGGGCGTCGCCATCGCGCACGCCAGCATCTGCAACTTCGTGCGTGTCGCCGCCGAGCTGTACGGCTACATGCCGGGCGATCGCGTCTTCCAGGGCATGACCATCGCCTTCGACTTTTCGATCGAAGAAATCTGGGTGCCACTGATGGCCGGCGCAACGCTGGTCCCCAGCAAGCCGGGGTCGAGCCTGATCGGCGAAGAGCTGGCCGACTTCTTGCGCGAACGCCGCGTCACCGTGATGGCCTGCTGCCCGACCCTGCTGGCGACGATAGAACAGGACGTGCCGGAATTGCGCATCCTGCTGGTCGGCGGCGAAGCCTGCCCGCAGAACCTCGTCGCGCGCTGGTACCGCCCCGGCCGCCGCATCCTGAATTCCTACGGGCCGACCGAGGCGACCGTCACCGCGACGCTGACCGAGCTGAAGCCGGACAAGCCGGTCACCATCGGTATTCCGCTGCCAACCTATTCGATCGTCATCCTCGATCCGACGGAGGAGGTAGCGCTCGCGCCGGGCGAGCTCGGCGAGATCGGCATCGCCGGCGTCGGCCTTGCGATCGGCTACATGAATCGCGACGAACTGACGTTGAAGAAGTTCATCCGCGACTTTCTCAACATCCAGAACAATCCGACGGGGCGCATCTATCGCACCGGCGACCTCGGACGCATCGACGAGAACGGCGAGATCGAGTATCGCGGCCGCATCGACACGCAGGTCAAGATTCGCGGCTACCGCATCGAATTGAACGAGATCGAGGCCGTGCTGCTCGACCTGCCGCAGATCGCGCAGGCCGCGGTGACGACGTTCGAGCCCGATCCGGGCGTGGTCGAGATCGTGGCTTATTACGCCTTCAA
This sequence comes from uncultured Alphaproteobacteria bacterium, assembly GCA_963800695.1. Classification (GTDB taxonomy): domain Bacteria; phylum Pseudomonadota; class Alphaproteobacteria; order Rhizobiales; family Xanthobacteraceae; genus PALSA-894. The sequence continues at coordinate 53,337 of CAWDCA010000020.1, read as the reverse complement.
GACCGGGGCGGAACTCCCGATCAACGAGATCTCACAGGCGTTGCGGACCAGGCTGCCCGCCTACATGGTGCCGTCCTATCTCGAACAGCTCGACGTCATTCCGATGACGCTCAGCAACAAGGCGGACCACAAGAAGCTGCCGAAGCCGCAGGTGCCGCGCTTCTCGGCCGGCACGAATTACGTTCCGCCGAAAACCGATTACGAACGCATTCTCGCAGCCGCGCTCGCGAATGTGCTGCGGGTCGAGCATGTGTCGACGGAAGATCATGTCTTCGACGACCTCGGTGCCAACTCGCTGCTGATGGCGCGCTTCTGCGCCGTCATCCGCAAGAACCCGGGCATGTCGGCCGTATCGATGCGCGACATCTATATGAACCCGACACTCGCGACTCTGGCGACGCATCTGGAGTCATCGTTGGGCGGTTTCGTCGCGACCACGCGCGAGCCGTTCCACGTCCCGTCAAATCTCGCCTACTACACCTGCGGCGCGTTGCAGCTCGCGTTCTACGCGGCCTATGCGCTGTTCGGCCTGTGGGTGCTCGATACCGGCTATCAGTGGGCCAGCGCGACCCAGAACACACTGGAACTCTACGCGCGCAGCGTCGTGTTCGCCGCAGGCTCGTTCGTCGTGCTGACCGCGATCTCGATCCTCGCGAAATGGGCGCTGATCGGCCGCTTCAAAGCGCAGTCGATCCCGATCTGGAGCCTCGCGTATTTCCGCTTCTGGGTCGTCAAGACCATGATGCGCACCGCACCCGTGATGGCGTTCACCGGCACGCCGATCTACAACGCCTATCTGCGCCTGATGGGCGCACGCATCGGCCGCAATGTGGTGATGAGCTGCCGCCACGGCCCGGTTTGCCCGGACCTGCTGACGATCGGCGACAACACCATCCTGCGCAAGGATACCATCGTCCTCGGCTATCGCGCGCAGTCGAACTTCATCCACATCGGTTCGGTCGAGATCGGCGCGAATGCGTTCGTTGGCGAAGCGAGTGTGATCGATATCGACACCGCGATGGGCGACAACACCCAGCTCGGCCACGCCTCCTCGCTGCAAAGCGGCCAGCGCGTGCCGGACGGCAAGCGCTATCACGGCTCGCCCGCGGTCGAGACGACCTCGGACTACTGCCCGATCGAGAGCATGGAGTGGGGCGCGTTGCGCACCGCCTTCTATTCGTCGCTCGAACTCGCGGCGCTGTGCCTCGTTGCAGTGCCGATGCCGGTCCTCGCCTATCATTTTTGGGAGCAGCATTCGCTCGCCGCCGGTACGAGCGCGGCCGTCGGCATCTCAATGCTGTCGCTGCTCGGCGTGTCCGTAGCGGGCTTCTTCGGTGCACTCATTGTTGGGCTGGCCGCGGTCTACCTCATCCCGCGCCTGTGCATGATGTTCCTGCAAGTCGGCGTGACCTATCCGACGTTCGGCTTCCACCATCTTTTGCAGAGCGTCATCCTGCGCGTCAGCAATGCGCAATTCTTCTGCGTGCTGTTCGGCGACTCGTCGTTCATCACGACTTACATGCGCCACGTCGGCTGGAACCTGAACAAGGTCGAGCAGACCGGCTCGAACATGGGCACCAACCAGCGCCACGACAATCCGTTCCTGTGCAGCATCGGCTCCGGCACGATGGTGTCGGACGGCCTGTCGATGATCAACACGCACATGTCGGCGACCTCGTTCCAGCTCGCCGAAACGAAGATCGGCGACAACAACTATCTCGGCAACGACATCTTCTATCCGCCAAACGGCCGCACCGGCGCGAACGTCCTGCTCGGCACCAAGGCCATGATCCCGATCGACGGCCCGGTGCGCGAGAACGTCGGACTGCTCGGCTCGCCTGCGTTCGAAATCCCGCGCATGGTCGACCGCGACCGCGACATGAATGCGTCGGTGAGCGAGGAAACGCGCCGCGTCCGCCTGCGCCAGAAGAACAAGTACAACTTCGTCACCGCGGTGCTCTTCCTGATCAGCCGCTGGATGTCGGTGTTTGCGGCACTCGTGCTGTGGACCGCGGCGATTGCGGGCTACGACCGGTTCGGCGTATTCGCGCTGCTCGCCGCCACCGCCGCCGTCACGGCCGCGTATCTCGTCTTCTTCATCGTAATCGAGCGCGCGAGCCTGAGCTTCGCCCGGCTCGTGCCGAAGATCGCCTCGATCTACGATCCGTATTTCTGGTACCACGAGCGGCACTGGAAGCTGTCGGAGTCACCGATCACGGGACTGTTCTCAGGGACGCCGTTCCGCGCCACGCTGCTGCGCGCGCTCGGCATGAAGGTCGGCGCCAAGGTATTCGATTGCAGCCGCTCGATCACCGAGCGCACGCTCACCGAAGTCGGCGACTACGCCAACCTCAACGAGGGTAGCGTGCTGCAGGCGCACTCGCTGGAGGAGGGCGTGTTCAAGTCCGATTACATCCGCCTCGGCAACGCCTGCTCGGTCGGCCCCGGCGGCTTCGTGCATTACGGCGTCACCATGGGCGACCACGCCGTTCTCGATGCGGACTCCTTCCTGATGAAGGGCGAAGTGCTCGATGCGCACACCGGCTGGCGCGGCAATCCGGCGAAGCTCGCGCGTCGTCACACCGCTTCAGACGCCGGTGACACGCAGAGCGTAACGGAGACGCGCGACCATATGGCCATCGCCGCGGAGTAATCCCGGTGGGTGGCCGCGCGACAGCCATGCGCGATGACATCGAACTCAGGGACGTGACGGCCGCCAACCGGCGGGCGGTCGCCAGCCTCGAACTCTCTCCCGAGCAGCAAGACCTTGTGGCCAGCAATGCCGAGTCGCTCAACGAGGCGCGGTTCGACCCCGATGCGCGTCCGCGCGTGGTCTACGCGGGAGAACAGATCGTCGGCTTCCTGATGTATGACGCGGGGGCGCCGGACGACGACCCGCGCGAAGCGCTGATCTATCGGTTCATGATCGACCGCGGCTCCCAGGGCGAGGGTTACGGGCGCGCCGCATTGGCGAAGGCGCTGGACGAAATCCGTGCCATCCCCAAAGTCAGCAAGATTGTCATCAGCTACATGCCGGACAACCCGGTCGCAAAGCCGTTCTACGCAAGCTTCGGCTTCGTCGAAGTCGGCACGGACGAGGACGGCGAGACGATCGCCGAACTGGTGCTGTGATGTCCGGCGCCGTCGATCCAACGCTTGCGCGCGACATCGAGGCTCTCGCGGTGCCTGGCCTGCTGATCGGCCATCGCGTGATTTCCGCCGGCGATGAAAGCGCTTTGCTGGACGAAGAGGCGGCTTCGATCGCATCGCCGGTCATCGCGGTGCGGCGCGCCAGCGGAGCGGCGCGCATCGTGGCGCGCGCGCTTTTGGCACAACTCGGGTACGCGCACGTCGCCGTGCCCAAGGGCGCTTCCGGCGAGCCGATCTGGCCCGCGGAATTGACCGGCTCATTGGCTCACGACGACCGGATCGCCGTGGCTGCGGTCGGACGACAGCGTGACATCCGCGCTGTCGGGATCGACGTTGAGCCCGCGGTGCCGCTGCCGCCGGATATGCTCGAACTGATCGCCACGCCGCAGGAGCTGCGCAGCATTGCCGACGATCCGCTACAGCGGCAAACTTCTCTTCGCCGCCAAGGAGGCGGTGTACAAGGCGCTCTATCCGCTCGATCGCGTCTTTCTCGAATTCCGCGACATCGAGGTCGATCTCGTGAGCCGCACGGCCGCGACGCGAACCGGACACACCCTCGCGCTCCGTACCTGCGTCTCGTCCCATGTCGTCGTTGTGGCGTTGCCCGCGTAAATCAGGCGTAGAGCCGGCAACTCGACCAATCCACGCCGACCCGGAACGTCTGGTAGATGCGCCCGTCGCGCAGGTTCGATCCGTAATGGCGCGACGTGGGAGATCAAGTTTCGCAGGGATCAGCCGTGGCGGCTCATGCTGCCGCCGCGGATCGCGTAGACCACGCCCTGGCCGATATCGAGGAACGGCGCTTCCTCGGCCGAATAGATGCCGAGCTGAACGATGAGCCCGCGCAAGGTTCCGCCATGCGCGACCGCGACCGTGTCGCGTTGCAGCGAGTCGTACCAGCCGCGCACGCGCTGCGACATCGCGGCGTAACTTTCCGCGCCGGGCGGCGCGAAACCCCACTTGTCGCGCTCGCGCGCAGCGACCGCTTCGGGCGAATGCCGGCGCAACTCGTCGAGCGTGAAGCCTTCCCATTCGCCGAACGAGACTTCCGTCAGCCGGTCGTCGACACGATAGGATTGCGGCGGAAGCCCCAGCGTCGCGCGCAAAAGCTCCATGGTTTCGCGCGCGCGTCCGAGCGGACTGGAGACGAAATCGAGTTCGGTTTCCGGCTCGCGCGCGATCAGGCCGCGCAGGATGTCTCCGCAGGCGCGCGCCTGCGCGCGCCCATTGGCGTTCATCGGGATGTCGCGCTGGCCCTGCAGCCGGCTTTCGCGATTCCAGCCGGTCTCGCCGTGGCGGATGTAATAGAGCAGGGGAGGCGGCATGCGTACGGAAGCCGCTTACTCTTTCTCTTTCAACTGACCGATGTCCGGCGCCGCGGGGTTTTTCATGCCGACGATGTGATAGCCGGCATCGACGTGATGCACTTCGCCGGTCACGCTGCGCGACATGTCGGAGAGCAGATACACGCCGGCATCGCCGACCTCCTCGATCGTAACCGACCGCCGCAGCGGCGCGTTGTACTCGTTCCATTTCAGGATATAGCGGAAGTCGCCGATGCCGGCGGCCGCCAGCGTCTTGATCGGCCCGGCCGAGATCGCGTTGACGCGGATGTTCTTCTCGCCGAGATCGGCGGCAAGATACATCACGGACGCTTCGAGCGCCGCCTTGGCGACACCCATCACGTTATAGTGCGGCATCCATTTTTCGGCGCCGTAATAGGTGAGCGTGAGCAGCGAGCCGCCGTTCGGCATCAACTTTTCGGCCCGCTTCGCGACAGCGGTGAACGAGTAGCAGGAGATCGCGAGCGTGGTCGCGAAATTGTCGGCAGTCGTGTCGACATAGCGGCCGGTGAGCTGATCCTTGTCGGAAAACGCGATCGCATGCAGCACGAAGTCGAGTGAGCCCCAGGCCGACTTCACCGTCGCGAACGCGGCGTCGAGCGAAGCTTCGTCGCTGACGTCGCAATGCCCGACCACCAGCCCGTCGACTTCCTCGGCAAGCGGTTCCACGCGCTTCTTGAGCGCATCGCCCTGATAGGTGAAGGCGAGATCGGCGCCGTGCCTGCGCGCCGCCTTGGCGATGCCCCAGGCGATCGAGCGGCTGTTGGCGACTCCCATGATCAAGCCGCGCTTGCCGCGCATCAGACCAGCTTCCGGCATGTATTCCCTCGATGGCGCAGGCGTTCCGCGCCGATGGCCTGCTATGGCATAGGGCTTGTGGGCCAGCAAGCAGATGGCGCCCGGGCCGCAGAATCAGGGAATATCCGGCGCTCTACCGGTGTTTTGTCAGGGCGTGAGCGCGCGAAGGACTTAGCGGTGAGCGGATTCCGTCAGGACATCCAGGCGACGATCCCGGCGCTGCGGCGCTATGCGCGCGCGCTGACGCGCGATGCCGAGATCGCCGACGATCTGGTGCAGGATACGCTGGTGCGCGCGTTGCGCTCCGAACATCTGTTTCATGGCGGCGACATCAGGAGTTGGCTGTACACGATCCTGACCAACCTCAATCGCAACCGCCTGCGCTCGCTCGCGCGCCGTCCGGCGCTGACGCCGATCGAGGACAGCGACGCGCCCGACTCGTCGGGACCGGAAGCGGGCGGACGCGACATCGAGCGCGCGCTTGCCGCGCTGGTCGAGGATCAGCGCGTTGCGCTCCTCCTCGTCGTGCTGGAAGGTTTGAGCTACCGCGAGGTCGCGGAAGTGCAAGGTGTGCCGATCGGCACCGTGATGTCGCGGCTTGCGCGTGCGCGTGCCCAGATCAGGGCCTATCTCGACGGCGAGCGCCCAGCGCTGCGCCGCGTCAAGTGAGGTGAACGATGGTCGACCGTGAACCATCTGTCGGCGAAGAAGAGTTGCACGCCTATGTCGACGGGCAAATTGCGGGCGGCGAACGCGCCGTGGTGGAGAAGTGGCTCGAGAGCCATCCCGAGGATGCGGCGCGCGTTGCGGCGTGGCGCGCGCAGGCGGACGCGATCCGGGCGCGCTATGGCGCAGTTGCGGGCGAAACGATACCGCGGCGTTTCGATCTCGCCGCGCTGGCGCGCGCCAACCGTCGATGGCCGCGCCTCGCGGCCGCGGCCGTGCTGCTCGGATTTCTGGTCGGCGGCGGCGCCGGCTGGTTCGGGCGCGGCGCCTGGGAAGGCGCAGGCCCGGCGCGCGTCGTGACCATCGAGGCGTTCGAGGCACATCGGCTCTACATCGCGGAGGTGCGCCATCCGATCGAAGTGAAGGCGGGCGAGAGCCACCTCAACCGCTGGCTCTCGCGCCGCGTCGGCTACGAGATGCCGACGCCCAATCTCGATGCGTTCGGGCTGAAGCTGCTCGGCGGGCGGCTGCTGCCGGGCAACGCCGGCCGCCCTGCTGCGCTCTATATGTATGAGGGCCCGACGGGCGAGCGCTTCACCATCTACTCGCGCCGCGATCAGGCGCCGCAAACCGCGCTGCGTTACCGCGCGGCGGGGCCGGTCGGCTCGGTCTTCTGGGTTGAGGACGAGGCGGCCTTCGTGGTCAGCGGCCCTGCGGATCGCGCGCGGCTGCAGAAGGTGGCCGAAGCGGTCTACGAGCAGGTGGAGACGCGCCAGCAGACGGGATCGATGCTGCGCCTGTTGTCGGACGCGCGTGGCGTGCGGAAATAACCGCCGCGCTCAGCCCGCATCCTTGCGCGGATCGTACGGCTTCTCGTCGCGCCACTTCTCCATCAGCCCTTCGAGCTCGGCATCCTTGCCGTCGGGAAGGACGATCTTCACCGTGGCGTAGAGATCGCCGGCAGCCGGCTTGCCGGGCAGGCCCTTGCCCTTGAGGCGGAAGACGCGGCCGCTCGACGTGTTGGCCGGAATGGAAAGCTCCACCGCGCCGTCGAGCGTCGGCACGCGCACCTTCGCGCCGAGCACGGCTTCATAGAGCGTGACCGCAAGCTCAAGCCGCAGGTTCTGCCCGTCCACCTTGAAAACCGGATGCGGCGCGATCGATATCGTGATCAGCACATCGCCGGGAGGGCCGCCGTGCGGCGCCGGCATGCCTTGGCCGCGCAGCCTGATCTGCTTGCCGTCCGCGATACCCGGCGGGATCTTGAACTCGATCTCCTTGCCGATCGGCAATTCGAGCCGCCGCGTGCCGCCGTGCGCGGCCTCGTTCAGCGTGATGACCGCCGTCGCGGTGACGTCCTGGCCGCGGATGGCCGAGCCGATGTCCTCGGCCTCGAAGGTCGCGCCGGGCCCGCCGCGCGCGCGGCCGCCGAACATCTGGCTCAGGATGTCCTCGAAGCCGTGGCCGCCACCTGCCGGGCCGCCGCCGCGCGAGGTCGCCCGGCGGACGCCATCCGGCCCCCACGTGAAGCTCTCGAAGTTTCCCTCGCGCCCGCCGAACGGGCCGCCGCCCGGGGGGCGGCCGCCGAAGCCTTCGAAGCCCTGAAACCGCGGCTTGCCCTCGGCATCGATTTCGCCGCGATCGAACGCCTTGCGCTTGGCGTCGTCGCCGACGATCTCGTGCGCGCTATTCAACTCGGCGAACTTGTCGGCCGCCTTCGGATCCTTCTTGTTGGCATCCGGGTGCAGCTTCTTCGCCAGCTTGCGGTAGGCCTTCTTGATGTCTGCCGGGCTTGCCCCTTTCGACACCCCCAGGACCTCATAGGGGTCGCGCATTCTCAACTCCGATAGAATCCCCAACGGGCCCAATGGCCCGACTCGTTGCCATCAATGTGGGGGGAGTGTGGCCGCTGTGCAACGCGCGGTCCTGCCGTTTGTCCCCGCGAAAGCGGGGACAAGTGGCCCTGGATTCCCGCTTACGCGGGAATGAGCGGGTGCCGCTGCTACGTCCGCTTCAGCGGCCGCAGGGTCCGCACCGTCCACTTGCCCTGATGGATGCGGCAGGCGTCGCCCTGCAGCCAGGACTCCGCGCCCTCGCGGATGTAGCTCGCGAGGAAATCGCGGCACTGGAATCCGTCCTGCGTGTAGGCGTCGGCCAAGGCCGTCACGGTGCCGCGCGCGCCGGTGCCGGGGTTCTCCCACGGCTGGCTCGCGTCCTTCTCGCCGCGCGCCAGCACTAGCGACGCGGCCGCCCTGGCGTAGGCAAGGTCGGTTTCGGCGGCAGCGGCCGCGGAAGGGCTCGGCTTCTGCGCCGGAACAGGGCGCGCCGAAGCCGTTTGCTCGGGCTTCTCGCTCTCCTTGCCCATGAAGGAATCGAGCTTGTAGGAGAGACTGCATCCGCCGGTCGCGGCAGCGAGGGTGAGCGCCAGCGCGATCGCCTTGGCGCGCAGCCGCCATAGGCGCGCCTTGCGGGTTCCTTTATAACGGGCCCGCAACGGCAGACGCGGTGCTGCCCGGAAAATCAAGGTTTTGCGCGCGATGTCCGACACGGCCCCGATTGAACACCCAACATGGTTAACGAGTGGTGATTTCACGCAAGCGGACGAACCCTTACGGCTCTGGCAGGCCTGGTTCGACGAGGCGGTGAAAGGGGAACCGCGCGACCCGACCGCCATGTCGCTGGCGACCGTCGATCCGGAGGGGATGCCGGACGTGCGCACCGTGCTGCTCAAGGGCGTCGACGACCGCGGCTTCGTTTTCTACACGAACACCGAAAGCAACAAGGGGCGCGAGCTTGCCGCCAATCCGAAGGCGGCGCTCCTGTTCTACTGGAAGTCGCTCAACCGGCAGATCCGCATCCGCGGGCCGGTCGAGCGCGTGACGCCCGAAGACGCCGACGCGTATTTCGCCACGCGTCCGAAGGGGGCGCAGATCGGCGCTTGGGCGAGCCAGCAGTCGCGCCCGCTGGAAAGCCGGCTCGCCTTCGAGAAGGCGGTCGCGCTCTACGCCGCGAAGTATGCGCTCGGCACCGTGCCGCGCCCGCCGCACTGGTCCGGCTACCGCATCGTGCCTATCTCGATGGAGTTCTGGCACGACCGCCCCTTCCGCCTGCACGACCGCATCGAATTCCGGCGCGCGGGGTTGGGCGAGCCGTGGTCCAAAGTGCGCATGTATCCGTGAGAGGCTGATGCCCAATTCCAGTTCGAATTCGAACCAGCCGCGCCGCACGCTGTTGCTGACCGGCGCAAGCCGCGGCATCGGGCACGCGACGGTGAAGCGTTTCTCCGCCGCCGGCTGGCGTGTGCTCACCTGTTCGCGCCACGGGTTCCCGGAGAATTGCCCGTGGGAGATGGGACCGGAGGATCACGTCCAGGTCGATCTTGCGGACGCTGCGAGCACCGATGCGGCGATCGCGCTCATCAGGAGCAGGCTCGACAACGGCGAACTGCATGCGCTCGTCAACAACGCGGCGATCTCGCCGAAGGCGGAGGGCGGCAAGCGGCTCTCCGCAATCGATACCGCGCGCGAAGTGTGGAACCACGTCTTTCAGGTGAACTTCTTCGCGCCGATCATGCTGGCGCGCGGGCTGATGAACGAATTGAGCAAGGCGAACGGCGCGGTGGTCAACGTGACCTCAATTGCCGGCTCGCGCGTGCACCCCTTCGCGGGCGCCGCGTATGCGACCTCCAAGGCCGCGCTGGCGGCGTTGACGCGCGAGATGGCCTCGGATTTCGGGCGCGCCGGAGTGCGCGTCAACGCCATCGCGCCAGGCGAGATCGACACCGCGATTCTCTCTCCCGGCACCGAAGACATCGTCGCGCATCAAATCCCGATGCATCGCCTGGGCACGCCGGACGAAGTTGCCAAGATCATCTACGTGCTGTGCACCGAGACGAGCTCTTACGTGAACGGCGCCGAGATCCACATCAACGGCGGGCAGCACGTCTAAGCATTGGCGTAAGCTATTGTCTTTTAGCTGTTTTTCGTCTATTAAGGAAGAAGGTAGAAAGATAGGAAGAAGATAGAAATGGCCCTCAGCATCAAGAACCCGGAGACTGAAAAGCTTGCGCGCGAACTTGCGCGACGGCGCGGGCAGGGCATCACCGAGGCAGTGACCGATGTGCTGCGCCGCGAAGTTGAGCGTGAGCGCAGGAAGCCGCGGCGCGATGACAAGGAAAAATTCCATCGCGACATTGACGAAATTGTCCGGCGGTTCAACGAGCTTCCGGTCCTTGACGATCGGAGCTCCGATGAAATCATTGGCTACAACGAGCAAGGCCATTTCGACTGATGGTCATCGATTCGTCAGTGCTTATCGCCATCTTGCGCAAAGAGCCTGAGCGCTCGTCTTTCGAAGACGCGATTCGCCTCGCCGATGTACGTCTCATGTCGGCCGTGACAAAACTCGAGGCCTCAATGGTCGCAATTGGCCTGCGCGATGTCGCAGGTAGAGTTGAGCTTGATCGGCTGCTGGCACGACTCGGGCTAACAATCGTACCCTTCGACGATCATCAAGCCGACATCGCGCGCGATGCATTCGCGCGGTTTGGCAAGGGCCGTCACCGCGCCGGCCTTAACTTCGGCGACTGCGCCGCCTATGCGCTGAGCATCGCGGAAGCTGAACCGCTGCTGTTCAAGGGGACAGATTTCGGCGCGACGGATGTCGAAGTGGTGCAATTCGGCTAACCGCGCCTCACAACCACTTCTTCCACTTGAAGAACCAGTACGGAAGAACCGCGGCGATCAGCATCAGCACGATCGCCAGCGGATAGCCGAACTCCCAACTGAGCTCCGGCATGTGCTTGAAGTTCATGCCGTAGATCGAGGCGATCAGGGTCGGCGGCATCAGCACCACGGCGGCGACCGAGAACAGCTTGATGATGTTGTTCTGCTCCACGCTCATCACGCCGATCATCGCGTCGAGCAGGAACGTGACCTTGTTGCCGAGATAGGTGACGTGGTCGGAGAGCGAGGCCACGTCGCGCTGCATCGACTTGAGTTGCTGGCGCATCTCCTTCGGCCATTTCATCGCGTCCGCCTCGTTGGCGAGGATACAGCACGAGGCGTCCGATCGAGACCAGGCTCTCGCGCACTTTGGAGGTGAGGTCGCCCTTGCGGCCGATGGTCTTGAAGATGAAACGGTAAGTGATGGTGCGGTCGACGCGGCGCCCCTCGGGTTCGAAAATGTCATGGGAGACTTTGTCGATCTCGGCGCCGGCGCGCTCCAGAATGTCGGCCGCGCGGTCGATCACCGCGTCGAGCAGATCCATCAGGATGGTTTCGCCGGACACGGCGCTCGGACACTGGCGCGCGAGCTTGCTGCTGACCAGCGCAAATGGTTTCGGCTCGTCGTAGCGCACCGTGACCAGCTTGCGCCCGGTGAGAATGAAGGTGACCGCGGTGGTTTTCGGTGTCGCGGTATCCGCCTGGCACATCAGTGTCGCGGTCATGTAGCGCGCGCCGTTCTCCACATAGAGCCGGCTCGACACCTCGATCTCCTGCATCTCCTCGCGCGTCGGGATCGCGATGCCGAGCGTGCGCTCGAGCAGCTTGTCCTCCCCGTGCGTCGGATTGACGAGATCGAACCAGACCGCGCCCTCGGGGATCGCGCCGGCCTCTTCGATCGCCCGGCGTTCCAGCGAGGTTCCGCGGGGAAGATAGGCGATCAACATCGGCGCCACGCGTCGGCTTTAGGGCGGGAGCCCCTGCCTAGCGCGGCGACGTGTCAGCGTCCACAAGATAGAAAAGAGCAGCGCGCGGAGGCGCGCGGGCGCGCGAACCGGCGCTCAGGCCACGGCCTCTTCTGCCTCACGCGGTGTGCGCAGCACGGCGGGCGCATAGGCCGGGTTCTTGGTGTTGCTCTGATAGCGCAGCGCCGCCGCCACCGCCGAGATGCCGATCTTGCCGTAGCGTGCATCCAGCTCGGCGCGTTCGCGGCGTTGCTCGGAGGTCGCTCGTCGGGATTCCATTTTCCTCTCCAAAGACTGATTGTTCTGGCCCCGGTCGGGGCGTTGGGGCGGTGTCTCGCCTCCGAGTGCGGCGGAAATGGGCAGAAACGATGCCGGCCGTGCGGTTTCTGGCACCGATTCGGAGCTTTTGCGCCGCCGCTATCGGAGCTTCTGCCCGAAAGGCTTAGGGATTTAAGGTAAACAGGTCATTTACCAATCTCTGCCAATTTCATTCATGGATTCCGCAGGATGCGGCATTCCGGACTGCGGCATTCCTGCAACAGGTGATGACGGCGATAGGTGTCACCCCGTGTAATTGCTGGAACCGGTAGGGTCTTTCGGTTATCTAACCGACGTCCGGGCGACGCGCGCATGGGCAAGGGAAATAGAATGATGGCGTTACGCGGCCTCGCTTTTTTGTGTCTCGGATTGCTTGCGGGCGGCTGCGTGCAGTCGACGCTCGAGGTCGCATCGGACGCGAACCTGACGCCGCGCGACAAGAAACTGCTCGCGAATGCGCCGTACGCACAAGCCACGATCCCGGAGCCGTACAAGCGCCACATCGTCGGCTATCACCGCAAGGAGACGGCCGGCGCGATCGTGGTCGATAGCGACGCGCGCTATCTCTATTACGTGCTCGAGGGCGGCAAGGCGATCCGTTACGGCATCACCGTCGGCGAGGACGCGCTGTCGTTTTCCGGCGTCGCCAAGGTCGGCCGCAAGGAAGAATGGCCGTCCTGGACACCCACCAACGACATCAAGAAGCGGCTCGGCAACATTCCGGGCTATGTCGCGCCCGGCCCGCACAACCCGATGGGTTCGCGCGCGCTCTATGTCTTTGACGGTTCGAAGGACACGCTGTACCGCATCCACGGCACCAATCAGCCCGAATACATCGGCTCGGCGATTTCGTCGGGCTGCATCCGCCTGACCAACGAGGACGCGATCGACCTGTTCAACCGGGTCAAGATCGGGTCGCCGGTGGTGGTGCTGGCGCCCGGATCGGGCGACTCGCCGGCCAATCCGCGCATCGCCTTCACGGGCGGTCGCGACAGCTAGATTTCAGTTTAAGGCGCGGGGGAAATGAGAACGCCGGGCGAAAGCCCGGCGTTCTTCTTTTCGGGGATCCGCGAAATCGAGCCGTTCACGCCGCCAGCAATTGCTCGCGCTTGGCCCAGTCGAGCGTCTTGTCGAGTGCGCGGGTCAGCTTGTCGAACAGTTCGTCGATCTCGGCCGGCTGGATGATCATCGGCGGGCAGATCGAAATGACATCGCCGCCGATGAAGCGCACGATCAGCCCCTCGGCCTGCGCGTGAGCGACGACCTGCGCGCCGACGCCGCGCTTGGGATCGAGCGGCTTCTTGGCGCGCTTGTCGGCGGCAAGCTCGAGCGCGCCGACCATGCCCATGCCGCGCGCCTCGCCGACCAGCGGATGATCGGCCAGCGCCATCAGGCGCTTCTGGAACTGCGGCATGCGCGTCCGCGCCGTCTCGATGATCTTGTCGCGCTGGTAGATTTCCAGCGTCTTCACGGCGACCGCGGCCGCGACCGGATGCCCCGAATAGGTGAAGCCGTGCCCGAAGGTGCCGATCTTTTTGCTCTCGACGATCAGCGCCTGATACATCTCCTCCGGGATCATCACGCCCGCGATCGGCATGTAGGCCGATGACAGCGCCTTGGCGACCGAGATCGAGTTCGGCTTGTAGCCAAGCGCGTCACAGCCGAACATCGGGCCGAGCCGGCCGAAGCCGCAGATCACCTCGTCGTCGATCATGAACACGTCGTATCTGGCGCACACCTCCATGATCTTCGCGAAGTAGGTTTTCGGCGGCACGATCACGCCGCCGGCGCCCATCACCGGCTCCGCGATGAACGCCGCGACCGTGTCGGGGCCCTCGGTGAGGATCAGTTCTTCCAGCTCGGCGGCAAGCCGCGTTGCGAACTCTTCCTCGCTCTCGCCGTCCTTGGCGAAGCGATAGTAGTGCGGGCAGGCGGTGTGCAGCACGCGCGCGATCGGCAGGTCGAAATCGATGTGATTGTTCGGCAGGCCGGTGAGCGAAGCCGCCGCGATCGTCACGCCGTGATAGGCCTTGATGCGGCTGATGATCTTCTTCTTGTTCGGCCGGCCGAGCGCATTGTTCATGTACCAGACGAGCTTCATCTGGCTGTCGTTCGCCTCCGAGCCGGAATTGCAGAAGAACACCTTCGAGATCGGCACCGGCGCGATCTCTTTCAGCTTCTCGGCCAGCTCGATCGCCGGATCGTGGCTCTTGCCGGTGAACAGATGGCCGAACGGGAGCTTGCGCATCTGCGTCGCGGCGGCCTCGACCAGTTCCTCGTTGTCGTAGCCGAGCGCCGTGCACCACAGCCCGGCCATGCCTTCGAGATAGGCTTTGCCGTCGGTGTCGTAGATGTAGACGCCCTTGCCGCGCTCGAACACCAGCGGACCGGTTTCGCGGAACGTCGCCTGATTGGTGTAGGGATGGACGAGCGTCTCGACCGCGCGGGTCTGCAGGTTGGTCAGCGGGGCCATGTGGCTCTCCAGTTTTGACGATTGGCCGATGCTATGGTCGCGAAAGCGTTCTGCGTCCAATAGATAATTGCGATTGGCCGATCAATTCGCCGCCGCGGCCCCGGAGCGGGACAACATCGTCGAGCTTGGCGGCGTGCCGTCGCGCTGACGGCAACAGGATTGCCTGTTGCGGAAGATCGGCTTGTATTGTGATATCGGCGCGTGTCGCAGGGTCTTCGGGGGCCGGCGGCACGCGGGTGGCGCGAAACGCGATCAATCCATGCGGTATGATCTCTTCATCAGTCACTCCTCCGCCGACGCCGAGACGGCGCGCGCGCTGGTGACCGATTTTGAAAATCGCAACATCACCTGCTGGATGGCGCCGCGCGATATCCCGATGGGTTCGAGCTATCACGAGGAGATCGTGGCGGCGATCGAGAACTCGCGCGCCGTGCTGCTGCTGTTCTCCGGAGCCGCCAACAAGAGCGAGCACGTGCTGCGCGAGGTCGAACTCGCGGCGCAGGGCAAGAAGCCGATCTATCCGCTGCGCATCGATGTGTCGGAGCCGGCGGGCGGGCTGAAATACATGCTCGCCAACAAGCAATGGGTCGAGCGCAAGGCGCTCGGCAACCGGCTGGTCGATACGATCGAGCAGCTTCTGGCGGGCGCGCGCCCGCCGCGCGCCGAGGAGAAGGTCGAACGGCCTCCCCCGGAGCCGCCGAAAAAACCAGCGCGCATTTCGCCGGTGATGATTGGCGCCGCTGCCGCTGCCTGCCTGGTGCTCGCGGCTGGCGCTGTTGCCTTGCAGGTCGGATGGCTCGGAAAAGCCGCACCGGCGGCGCCTGAACCGCAAGTCGCGGTCATCGCCCCGGTCCAGCCGCCACCCGCAGCGCCGGCAGTCCAGCCGCCCGCCGCAGCGCCGGCGGTATCCCCGCCCGCCGCATCCGAAACAAAGGCGCCGGACCCGCCGGCGCCCGCGCAGCCCCCGGCGGCGCCGCCGGTTCAGGAGGCAAGCCGCCCGGTCGAGCCGGTGAGTTTGCCAACACCCGGAGCCGCCGATCCGGATATTCTCAACCACGCGCCGGATCTCGGCCAGGCGGTTCCCGGCAAGACATTTTTCCGCGAATGCGACATGTGCCCGGTGATGGCGGTCATTCCGGCCGGGAGCAACCGGATCGGCTCGCCCGGTCACGAGAGCGGCCGCAGCCAGAATGAAGGCCCGCAGCAGGATATTGCGATCCGCCCGGCGTTTGCGGTCGCGCGCTCGGAAATCGCATTCGAAGAATGGCTCGCCTGCGTTGCCGAGGGCGGCTGCAATGCGTTTCGGCCCGGCGATTTCGACTTCGGATATGGCAGGCAACCGGCGATCAATGTCTCGTGGAACGACGCGCAGGCTTATGTGGAATGGCTGTCGCGCAAGACCAAAGCGCAATACCGGCTGCTGTCGGAAGCCGAATGGGAATATGCCGCGCGCGGCTGCGCAAGAGTGTGCGAGTCGCTGCCCTTCTGGTTCGGCATTGAGATTTCCAGAGACCGGGTGAACTACGACTCGCGCACTGCTTATCTTGGAAGCCCCCGGGCAACTCCGCGGCGCCGCACGGTGCCAATCGATGCCGGCGAGCCCAATCCGTTCGGCCTCCTGCATGTCCATGGCAATGTGCGCGAGTGGGTCGCGGATTGCTGGAACGAGTCGCTGGCGGGCATTGCGCGGGACGCCGGGCCGCGAACCACAGGAGATTGCAGCCGGCGCGTGGTGCGCGGCGGCTCATGGGGCGATGAACCAAAGGAACTTCGCTCCGCGAAGCGCTTCTGGCAAGGCTCCAACGAACGCAGCGAGTTCATCGGCTTCCGTGTCGCCCGCGCCCTGAAACTCTAGCGCTGGCGGCGGATCGGGATCATTACTACTCTTGCCCCGGAAGCGACGTAGCGGCATATTCCGCCCCTGCGGTTCAACTGGAAGTTCCGATCGGGGCAAACTTTGGCTGGCTGGGAGGCTTGATCGTGCGAACGCCTCTTAACGTCCTGTTCGCGTGCCTGATTTTCACGGCTGGTTTCGGAGCTTCTTCCTCCGCGGCCGAAACGCGCCGTGCGCTGCTGATCGGGAATCAGGAATACAAGGACGGCAATATCCAGCAGCTCCGGCGGTCGGCGAACGACGCCAGGGACCTCGCGAAGGATCTGGAAGAAGTCGGCTTCGACAAGAAGAACATCAAGGTCGTCCTCGATATCAAGACCAAGAGCGCGTTCGACAAGGAATTCGAAGCGTTCCTCAAGACCATCGAAACCGGCGATACGGTCTTTTTCTACTTTTCAGGTCACGGCTTCGGCGTAGAGGCCGACCAGAACAATTATCTGCTGTTCACCGAGCTCAAGAGCCCGTTCGCCTATGTGCGCGCGCAGATGCCGGAGAAAGACCGCAAGAATTCCGACGTCATCCGCCTGCGGATCCCTCAGTATCTCGACAACTATCACCGCGACGAGATTCCGCTCAGCGGCGTGTCGAGCCGAGAGATCGAACAAAGGATTTACGACAAGCGGCCGAAGACCGTCATCATGATTCTCGATGCCTGCCGTACCCTGGTGAAGGGCGATACAGACGCCGAAGAATCAAAGACGGGCGGCCGGGGCAGCCGCATGTTTACCAAACACACGCCACCGCGGAATTTCCTGGTGCTCTACTCGGCGGCTTTCGGCGAACAGGCGGTCGAAAGCCTCTCGGCCTACGATCCCGGCCGCAATTCGCTGTTCACCGAAGTCTTTCGCGCCGAGATGAAGCGGCCCGGTCAGTCGTTCAAGGACCTGGCCGAGCGCGTCAAGCTGATGGTTCGCGCGACGGCGCAGGCCTGGGGCGAGCAACAGGAGCCGGAATACGTCGTCAACGGGCCGAACCCCGATGACACGTATCTGATCGGAACAGTCGGCCGCGAACGATTCCAGATGTCGCAGGAAAAATGCGTCGGCGGCGACAACGACTGGGGCGAGATCAAGCACCGGCGCAAGCGTGACCTTTTCGAGCGTCATATCCGGCGTTTCGATGGCTGCAATACCGCCGAATATGCGCGGCGCCGGCTGGCCGAGCTGACACTCAGCTCCGACGATTCCGACGAGTTTCAGGACAAATGCCTTGAGGCCAAGGACGAGTGGCAGACGATCCGGGGCGCGCGCCGGCGCGATCAGCTGGAGGACCATATCCGCCGCTTCGATGGCTGCGCGACCGGCGAACTCGCGCGCCGCTGGCTTGCGGCGCTTCCGCGGGGCCCGGCCGATTCGGCTGGTCTGCCGCCGGCGGCGGCCGTGATCAGGGACATCAACGAGTGCGATCTGCTTGCGGCGTCTGATCTCGATCGCGATCGCCCGGCAGGAGTGCCCGGTCTTCCATTCGAGAAGGTCGTTGCCGACGACGCAATTCCCGCCTGTCTCAAGGCCGCAAAAGAGAACGAGTTCACGCCGCGCTTTCTGTTCAATCTCGGGCGCGCGTACCACAAGCGTTTTGCCGATAGCGAATTGGACCCAAGAGAGCGCCGCAGCGCCCTGGACAGTGCGCGACGAGCCTATCAGGACGCAAACGGGCGCAGCTACGTGATCGCGCTTGGCCATCTCGCCGTCTTGCTTGAAGCAAGCGATGACACGCGAGCCACCAAGCGTGATGCCGTCGAGTTGCTCAAGCGGGGAGCAGAGCAACGGCAGCCGCATGCGATGTACCTGCTGGGCCTGCGCTTCCGCACAGGCGACGGCGTCGAGCGTGACCCCGCGCGTGCGCTCGAATTGTTCCGCTCGGCGGCGGAAAGCGGGATCATGGCCGCCAAGGTCGAGGCCGGCGACGCGTTGATCAAGCGGCGGCCGGTTTGGAATCCGCGCGCCGGCGTGGCGCTGTTGCAGGAAGCGGCAGAAGCGGGGTCGACCCGCGCGCAGATGCTGCTCGCGTTGACCTATAACCGCGGCGCCATGGCGCGCAAATCGAACGAAAAAGAAGTCAATCAGGTGCGGCCCGACCGTGGCCTTGCGCTCCTGTGGTTCGGCCGGCTGGCCGAACGTGGCGACACCCAGGCGCAGGAAATCCTGGCATCCTGGATGCAGACCGGGATCGGGCTGTCGTCGCCGCAACCCGAAGCGTCGGAGCGTTACTGGCGGCTTGCCGCGCAGGGCGGTAATGCAGCCGCTCAGGTGACCTTCGCCGACCGCATGCGGCGCGGTTTCGTACTGGTCAAACAGGAATACGGGGCCGGAAGCGAGGCGATCAAGCTGCTGACGCAGGCCATGAGTCAGGGCTCGGCGCAGGCGGCGCTTGCGCTGGCGCAGATCTACCGGACCGGTGAGCTTGGGCAGGCCAGAAGCCCGCGGCAGGCGGTCATTCATGCCTTCAAGGCGATGGAGCTTTCAACGCTGACTGATGAGACGCCTCAGTCCGGCGAACCGTTTCCCGAAATGGCCGCGGCCCATCTTCTGGCCGAGATGGTCAAGACCAATGACGCCGTGGATAGCTCGGGTGGTCCCTTGCTCACGACCGAAGAGGTCGCGCTGCTCGAGCGTTTCTATGGAAAAGTCGATTCCTCGAGTAAACAGGTCAAGATCCGCCGCCTCGTGGTGGATCTGAGGTGCAGCTTTGGCGAACGCAGAACCGGCAGGAACAAGGGCGAATACAAGTTCACCTGGACGGTGAAAGAGGCCATCTGGGTGTGGGACTGGGGTCGCGTCGAATTGCCGACGGAATTCCAGTTCCGCAGCCACGAGCGCGAGACGGGCTGCAGCGACAATGGTCTGCTTCGCCGGACCCTGGCCGACATCTACGAGCAGGCGAAGAAGAATGAAGTGCCCTACGCTGACCTGGTCGAGCAGAAGATCAAGACCGCGATGGGCGCAGCCTCCGATGCTCCACCGCGCGAGAACAGGCGGCGGGGACGCCGACGCTAGATCGGCAAAGGCGAGACGATTGGAAAAATAGGTCGGGATTGCTGGAGACGGACATGAGCACTTTCTCAAAATACTGGGTCGCTTGCGCCATCGCTGCGCTGGGTGCGGCCATGTGTATGGGGACGCCTGAGCCGGCTCATGCGCAGTTTGGCTTCGGCGGGATCAGTATCAACATCGGCCCGGGGGTACCGGAACCGATATTACCGGCGTCATCGGCGGCGAGGACCGCGGGAAGAGTCGAGCCAGAGCGAGGACCGCTCTTCGCGATCCGAGAGCGCCGACAAGGTCCTCGCGTCGCTCGGTGCGCCGTCGAGCGCAGAGCAGAGCAGGGTCCTGAAAAGGATCAGCGCAAGCGCGGTTCTTGGCGTCGTGGGTTCGACCAAGGATCTGCAGGATGTCGGGCAGGCCCCGATCGCAAGAGGACGAGCGCGACTACACGGGTGCGCTTGACCAGATTGTGAAAGACCTGTCCGAGAGGCAGGACAAGGAACTGTCGACCGCGGGGGACGTCACGGC
The DNA here is from genome assembly GCA_963800695.1 of uncultured Alphaproteobacteria bacterium. Lineage (GTDB taxonomy): Bacteria > Pseudomonadota > Alphaproteobacteria > Rhizobiales > Xanthobacteraceae > PALSA-894. Next base: position 33,494 of record CAWDCA010000020.1, on the reverse strand, counting down.
GACCGGCATCGAACAATCGCTCGACGCGGGCGATCAAGGACGCCAAGCTGGATACATTCGAGCGGTTTGTTTCCGAAAGCTGGACCACGGAGACGAATCCGCAAACTGGTACTCGATCGCACCTACATCGATCTCAATCCCCTGTTCGGCGGCAACACGCGCGGGCAGGTGCGGATGGAGGCGGTCGACGCGGTGATCCAGCGTGCCGCGCAAGCGGTGTACCGCCGGATCTTCGAAACGTCCGAACTCCTCGCGGCCAATCGCGCCGCCAACCTTTTCATCCAGCGGCTCTATCAGGCGAGCGCGGGCCGGGTCGATGAGCGCACGCGCGATATCGCCGACACGCTGGTCCGGAAAGGATCGAGCGCGACCCTGGCTCGCTATGACAGCTTCCTGAGCAGCGACGACAACAGCTACGCCTACCACTATCGGGCGCAGCGGATCGTCTATGATTGCCTCTCGGCAAACGTCGAACGGATATCGAAGGGCGAACCGCGCGTCGCCACCGCGGAAGAGATGGAGCTGCGGATCAAGAAAACCAGTGTCGGTGAGTGCGAGCCGTGGCTCGCCAACCAGTTTGGCGCTCTCGGTCCGGGAAGCAGACGTGAAGACGCAGCCCCCGGTGCCGATGCGTGTCGTCTGGTCCGCGTCGGGCCCGATCGACGATCCGTCGATGTACACGCGCCCGGCGAACAAATACTGAAGCGGCCGGATCAATTGACGCCGCGCAGCAACTCCGCGGTTGCGGCGTCGGCCGGGAAGAACGACTCGATCGCCAGCTCCGACAGCGTCACGTCGACCGGCGTGCCGAAAATCGTCGTGGTCGAGAACAGCGACAAGCGTGCCGGCCTCGGTGATGAAGCGCAGCGGCACCACGACGCCCGCATAGTCGTCGTTCACCGTCGCGCGCGGCGCCTTGGCGCCGCCCGGCGCCGGATAGGCGCGAGAGCTCGTCGAGCAGCCGCATCAGTTCGCCGTCCGCCGTTACGTCGATCTGCTGGCGCAGGCGCGTGAGCAGATGCGCGCGCCACTCGCCGAGGTTGGCGATGCGCGGCGCGAGGCCTTTCGGGTGCAGGCTCAGCCGCAACACATTCACCGGCGGCTGCAGCAGCGCCGGATCGGCCGCGCGCAAACAGCGGCGGCACCGCGGCGTTGTGCGCGACCAGCGTCCAGTGGCGGTCGATCGCGATCGCCGGATAGGGCTCGTGGCCCTTGAGCACGAGATCGACCGCCTTGCGCGCCGACTGCAGCGCCGGATCGCCGAGCGGGCGTTGCGGGAACACCGGCGCGAAGCCGGCCGACACCAGCAGCACGTTGCGCTCGCGCAGCGGCACGTCGAGGCGTTCGGCCAGATGCAGCACCATCTCGCGCGACGGCTGCGAGCGGCCGGTCTCCAGGAAGCTCAGATGCTTGGTGGAAATCTCCGCTTCGAGCGCGAGATCGAGCTGGCTGCAGGCGGCGGCGCTGGCGCCATTCGCGCAAGTGATCGCCGATGGGACGGACGGTCTGCATGTCCCGAACATAGTGCACGCGCGCGGCGCGTCTCCATTACCTGCGAGTTAATCGACTGGCGGGACGGCCGTCGCCTAATTGGCGGGACAGGCACCGCGCTCAGCGAAGAAATCGCGCGGCGCGCCAACCAAACAGGAGTTCGTCATGCTCCTATCGATCAAATTCGTTCTTGCGCACCGTGCTGCTCGCCGACGCGATGGCGAGCGGCGCGACCGGCCTGCTGATGATCGCGGGTGCCGGCCTGCTCGAAGGCTTGCTCGGATTGCCGGTCGCGCTGATGCGCGAGGCCGGACTCGTGCTGATCCCCTATGTGGCGTTCGTCGCCTGGGTCGGGACGCGCGAGGCGATTTCGCGGAGTGCCGTGCAGGCCATCATCGCGCTCAATGTGCTGTGGGTTGCCGCCAGTATCGGGCTCATGGTGAGCGGCTGGGTCGCGCCGACGATGCTCGGCACTGCGTTCGTGATCGCGCAAGGAGCAGTCGTAGCGGTGCTTCGCGGAGTTGCAGTTCGTCGGCCTGCGCCGCAGCGCCGCCGCGCCAGCGTAACTCTCTTCTTTTACCTCCCCTTGAAAGGGGAGGTCGGATTGCGCAGCAATCCGGGTGGGGATCATCATCGCTCCGACCCCCACCCCAACCCTCCCCCTTTCAGGGGGAGGGAGAAGGAAGCGTGATGCGCCGCCGGGTCCCGGCCTCGGCGGCGCATTTTTCCGTGTGGGCGTCGCGGTTGATCACCTGCAAGTTAGGCAATCCCCAGAACGCCAGCAGCGGCGGCCAGTCCATCTCGCGATGCTCGCGCCACACGCGGAACAGCGGCACGCGGTGATCGACTTCGGACGTCTTCCACAGCCGCGCGCCGCTCTGCGCGCAGCGCCGCTGCTGCAAGCGCCGCAAAAGTTTCGCGTAGTCGCTCGGCGCGTTCCACAGCCGCCACGACACGACGCAGGCGGTGTGCCAGGTTGCATTCTTGTTGGGGCCGCGATCCCACAAATCCTCGTGCCAGCCGAGCCGGTAGACCGGCTGCCCGCACACGCAGCAGAAGCCCGGCCCGCGCGAAAAATTCTTCTCGCGATAGGGCGCGGGTGGGGAGCGGAAACTGACCGGCAGGTCCTTTTCGCGCTCCGACTTGAGCCGCCAGGACCAGCCATCGGGCGTGCCGCTGCGGCGCGCGAGCGCACGGGTGAGACGGTCAGCGCGCAACGGATGCGCGCGCCAATATCCGTCGACCGCGAGGCGCGGCATCGGCGGCGTCCAGCGCCGGTTGAGCGCATAGGTCAGCACCGGCGCCGGAAAGATTTCCGGCAGCGCCTTGGTCAGGCGCGCGAGCGCACGCTGATTTTGCAATTCGCGGGTTTCGGACATCTTCATGGGGCGCGCACTTCGGAGAATCGGAACAGAATGGTGCCAGCAAGACGTAAAGCAATTCTGTCATTTCGGCACCGCATGGACGTCGCCCGGCACGAAGGTTAAAACGGAAAGCCCGCCCGAATCCTTTGAACTTGCGTGGAAATATCCAATGAGTGACGACCTCATCCGCCAGGATGCCGTGACCATCGTGGGGCGCCTCAAGCGCGGCGAGGTGACGCCGCACGATCTGCTCGACGCACTGGAGAAGCGCATCGCGGCGGTCGACGGCGCCGTGAACGCGCTGCCGACGCTCTGCTTCGATCGCGCGCGGGCGCACGCGGATCGGCTGATAAAGCTGCCGATGGCGGAGCGCGGGCAGCTCGCCGGCATGCCGATCCCGATCAAGGATCTGGTGGACGTAAAGGGTGTGCTTTCGACGCAAGGCTCGCCGATCTACGCCAAGCACATCCCGGAAAAGTCCGACGTTCTGGTCGAGCATCTCGAAGCCGAAGGCGGCATCGTCTACGCGATGTCGAACACGCCCGAATTCGGCGCGGGCGCCAACACCTTCAATGAAGTGTTCGGCGCGACGCGCAATCCATGGAACACGTCACGCTCGGCCGCTGGTTCTTCCGGCGGCGCCGCCGTCGCATTGGCAACCGGCATGGCGTGGCTGGCGCATGGCTCCGACATGGGCGGCTCGTTGCGCAATCCGGCGAGCTTCAACGGCATTGTGGGTTTCCGCCCGAGCATCGGGCGAGTGGCGCATTCGATCGAAGGCTCGGTCGACATGAACCTCGGCCAGCAGGGGCCGATGGCGCGCAATGTCGAGGACGTGGCGCTGTTGCTTGACGCGATGTGCGGCGAGGACCCACGCGACCCGTTCTCGCTGCCGCGCACCGGCGAATCCTATCTGGCGGCGGCGCGCGGAAGCTGGCGGCCCAAGCGCGTTGCGTATTCGCGCGATCTCGGCTGCACCATGACGGACAACGAAGTCGCCACGATCACCCGAAAGGCGGCCGAGCGGTTTTCCGAGTTGGGCGCGACCGTGGAGGAAGCGCATCCGGATTTCAGCGGATTGCACGAGTGTTTCATCACACTCCGCGTTTACGACTTCTACATGCGCAAGGCCGTTCTGTTGCGCGAGCATCGCGACCTGCTCAAGCCCGAGGTGATCTGGAACATCGAGAAGGGTCACAACGTCAACCTTGACGAGCTCGAACGCGCCGAGAACATGCGCGTCTCGCTCGCACAGCGCTATCTGGCGTTCTTCGACAAATACGATCTGCTGCTGACGCCCGCGACCGTCGTCGCGCCGTATCCGATCGAGAACCGCTACGTTGCCGAGGTGAACGGCCACAAGTTCTCGAATTATGTTGAGTGGCTGGCGATCGCTTACGCGATCACGGTGTCGTGCGGCACCGCGCTGTCGCTGCCGTGCGGGTTCACGCGCGAGAACCTGCCGGTAGGCTTGCAGATCGCAGGCCCGCCGCGCAGCGAAGCGCGCATTCTCGCGGCAGCGAAGGCGATGGAAGACATTCTCGGCCTGCGCGGCACGACGCCGATCGATCCGCGGGTCGCGGCGGCCTGAAAGGCCTTGCGCCCAATTTGGGCACACGCTAGTTTCCATAAATGCGGATCATCGCGCGGCGAACGCTGCGAGAGTTTGTGGCGTCGCGCGCGCATTCGAAGGATCGGCCGGCGCTCAAGGCCGCGTTGGATAGCTGGTTCGACGAAGTTCGCAAGGCGCGTTGGAAGAGCACGGCGGACGTCAGGCGCTTGTACGCGACCGCGAGCGTCGTCAGCGCTGAACGGATCGTGTTCAATATCAAAGGTAATAGCTATCGGCTCGTGGTGTCGGTGGACTTCGAGAAGGGCATCGTCTGGATCAAATGGATAGGGACTCATCGCGACTACGATCGCATCGATGTCACAAAGGTAGATCATGAAAAATAACGTCAGGCCGATCCGCAGCAAAAAAGACTACGAGGCAGCGCTCAAGGAGGTCGAGCGGCTGTGGGGCGCGAAGCTGGGTACGGCCGAGGGCGATCGGCTCGACGTGCTCGCTACCCTGATCGACGTTTACGAAGCCACGCATTACGCGATGGATCCGCCCGACCCGGTGGAGGCGATCAAGTTTCGCATGGAACAGCAGGGGTTGACCCGGAAAGATTTGGAGCCGCTGATCGGCACACGGACCCGAGTCGCTGAAATTCTCAATCGCAGGCGCAGTCTTTCCATCGAAATGATCCGCCGCTTGCATAAGACGCTTGGCATTTCCGCCGATGTGCTGATCCGCCCCTCACGGCGCGACCAGGCGGCCTGAATCAGCCCATCCACTCGACTTTGATCGCCGCCTGAATGCAGGCGGTGAGGTTCGCCATCATATGCAGCGCGATGGTGAGCAGGGTGGAGCCGCTCGCCCAGCGGATCCAGCCGAGCAAGAGCCCGATGAAGAAAATCTGGGCGAGCGTGAAGGCGTCGTACTGCACATGCATCGCCGCCCACGCGGCGGAGGTCAGGATCGTCGCGCCCGACACGCCGAGCCATGAGGCGGCAAGGCCCCGGAACAGGAAGCCGCGGAACGCGATCTCCTCGCTGATCGGCGCGACGATCACCACTGCGATGAAAAACAGCGCCAGCGATCCGCTCATGCGCGCCGACAGATAGGCCTCGCGCATGAAACCCGGCACCACGTCGCGGCCGAGCAGCAGGGTCAGCAGGTCGAACCCGATCAGCAGCGCCGCCAGGCAGGCGACGCCGGCCACGACCTCGCCACGGCGCGGTGGGACGAGCGCCAGATAGTCGCGCGCACGCCATCCGCGCAGTCGCGCCGCCAGCACCGATACGCCGATCCACGCCGGCGCCGCCGCGATGGTGATGAACGCCAGCAGGAAGCCGTCGTTCGCCATGTTCTGGATGTTGACCGAGCCGGGCGCCGTGCTGTCGCGCCAGAGCATGACAGCGACGATGACGGCTAATTGCACCGCGAACCATGCGCACACGCTCGCTGCGCCCCACACAATTGTCCCGAGCAGTCCCCACGGCGCGGGCGTGCCGGCAGGCGGCGGCAGCGAAATGGATGGGTCGTTGCTCATCCGCTCTCGCTATCGGTGATGTAAGGCCGGAACAAGATTGTCATGGTTCGCGCGGTGGCGCCTCGGGCGGGCGCTCGCGCGGCAGCGGCACGAGATCGTTGATATCGCGCACCGCCCATTGGCAGAGGCGATAGCCGCCGCGGCGTTCCGCCAGATCGATGTGCACATGGCCCTCATGAAAGCCGTCGGAGGCCGGTCCAAGCACCGTGGTAAAGCGCGCGCAGGCGCTCACGCGCAGGCGCTCGCGCACCTCCTTCATGACCGCCATGTCGGTCAGCTCATGGCTCCTGCCGTTGGTCAACGTCAGCGCGCGGATGTCGAGCGCGTTCCCCTTGCCGTGCTCGCTGATCTGTGCGCCGACGATGCGGTTGCGCCCGCGGCATTCGTAGGAGGCGTAATTCACGATGCCGCCGAGCGGCGCACCGAGCGCGGCCGCAATCGGCGTGACGTCGTCGCGGACCCAGTGCGCGATGGCCTCCGCCGTCGTGCAGCGCATTGTCGCCGGCGGCGTGATTGCGACGCGTGTCTTGTCTTTCGTCATCACGGCAGAAAGCCGCACCGGATCTTCGATCCCGCATCCGTTCGCGCCCGCGATCTGCGGCAGCGGCTCGACCGTGGCGATATCGGCGGTCAGCCGGAGTTGGCATGCCGAGGGGGCAGGCGGCCCGGCCTCAATCTCGTCAGGGGCTGGTATCGCCGGACGGGGCCGCGGCAGCGGGATGATCGGCGCTTCGGCCGGAATGCTCGGGCGCAGGCGCGGCAGCGGGATCGCTTCCTGCGCCCGCGCACTGGCGCAGGACAGCACCACAGCCACAATGCCACCGGCGACAGCGAGTTGAAGGCCCCGCGCGCGATTTTTTCGGCTTGCCGTCAAGGCCGTTGCTTCCGCCCGCGAGGATTGGTCATGTCGGTATGGATCCGATTCCGAGCGATTTCGAGGTACGATCACACAATGCCGATCCGAGCCATTCTGTTCGACAAGGACGGCACTCTGGTCGATTTCCAGCGCACCTGGGGTCCGGCGACCCATAAGGTACTCACACAACTTTGCAACGGCGACGCTGCGGCATTCGACCGGCTGGCTTCCGTCAGTCTGTATGACCCTGTGGACCGCAAGCTGCTGCCCGGCTCGCCGGTGGTGATCGAAACGACCTACGGATACGGCAAATTGTGGGCGCAGGCGCTTGGTGTGCCGCTGACCGACGAATTCGTCGACCACATCGACCGGATGTACTTCCAGACGACCCTCGATCATCTGACGCCGATGGGCGATGTGAAGGGTCTGCTGAGCGCGCTTGCGGCGCGCGGGCTGAGGCTCGGCCTCATGACCAACGATGCCGATGCCAACACCCGCGCGCAGATGCAACTGCTCGGGCTCAACCGCCTGCTGGAATTCATCGCCGCTTATGACTCAGGGTTCGGCCACAAACCCGATCCAGACCCGGTGCTGGCGTTTGCGGCTTTCGCCAAGGTCGATCCTGCCGACATCGCGGTGGTCGGCGACACCGCGCACGATCTTGTGGCGGCGCGCGCTGCCGGCGCGGTCGCGGTCGGTGTCCTGAGCGGACCCGTCCCGCGCGAGCGGTTGGAGCCCCATGCGGACGTGCTGCTGCCCTCGGTTGCCGAACTTCCGGACTGGCTTTGCAGTGTCGCCTCGAAAGGCTAACGTTTGGGCTTGACGTTGCGCGCACAAGCGCCAAAAAATATGCCTTAAGGGCTTAAGAACAAATCGGAATTTCCCGGAGGAGGACGCCAATGCTCGGGCTGATGCAGAACTGGCCGCTGTTGTGCCATCGCATCATCGACCACGCCGCGATCCAGCACGGCAACCGCGAAGTGGTCTCGCGCTCCATCGAGGGCCCGATCCATCGCACCAACTACCGCGACGTCCGCGCTCGCTCGCTGAAGGTGGCCCAGCGGCTCGAGAAGGAAGGCATCAAGCTCGGCGACCGCGTCGCGACGCTCGCCTGGAACACCTGGCGCCATCTGGAAACCTGGTACGGCATCACCGGCATCGGCGCCGTCTATCACACCATCAATCCGCGGCTGTTTCCCGATCAGATCGCCTACATCGCCAATCATGCCGAAGACCGGCTGATGTTCCTTGACACGACCTTCGTGCCCTTGATGGAGAAATTGCAGGAGAAGCTCCCGACCATCCAGCGCTTCGTGGTTCTGACCGACGCCGCGCACATGCCGCAGACGACCTTGCGCAACGCCGTGCCGTATGAGGACTGGATCGCCGAGGTCGACGGCGATTTCACCTGGGCCTCGTTCGACGAAAATACCGCGTGCGGCATGTGCTACACGTCCGGCACCACGGGCAATCCGAAAGGTGTCGTCTACTCGCACCGCTCCAACGTGCTGCATTCGCTGGTGGCGCTGACGCCCGACGCGTTCGACCTTTCGGTGCAGGACACCATCATGCCGGTGGTGCCGTTCTTCCACGCGAACGGCTGGACCATCGCGTTCTCGGCACCGATGGCGGGCTGCCGGCTGATCCTTCCCGGCATGAAGCTCGACGGTGTTTCAATCTATGAGCTGCTTGAAGGCGAGCGCGTCACCATGACGGCGGCCGTCCCGACCATCTGGCTGATGCTGCTCGCCCACATGGAGGCGAACAACCTCAAGCTCTCCACCTTGCGCCGCGTGCTGATCGGCGGCTCGGCCTGCCCGCGCGCCATGATCGAGAAGTTCGAGAAGAATTACGGCGTCACCGTCGCGCATGCCTGGGGCATGACCGAGATGAACCCGATCGGCTCGATCTGCGCCATCAAGCCGGACTACGACGCGAACGACTACGAGAAGCTGCTCGACGTGAAGGCAAAGCAGGGCGCGGCGCCATTCACGGTCGAGATGAAGATCGTCGACGACGAAAACAAGGAGATGCCGTGGGACGGCAAGAAGTTCGGCCGGCTCAAGGTGAAGGGCGTCGCGGTCGCGAAGTCGTATTTCAAGGGCGAGGGCGGTGAGGTCCTCGACAAGGAGGGCTTCTTCGATACCGGCGATGTCGCCACCATCGATCCGTTCGGCAATCTGCAGATCACCGACCGCTCGAAGGACGTGATCAAGTCCGGCGGCGAATGGATTTCCTCGATCGATCTGGAAAATCTCGCGGTCGGCCATCCCAAGGTGATGGAGGCGGCCGTGATCGGCATCCGCCATCCGAAATGGGACGAGCGCCCGCTGCTGATCATCATCCCGAAGAAGGGCGAGAGCCCGACGCGCGAGGAAATCCTCGGCTACATGGACGGCAAGATCGCCAGGTGGTGGATGCCGGACGACGTGGTGTTCGTGAACGAAATTCCGCACACCGCCACGGGAAAAATTCTCAAGACCGCGCTGCGCGACCAGTTCAAGGACTACACGCTGCCGACCGCCGTGGCCGCCGCCGAATAGCGCATGTCCCGCAAAAGTGGGAACCGGTTTTGCGAACAAAGGACATGCGCAAGTAACCAATGGACACATTCGACTACGTCATCGTCGGCGCCGGGACAGCGGGCTGCATTCTCGCCAACCGGCTGAGCGAGGATGCCGGCACGACCGTGTGCGTGCTGGAAGCGGGCCCGCGCGACTGGCATCCCTACATTCACATCCCGGCCGGCTTCATCAAGCTGTTCCACCAGCCGGGGCTGAACTGGCTCTATACCCAGGAGCCGAGCGAGTGGACCGGCGGGCGCCGCATTCTCGCGCCGCGTGGAAAAACGCTCGGCGGATCGTCGTCGATCAATGGCCACATCTACAATCGCGGCCAGCGCGCCGACTACGACGGCTGGTCGCAGCGCGGCAACCGCAACTGGGGTTACGCCGACGTGCTGCCGTATTTCAAGCGGCTGGAGCGGCGCATTGGGGAAGGCGATGACACCTTCCGCGGGCGGGACGGCGGGATCACCATCACCGACATCGACCACTATCACCCCTTGAGCGAGGCATTCATCGCGGGCGCGATGAGCCTCGGCATTCCGCGCAACCCCGACTACAACGGCGAAAGCCAGCTCGGCATCAACTATGCGCAGCGCGCGATCCTGAAAGGCCGCCGTGTGAGCGCGGCGCGGGCGTTCCTGCATCCGGCGATGAAGCGGCCCAACCTTGAAGTGCGCACCAAGGTGCACGCCACGGGCCTCATCCTCGAAGGCAAGCGCGCGGCCGGGGTGAGCTATCGCAAGGGCGGACGCAACGGACCGCTGAACGAGGTGCGTGCGCGCCGCGAGGTGATCCTCTCGGGCGGCACTTTCAATTCGCCGCAGTTGTTGCAGCTCTCCGGCATCGGTGAGCCGGAATTCCTCAAAGAGAAGGGCATCCCGGTCCGTCATGCGCTGCCCGGCGTCGGCGAGAACCTGCGCGACCACTACGCGCCGCGCGTTTCGGTGCGCGTGAAGAACATGAACACCATCAACGAGCGCTCGCGTGGCCTCAACCTCGCGTCCGAGATTCTCAAATGGTGCTTCGGCGGTTCGAGCATTCTCGGCCTCTCGCCGACGCAGGTTTACTGCTTCTGGAAATCCGACGACGCGCTGGAGGCCTCCGACATCCAGCTCACCTTCACACCTGCGAGCTATCTTGAAGGCCAGCAGGGGCAGCTCGAACACGAGCCCGGCATGACGTCCGCCCCGTGGCAGCAGCGCCCGGAGAGCAAGGGGTACGTACGCCTCAAGTCGGCCGATCCGTTCGAGCAGCCGGAAATCCAGCCGAACTATCTGACCGAGGAGACCGATCGCCGTGTGCTGGTCGCCGCGATGCGGCTTGCGCGCAGCATTCTCAAGTCGAAGCCTCTGGAGCCGTATTACGACTACGAGGATTTCCCCGGCGACAAGGTGCAGAGCGACGACGAATTGCTTGGCGCCGCGAAGGAGCGCGGTACGACGACGTTCCACCCGATGGGCACCTGCCGCATGGGGCCGGCGAGCGATCCGACCGCCGTGGTGGACGACGAACTGCGCGTGCACGGGCTCGAAGCGTTGCGCGTCGTCGATGCCTCGATCATGCCGATGATGCTGTCCGCCAACCTCAATGCGGGCGTCATGATGATTGCCGACAAGGCTTCGGACTTCATTCGCCGCAAGGCGCCGCCGCAGCCGATCATTTTGTCGCGATGACCGCCACGGATCCGTTTGATGCGGCGGGGCCGGCCGAAATCCCCGCCCGCGCCTGCAAAATGGCGCGCGGTTCACCGGCTCTGAAAAAGCGTTCTGGCGGCTGCTGATCCGCGGCGCCGTGCTGCTGCTCGTCACGCTCGGCATTTACCGCTTCTGGCTCGCGACCGACGTGCGGCGGTTTCTCTGGAGCAATACCGAGATCGCGGGCGACGGCCTTGAATACACCGGCACGGCGCGCGAACTGCTGCTCGGTTTCCTGATCGCGATCGCGCTGCTGGTGCCGATCAACGTGGCGTTCTTTCTCGCCGCATTCAGCCGCGGCGTGATCGGCCAGATTTCCGGATTGCTCGCGCTCGCCGCGCTCGGCGCTGCTCGGGCAATTCGCGGTCTATCGCGCGCGGCGCTATCGCCTCACGCGCACGGTCTATCGCGGCATCCGCTTCCACCAGACCGGGTCGGCGTGGCGCTACGCGGTGTGCGCGATCTTCTGGTGGGGCATGATCGCGCTCACGCTCGGGCTAGCCTATCCGTTTGCGCAGGCGAGCCTTGAGCGCCTCAAGCTGCGCAACACGTACTACGGCGACCTGCAGGGCCATTTCGTCGGATCGGGTATGCGGCTGTTCTTTCGCGGCGTGCTGCTCTGGCTCGTCGTGATGGGGCCTTTTGCGTTCGGCCTTATGATGGCGATCGGCGCGGTCGACTGGACCGCGGTCGGTGAGGCCGTGCGGCGCGGTGGTGATGACGTCATGGGCCGGATCGAGGCGGCGGGTGTGGCGCCCGCGCTCGTCGTGGCGGTGCTCAGCATCGCCTGGTCCGTCGTTGCGGCCGCGGTGCTCTATCCGGCATTCCAGGCGATGGTGTTGCGCTGGTGGATTTCGGGACTGCGCTTCGGCGAGTTGAGCGTGGCGTCGACATTGCGCACGCGTGCGGTCTACGCGGTCTATCTGCGCTTCATGTGGATCGCGTTGCTCGCGGGCGTGGTTCTCGCAATCGCGCTGGCGATCACGCTCGCGCTCATCGGCGGGCTCGAAGTGTGGCTCGGCAAGGGCAAGGTGACCGAGTTGCTCACCACCGCGATCCTGGTCGGCACCTACGTGATCGTTGCGCTCGCATACTCGACCATCTACCAAGCGACCGTGAAAATACGCTTGTGGAAAGCGGGCTTCGAATCGATGGAGCTTTCCGGACTGGAAGCGCTCGATCGGGTGAGCGCCGCGGGCGCGCCGGGCTCCGCCGTCGGCGAAGGACTGGCCGACGCGCTCAATGTCGGCGGGATTTGACGATGGCGGCGGCGGGCACCGGCATTTTCTTCGACGGCGTGACCAGCGCGCGGCGCCCCGTGCTCGTCGAACTTGCCTCGGACGGTGTCGTCGTGCGCGATGCCGAGGAGCGCGACATGCTCGCGCGCTGGCCGTATCACGAGCTCGATCATCTTGCGGCGCCCGAAGGCGTGTTGCGTCTCGGCCGCGCCGGAGCGCAGGACACTCGCGCGGCTCGAGGTGCGCGACGCGGCGCTCGCCGCGGCGATCGATGACGCCTCGGTGCCGGTCGACCGCAGCGGCGCGTCCGAGCGGCGCGGCCGGGCGAAGGTGATCGCGTGGAGCTTCGCCGCGATGGTGTCGCTGGTGCTTGGCGCTGTCTACGGCGTGCCCGCGCTCGCCGACAAGATTGCGCCGCTGGTGCCGCTGCGCGCCGAGCGCTGGCTCGGCGAGGCCGTTGATACCCAGGCGCGCAAGATGCTCGACAAGGGCGACGCCGCCCGGCCGTTCGAATGCGGCCCTGTCGGCGCGGAGGCGGAAGCGCGCGCGGCGCTGGTCAAGCTGATCGGCAGACTGGAGGCGGCAGCCGGGCTGCCGATCCCGCTCGACACCAAGGTCGTCCGGCGCAGCGAGGCGAACGCGGTCGCGCTCCCCGGCGGCCACATCTATGTGTTCCAGGGACTGGTCGAGAAATCCGAAAGCGTCGACGAGCTGGCGGGCGTCATCGCGCACGAGATCGGCCATGTGGCGCATCGCGACGGCACGCGATCGATCCTGCAGGCCGCCGGCCTGTCGTTCATGTTCGGCATGCTGCTCGGCGACTTCGTCGGCGGCAGCGCGGTGGTGATCGGCGCGCGGGCGGTGCTGCAATCCTCCTATTCGCGCGAAGTCGAGGCCGCGGCGGACCTCTTCGGCGTCGAGTTGATGCGCCGGGCCGGCGGCGACCCGCGCGCGCTTGGCGCCATCCTCACGCGCATTGCCGGCGCCAACCATCCCGGCATGGAAATTTTGCGCGATCACCCCGATACGAATGCGCGCGTCGCTGTGATAAACAGCGCTGGCGGGTGCGTCGTCCGCGCCCCCGCAACCGCTGCTGGAACCTGCCGAATGGGCCGCGCTGAAGCGTATCTGCACGGGCCGGTGAAGCGGGCGTATTTCGCCCGCCGCATCCAGGCCGACCCGACCTCGCGGCTCGCCGTCTGGGCACGCCGCGTCGCGGGCTTTGCCGTGGCGGTGCTGCTGCTCGCCATCGTCATCGTGCGCGGTGGATTCCTGGAGATCATTCCCTCGCTTGCCGCGGTCGGCGGGGCGTTCATCCTCGCCTTCATCGCGATGCTGCTGGCGTTCGCGGCGTTCGTGGTGATCTGGCGCGAGGGGCTGCAAGGCTTCGGCATGGCGGTGACCGCGCTGCTGGTCGGCATCGCGATCCTCGGCTACCCGGCCTATCTCGGTGCGAAGGGCTATCGCCTGCCTGCGATCGCCGACATCACCACCGATCCGATCGACCCGCCGCGCTTCGAGGCGATTGCGCGGCTGCGCTCGCGCGACGCCAACCCGATCGTCTATGCGGGCCTGCGCGCCGCCGAATTGCAGAAGAGCGCGTATCCGGCGATCGAGCCGCTGGTCGTCTCGGTGGCGCCGCAAATCGCCTATGACGCCGCGCTCGACGTCGTCACCAAGCGCAAATGGCGCATTGTCGATGCGCGCGCGCCGCAGGTCGGGCGCCGCGACGGCCGCATCGAGGCGGTGGCGCGCACGCCGGTCCTCGGCTTCCGCGACGACGTGGTGGTGCGCGTGCGTTCCGATCCCGACGGCGCGCGCCTCGATATCCGCTCGACCTCGCGCTACGGCCGCCATGATTTCGGCACCAACGCGTCGCGCGTGAGCGGGCTGTCGGAGTCGATCGAGGAGGCCGTCGACAACCTCAAGCCGGATAAGACGCCCGATCAGGCCAAGAAGCCGAAAAAGACCGACGCGAAGGCTAAGAACCAGCCAGCCGATAAGCGCCGCTGATCGACGGCGGGCCGTCGGTCAAAACCTCGCCGCGCGCCGTCATGTCTTCCAGATGCGCCAGCACCGAATATCCGGCAGCGCCGGAAAGCCGCGGGTCGAGCCCGATATAGACCGCGCGCACGATGGTCGGGATATCGGCGGCACCTTTGCCGAGCCGGTGCAGGATCGAGGCTTCGCGCGCGTGGCGGTGGCGGATGTAAGCGGCGACGAAGTTCGGCGCGTCGCGCACCTCGCCGCCGTGCCCCGGCAGATAGATCGGTTCGGGGCGTTGCGCGAGCTTGTGCAGCGAGCGCATGAAATCGCTCATGGCGCCGTCCGGCGGCGCGACGATCGAGGTCGACCACGCCATCACGTGATCGCCGGAAAAAATCAGGTTCGCTTCCTTCAGCGCGAACGCCATGTGGTTCGCCGTATGGCCGGGCGTGGTGAGCGCCTCGATGGTCCAGCCGGCGCCGCTCACGACGTCGCCGTCGGCAAGCGCGCGGTCGGGGCGGAAGTCGGTGTCGTTGCTCGCCTCCATGCGCGGCGCTTCGCCGGCATGCAGCGGCCGCGAGGCGCGGTGCGGTCCTTCCGCCAGCACTTGCGCGCCGGTCGCCGCCTTGATGGCCGGCACGGCGGGCGAGTGGTCGCGGTGCGTGTGCGTGACGAAGATATGCGTCACGGTCTCGCCGCGCACCGCATCGAGCAGCGCAGCGATGTGCGCCGGATCGTCCGGGCCCGGGATCGACGATCGCGACCTTGCCGCGCCCGACGATGTAGCTGACCGTGCCCTTGAAGGTGAACGGTCCGGGATTGTCGGCGACGATGCGCCGCACGCCCGGCGCAACCTCTTGCGCGCGGCCGGGTTCGAGATCGAATGTCCTGTTGTAGGGAATGTCGTCGGGCATCGTCGCGTCGTCCTTGCTCGCATTTCCCGATAAGTCGCGTATCCAGCCTGGTGTCTCTGCGCCCCGATTTCGCGGTGCAAGCCGCCTGTTTGAGTTGCCCGCACTCGCGAAATCTGCGAGGATCGCCGCAACGAACAATGGGGAGGACTGATGACGCGCGTGCTGTCTCTTGGGTTCTCGCGCTCTGCCGGCTTTTGCTTGGCTGCGCGAGCGCGCCGCGGCGCAGACCTATCCGTCCGGCCCGATCCGCTGGCTCGTCGGCTTTCCGGCCGGCGGCACCGCCGACATGATTTCGCGCGACATCGGCGGGCAGCTGGAGAAGGTTCTCGGCCAGCCGGTCGTCATCGAGAACCGGCCCGGCGCGAACGGCTCGACCGCGACCGCCGCGCTGATCGGCGCAAAGCCCGACGGCCAGACCCTGATGATGATCCTGTCCGGGCACATCACCAACGCGTTCCTCTATCCCAATCTCGGCTTCGATCCGCTGAAGGACGTCACGCCGATCAGCCTCGTCGCGTCCTCGCCGCTCGCGATCGTGGCCAATCCGAACTTTCGGTCCCTCCGACATCAAGTCGCTGGTGGAGGCCGCCAAGGCGAAGCCCGGCACCATTTCGTACGGGACGCCGGGCGTTGCCTCGATCCAGCAATTGTCGCTCGAGCTGATGGCCTTCATGACCGGCACGAAATTCGTGCATGTGCCGTATCGCGGCGGCGCGCCGGCGCTCAACGACGCGATCGGCGGGCACGTGCCGCTGGCGGTCCTGAGCGTGCTGCAGGTGATGCCGCAGGTCGAGGCGAAGCAGCTCAAGCCGCTCGCCGTCACCTCGCGCGGCCGCACGGACGTGTGGCCGAATGTGCCGTCGATTTCCGAATCCGGCGTGACGGGCTACGAAGCCGAGCTCTGGTTCGGCGTGATCGCGCCCGCCGGCACGCCCGATGCGATCGTCGACCGGCTGAACAGGGAAATCGCGCGCTTCATCAAGTCGGACTTCATGCAGAAGCGGCTCGCCTCGCAGGGCGCGCGCGCGATCGGCACCGTCGCGCGAGGAATTCGCCGCCTTCATGCGCGCCGAACAGGACAAGTGGGGCAAGGTGCTGAAGGAGATTCAGATCAAGCCGGAGTAGAGCCTGTCATTCCGGGGCGCCGCGCAGTCCTTTCCCTCTCCCCTGCGAAGTGAGCGAGCGGCGGTGAGGGGCTCCGCATGTTTTGCGACGGCCCTCACCCGGCTCGGACTTCGTCGTCGCACCTCTCCCCGTTTCACGGGGAGAGGGACAAGCCCGCACGCGCTGCGCTCTGCTCAATGTATCTCCGGCTCCGGCACCGGCACGTGGCTGGCGAGAAAATCGAAGTCGCAGCCCTCGTCCGCCTGCCCGATGTGCGCCGAGAACATCGCGCCGTAGCCGCGCTCGTAGCGCGGGGGAGGCGGCACCCACGCGGCCTTGCGCTTCGCCATCTCCTCGTCGGAGATCATCAGGTTGATCGAGCGCGCCGCGACATCGACCTCGATCGGATCGCCGGTCTGCACGAAGGCGAGCGGCCCGCCGACATAGCTCTCCGGCGAGACGTGCAGCACGCAGGCGCCGTAGCTCGTGCCGCTCATGCGCGCGTCCGAGACGCGCAGCATGTCGCGCACGCCCTGTTTCACCAGCTTGGTCGGGATCGGCATCATGCCCCATTCGGGCATGCCCGGTCCGCCCTTCGGGCCCGGAGTTCTTCAGCACCAGCACATGGTCGGCCGTCACATCGAGATCGTCGCGCTCGATCATGGCGGCCATGTGGTTGTAGTCGTCGAACGCCAGCGCCGGCCCGCGATGCTTGAGCAGGCGCTTCTCCACGGCAGACGGCTTGATGATCGCGCCGCGCGGCGCCAGGTTGCCGAACAGCACGCCGGTCGCGGGCTCCGACGAGATCGGATCGCTCATCGGGTGGATCACGTCGCGCAGATGCACTTTCGCGCCAGCGATGTTTTCCCCAACGGTCTTTCCCGTCACCGTCATGCATTTGAGGTCGAGCAGTCCGCGCAGCTCGCTCATCAGCGCGCGCAGGCCGCCCGCATAGAAGAAATCCTCCATCAGGAATGCGCCCGACGGGCGCACGTTCGCGATCACCGGCACCTCGCGCGAAATCCTGTCGAAATCGGCGAGCGAAATCTGCGTGCCGGCGCGCTTTGCCATCGCGACGAGATGGATGATCGCGTTGGTCGAGCCGCCCATCGCCATGTGCACCTTGATGGCGTTCTCGAACGCAGCCTGATCGAGGATCTTCTCGATGCGTCAGGTCCTCCCACACCATCTCGACGATACGCCGCCCGGATTGCGTCGCCATGCGCGGATGATTGCTGTCGGCCGCGGGGATCGATGATGCGCCCGGCAGCGTCAGGCCCAGCGCCTCCGCGATCGCCATCATGGTGGCGGCCGTGCCCATCGTCATGCAGGTGCCGAACGAGCGCGCGATGCCGTTCTCGATCTCGTCCCACTCGGCTTCGGTGATGTTGCCGGCGCGCTTCTCGTCCCAGTATTTCCAGACGTCCGAACCGGAGCCGAGCTGCTTGCCCGCGCCAGTTGCCGCGCAGCATCGGGCCGGCCGGTACATAGATCGACGGAAGCCCCATGCTGATCGCGCCCATCACGAGGCCGGGCGTGGTCTTGTCGCAGCCGCCGAGCAGCACCGCGCCGTCGATCGGGTGCGAGCGCAGCAGCTCCTCGGTCTCCATCGCGAGGAAGTTGCGATAGAGCATGGTGGTCGGCTTCACCATCACTTCGGCGAGCGACATCGCGGGCAGCTCGATCGGAAATCCGCCGGCCTGCAGCACGCCGCGCTTCACTTCCTCCGCGCGCTGGCGCAGATGCGTGTGGCACGGATTGATGTCGCTCCAGGTGTTGATGATGCCGATCACCGGCCGGCCGGCCCAGTCGACGGTGTCGTAGCCGACCTGGCGCAGCCGCGAGCGGTGGCCGAACGAACGCAGATCGCTCACGCCCGAGCCAGCGATGGCTGCGGAGCTCTTCGGGGCGCTTGCGGGTGGTCATGTGTGGGGCGTCACTCGACTCTCAGGTTGAGGTTCTTGATCAGCGTGCCCCATTTCTTGCGTTCGGCCACGATGAACTCGCCGAACCTCTTGCGGTCCGACACGACCGGATCGGCGATCACGGCCGCCATCCGCTCCTTCACGACGGCTTCCTGCGCGATGTCCTTACGGCCTGCTCGATCTTCGCGATGACCTCGTTCGGCACGCCGGCGCGCACGCCGACGCCGAACCACGAGGCGGTATCGTAACCCGGCACGGTGTCGGCGACCGTCGGAATCTCGGGGAGGAGAGGAGAGCGCTTGACGACGTGACGCCGAGCGCGTTAACGGTGTTCCCGCGCACCTGCCCGATAATCGAGGTTGCGTTGTCGAACATCAGATCGACCTGCCCGCCGACCAGATCGTTCACCGCCGGCGCGCTGCCGCGGTAGGGAATGTGGTTCATCTGCGTGCCAGTCACGCTTTTGAACAGTTCGGCCGACAGATGAATGGTCGAGCCATTGCCGGATGACGCGTAGTTGAGTTTGCCCGGATTGGCTTTGGCGTAATCGATCAGATCCTTCACCGTCTTGACCTCGGTGAGCTGTTTCTTCACGACCAGGATGTTCGGCAAGCTCGCAACCTGCGCAATCGGAACAAGGTCCTTCTCCGGATCGAAGGCGAGCTTGGCATAGAGGTACTGGTTGATCGCGATCTGCGGCGGCACCATGAACAAGGTCGAGCCGTCGGCCGGGCCCTTGGCGACGCGGTCCATACCGATATTGGCGGCGGCGCCGGCGATGTTTTCAACGATGACGTTTGCGCTCCACAGCGCCGAAAGGCGATCGGCGACGATGCGGCCGATCACGTCGGTTGCCCCGCCGGCCGGGTAGGGCACCACAAGCTTGATGGTGCCGATGCCTGCAGGATAACTGCCTTGCGCGATGGCCGGACGTGCCAGGAGTGACAGCGCCGATGCCGCCAAACCTTTCGAGATCGTGCGCCGCGTTATTTTTTTCATTGCTAGCCTCCCTGGATTGGTCAGGGTACGCGTTGAGGACGGGCGCATGCAAGATGGCGCTCAATGCTTGGTTGGTCCAAGGGTTCTCGGCGCGCCGCGCGGGGCGCGTCGTCGTCATCGACCACGATGTCCCATTGGACAGCGCCTCGACGCCGTGATCAGCGCCGCGTCGTGGATGCGAACGATTTCACGCAGATTTAGTCTCGGGCTGGTTCGCCTGGCGGCCCGTAACGCAAATAAGCCAAGAGCTTGATCTCGCGGCGGCCGCGCGTGACCGTGTCGAGCACCAGTCCGCTCGCAAACGCCAGAAACGCTGCGAGCATCAGCCCGGTTGCCAGGATGGCGGTTGGAAAACGTGGCACCATGGATTTCCTGGACGTACGTCACAAAGATCGGGACCGCCAGGATCACCGAAACGACGGCAAGCGCGGCCGCGATCGTGGAAAAGAAAGGGAGCGGCCGCTCGGCGCGATAGATTTGGAAGATGCTCACGAGAATGCGGAAACCGTCGCGCCAGGTGTTCAGCTTCGAGGCAGAGCCCTCCGCCCGCGCGTAATATGGTGTGTTCATCTCGCCGACCGGCAGCTCCAGCTCCAGCGCGTGGATCGTCAGTTCGGTTTCGATCTCAAAGCCGCCCGACAGAACCGGGAATGATTTCACAAAACGACGCGAGAAGAATGCGATAGCCCGACAGCATGTCGCTGAAGGCGCGGGCCAACATGTTTGAGACGAAGCCAGTGATCAGCCGGTTGCCGGTTCGGTGGCCGCGTCGATAGGCGGCATCCTCGCGGACGACGCGCGCGCCCACAACCATGTCGAGCTTCTCATCAATGAGGCGCGCGATCATGGTGCGCGCACTTGGCGCATCGTAGGTTGCGTCGCCGTCGGCGAGCACATACACATTGGCATTCACGTCGGCGAACATGCGCCGCATGACATAGCCCTTGCCTTGGTGAGTTTCCCCGCGTACCACAGCTCCAGCGGCTTGAGCAATATCAATCGTGCGGTCGGTCGAATTGTTGTCATAGACGTAGATCGTGGCGCCTGGCAGTGCGACCCGGAACGCCCGGATTATGTCGCCGATCGCGACCTCTTCATTGTGGCAAGGCAGCAACACGGCTGATCCGGAGCGGATCGAACATATCCGTTGTGGCGGTGGCACTTACTTTCGCCGGCATTGGTTTCTCCAGCTTTGGCGGCCATCGCACACGACGGCGCCGGAACATTTAAGATTTGGCCAGGCCCTGTCAGCGTTCGAGCCCACAGGAGCAGGGCTCAATATGCGCTGGTTGAAAAGCAGCTGAGAAGAGACAAGCGGCCGTTACAAGCGCGGTATTGGGAAGATCGTTCTTTCGGACCGCGACACCCTAGCCAAGACCGTCATGCGTACATTCCCGCGGCGTGCTCGTGATCGAGGATACTCAAGGGGCAACGTTCCGTCTCTATACTAGCTGTAAGCCAGCATCCAGTTGTCGATGCTGTTGCTGATGGTGTTGCGCCACATGATGTCGCTGACGCCATTGTGGTCGAAATCACCGACGCCGACCGCGGCCCAGCCTGCTGGATGCGAGCCGACATCAACACTGCCAGCCCACTGGCCGTTCTTGATCAACCAGATGTCGATGTTGTTGGTCGTCGGATTGTACCAGGCGATGTCGCTGGTGCCGTCGAGATTGAAGTCGCCGGCCCCGAGCGGCTGCCACCCGGTGGGATGTGAGCCGACATCGCTACTCCCGGCCCATTGGCCGTTCGAAATATTCCAAATATCGACAGCGCCAGTGGTCGCATTGTACCAGACAATGTCGCTGGAGCCGTCGCCATTGAAGTCGCCGGTGAGCGCGGGCTGCCATCCCGCCGGATGTGTGCCAATGTCGACGCTGCCGGCCCACTGGCCGTTCGTAATCTTCCAGATGTCGATGTGGCGGGTCGTAGGATTGTACCAGGCGATGTCGCTCGTCCCGTCGCCGCTGAAGTCGCCGATGCCAGCCGGCTGCCATCCCGCCGGATGCGTGCCGATGTCCACGCTGCCGGCCCACTGGCCGTTCGAGATCTTCCATAGATCGAGATCGCGCGTGGTCGCATTGAACCAGAGAATGTCGCTGCTGCCGTCGTGATTGAAATCGCCGAAGCCAACGGGCTGGTAGCCTGCCGGATGCGAGCCGACATCGGCGCTGCCGGACCACGTTCCGTTGGACAGCTTCCAGATATCGATGTTGCCGGTCGTTGAGTTGTACCAGGCAAGGTCGCTGGTTGCGTCAGCATTGAAGTCGCCGATGCCTGCCGGCAGCCAGCCTGCCGGGTGGGGACCGGCATCGACGCTCTTCGTCCAGTGGACTGTTCTGCTCTCCACCAAAATGAAGTCATCCGCAGCGAGGCTGCTGCGTGCGACATTCCGGAGCGTCAGCGCGTCGCCGCCGTTGAAATCGATGACGGTGTCGCTGCCCACCTGGGTCGCGCGTGCAAGAACGTCCGCGAACGTGCTGACGCCTTGAAACGCGGCGAGGTTGATCTTGTCGTCTGTCCCGGAGCTCTGCCACGAAGCCGAAAATCACATCGGCGCCATTGCCTGGACTGTAGGCGAAGCGGTCGTCTCCGGCACCGCCATTCAGGAAATCCGCTCCGGTCCCGCCATCGAGATTGTCCGGACCCGCACCTCCGAAGAGCCGATCATTGCCGGCGCCGCCCGTCAGCGTGTCGCCGAGGTCCGATGAGGTTGCGGTCGGAGAGAGCCGGTAGACCTCGCCGTCGATATCGACGATGTACAGATTGCCGCGACCGTCTTCCCCAAACGAGGAGGGATTGTTGATCGTGCCCACGTTGGTGTGGACCTGGCTCGACCGATCCGTGCTGACCCAGTTCGTGCCATCGAAGCGCAGCGTGAAAATTTTGCCGTTGACGAAATCGGCGTAAAAATACTGTCCGTTCAGCCCGTCGCTTTCACCGCGATTGACGTAGCCGCCGGTGATCGAGCTCCCGACGCTGCGATTGTAGAACGCAATCGGATTGACGAAAGCCGGGTTCGAG
This sequence comes from uncultured Alphaproteobacteria bacterium, assembly GCA_963800695.1. Lineage (GTDB taxonomy): Bacteria > Pseudomonadota > Alphaproteobacteria > Rhizobiales > Xanthobacteraceae > PALSA-894. The sequence goes on along the minus strand of CAWDCA010000020.1, from coordinate 11,234 downwards.
CTGCGGCCCTTCGGCCGATCGGCCAGCCATAGTTCGCGCCTTTCGCACCCGCGTTGATCTCCTCGATGGTGATCTGTCCGACATCGGCAATGAAGAAGGCGCCGGTCGCTAAGATCGAAGCTCGGCCGCCACGGATTGCGCAGGCCATAGGCGAAGATTTCGGCTCTCGCGCCGGGCGTGCCGACAAACGGGTTGTCGGGGTGGGATCTGATACGGCAAGCCATGTTCGACGTCGATGCGAAGAATCTTGCCGAGCAGGTTGCTCAGCGTCTGCGCGTTGGCATCGTTCGCATTCTCGCCCGTCGCGATATAGAGATCGCCGTCAGGTCCGAAGCCCGATCCATCCGGCATTGTGGTTGGTCGCACTGGACAGGTTCTCGAGATCAAGGACCGTCTGCCGGCTCGCGGCATCCGCAATGTTGGCATTGGCGGAGACGTGATAGCGCTCGACCACGTTGTGCGTGGTCGGTGTGGTCACCGTGCGGTAGATGTAGAAGAAGCCGTTGCTGGCATAGTTCGGATCGAACGCGAGCCCGAGCAGCCCGCGCTCGCCGGAAAAGTCGACCGAAACGTTGAGGAATGGCGTCGCCAGAATCTGGCCGCTGTTCAGATCGAGAATCCTGATCGCCCCGGTCTTCTCGATGATGAACAGCCTGCTGGTATCGCCGGGTGGGGCGGTTACGAACAGCGGTTGGTTCAGCCCCGATGCGACGCGCGTCGCCGCAATATCGGCTGACGTGGAGGCGGCATTCGGGTCGAAGCCGTAGATGAGGTCGTCGGCCGCGCTCCCGAAAAGCGTGTTGCTGTTGTCGTTACCGCTGATGATGTTCATGGTCATTCGTGTTGTCCCGTGCCAGCGCGCCTGCGCCGGAAGATCCACTGCCAAATGCGGCTAGACCGTGAGTGTTCCCGCGTGACGCCGATGCGTCAAATTCGGCTCGATTCATATCGCGCGCCTGTGCAACCCTGGGGCCGCTCACGGATCGTGCGGCAATGGCAGCATGGTCCCCGAGCTGGGATTGGGCCGGGACCGCCCGCTGTAGAGTGCAATTTTGGTCGTTCGCTTGGGCAACGAACGACCAAGGAGGCGAATACTACGCAGTCCAAGGAAGTGCGTGGCATAAACTTCCCGACTAACAGCGAGCACTCTATCGGGTTAAAGTTCCGTTCTGGACTCTTGGGAACTTGTTCGAATTCAGGAATCAGAAAATACACAAGAGCTAAATGAAATGGGGGCCGTCGCCCCCAAATGAGAACGGCCTCAAGTGTGGCCGGACACCGCGAAGTCGGCCTTTGATTTTCCGCTATCGCGGCCAAAAAAAATCAATTATCCTTGCGCTCGGAGTGGGGCAATAAATCGTACCGCCGTTGGCCTTGTTGGTGTAAGAACATCCAAGGTTGTACGGAGAGACAGCACGGGGAGTGCCCCACGATGTTGGGCGTCGTTTTGCGGCGCCCGTTTCTCTAGACGACTTTGGTTGATCGACCGCTGGCGATTCGGTGTGCCGCGAACGGCAGATCAATCGCCCGGTGCGGGTATCGGGATTTTCTTGGGACTGAGTCGATTGGTCGCCGCCGCCCGGCGGATTGCGCTGATCGGCTTGTTGGACGGGGAGTGTCATTTATGCCGACGATTATTTCGGACGGCGGCGGAACTGCGGCCACAATCTCGCTGGCCGAGGACCGACGCGGTGTCACACGAGTCGTCGCCACCGATCCCAATCCGGTAACTATCAGCTACACGATCGTAGGCGGCGCGGACCAGGCGTTCTTTCAAATTAATTCGTCGACGGGGCTTCTCGCATTCGTGGCGCCGCCCGATTTCGAAGTGCCCGCCGATGCGGATCACGACAACGGTTATGTCGTGGAGGTGCGCGCTTCGAACGGCACCCAGGTTGTCGACCAGACCATCACGGTCGTCGTCACCGACGCCAACGACATCACGGGCACGTCCGGCGCCGACTTCTCTTGGCGCCTCCGGCGCGGAAGTCCTCGATGGTTTGGGTGGACACGATCAATGTTCGGTGGGGCGAACCAGGACAAATTCTCTGATCAATAGTCCTAGCGACGGCGTGGTTTCCCTCCGGGATTTTTGGAGCGGCGAGGACACCATCGGTCTCGATCAGATTGGCTTTGGTATCGCCGGGAACGGCTCGCTAGCGATCAATGGCGTCAACTATGTAGTTGGCTCGGCGGCAACCACGTCAGCGCCGACAGTTATCTTCAATCCTACGAGTGCATTTTTGCTCTGGGATGCGGACGGCACCGGGGCGACTGCGCCGGTCCCGTTCATGCGATTTGATCCGGGCTCTACAGTCGTCTGGACCGGAACGGTTACCCTGGGCTCGCATGGGACAAACTATCAAGTTGCCGCCGTCGGCGATTTTGATGGCGACGGCACCAGCGACATCCTCTGGCGCAACCCGACCACCGGCCAGGTCGACCAATGGCAAATGGTCGGCGGCAACTGGGGCGGCTCGATCGACCTCGGCTCGCATGGCACGAATTACCAGGTCGCCGGAGCAGGTGACTTCAATAACGACGGCACCAGCGACATCCTCTGGCGCAATCCGACCACAGGCCAGGTCGATCTGTGGCTGATGGTGGACGGTAACTGGTCGGCCTCGGTCGACCTCGGCTCGCATGGCACGAACTACGAGGTCGCCGGCGTCGGTGATTTCAATGGCGATGGCACCAGCGACGTTCTTTGGCGCAACCCGACGACGGGGCAAGTCGATCTCTGGCTGATGCAGAATGGCAACTGGTCGGCCTCGGTCGATCTCGGCTCGCATGGCACGAATTTCCAGGTCGCCGGCATCGGCGACTTCGACGGTGACGGCACCGACGACATCCTCTGGCGCAATCCGACCACGGGGCAGGTCGAACAATGGCACATGGTCGGCGGCAACTGGGGCGGCTCGATCGACCTCGGCTCGTACGCGGCCCCCTGGCAGGTCGCCGGCGTCGGCGATCTGAATGGTGACGGCACCAGCGACATCCTCTGGCGCAATCAAACCACCGGCGAAAATGACAGCTGGGTGATGTCGGCCGGCCAATGGGCCGGCTCCACGCTCTATTCGACCGCACCCGGCCCGGGCTCGGCGGTTGGCGGAATGGGGGACTTCAACGGAGATGGCGTCTCGGACGTCCTGTGGCGTAGATATCGAGCACGTGGCGCGGCTCGAATACTGGCGACCTCGCGCGCCGGCCCGCGCCAACCGCCGCGGATTTCAATATCGAAGGCAACATCGTTCCGAACGTGTCCATTCCGGTCGACACTGATGTTGCCGGCAACAACATCGTGGAAGGCGCCGCCAACGGCACGGCGGTCGGGCTCACTGCGTCCTCGACGAATCCGAGCGGCGCAGCAGTCACCTATTCGCTCAATGACAGCGCCGGAGGGCGCTTCGCGATCGATGCGACAACCGGCGTTGTCACGGTCGCGAACGGCGGCCTCGTTGATTTCGAAAACAGCGGCGCCTCGCACGAGTACACGATCACCGTCACCGCGAACAGCGGCACGCTGATCAACTCACGCGCGTTTACCATCGGCGTGACCGATGTGAATGACACCGCACCTGTTTTCACCTCGTCTGCGACGCCGAGCGCGGCGGAGAACACGACGCCAGTGGTGAGTCTCGCCACAACCGATGTGGACACCCTCGGCAACAATCCGCCTGCCTTTACCATCAGCGGCGGCGCCGACCAGGCGCTGTTCCAGATCACCGGCGGAAATCAGCTTTCGTTTATTGGCCCGCGCGATTTCGAGACCCAGTCGCATAGCTACGCCGTGCAGGTCACGGCCAACGATGGTGCGAACTCGACGATCCAGAACATCACAGTCACCCTGACCGACGCGAACGACATTGCGCCGGTGTTTATTTCGGGCGCAACCGGCGGCGAAGCAGAAAACTCGTCGACCGCGAACGTCGTTTACGATGCAGACGCAACCGACGCGGACGGCACGGCGGCGAACAACACGGTCGCCTACTCGCTGTCGAGCGGCGGCGACAACGATCTCTTCCTGATCGACAGCAGCACCGGCTTAGTCACCTTCAAGCCGTTCCCAAGCCTGCCGCCGGATTTTGAAAATCCGGCGGATGCCGACGCTAACAATGTCTATCAGATCACGGTTCACGCCAACGACGGCGTGCACGACGTGACGCAGAACGTGGCGATCACCGTTACGGATGTCCAACGACAACGCGCCGGTATTCCAGTTCCCGCTGACGAGCATCTCACCGCCATTCACCGCCAGCACCACTGCCGAAAACAACGCGGCATACAGCTTTGACGCCCACGCGACCGACGCGGACGCGACGGCGCCCCACAACACGATCAGCTATTCTCTCACCGGCCCCGATGCGGGAGCTCTTGTCGATCAGTGCGTCGGGCATCGTCACTTTCAACGCGACGCCGGACTTCGAGGCACTCGCCGACGCCGACGACGACAATGTTTTCGAGGTCACGGTCCACGCGATCGACAACGGCGTGCACGACGTGGCGCGCGATCTGCGCATCACGGTCACCGACACGAACGACCTTGCGCCGGTGTTCAGCTCGGGGACGACCGGGATCGAAGCGGAAAATACCGCCGCGGCCAGCATCGTCTACACCGCGCAAGCCAGCGATGCGGATGCCACGCCGGCCTTCAGCACAATCCAGTACTCGCTGCAAAGCGGCGGCGACAACAGCTTCTTCACCATTGACGGCTCGACCGGAGAGGTGCGGTTCAACGCGTCACCTGATTTCGAGGCTGCGCACGGGCCGACCTACAATATCGTCGTCATCGCCTCCGACGGGGTGCCGGCGCATGACGCCACCCGGAGCGTCGCGATCAGCGTCACGGACCTGAACGACAACGCGCCGGTATTCGACAGCGCGGCCACAACTGACAGCAAGCCGGAAGGTGCGCTCTACAGTTTCAATGGACACGCGACCGATCTCGACGGCACGGCGCCGAACAACCAGATCGTCTACTCGCTGAGCGGCGAAGATGCCGCCGACTTCAGCATCAACAGTTCGGGCGTGGTGGCCTACATCGGGCTGGGAGCCGGTGTGGCGCCTGACTTTGAGGCGCCGACGGACCTCAATCTCGACAACGTCTACAAGATCACGATCAACGCCACCGACGGCGGGGCCCCCGCGAACAACACAGCGCGCAATCTCGAGATCACCATTACGGATAACGCCGACATCGCGCCGGACATCACGTCGGGTGCGATTGGTGCGACCGTGACCGAGGGGACGGCACCATCGACCGTCGTCTACACCACAGCCGTGACGCCCTCGAGCGGCGTCACGTTCAGCCTGACCGGCGCGGACAGCGGCTTCTTCGATGTCAGCGCTGCGGGCGAGGTGACGTTCCAGCTGGCGCCGAATTTCGAGACGCATACCGGCGTCTATTCGATCAACGTGATCGCGAGCAACAGCGCCGGAAGCGATTCGCAGGCCGTGACCGTCACGGTGACCGACGTCGCGCCGAATGCGCTGGGCGACGCGACCGGAAGCGTCACCGAGGGCGATGCCACGAACGCGAGTGCCGGTATCACCGGCTCGACGACGGATTTCTTCGGCGCGACCGCCTCTGACCTCGTCCACTATTCGCTCACCAACGACGCCGGCGGCCGCTTCAAGGTCATCGATAACGGCGACGGAACCTTCGATATTCAGGTCGGCCCGAACGCATCGCTGATCAACTACGAGACCAGCGGCGCGTCGCACAAATACACTATCACCGTCTCCGCCTTCACCACCAACGGTACCGCGGCAACCAGCAAGTCTTACGACATCACCGTCGGCGACGTCACGCCGCCGGCGCCGACCGACAATGACGCGAGCACCAACCGCATCTCCACCTCGGCGGCTGCCGGGACTCCGGTCGGCATCATGGCGTTCGCCAACGACGTGAACGGCGGGCCGCTCACCTATTCGTTCGCGACCGTCTCGTCGGTCTTGCAGGATGGCGGCGGACGGTTTGACATCGATCCGGCGACAGGCGTGATCACGCTCAAGAGTGGCATGATTCCGCCGCTTGGAAATATCGGCGACACCCATACGGTGAAAGTCCAGGCTACCTCCGATGGCATCAATTTCTCACCGGCGTCTGCCGATTTCACCATCACAGTTGCGAACGACGTTCCGACCGTCGATCTCGATCTCTCGGCGGCGACGTTTGGATACGCCGCGAACTTCGTGGAAGGCGCCGCTGCGATTCCGATCGCGGATACCGACATTACCATCACCGATCCCGTCAGCACGGTGCTCGTCTCGGCGACGATCAAGCTCACAAACAAGAAAGTGGGCGATACGCTGACCGCGGGGGCCGGGTGCCGCCCGGGATCAATGCATCGGCTCCGGTGATCGACGCGGACAGCATCACCATCACGCTGACCGGCACGGACACGCTCGACAATTACGAACTCGCTATACGCGCCATCGTCTTCGGCAATACCAGCCAAAATCCGGACACCACGGCGCGCACGATCAGCGTCGTCGTCAATGACGGCGCGAACGACAGCAACGTCGCCATTGCGACCATCGCCGTCCAGGCGGACAACGACCCGCCGGTGATCGCGAGCAACGGCTCGGCCGCGCCCGTGTTTACCGAAGACGGCCCGGCCGCCGCGATGTTGAATCTCGGAACGGTCGCCGACCTCGACGCGCCGGCGGATTTCGCGACCGGCGGTCTCACGATCGCGGTCGACACCCCGCAGGCGGGGGATCAGATCGTCCTCCTTGGCGCCGGCTTCACGGTCGCCGGAACGAACTCTGTCCTACAACGGCCAGGCGCTCGGAACGATCGCCAATCTCGGAACGCCTTCGGTCAGCGTCACTGCGCTCACCTCCGTCGCGACGCCGGGCGTGGTCAACCTGCTGCTTCAGGCGTTCGGCTTCCGCAGCGTGTCGGACAACCCGGCCGGGCCGCGCACGGTGAACTTCACCTTCGACGACGGCGGGCACAGCGGCGTGGGTTCGGGCACAAGCGCACCGTTCCCCGTGCTCGTGACGCTGAACGGCATGAACGATGCGCCGGCAATCGACGCCCTCAACGGCAACGCGGCCGCGTTCACCGAGGATGGCGGCGCTGTCCTGCTCGACGTGGGCAGCAACGCCACGGTGGTCGATCCGGATTTCGACCAATTTCGACACGGGCACGCTCACGGTCGCGATCACCGCGAACGGCACCACTGCCGAGGATGTGCTCGGCATTCAGAACCAGGGGACGAATCCCGGCGAGATCGGCATCGCCGTCGCCGACGTGACATTCGGCGGCACGACAATCGGCACATTCGCCGGCGGCAGCGCCGGCGCCAATCTCGTCATCACCTTCAATGCCGCCGCGGATCAGGCCGCGGTGCAAGCGCTGCTGCGCGCGCTCACCTACAACAACACGAATTCTGACAATCCCTCGACGCTCACGCGTGCGGTCGGCATCACGCTCACCGACGGCGATGGCGGAAGCACCTCGGCCAGCAGCACGGTCGGCGTCAGCCTGGCGAACGATGCGCCGGTGCTCACGCCCGCGGCGCCCGCGTTCACCGCGATCACCGAGGATCAGGTTGTCAACGGCGGCCAGCAGGTTTCGGCCATTGTCGGCGCGAGCATCACCGACGTCGACAACGGCGCCGTCGAGGGTATCGCGATCACCGCGACCGCCAGCGGGAACGGCAAGTGGCAGTTTTCGCTCAATGGTTCGACGTGGACCGACGTCAACGCGGGTAGTGCAGTCAGCCCCTCGAGCGCGCTGCTGCTGCGCCCGAGCGACTACCTGCGCTTCATCCCGGATGGAAATAACGGCACCAGTGCCAGCATCACGTATCGCGCTTGGGACCAGACCCAGTTCGCCGCCGGAACCAAGCAAAACCCTGGCGCGGGCGGCGGCACCAGTGCGTTCAGCACAACCACGGACACGGCTTCCATCACTGTGACTGCCGTCAATGATACGCCGTTCAATACGGTGGGATCGTCCGAGACCACGATCCTAACTGCACCCATCATTTTTGATACCGCTCACTCAAATCCGATCCAGATATCGGACGTCGATCTCAACTCGACGGTCGACTACACAGTCACGCTCTCCGTTCTGCACGGCACGTTAACCGTGAGCGAGACGGTGACCAATGGGCTGACCGTCCCAGGCGGCATCAGCGGCAACGGGTCGGCTTCGGTCACCCTGACCGGCAGCATCGATGCGATCAACGCCACGCTGGCGGGCGGCGGCGGGGAGGATGGGCTGACCTATACGGCCACGATCGGCTACACCGGCCCCGACACGCTCACCGTTTTCACAAACGACGAAGGCAACACCGGCGGCGGCGACCTGACCGACACCGACACGGTCGCGATCGACGTAGTTGCGTCTGCCATCGCGCTCGATCTGGATGCGAACAATTCAACCGCCCTGGGCACGGCCTATTCCGCGCTCGATACGACGCCGGCGACACCGATTGCCATCGCGGATACCGACGTCAGCATCACGGACGCGTTTGGCGGTGCCCCGCCCTCGACGATACTGACTGCAACGATCACGATTACTGGCAACTTCCAGGCCGGCGGCGAAGATGTTCTCGCGTTTACCGGCAACGGCAGCACAGGCGATATTGCGGCCGGCGCATTCAACAACACGACCGGCGCGCTGGTGCTGACCAGCGCAGGCGGCGCGACAGCGGCACAGTGGGAGGCCGCACTCGAGGCGGTGACCTATGCGAATACATCGGGCACGCCGACGCTGACCAATCGTGCTATCACTTTAGTTCTCAATGACGGCACCACCGACAGCAATGTTGCCACCAGCACCGTCTATTTCCACGCGCTTGATCTCGATTCGACGGCGAACGACGGCACCGGCTATGAGGCGGCGTTCGATGAGTTGGCCGGAACGCCAGTCGCGATCGCAAGCGCGGACGTGCTGGTCGACTTTCCTCTTGCACCAACCAACATCAAGACCGCCACGATCCAGATCACCGGCAACTACAACGCGGCGCAAGACCTGCTCATCTTTACGGCGACTGCCAATACCGGGGACATCACGGCAGGAGCATTCAACGCCGGGAACGGCAGCATCACGCTGACCTCGGCCGCGGGTACGGACGAAGCGACGTGGCAGTTCGCGCTTGAGGCAGTCACGTACGACAATGCGTCGAACGATCCGACAGTCTCATCGCTCTTTAGTGGGATCCCGGATCGGACCATCGCGACCACAGTCGCGGACGTTACTGCGGCCACGACGAACACGGCGCTCACCGCCCTCACGATCGACCTCTTCAACGATTTGCCGGTCGCAAATGCCGACAGCTACACGACGCCTGCGCTCACCGCGGCGCTGACGACGCCGGAGGACAGCACACTCGGGATACCGTTCTCGGTGCTGACCGCGAACGATGCCAATGCCGAGGCCGGCCAGATTCTGACGCTGGACGATGCGCAGACCATCACCGCAGCGAATGGCACGGTCATATTTGATCCGATCAATCCCGGCTGGCTGCTGTATACGCCAAACACCAACTACACTGGTACGGATACCTTCTCTTACCTCGTCTCGGACGACGAGGGCGCGACGAGTGCTCTCGCAGCCACGGTCACCCTCAACGTCACCGCCGTCAACGACGCGCCGACGGCGACGGGCCTCACGCAGTCGCTGACCATCAGCGAAGACGCGGCCGCGACGCCGCTGTTCGCGACAGCGCCGACGGTTGCGGATGTGGAGAACACTAACGTCACCGCGACGCTAACGATTCAGACGGCCGCCGGCGTCCTGATCGGCGCGGGCGCGGGCACGCCATCCGGCGCGAACACGGTCTATACGATTGGACCCGATACGCCGGCTAGCGTGGCAGCGTTGCTTGGGTTGGTGATGTTCAACTCCGCGCCGGACTTCAACGGCGCGGCGACCGTCGCCGTTGCGATCGACGATGGGGCAAATGGTCCGCAGGGCACCAACCCGACCGGGCTGGTCAGCATCACCGTTAATCCCGTCACCGAAGCGCCGGTGGTCGATCTCGACGACACGGTGGACCCGGTGGGACAGGAGAACGATTTCGCGACCGCCTACACGATCAGCACGGCGGCGGTTCCCATCGTCAATCTCTCGCACGTGGAAATCACCGACGCGGACGGCACGGCGCTCAACAACGCGGTCGTCACCGTCAAGTCCTTTACCGCAGGCGACGAGCTGCTGGTGCAAGGTCCGCTTCCCGTCGGGATCGTTGCGGGAACCACGGTCTCGGGCGGCGACCTCATCCTCACCCTGACCGGCAGTCCGAACAGCATCGGCGATTTCGAGACCGCGCTCAATCAGGTGATGTTCCGCAATCTCACCAGTGTCGGGGCACAGACGCCGCGCGATGTCCAGGTGACGGTCACGGATACCGGCGGGTCCATCAGCAATATCGCGCATACAACCATCACGGTGTCGCCCAACACGGCGCCGACCGCTGACAACGACAGCGTGACCCGCACCGAACTCGGCGGCGTCAACAACTCCGTGGGCGTTGCGGATTCCGGGACAGCGACCGGCAACGTCATCACCAACTCTCCGGCACTGACCGGCGTCGACGCCGATGCCGACACCCAGACACCGGGTTCGCTCACCGTGGTTGCGGTTGGAACCGACGTGGAGGGCTCTGCCGATAACGGGACGGTCGGTGTTGCGCTGGCGGGTCTGTACGGTACTCTCACGCTCAACGCCGACGGCTCGTTCACTTATGCTGTCAATGAAGACCTTCCTGCGGTGCAGGCGCTACGCCAAACACCCACCCTGCCGAACACGCTGACGGACACCTTCCACTACACGATCCGGCACCCCGGATTGCTTGAGGACAGTGCGAATCTGACCGTCACCATCAAGGGCGCCGAGGACGCGCCGCTCGCCATCGCCAATTTTGGCAGCATGACCGAGGAGAGCGCACCCACCGGCTTTATCGTCAAGACCAACGACAGCCTGGATCCCGACGACTCGGCCGCGAATACCATTGCGGTCGGCGCGGTCACCGTGACCAATGTTCCGGCGGGTGCGACGATCCCCAACTCCGCCGCGACGGCGGCTGCCGCGGGCGGAACCGCCGACCCGATCACCGTCACGCTGACTTCCGCCTTCCAGCAGCTCAGGACCGGCGAGTTTGCAACCGTCAACGTTCCCTACACGCTGACCGGCAATACCGGGCAGACTTCGTCGACGACCCTCACCGTCACGGTGAACGGCGTCGACGATCTGCCGCTCGCCGTCGATGACG